>DAOTYH010000076.1:0-30806 GCA_034435015.1 Anaerolineae bacterium | reverse complement strand
CTCGGCGCCACCGCCAACTACGCCATCTACTCTGAGGGGGGCGCCAGCGTGCTCAAGGCCGGATCGCCTACCGTGGTGCCGCTGATGATTCAGGGCGCGGCCAGCCAGACCGCTCCTCTGCAGGAGTGGCGCAATGATGCCGGCAACCTGATGGCTGTCCTGACCGCCGGCGGTCTGCTGGATGTGCAGGGCGTCAGCGTCCAGTTGTACACCGCGTCTGTCAGTAACCCGCCCACCAAGGCCCAGCTTGATTCCGTCTTTGGTAGCCCAGCTACTCTGGGGGCCGGCTTCATTGGCCTGATAGACAGTAATGGCGCCCAGACCGACGTCTATCTGTGTGTGACTACCCCGACAAACTGGTTCTACACCAAGCTGACCAAAGCGCTCTAGACTCAGGGGCAGGCTGTCCTGCCCCTCTTATTCTCTGTCGGCTTCAGGAGGTCTCATGCTCCCCAATTCAGATCAACCGGACAGCGGCCCGGCAGACCTTTCTCTGGAAGAGGCGCAGGAGCTTCTACGCGCCAAGCGTCTTGAACGCATGCAACAGTTCCAACGGGAGCTGGAGGCGCTCCAGATCAAGTATCGGTGCCGGCTGGACCCAGTGGTCACCATCCGCGGCGGGCAGATTGTGACCCAGATCGAGATCGTGCCGATGGATGAGGTCTGAGTTCAGGCCGATGCTCGTGCGGGGCGCATCTTTCGGGAGCGGGTAACGTCGTGAATATTCTCGTGCAGGAGCGGCTCCCAACAGCCTTAAATATCTGCTCATTTATCCACTGGGCGGCATAGCACGTGAAGCGGAGGACACTATAGCAGGTAGCAAGCCCGAAAAAGTCACACGGCGAGATTTTCTCAAGTTCGTAGGTATAGCGGGCGCAGGCCTAGGATTATCCGCCTGCGCGCCTTCGTCTGTGCCAACTTCAACCCCAACTTCAACATCCGTGCCCCGCGCGACACCGTTGCCCACTGCCACTTGTGGGACGTACCATTCCATGCCGGAGGCCGAATCCGGTAAGCCCGATAACAAAGACCTCATCCATGGGGTGAATTTTGCAGAAATTGAGGACTTCGATCTGTTGGCGCGGCTGGGTATCAATACGGTACTAGTGGAACTTGACGCTGACGGGGGTGACTGGCGGGCGACTTACGAGGCGGCAATGCGATACGGCCTTCGAATCATCCCGCTGATTTGGGACCCAGATGCTGAACAATCAATCTGGCGATGGGACGAAGAGAGAAACGAATGGCAGTTAGATCGAGAGCGTTATCCGGACTCGGTCGGGGCTGTCTTTCTCGGCTTTTTGAAGGACCATCCCGCATATTTCGCGCAGACGTTTGCCATCTACTCGTTCCATGAACCGCTCTGGCACCCTGAGAAAACCGGTCCAGAGCGCCTAAAGGCTTTTTATCGTCAGATCACCGAAGAAATCTTCTCCGATGCCAACGTCCGCGTTTACGGAGAAGATATCACAATGGGGTGGGCAGAGTCGGACGAGTGCCTGACAGGGGTACTCGATTACGAAAATCATCTCGTGTATCCCTTCGTCAGCACCCCGGAAGGCCGTTACAGTCCCTTCGATGTGGTCTGCAACTGCTATGGCCCGCCAACCAACGACCGAATGGCAACGATTCGAGCCGAACTTGCCTGCCTTGATGAGCGTCTGCGCCGATATGCCTCTGCTCCTCCAGCCAGGACTGGCCGAAGACCTCAGGCCATCGTTTTGATTCAGACCTTTGTAGATAATGAATATACCGATCTCTGGAATCGGATGCCCTCAGCGGAGGAGATGGAAGAGTTTGCTTCAGTGCTGCTCGACGAACGCGGAGACCAACTGAAGGGTCTAGGCTGGTATCCCTACCGGCAAGCCGCCGACAACTACACAGCCTGGCTCCACAAGGACCGCTTCGACGACTCAAATGCCGACCGCTGGGAAGTGTTGCATAGAATCTCCGCGCGGTTCTTCGGTAGTCTGCCTGATGAGAGTTGTCGGTAAAATAGAGCCAGTAAAAGCATGACGTTCGAGGGAGACATAGCAAACAAGCTGGCTTAAGCGGGGCAGTGCTCTCGGATGTACTCTGCCAGCGCCTCCTGCCAGGGGCGCAGAGTGATCCCCGCCGCCGCCGCGAAGACGTTAGCCAGCGGCGCGTAGGGCGGCGGGGTAGAGGGGCGCGAAAAATCAGCCAGCGTGATCGGCTCAACCGGCACTTCACCCAGCCCGGCCAGCCGCAGTATCTCGCAGGCAAACTCATAGCGTGAGCAGGCCCCTGCGTTTGTCAGGTGGTAGATGCCGGGGCGGCCCAGCTCGACCAGCCGTGCCAGCCCGTCAGCCAGATCAGCCGCGTAGGTCGGCGAGCCTACCTCGTCTGTCACCACCCTCAGCGGCTCACCTGAGCGTGCGCGGGCGATGATCTTGTGGATGAAGTTTGTCCCGCCGGGCGCGTACAGCCATGCTGTGCGGACGATCTGGTAGTGGGGGGCGATCCGCTCAATGACCTGCTCGGCAACGAACTTAGAATATCCATAGGGGTTGATCGGCCTGCGCAGATCGTACTCCTGATAGGGGCGGCTGGCCTGTCCGTCAAACACTTCATTGGTGCTGATGGCCGTCAGCCGTGCGCCGAGCTGACGGCAGGCCAGCGCCACGTTGTATGTCCCCACGCCGTTGACCTTGACTGCTTCCTCAGGATGCTCGGCACAGTAATCTACAGCCGTCAGGGCCGCCGCGTGAATCACAATCTCCGGCTGGAAGTCACGCAGTGTGTCAAGCACCTGTGCCGTGTTGGTCATGTCCCAGTCGGGCAGATCGCCGCCTGCCAGCGTATGGCTGTTCAAGCGGGCTGTCAGTGCCTTGCCTAATTGTCCCCGATGGCCGGTAATGAAAATACGCATCCTGCTTTCCCTTATCCTCCCAGCCGCTTCCCATACTGGGCCTGATAGTAGGCGCGGTATTCCCCGCTTTTGATCTTACGCCACCACCATTCATTGTTGACGTACCATCTGACCGTCTCTTCCAGCCCCTGCTCGAAGGTGTAACGGTGGGTGAACCCTAGTGCACGAATCTTGCTGTTGTCGAGGGCGTAGCGCCGGTCATGGCCGGGCCGGTCAGCGACCGGTCGGATCAGCGACTCCGGCTTGCCCAGCAGGGCGAGCATCTGCCGCACAACCTCTATGTTGCGGCGTTCGTTCTCGCCGCCGAGGTTGTAGACCTCGCCCGCCTGCCCATGATGAAGCACGCAGTCAATCCCTGCACAGTGATCTTCCACGTACAGCCAGTCGCGCACCTGCATCCCGTCGCCGTAGAGCGGCAGGGGTTCATTGTCTATGGCATTGGTGATAAACAGCGGCAGGAGCTTCTCCGGATACTGGTAGGGGCCGTAGGTGTTACTGCCGCGCGTGACCACTGTGTTGAGGCCGTATGTCACATGGTAGGCTCGTACCATCAACTCGCCGCCTGCCTTGCTGGCGGCATAAGGGCTGTTGGGTTCAAGCGGGTCGCCCTCGCGGAAACAGCCCTCTGCAATCGAGCCGTATACCTCATCGGTGCTGACGTGGAGCAGGCGTTCAACGCCGTGCTTGCGGCTCTCATCAAGTAACACGTATACGCCTACCACGTCAGTCTGAATGAAGGCGTCAGGGTTGAGGATACTGCGATCCACATGTGTTTCGGCGGCAAAGTTGACGACCGTGTCAATCCGATTCATTTCCAGTGCACGGGCAACTGCTCCGCGGTCGGCAATGTCGCCCCGAATGAACTTGTAGTGCGGATTCTGGGAGACCGCCTCCAGGTTGTCGAGGCTGCCCGCATAGGTCAGTTTGTCAAACACCACAATATGGTAGGCGGGATACCGGTCGAGCATGTAGCGCACAAAGTTACTGCCTATAAACCCTGCCCCGCCGGTGACCAAAATATTTTGCATGGATAGCACTCTTTCTCCGCTGGGATGTTTTGCGGGAATTATACCCTGTTATCCTGTATGTCGGGGACGGGAAGAAGAGAGAAGAGGCCGGCAGAACTTCTTTCTCTCCCGCCGGATTTCGTCACCCCCAGCGCCAAGCCTGTGTTATACTTACTACAGTAGCCGCGCAGACTACCTTCACGTGAGGCCCTCTATGATCAAGATCGTCACTGACTCAGTTGCCCATCTTCCTCAGGACATTGCAGACGAGTACGGTATCACAGTTATTCCAGCCTATGTGATCTTTGGGGCTGAAGCACTGCGCGATGGCGTTGATCTGACGGCTAGTGAGTTCTACCGGCGGCTGATCTCATCACCCGAACTGCCCAGCACGGCTCAACCGTCGGTTACGGACTTTGTTGCGCTGTACCGCAGTCTGCTGGCAGACGACCCGACAGCGGCCATCCTCTCGGTGCACATCTCCAGCCTGTTGAGCGGTGTGATTGAGTCGGCCCGGCAGGCGGCTATGATGTTACCTGAGGCAGACATCCGCCTGTTTGATACGCGCTCAGCCGCAATGGGGCATGTCCTGATGGTTCGTGAGGCGGCGGTTATGGCCCGTGAGGGTAAGGATATGGACGCCATCCTGAAGCGGCTGGGTGAAATGCGCGATGGGATGCAATTGTACTTTACGCTGGATACACTAACGTATCTGGCTAAGGGCGGGCGCATCGGACGGGCGGCCCGTCTGCTGGGTACACTGCTGGGTGCTAAACCTATCTTGACCCTGAATGGAGGGGTCGTGGACGTTCACAGCCGCCAGCATGGCCGTCCACAGGCCATCAACGCCATCCGGAATATGGTAGTTGAAACGGCCAGAGATTATGGGCGGCGCGGCCTGCAAGTCGGGATCATGCATGCGGATTGTGAAGCAGATGCCCGCCGGTTGGCCGACGAACTCCAGCAGGCTGTCCAGCCGGAGGTCCTGCTGGTGGGTGAGATTGCGCCCTCGCTGGGGGTTTACATTGGGCCGGGCGCCATTGGCGTGGCATGGTATGTCCCCCGCCTGAGCGGGTAAACTGATCTGCTGACAATGCCCGTTCCGTTGAGGCCGGTGATGACATGCCGCCCGTGAAGGGGGTGGTCTGCCCGCCTGTAGTTATCGGGCATATTACAGCGATGCCCGCAACTTCCAATATGATTTCAGGAGGCTCCCTTGATTAAGATCGTAACGGATACCGACTCAAATCTTCCCCAGGATATTGTGGACAAATACAATATCCCGATGGCGCCGATAGCCGTAACGATTGGCGATCAGACGTGGATCGAGCGGTTTGAGATCAGCGACTCGGAGTTTTACCAGCGTATGATCGCCAGCCCCATCCTGCCCAGAACCAGCCAGCCCTCCGTCGGTGACTTTGAGAAGGTCTATCGTCAGGTGGCCGCCGAGAATCCGGGAGCGGCGATCCTCTCGATCCACATTTCCTCCACCCTCAGCGGCACGCTCGAATCAGCCCGTCAGGCGGCAGGCCTGTTGCCAGAGCTGGACATCCGCCTGTTTGACACGCGCTCCTGCTCCATTGGTCAGGCGCTTCAGGTCGCAGAGGCGGCCCGTATGGCCCATGCCGGCGCATCGTATGAAGAGATCGCCGCACGGCTGGAGGACATGCGGGATAAGATGCAGGCCTACTTCATGGTAGATACGCTGGAGTATCTGGCGAAGGGCGGGCGGATCGGCAAGGCGGCTCATCTGGTTGGCACTCTGCTGGACATGAAGCCTATACTGACCCTGCGCAACGGGGTTGTCGAGGCTTACGCACGCCATCGGACCCGCAAACGAGCGCTGGCGGCCCTTGATGAGCTGGTCACCAAGGGGGCGCAGGGCAAGAAAGGCCTCCATTTGGGCATTGTGCATGCCGTCTGCGAGGCGGATGCCCGCCGGCTGGCTGACTCGTGGCGGGAGAAGCTTCAGCCGGAGGTGCTGTTGTTCGCCGAGCTGGGGCCGGGTATTGGTGTCCACACCGGGCCGGGGACAATCGGGGTCTGTTGGTACTCCCCGGAGGGCTGAGACGCGGTCAGGTGAGCAGGCCATTTTCAACGAAACGAGGAATTGCATGGCGATCAGGATTGTGACCGACACGACGGCCAACCTGCCTCAGGAGACTCTGGACGAGTATGGCATTCCTACTGTGCCTCAATACGTGATCTTTGGCGAAGAGTCCCTCAAGGATGTCTTTGAGATCAGCTCGACCGAGTTCTACCGGCGGCAGGCCATCTCCCCGATATTGCCCAAGACAAGTGCACCAAGTGTGGGTGAGTTTGAGGAGGTCTTCGCCAAGATACTGCGAGAGGACCCGAAAGCCACCATCCTGTGCATCCACCCCAGCTCGGAAGTCAGCGGCACAGTCCGCTCGGCCAGGCCGGCGGCGGCGGCCTTTCCAACTGCGGACATCCGTGTCTTCGACACGCGCTCGATCTCTGCCGGTCTGGGGATGATGGTCCTCAAGGCGGCCCAGATGGTCAGGGCGGGCGCGGATATTGACGCCGTGATGGCTCAACTGGAAGCCATGCGTGACGGGATGCGCATCTATTTTGTGCCGGCCACATTGGATTATCTAGCCAAAGGCGGGCGGATCGGGAGGGCGTCCCACCTGCTGGGTACACTGCTGGACATCAAGCCGATTCTCCGAATGACTGACGGCACGGTAGAATCCTATTCTAAGGAACGAACCCACAAGCGTGCTCTGGCCGCCCTGCGCGACATTGCCCTGGCCGAGTTACAAGGGAAGCGGGGCGTCTTCTTCGGTGTGATCCATGCCGCCTGTGAAGAGGAAGCCCGCGCTTTGGCTGATGAATTGTGTCCGCATTTTGAAACTGAGATGTACCTGTTCGCTCAGGCCGGGCCGGCTATTGGTGTTCATGCCGGGCCGGGTACCATCGGCCTGTGCTGGTATGTCCCAAAGGAAGTGTAGAGCTTGATCAAGATCGTTACGGATGCCAATACGAACCTGCCTAGGGAGATCGTGGACGAATACGGCATCACGATGGTGCCTGCCTATGTGATCTTTGGGCAGGAGGCCCTGCGTGAGTATTTTGAGCTGGACAGCGCCGGCTTTTTTGCGCGCCTTTCTGAAAACCATGCCCTCCCCACGACCAGCCAGCCTTCTATTGGCGACTTCCAGATCGTCTATCGCCGCATTCTGGAGGAGTTTCCTGGTGCTACCATCCTCTCGATCCACATCACCAGTCTGGGGAGCGGGACGTTTTCATCGGCTCAGCAGGCGGCCAAACTCCTGACGGAAGCTGACATCCGTCTGTTTGACACCCGCTCATTTTCGCTGTCGCAGGGCCTGATGGTCTATGAGGCGGCACGGATGGCCCGTCAGGGCGCCAGCCCGGATGACATTTTGGCCCGCCTGGCCGACATGCGTGACCGGATGCAGACTTACTTCGTGCTGGACACGCTCGAATACGTGTACAAAGGCGGGCGCGTGGGTGTCGCGACTCACATGCTGGGTACATTGCTGGACATCAAACCGGTCTTGACCATCAGAGATGGCGCGATTGTTCCCCACTCGCGCCATCGTACCCGCACACGCGCCTTTGCCGCCCTGCGTGATATGGCCCTGGAGGGCGGGCGCGGCAAGCGTGCTCTGCGTGTGAGCGTCATGTATGCCCTGCATGATCAGTACGCCCGTGAGCTGGCTGAGGAACTCAAGGCCGCCCTTGACATCGAGACGTTGATTGTCGGGGATGTCGGCCCGGCGTTAAGTGTGTACACCGGGCCGGGGGCGCTGGGTGTGGCATGGTATGCCCCGCCGGAATAGGCGTTGCTGAAAAAGCGGCCTGACAGTAACCTCTCCCTGCTTCTGTGCGGTACAATCATCATCATGAACGAGACAACATCTGATAACCGCACGAACCTGCCCGCCGGGATGCTCACGCCCGGCCTGCCGCCGGATGCGTCGGAGGTACTGCGCCGTGCCGCCGCTGAGGTGATGGCCATTCAGGATGTCACGCTGGGCGATGCCCGCTCCCCGATCCGCATCCGGGGCCGGTTGACCATGGACTCTGAGGCGGCCTTCAAACGCCTGCGCCCCCTGTTTGAGGCAGTCGGGTACACGCCGCTGTTTCGGCGCGAGGACGGGCTGGATGTGATCCGGGCCTTGCCGGTCGTCTATGGGCGCGAGAAGCGGCGCACGCCCTGGGCGGCGATCATCCTGCTGTTGGCTACCATTGTGAGCGTGTTCTATGTTGGGGTGCAGGGTGAGCTGTATGTCCCCTTTCTGGATGCACTGCTCTACCGTCTGACGGGGGCTACTCTGACCAACCCGCCCGCAGACCTCCTGCCGACTGCCGCACAGTTCAGCTCAGCGGTGACAACCGGCGTCCTGTACACGCTGGCATTGCTGGGTATACTTGGCGCACATGAGATGGGGCATTACATTGTGGCACGCCTCAACAAGGTGCAGACTACCCTGCCTTTCTTCATTCCCCTGCCGTTCAACATTCTGGGGACTCTTGGCGCGGTGATCGCCATGCGTGAGCCGGCTCCCAACCGCAAGGTGCAGTTTGACATCGGCATTGCCGGCCCGCTGGCCGGCCTGATCGTGGCCGTGCCGGTGATGGTAGTCGGGCTGTTGCTCTCGCAGGTTGGGACAATCGAGTCAGGGCTGGCTGACTTGCCGCCAAGTTTACGCTCAGCAGAAGGGGCGGCTGTCACCATCTTTCACGAGGGCAACTCAATCGCCTATCTGGCGATCAAGTATCTCGTCTTTGGCCGGGTTCTGCCCAGCGGCAACCTCGATGTGTGGATACACCCGGTGGCCTTCGCGGCCTGGGCGGGCTTCCTGGTGACGGCGCTTAACCTATTGCCTATCGGCCAGCTTGACGGCGGCCATGTGCTGTACGGCCTGTTTGGTGAAAAGGCAAGGCTGGCCCGCCTGCCGGTGATCGCGGCGCTGGTGGTGCTCGGCACGGCTGGCTCGCTGAGCGAGCTGGGGGTCTTGGGCCTGAACTTCGGCTGGAGCGGCTGGTGGGTCTGGGTGATCTTCGCCATGGTGCTGTTGCGCAATCACGCCCCTGTGCTGGATGAGATCACCGCCTTGGACAGCAGGCGCAAGGCGCTGGGTGTGCTGATGCTGATCGTGTTCATCTTGATCTTCATGCCTACGCCGCTGGTTGTTGAGACGATCCCGCTGGCGCATTAAGAGACCAGACCATACTGAGGGCGGGGGTACAGCAGTGAGTACCCCCGCTTTTTGTTGATACCTGTTCGATTTTTTTTGCCCTGATCGGCATCAGGCGGTAAGCTTACCCCCATTATGTGTCAACCAGTTCTGAAACACAGGAGCTGTATGAACAAAACCCGCGAACCTGAACTGATCTCCACTGAGGAGCGGCCTTTCCAAACGGAGGAGTGTCCGAAGGCAGAAGGCAAAAGGACAGGCCGGGAAGCCCTGCAGACAGCCCTGATCATAGCGGCCAGCGTAGCGTTATCTATCGGGCTGGTGCTCTTTGCCTCCCGGCATGAGGAAGCCGTCAGGGATTGGGTAGCTCAGGCCGGCCTATTTGCGCCAGTGGTGATGATCGCCCTGTACGGGGTGCTGGGCCTCTCCCCGATCCCCTCTGAGCCGCTGACGCTGATCAACGGGGCGCTGTTTGGGTCGCTGTGGGGGACAGTGGTGGCCGGCACAGGCAATCTGGCGGCGGCCATTGTGGAATACTATCTGGGCAAGGGGATCAACAACCTTTCAAACTTCGAGGAACGGCGGCGCAGTCTGCCTTTCGGGCTGGGGAACTTCCCTGCCGACTCGGTCTGGTTTTTACTGGGGGCGCGGTTTGTGCCGGGCTACGGGCCAAAGCTCGTCAGCGTTGTCGGCGGGGTATACAAGGTGCCGTTACGGCGCTACATCTGGACGGCGGCCATCCCGACTTACGCTGGTGCGGCCTTGTTTGCGCTGAGCGGACAGGGGTTGTTCCATCTATTCTAGGTGTAAGCTCATCTGCAACGGACATTGGCATGGGGGCAAGGGTTATCCCTGCCCCCGTTTGCTTTGCCCGGCGGGTCAACTGTTCAGGGTGCGGGTGTGCCGGGTGCGCATTCGCCCCGGAAGTAAGCCCACTCCGCGCACTCTGTGCCGTCAGGGAAGATGCACACGCCATACTGGTTGCCCTGCTCATCCTCCCGAATCTCCAGCCGGTTGCCTTGCTCCTCGCAGTAGACTGAGGCCGGGTTAGCCAGCCCTATGTTTGCGGCGGGTGTGCCGGGTGCACATTCGCCCCGGAAGTAAGCCCACTCCTCGCACTCTGTGCCGTCAGGGAAGATGCACACGCCATACTGGTTGCCCTGCTCATCCTCCCGAATCTCTAATTGATACCCTTGGTCTACACAGTAGACGGAAGCCGGGTTGGCGATCTGTTCAGGCGGCAGTGAGGTGAGCGTTGGCGCCGGCCCGGCATCTTGAGTGGGGGGCTGGCAGGCCATGATCAGCAGGGAAAGGCTGGCCAGTGCGATCAGCGCCAGCACAAGTCGTCGGCTCATGATTTTCTTTGCTCCTTAACTATTCAGTAGCAGGCGGTTGATCTATCTCAACCGTGCAGGGGATGTCCCCTCTGGCCCTCATCATACAGGATAGGGGCTGGTTTGTCTAGAGCGGGCGGCGGGAGTTACGAGGCAGGCGGGATGTATCCGGCCTTTGGGGTGGTCACTGAGCGGCAGGGGGAAAAGGCCGCCGGACGAATGTCCTCTATGCAAGGCCAAAAAGATGTGCATCAGGGGCGGCCATGACAGCCGCCCCTGTTGAGTCTTGCCGCCTGTGCCCTCTAGAAAAGCGTGTAGATCAGCGGCCCAATGCCGGATGAGGACGCAAAGATCAACAGGAAGGCAAACAGCAACAGCACCACCACCATTGGGATAAGCCACCACAGCTTACGAGACCAGAGGAACTTCAGAAACTCCCCCACGATCCCCAGATTGTTGGCCATATTCTTGAAAAACTGGATCATGATCTCACCATCCAAAGCGTATTAGGTAGATTGCATCTCTTCTGTCTGCCTAACTGCCGGCCTTCTGACCGTTTGCCCCGTCCTTGTAGATGAGGAAACGGTCCATGACCAGCAGTTCCAATGCACCCTTGCGGAACGTGTTAAGCGCGTTCTGGGGAGTGGTCACAATCGGTTCGCCGCGCAGGTTGTAGCTGGTGTTCAGAAGGACTGGTACGCCGGTTGCCTGACCGAATTGTTTGACTACCCCATAGTAGAGGGGGTTATCGTGCGGGCGGACGGCCTGTAAACGTCCGCCCCCGTTGACGTGCGTCACAGCCGGAATGACGGACTGCTTGTCTTGCAGGATGGGGCGTACTACCAGCATGAAGCGCGGCGTGGATTGGCCCTCATATTTCCCCATCTCAAAGAAGCGGGGGGCGTCCTCTTCGGCCACGACGGGGGCAAAGGGGCGGAACGGCTCGCGGAACTTGATCTTGAGGTTGACGATCTGTTTCATCTCTTCGCGGCGCGGGTCTGCCAGAATGCTTCGGTTGCCGAGCGCACGCGGCCCCCACTCGAAGCGGCCATGGTACCACCCGACCACCCCGCCGTTGACGAGGGTGTCCACGGTGCGGGCGATCAGGGTTTGATCGTCGTCCACTTCCTCATAACGCACACCCTGTTCGTCCAGTACTTTTCTGATCTCTCCTGTCGTGTAGGCCCGGCCATAGTAGGCGTTCTCCATCACGAACTTACGCGGCTTCTGGAGGAGGATATGATAGGCATACAGGGCCGCGCCCAGCGCCCCTCCGGCATCACCGGCTTCGGGCTGGATGAAGAGGTCTTCAAAGGGGGTCTCTTCAAGGATGCGCCCGTTTGCGACGCTGTTGAGCGCCACGCCGCCGGCCATGACTAGATTCTTTGACCCGGTGCGCTCGTAGGCATGACGGGCCATCTTGATCATGATCTCTTCGGTCACTGCCTGAATGCTGGCGGCAATGTCGGCATAACGTTGATTCTCACGCGCGGCCTGGCCGTCACGGTCGGGGTGCGTCTTGGGGGTGAAGAACTCGCTTTCCTTCACTCTCGGCGGCCCGAATAGGTCAACGAACTTGCGGTTGTAGGTGTAGCGCGGTGAGTAGTGATAGGAGAAATAGTCCATATTCAGGGTGAAACTGCCGTCGTCGGCGATGTTCACCAGCCGGTATACCTGATCCAGATAGTTTGGCTCACCAAAGGGAGCCATGCCCATCACCTTGTACTCCCCTTCGTTCACCTCGAAGCCGAGATAGGCGGTGAAGGCTGAGTAGAGCAGTCCCACTGAGTGAGGGAAGCGAATCTCGCCGAACAGGTCTATTGAGTTGTCGCCCTGTCCGTTCCAGTTGGCACGCGCTGAGCCGATGGTGGCTGTGGCCCATTCGCCGACACCGTCAATGGTCAGGACGGCGGCCTCTTCGAAGGGGGAGCAAAAGAAGGCGCTCGCCGCGTGCGACATGTGATGTTCTGCAAATAACAGCTTGCCGGCCGGGATTTTCAGCTTGTCGAGGAGCTGGCTTTTGATCCACAGCTTCTCGTTGAACCACGTGATCATCGACTCGCGGAAGAACGAGATCGAGCGCGGGTAAGTCTGCAATGAACTCAAGAGGATGCGTTCAAACTTCAGCAGGGGTTTCTCATAAAAGACGGCATAATCAAGCTCGTCGGGCGTGATGCCGGCTTCCCGCAGACAGTATTCAATAGCGAGATGCGGGAAGCCGCTGTCATGCTTCTTGCGGGAGAAGCGCTCTTCTGCCGCCGCCGCTACTAGTTCGCCGTCTTTGAGGATTGCCGCCGCCGAGTCGTGATAGTAACAGGAGATTCCCAAAATGTACATGTGTGCCCTGCCCGCAATTTATGTATAGATACAGGTGTAAGAACAGGAGCGTTGTCACTCCCCGCTCCTGAGATCGAGTTGGATTATAACGTAAGCAATCCGCAGAGTCGAAAGCAAACACAGGCCTTTTCTTCCTGCCCCGTTTGACATCCTGCCGCTTCGGTTGTAATTGTAGAGGAGTTAGGTGCGCACTACACAGGAGAGTAAACCATGCGCCGCACTTTAGTAGTTCTAGGGTTTTTGGTGTGTTTGGTGGTGCTGTCTGCCTGTAATCTCCCTCTTACTGCTGCCCCATCCTCTGCCCCTCCCTCGCAGTCAGCCGATGCCGAAGCTCCGCTCATCCCCACACAGGGGGGCGCCGCCCCGCAGACCGACGGGTCTCCCGACACATGGGTTGACCCTTCCCAGTGTAACCGCTTCACCGCTCCTGACGGCAGTGATGAGAATGCCGGCACAGCGGATGCACCATGGGCTACCTTTGCCCATGCTGTTGCCTCTGCCCTCCCCGGCGATACCGTCTGCTTCCGGGCTGGGACTTACGCTGTCCCCGCTGAGGTCAGCATGGAAGCCGGCGGCTTGCCGGAGGGGGGCGCGATCACGCTGGCGGCTTACCCCGGTGAGCAGGTCATCCTCGATGGTCAGGGCACGGCCTCCAGTATCCTGATCCTGAAACAGGGAGTATCCCATGTCTACGTGGCAGGTTTCACCCTGACCCGCTTTACCATCTGGGGCATCTCGCTGGAGGGCGGCAATCATCATGTGATCCTCAGCCATCTCGATATTGGCGGGGGCGAGGCAGGCGTCCACTTCACGGTGGGTGAGTCAGGCGGAGACCCAATGTTTGGGCCGGTTGAAAATGTGATCTTTGAGGACAGCCGAGTCCATGACTCGATCTTTACAGCGGTGGACTGTACGCCGGGGCCGTGTAATCAGATGATCTTCGTCCGGCTGGAGATCACCGGTGCCGGCATGCAGGGTCAGGAAGCGTCCTTCGGCTCAGACGGGTTGGCTGTTGAACGCGGCCAGTTCATCGAGGTCACGGAGTGCGTCATTCACGACAACGGCGGTGACGGGATTGACCTCAACTCACGTGATTGGGACGGCAATGTGGAGTCTATCCTTGTCCAGCGCAACCGCGTTTACCGCAATCACTTGCAGGGGATCAAGCTGTGGGCCGGCGGACGGATGGAAAACAACATCGTGTGGGGGCATGGCATCAACCCGCTCATGATCGGCGCCTATCCCGGAGTGTACGAGGTGGTCAACAACACCATTGCCTACAATATGTGGGACGCCTCCTTCGCGGCGCGGGATTATGCCGCCACCTTCGCCTATCCCGGCGATTCCACGAACGGCGTTTCAGCGCCCATTACGCTGACGCTGATCAACAACCTGTTTGCCTTCAATACCGGCCCGAATGTGGGTGAGCCGACCGGCATCTATCTGGGTGCGGGTGTGACACTGGCGCGTGAGGGGGGCAATCTGTTCTTCAGCCGCGAAGACGGTGAGATCGAGGCGGAGTTTGTAACAGGCCGCGACCCGTGGTTCTCTCGGCAGGAGATCGCCGACGGCACATGGGGGCAGTTCAGCGGCAGTCTGGGCGATTTGGCTGACGATCCGCTGTTTGTGTCGGGCTGGCTGGAGGCTGATCTCCACCTCATGCCGGGCAGTCCGGCTATTGATGCCGGCATTGCTGAGGGCGCTCCAGCCTTCGATCTGGACGGGAATCCGCGCGGCGGACGGCCCGACATTGGCGCGTATGAGTGGAACGGCTGAATAAAGCCGCACCATCAGAGGGTGAATCCCCTCTTCGGCCAGCCGGCGGCACGATCATCCGGCAGTGTCTGCTGTGAATGACAGGAACGGCTCAGCCTGCCCCTAGCTGATACGACGGGCAGGCTGAGCCGCTTTTGGGTGAGACAGCCTGCTTTTGCCGTCTGCGCCTCTGTTGTATAAATAGCAGGGGGAGGTTGCCGCGCCATGAAGATTACCTTCTTTGACCCGCAAGGACACCACGAAATAGACACGCCCGACTGGCAGACATTGCTTGCGTCGGAAACAGGCACTCTCTGGGTGGATATGACCGGCCCGACCGATGCCGATGTGCAGGTCATGAGCGAGGTGTTCCAGTTCCATCCGCTGGCTGTTGAGGACACCCGTAACCATGAACAGCGCCCCAAAATCGAGGAGTACACCGGCTGTCTGTTCATCATCCTGAACCCCGGAAACAGCGGCCCGGAGGGGCCGGAGTTCCACGAGCTGGATGTGTTTGTCGGGCACAACTACGTCGTCACCGTCCACGCCGATGGGGCGCAGGTCATTGATCAGACCCGCCGCCGGCTCAGCCAAGCCGGGCCGGTGCCGGCGATGTCGCCCAGCTACCTGCTGTATGTGCTGATGGATGCGGCGGTAGACAGTTACTTTCCTCTGCTGGACAACGTGGCAGAGGAGATCGAACAGCTTGAGGATGAGGTGCTGATCGAGCCGCGCCAAGAGATGCTGGCACGCCTGTTTCGGCTTAAGCGGGCGTTAATTGAGATGTGGCGGGTTGTGTGGCCCCAGCGTGACATCCTCAACAACCTTATACATCACAACCCGCTCTTCATGGATCGGGAGGCCCTGCACTACTACCTGCGCGATGTAGCCGACCACCTGATGTGGATTGCCGACATGGTCAACACCTTCCGTGATACGCTGACAGGAATCATGGACTTGTACATGTCAGCCGTGTCCAACCGCCTCAATGTGGTGGTGAATCGGCTCACCGTCCTGACGCTGATCATTGGCGCGATGACCGTCATCGGCGGATTCTATGGCATGAACTTTGTGCAGACGTGGCCTCCATTTGGGCAGGCATGGGGTGTGCCGTTTGTGCTGGGCCTAATGGTAGTGGTCACCGGCGCGTTGCTGGTGCTGTTCAGAAGGCTGGGGTGGTATTGACAGGCCCTCCCTGTCAGGCCCTGCCGTCTTAACGGCGGCCCTGCGGCTTGTAGGCTGGCCCTTGCAGGCCCATAATCAAAAAGCTGGCTCGCTTGATCCTGCCAGCCGTCACCTTACGAGGAGGAAGAGCTATGCTGAAGGAGTTCAAGGAATTCGCCATGCGGGGCAACGTGCTCGACATGGCGATTGGTATCATTATCGGTGCGGCCTTTGGGGCTGTTGTGAACTCGCTGGTCAACGATGTCCTCATGCCGCCGATTGGCCTGTTGCTCGGCAAGGTGGATTTCGCCAACCTGTTTGTGGTGCTTCAGGGCGGCGCGGCCAATCCGGGGCCGTATGCGTCTCTAGCCGAGGCACAGGCGGCTGGTGCGGTGACGATCAACTATGGCTTGTTCATTAACACCATCATCAACTTCCTGATCGTAGCGCTGGCGGTGTTCTTCCTGATCAAGGGGTTTAACAGACTGCGTGCTCCAAAGGAAGCGCCTCCTGCCGAGCCGACCACCAAAGAATGCCCATTCTGCTTCTCGACCATCCCGATCAAGGCCAAGCGCTGTCCGTACTGTACGTCGGAATTGTAGCGTGCCTGACGGTATGGATGGCTGAAACGGAGGGGCGGCTCACATGAGCCGCCCCTCGTTTGTCTTCTGCCCAAGCTCCTGAGGAAGCCCCGCTCTATTGCTCGTAGCGGTTGATCAACTCGACAGCGTTCATGCCGGAGCCGATGGTGGTCGGCACGCCGCCGCCCGGATGCGTGGATGCGCCGGTCAGATACAAGCCGTCAATGACCCGTGACTTGGCCTTGGGCCGGAAGACGGCCTGAGCGGTCAGGTCCTGCTGGAGGCCGTAGATGCCGCCGGCAGGCAGGCGCAGACGCCGCTCGAAATCCAGCGGGCTGGACATTTCCGCCACCTGCACATGCTTATCAAGGTCAGGGATGGCATAGCTGGAGAGGTAGCTGATGACATCCTCTATGAATCCCTCTTTGATTTGATCCCAGTCTGTCCCCTTGAGGTTGTAAGGCCCTTGCAGGATCAGGTTAAGGACGTGATGCCCCTTAGGCGCGAGTGAGGGGTCTGAGGCGGTGGGCCAGCAGATCAGCCCAAACTGCCGGTCGGGCAACAGCCCCTTGCGATACCTGTTCCAGTACGAATCGTTCATCTCAGCCATCGGCACGGTAAAGATGCTGTGGTGGGCGTTAAGCGGCGGCTGATAATCTACACCGATGTACATCATCGGGCAGGCCAGCGCCGGCTCATAGCTCTTGATGCCGTAGCGGGCCAGAGGGGGCAGGTGTTCCTCACCGATCAGCTCCAGATAGAGCGTCTTAGCGTTGATGTTCGATACGATCACATGGGCGGTGATCTCTGTGCCGTCAGCCAGCACTACTCCGACAGCCCGGCGGTTGCGCACAATGATCCGCTCGACTGCTGAGTTGAACCTCATTGTCATACCGGATCGCTCCCCACAACGGGCAATGGCCTCCGGAATCTTGATCATGCCGCCGCGCGGATAGAAAAGCCCTTTGTGTTCTGAGTACGGGATCACCGCAAAAATGCCCGGTGTGAGGTCGGGCGAGTGGCCCGCGTAGTAGGATTGATAGGCCATGATCTGCTGGACTCGTTCGTCTTTGAAGTACCGCCTGACCACATCCTGATAACTGGCGATGAAGAAGGGCAGGAAGGCGGCGATCACCGGGCGGCGCATCATCAGGTCCAGCATGTCGGCGCCGCCGATCAAGGGGGTAATGAAGAAATCCTCGCCGCCCCGATCAATGAACTCAGCAAACCGGTCTATGAAGCGGTAGTAGCCGTCCACCTCATCCGGCGCGATCTGCCGGATCGCCTCAGCAGTTCCCTCGATGCTTTCGGGGATGTCCACCCGCCGGCCATCCGGCAAGATGACGGAGTAGATCGGCTCGCAGGGGATCATGTCCAGTTCCTGCTCCAGCGTTGTACCCAGCTTCTGGAAGGCCAGGTCGATCAGATGCGGCACTTCAACAATGGACGCCCCCACGTCGAAGTGATACCCTTCTTTCTCGAAGGTTGAGCAACAACCGCCCAGTTGACTGCTCTGTTCCAGCAAAAGGACCTTGCGGCCCTGCCGGGCGAGGATCGCACCTGCTGTCACCCCGCCACAGCCTGCCCCGATGACGATGACATCATAGTCAGCCATTGTTGGTCAACTCCTTGTCTTTGTGAGGAACCGGTCACGCTGTGAGCAGGGGCTAGATGTAGTACCGCCCCGGCAGGTAGGGTATCTGTCTGGCCAGATGCGCGAGGGTACGCTTCTGGGACTCGTCGAGGCTCAGGTAAACAATGACAAGAATACCTGCGATCAACAGCAGGATAAAGAAGAGAGGGCTTTTCTTGAACATGGCAGACAGCATCCTTTCTTGGCCGGCCAGTTGTTAAGGCCCGCATGGGGAAAGCAGAGGAAGCAGCCTGCTCTCATTATACAACGAAAATCCGCCGGACGGTGCGCGCAGTCTGCGAGGCCCTCTTTTGTTCTGCTATGTACAAATAGCATATCCGCCTTCCATGCGTTATCATACCCCCATGAGCGACGATCAGTCCACGCGCCGTCCCTTTGGCGAGCGCGACGAAGCCCAGAGAAAATTGCCCCTCGGCTCTCAGCCGCCTGCCCGCCGGTTGCGTCTGGAGGACCTGCCGCCGCTACAACTGCCTGCCGTGCCTCCCCCTCCGCCCCTGCCGGAAGAGCCGGAGCCGGCCAGCGGGCAGGACGTCCCGCCGGTCGTTGATGAGCCGGAAGATGCCCCCAGCTTGATCGTGGTTCGGAGGAAGCGAAACCGCGACGCCGCGCATTCACGGCTTAAACCGCCTGCTCAGGCCTCCCTGCCTCAGACAGAAGAAGCTCAGCCTGAGGTGCGCCCGCAGGCGGCCATCCAGCTTGGAGTGGTAGTCCGCACAGTGGGGGTGATCCTGCTGATCGCGGTCATCAGCGCCACGCTGTTCACATGGTGGACGCCTAACGCCTTTCTGCCCGCCCGCTCCGTGAGCCAGCTTTCGGTAGCGCTGGCAACTCAGTCAGGGGCGGCGCTTGTCCCGCCGACCGAAGTTCCTGCCCTCACCCCGACCCCTCTGGCCCCGCCGACCAACATCGGAATTGTGAGCGGGCATCGGGGGGTGCATCCGGATTCGGGGTTGTCGGACCCCGGCTCGGTCTGTGCGGACGGCCTGACAGAGCAACAGGTTAATGAGATGGTAGCCTCTCAGGTTGTTTCGTTACTGCAGGGGCAAGGATACACGGTTGACCTGCTTGACGAGTTTGACCCGCGTCTGAACGGTTACCGGGCACTGGCGTTAGTCTCGATTCATGCCGACTCGTGTGAGTATATCAACGAGCTGGCGACCGGCTTCAAGGTGGCCAGTTTCGCTGAATCAACCGCGCCGGAGGAAGATGCCCGGCTGGTGAGTTGCCTGATCAACCGCTATGCCGCCACAACCGGCTTGGAGTTCCGGCCCAACAGCATCACCTACGACATGACCGACTATCACACCTTCCGCGAAATTGCACCCGGCACGCCCGGTGCGATCATCGAGATCGGGTTTTTGTATCTGGATCGAGACTATCTGACCCAGCACCCGGACGTGGTCGCTCTCGGCATTGCGCGGGGGATCATGTGCTACCTGCGCAACGAGGCGCCGGACGGGGGGAGCGCCCCTGCATCGCCCCCTGCGAGCACACCCTAGCCGTATTGGCCGCACGAATCAGCAAGGGAGATCGAACATGACCGCTGACAAAGAGCTTGTAATGTATGTCCGCAACAGCTACTGCCCCTATGTTGCCAAGGCGCGGCGGGTGCTTGAGCGTCATAACATTGCCTGCCGCGAAATCCCCATTGACGATGATCCGGTTGCTGAACAGCGTGTCGTGGAGTGGACGGGGTTTAAGTCTGTCCCGACGATCATTGTGGCACGCCCCGGTGAGGACCTGCCCATCGAGCCGCCGGCCCCGCTGGAGCCGGGCGCCAGCCCGCGCAATATTGACCGCGGCAGTATGATCACCGAGCCAAGCGAGGAAGGGCTGATTCACTGGTTGCGTAAACACGGGTTTGTGGAATAGCTCAGCGCCCCCTTCATTCATCAGGCAGACTAGTATGCTCGACTCCTTTGCCAGCCGCCTTGCCCGTTCAGCGCCACTGCGCCATGTACTGTTTCTGGTTGCGGCACTTCTGGCTGTCTGGGGCACAGGCTATCACTTCGGTACTTTTGACCAGATCGTCCACATCCCCTACCTGCTCAAGGGCGTCTATCCTGAGCTGTACCCCAACGACGACTTCCTGAACCTGCGCTTTTATCATTACTCCTTCTTCTGGTTCGCCTTTGAGCCGTTTGTGCGTCTGGGCGTGCTGGAGATCGCCGTCTTTGTGGTGCATCTTCTCTCCACCTACTTCACTTTCTGGATGGCGTGGGAGCTGAGCATCACCCTGTTCAAGAACCCGCTGACTGCCCTGTTCACACAGACAGCGTTCATCTTCCCCCATCTAGGACTGCCCGGCTTCACCCTGATCGAGTTCTGCCTGCTCAACCGGAACTTCGTACTGCCGTTCCTGATGCTGGCCATGGTGTTGTACCTCAAGCGGCGCTATCGGCTGGCCTATCTGATACTGGGGCTGATGTACAACCTGCACGCCATCTCGGCTACCTTTGTGCTGGCGATGTTCCTGCTGGATAGTGTACTGCGCTGGCGGCAGGTTGGCTGGAGAAATATGCTGGTCGGCCTGATGTTGTTTGTCATCGGCGCATGGCCTGTTCTGTTCTGGAAGACCAATCACAGCCCGATTGACTTCTCGCTTCGGCCCGATGTCCTGGATGTGTCGAGCCGGGCTATGCTGGCCACCATCTATTACATGTTCCTGCCCCAGCCGTTTGTCATTATGGATACCCTCAACGGGGTAGGGACGCTGGGGCTGTTCCTTGCCGGTCGGAAGCATGCCCCCTCCGGTGAGCACGACCGCCCGATGACCCATTTTGTCTATGCGGTCGGCGTGATCCTGCTGGTGCAGGTCATCACGACGTACTGGCTGCCCATTACCATCATCCTTCAGTTTCAGATCCTCCGGGCGGCCACCTTCCTGCTCCTGTTTGGTTACCTGTATTTTGCCAACCTGCTGGCCCGCATCTATCAGGAGAGCCGCCTTGACCTCGACAGTTTCGCGGTCTTGTTGGGGGCGTTTATCGTGTCGGTTGTGCCTGTTGTGCCCTGCCTGATCTGGCTGGCGCGGCGCTGGCTGGCGGGGCGGCGCTGGCTTCAGCTAGGCATTCAAGGGACGCTGGCTGTTGGCATGATCGCCGGAGTGCTTCTGGCGCGTCAGGCCGGCTTGTATCAGCCGGGCTTTCACCTCTACGGGCCGGATACGGAGTGGGTCGAGGTACAGCGCTGGGCCAGAGATAATACCCCGCAGGATGCCCGTTTCATCACCCCGCCGCACCTGTCGTCTTTTTATGTTCCAGACTGGCGCGTTTTCTCACAACGCTCTACAATTGCCACCCTGCCGGAGGTCATGGAAATCCCTTTTGCACCGGACTACCTCTCCAACTGGCAGAGCCGCTTTGAGTCAGTCGCGCCGGGGGCTGTTGCCCGTTTCAACTACAACTACGGTGAAAATCAGGCCATCGCGGCTGAGGCGTACTACAGCCTCTCGCTGGAGGAGGTGCGGCAGGTTGCGAGGCAGTATGGCGCTTCGTATCTGGTGGTCGAAAAGCCGCACACCCGCAATTTGCCGGTCGTCTATGAGAACGAGGGGTTTATTGTCTATGACCTGCGCGGGATGTCCGGAGAGTAACGTTCGCTTTTTGGTTTGTTGTGACGGGAGACTGTTGTTTCATGGGTTACCAAGTAAGTTGGGAGAATGATGAGCAGACTGTTGTGAAGATTAAGGTAGTACCGCCGCTGACATGGGATGAGATCGAGGCGGCCTTTGCCCAGAGCGCTGAGATGATCAGAGGTCTTGAAGGGGATGGCTGCCTGATCTATGATGCTGTCGAGATTGCCTCGATGCCTCCAGCCGGCAACCCGATTGGGCGTGCCCAAAGCCTGATCTCCCTCAGGCCTCAGAACTTGAGGCTGTTCGTCTTTGTGGGCGGCAGTCATTTGGCACGGCAGATCGTGAACATCTTCGACAAGGCGCTCTGGCTGAACTGGGTAGCAACCGCCGACTCTGTGGAAGAAGCCTGTCAGTTGATCAAGGCCAGAAGCCAGACCCCCCTGTCTGAATAGGGGGTGTTTGCCGGGCCGCTCTGAATGTGGGGGTGAAAGCCTATGCCGGACCGTCTCCAAAAGGCACTGCCTGACCTGCTGATCGCTGCGCTGTTGCTGATCGTCCCCCTGATCCTGTTTTTCCCTCAGACGCTTGGCGGGAAGACCATCCTGCCGGTAGATAACCTGTTTGCTTTCCAGCCCTACCGGGCGCTGGCCGATGAGTATGGGATCAGCCAGCCGCATAACGGCCTGATCTCCGACCTGATCCTTGAGAATTACGTCTGGAAGCAGTTTGTCCGCGATTCAATTGCCTCCGGCGAGATTCCGCTGTGGCAGTCATACATCCTGGCCGGGACGCCCTTCCTTGCGGCAGGGCAGAGTTCAGCGCTGTATCCGTTTTCGGTACTGTTCTGGATCATGCCGCTGGCCTCGGCCTATGGCTGGTTCACGGTACTGCAATTATGGATCGCCGGCCTGAGCATGTACTTGTTCGTCCGCGTGCTGGGGCTGAGACGGCTGGGCGGACTGGTTGCGGGCATGGCCTATCAGTTAAGCGGCTTCTTCTTGGTGAGCGTCGTCTTCCCGATGATCATCGCGACAGCGGCATGGCTTCCGCTGGAGCTGGCTATGATCGAGCTGACCCTCCGGCAGGCTAAGGCGCTGGGGCGTCCGTCCAGCCTGCCGTGGGTAGTGCTGGGTGCGTTGGGTTTGGGGATGGCGGCGCTGGCCGGGCATGTCGAGGCGCTCTATTTCACCCTGCTGGTGATGGCCTTCTACGCCGCGTGGCGCTTGATCGCAGAGACCGTTGCCCTGCGCCGCTCAGGAGATGACCGTAGGATATGGCGCTGGCTGGCCGTCCGTGCCGGCTGGCTGGCGGCATTGGCAGGCCTGGGGCTGGCGTTGAGCGCTGTCCAGATCATCCCCGCCTATGAACTGGCCAGCCGCAGTTTCCGTGAAGGGGCTGTCACGCTGGCACAGGTACGCGGGTGGGCCTATCCGCCCCGCCATGTGCTGGCTTTCTTCATGCCCAATGTTTTCGGCAATCCGGCTTACCACAGCTACTTTGACGTGTTTAGCTGGCAGGTGACACCCGTCACGGTCAATGCCGCCGGCGAGCCGATCCATACCATCTTCTGGGGTGTCAAGAACTACGTGGAGGGCGGCGCGTATCTGGGGTTGTTGCCGATGGCGCTGGCCGGAATCGCCATACTGCACTGGGTGGCAGGGCGTGTCACGCGCGGACGTGAAGCTGATCCCTATCTGGGTGCAGAGGGGCCGGGCCGCCCCTACCGCATTTTGTTTGCCGTGCTGGCGGTGCTGTCTGTCTCATTCATCTTCGGTATGCCGACCTATGCCCTGTTGTATTACGGACTGCCGTTCATCAACCAGTCCCACTCGCCCTTCCGGTGGGTGTGGCCGCTGACACTCAGCGCGGCTGTGCTGGCCGGCTTTGGGGCAGAGCGGCTGCAACGCCTCCACGCCCAGAAGACCGCCCCCGTCCGGCGCACCTACGGCATTCAAATTCCGACCGGGCGGGTTGTCTCAGTGCTGGCGCGGGCGTGTGTGGGCGGGGGCGCGGCGGTGCTGGCCCTGCTGGCGTTGAGCCGTGCCTTTTACGGACAGATCGAAGGGGTTGTTCAGCGCATCTTTGAGGGGCTGGCGCTTGCCCCTGAGGCCTTCCCGGACGGGCGGGCTTTCTATTCCTTTGAGGCGCAGAATGTGCTGATCTTTGCCCTGACGCTGATCGCGGCTGGGGTGGTCCTGCGTCTGGCCTTGAGCAGGCTGTCTGTCCCGTTGCCGAACGGCACGAGCGGGCTTCCCTTGTGGGAGGCGCTGGCTGTGATCCTGATCGCAGTTGATCTAGGCGGGGCGATATGGGGGTTCTATCCGGCCAATGACCCCCGCCTGCTGGACGTAACCCCGCCCGCCATCGCCCGCCTTCAGGCGGATACCCTCATGGGGCGAAGCTCCGATCTGCCGCCCGGCGACTACAGCCCCTATCTGTGGCGTTTCATGCCCTATGAAGTGCCGGGCGCCGATACGATGAACGCCAACATCGGCTGGCTGAACCATCTGCAGGACGGGGCAGGCTATGACAGCCTGATACCGGCCCAGTACGCCGACTATATGCGGGTGATCCAGCCGCAGGACGATCTGGCCTACAACCGCATCGCCCCGATCTACACCAGTCACCCCGACGCGCTCGACTCGCCCCTGCTGGACCTGCTTGGTGTGCGCTACATTGTCACCGAGACCACCATTGACAGCCCCAAGTACAGGCTGGCCTATCAGGACGAGGCCGTGCGGATTTACGAGAATCTGGGTGTGATGCCGCGTGCCTTTACCCTGCCTGCTGACAGTACGGCGGCTTATCCGGCGGGCGGGTTTGCGCAGGCGGCGGTCCGGCATGATGTGCGGCAGTATGTTCTGGTCGAGGAGCCTCTCCCCTGTGAGGCAGGCCCCGCCGGCCTAGACCCGTGTGATTATCTGATGTCTGCCGCTGAGGCCGCTGAGGCTGTTCCCGCCGCTGTCACGGTCTATTCTGCCAATGAAGTCTGGGTGGATGCAGAGGTCAGCGGGCCGGCTTGGCTGGTCGTCACTGACAGCTACTTCCCCGGCTGGCGGGCGTGGATCAGGCCGCTTGGGGCAGGTGACGATGCCGAGCAGGAAGCTGACGTCCATCTGGTGGATGGCAACTTTCGCGGGGTACTGCTCCCAGCAGGGGCATGGACAGTGCGCATGAAGTACAGCCCTGACACATTTAAGCTGGGGGCGTTCGCCTCATTCATGGCCGGCATGATGATCCTGTTCATGCTTGGCGTGTGGGGCTGGCGTTACGTCTACCGTGAGGAGGCGGACATCAGCACGGCGCGGCGTGTGGCCAAGAACTCGCTGACGCCGATCCTGCTGAACCTGTTTAACCGCGGCATCCAATTTGCGTTTGCCTTTGTCTCACTGCGTATGCTGGGGCCAGCCGGGTCGGGCAAATACCAGTATGCCGTCGTGATTTGGGGCTGGTTTGAGATTCTCTCCAACTTCGGGCTGAACACCCTGCTCACCCGCGAGGTGGCCCGTGATCGCAGTCAGGCCAACAAGTATCTCTCCAATACAACGGTACTGCGCCTATGGCTGGCGGCGGCGGGCGTGCCTCTGCTGGCAGGGTTTCTGGCCGTCAGACAGCTCTTTGTTGACCCCCCGCTGGAGCAGGATACCTTATGGACAATTGGCCTGCTGTACGCCGGGTTGTTTCTCTCGACTATCAGCACAGGCCTGTCGGCGCTCTTCTATGCTTATGAGAAGGCTGAGTACCCCGCCGCCATCCAGACGATCAGCACCATGCTGACTGCCTGTTTGGGGGTGCTGGCCCTGCTGGCAGGCTGGGGGATCATCGGGCTGGCAGGGGTCAGCATTGTGGTCAGCGCCTTCACGCTGATTGTCATGGGGGTCCTGACAATCCGCCTGTTCTTCCGCCCCCGTCTGGAGGTGGACGGCAGGCTCCAGCGGCAGGCACTGTGGGAATCCTTCCCTCTGATGATCAATCACCTGCTGGCGACGCTTTTTTTTCGTGTGGACATCATCCTGCTTGAGTTCATCACCCGCAACAATACCGTCGTCGGATGGTACGGCATTGTCTATAAATGGATTGACGCGTTGAACGTGATCCCCTCGTTCTTCACGGCGGCGCTTTTCCCGGTTATGAGCCGCCAAGCCGCTGAGGATCGTCCTGCGCTTCTGCGCAGTTATACCCTCTCGATCAAATTGCTGACCCTGATCTCATTGCCGGTAGCGGTCATCACAACCCTGCTGGCGTATTTTCTGGTCGGCCTGCTGGGCGGGCCGGCTTTCCTGCCGCATGGGGCGGTAGCGCTTCAGCTTTTTGTGTGGAGCATCCCGATTGGCTGGATCAACAGCGTGACCAACTACGTGCTGATCGCGCTGAACCGTCAGCGCGTGCTGACATGGGCCTTCCTGATAGGGACGGCTTTTAACGTCGGGGCCAACCTGTACTTCATTCCCCGTTATTCTTATCTGGCGGCGGCGGTCATCACCAGCTTATCAGAGCTGGTTCTGCTGACCTGCTTCTACCTTGTCCTGCTGGGTGTGTTGGGGCGTGTGGCATGGATGCGGCTGTTGTGGAAGATCGGGCTGGCGGCGGCGCTGATGGCCGCCGCCACATGGGCGCTGGCGGGTATCAGCGTTCTGCTGGCGCTGGGGGGCGGCGCGGCGGTCTACGGCGCGGCGATCTTTCTGTTGCGTCCCTTCAATCAAGAGGAGCGGGAGCGGCTTGCGCCCCTCATGCCGTCCAGCCGGCGGCAGGCCGTTGATGGGCAAGGGAGCAACCCTTCGATGTAGTTCTGGGGCAGGAGGTTCAACTTGTCATCTCAACCTGAGGGCAACAAACTGCCAGATCGTTCCGTTCCCCCTCTCCCGCGTGGAAAGCGGCTTCTCTTTTCCCTCGTCGCTGTCTTGTTGGGTCTTCTGCTGTTGGAAATGTGCGGGCAGGGGGTGCTGTATGTGAAGCGGGCTGTTTTCCAGCCCGCCTGCCGGCATCCTAACGAGGCAACCTGTCCACTGGCCCCCTTCCAAAGTGATCAAACCGAAGCCCTCATCTCTGACCCGTTTACAGGGTATAGCTGGCAGCCTGGCTATCAGGGCGAATGGCTCTCGATCAACTCGCTTGGCTTCCGGGGGGCTGAGATCAGCACTGCCAAACCGGAGGGAACGTTGCGGGTAGCTGTGGTGGGAGGGTCAGCCGCTTTTGGGGTCGGTGTGCATGACGACGAGACCATTGAAGCTTATCTTGCAACGGCACTGTCCGAGCGGCTGGGGCGTCCGGTGGAAGTCATCAATGGGGCGGTCACTTCATTTAACTCGTCTCAGGAACTCTCTCAGATTCTCTTCCGGATCATGCCTCTTGACCCGGATGTCATCATTGTCTACGATGGGCGGAATGACATCTATTTTGGGCTGTCGCCGGTGTGGGAGCCTCATTACCCCCCCGGCCTGCGCGACTTTCAGTACCATCTGGCCAGCCCCAGGCCAAGGCCCTTCTCGCAAACACCTGCAGGGCATTTCCTGCTGACCCGAACAGCGATTGGGATTGGTCTCGATCAGTTGGTCTACCTGATCAGGGGGCGTCAGACCTACGGTGACAGCGGGACGCTGGCCATGCACCTTGAGGCGGTCGAGGTTTACCAGCAGAATCTGGAGCGTATTGCCCTCCTCACTCAGGCTGAGGGCATCCAGACAGTTTTTGTCCTGCAACCTTCATTGGCGGCGGGCAGTAAGCCCCTCACAGAAGCTGAGCGCGACTATGTGCGGGTCGCTCAACAGGAAGGCTATTACGACCTGCTGTCTGCTTATTATCCTCTGGCTGTTTCGGCTATGATGGAGGCTGGCCGGAATACAGGCACTCCTGCTTACGACTTCACCACCCTGTTTGATGCAGAGACAGAAACCATGTATCTCGATGAAGTTCATCTAGCCCCGGCTGGCAACCGTGTTGTAGCACTGCATCTGGCCGATATTGTGGCCGAGCTGATCGAAGATCGGGCGAGATAAGGCTTAGAACTGGTTGTACGAAGCTTCTACCGTCGGCTCAGGTGACGTGCGATCCACCCAGCGGGGAACGGCTCGTTTGATCTTGAGCGGGTCGCCAAACAACCGCACCCCCAGCCCGAACGGTAAGGCAACGGTCACGTAGAAGAGCATCAGAAAGGCACGTCCGATGATGTCGCCGATAAACTGGCCTACTCGTTTCCATGCCTTCCAGATGAGGGATAAGTACCGCATGAGACGCTCCTTATGGTAGAATGGTGCTGGTGATTATACCAGTTTCGCCGTGGGCCGGGCATATTCCTCTGGGATTGTTGGTCAAATATACGTAATTTTACGGATGCCGGATTCTTCGATTTAGATTACGATTACATTAAGGAACTTACCCTCGACTAGATCGGCAATGAGATCAGTCCATCAAATGAGTCTCTGGGTCTCTGCTCCTGACAGGTGTACGGAGCATTGAGTTTCTGTTTTGCTTGCCGCTGTTCTGGGAGAAAAGGAGGTGCCATTTGTCGGACAATCTTATCCGGGAAGTCCACACATCCCTGCTGAATTATGCCCTGCAAGGCTTAGGGGTATCCCCTCTAGCCGGCGGCGCGTTTGACCTGACCCCCTATCTCAACCTGCTGGCGAAAGGCAATGCCCGCGGCCCGCAGGCTGACGCCATCCTGACGACGCTTGCGCCCAAAGGGGAGCGTTCTGGCACAGAGGCCAAGCTGGCGCCGGGGCCGCTGGCACTGACGCACGAAACGGTCCTGCGGACGGGCAGGCCGTCCGGTGACCCGCGTGCCGCGTTTGAACGCGACTGGCGGACGTTGGGGAATGACCCGGCGCTCTACTTCGAAGCCGCCGCTGAGGTGATCCGTAAACATGCGTGGGCTGTTCAGGGCCGGCGCGGTGAGCCGGGTGTCTCGCTGTATGAGGAGTTCAAACTGCTCACGGCGCTGGTGTATGCCTCCGGCTTTTCCCCTCAGCCATTTGAGCGGTTCACGCTCATAGCAGGGGATTTTCCGGGCATTCAGCGCACCATCTACACCATCACCTCGAAGGGGGCGGTCAGAGGACTGCGTGGCCGTTCGTTCTTCCTTCAGCTTCTGGGTGATGCAGTAGTCCGAACCCTGATGGCCGAACTCGGCCTGGTATGGCAGAACGTGGTCTATGTGGCCGGCGGCAAGTTTTTGCTTCTGGCGCAGCCGGATGCCGCTGACAAGGTCACGGCGTGCGCGGCTGGCATCAACGCCCGCCTGCTGGACTACTTCCACGGCGACCTGTCGTTGTGTGCGGCTTGTCGGGAGGTTGGGGCAGGGGAGCTGTACGGTGAGGCCTTTGCAGAACGGTACAAATCCCTTAAGGACGTGCTGGCGGAGGCCAAACTGCGCCCCCTGTCTGAGCAGGCCGCCCAGAACTGGGAGAAGCTGTTCGCCCCGCAGGGGGCAGGCACAGACCGTCATTGTGCCGTCTGCCACTACGACCCGCAGGATGAAAGAGAACTCCATCGCGTGGGAGATGACTGGTGGTGTGAGGCCTGCCTCAGCTTCGACGAGCTGGCCGAGACGTTGTGCTTCCGGCATGATTATCTCTCTGTTGACAACCGCCCGGAGCAGAACGGCGCGCGCTGGCAGGAGCATCTCTACAACCTGTCGGGGCTGTGGTATGGCCTGCACGATCAGCCGCCGCAGGGAAGGTACTTTTACCGCCTCAACAACACCGACTTCTGCTCGGTCGGCGCAGTCGGATTCCGTTTCCTGGCCACCCGTACACCCATCGCGCGGGACAGGAAGACCGGCAAGGAGAGAATCGCGGACTTTGACACGCTGGCTTGGATCAGCGAGGGGATCGAGCGCATCGGCATCCTGCGGATGGATGTGGACAATCTGGGCCTTATCTTCGGCGAGTATATCGCCCCGCTCAGCTTGACCCGCCTGTCTGCCGCCAGCGCCGCTATGGGCCTGTTCTTCGACGGGTGGCTGAATGTCATCTGCGAAGAGATGGAGGGTGCGCTGAGGCTCCCTCAGAGCCTCTACGTTATCTACGCTGGAGGCGATGATCTGTTTGTCGTCGGGCCGTGGCATATGGTGCCTGAGCTTGCCAAGCGCATCCACGATAGCCTGGCGGCTTATGTCAACTACAACCCCTACATCACCATCTCGGCGGGAATAGCCGTCGAGGAGGAGCACTTCCCGCTCTATCAGGCCGCTGAACATGCCCGCAAGGCCCTCGATGACGAAGCCAAAGAGCACATCCGTCCGGATGGCCGCAAGAAGGACGCCATCAGCTTTCTGGGGAAGGTGGTCGGCTGGGAGGAATGGGAGACGGTTACCTCACAGCGGGACGAGCTTGACGGCCTGCTGAAGGATGGCATGCCCAGCGCCCTGACCCAGACCATCCGGCAGATGCACGCTCAGTACGAGCAGGCGTGTGAGCGTCAGAAACCCGAACCGGGAAAGCTGATCTATGGCCGCTGGATGTGGATGCAGGCCTACAGCCTGACACGTCTGGCTGACCGTCATAAGGAAGTGCCCCATGTGAAGGATCGTATCAGAACATTGCAGGAATCGCTCCTCTCCCCGCAGGCTATCCGGCTGGCCGGGCTGTCGGCGCGGTGGGTGCAGTACCTGAGACGCAGGAGAACGGAAGGACAAGGAGGAAGGTAACAATGGGACGGTCTGACAGGTCACGGGATCGTGATCAAGAAGTGAGCATTACCTTGAGCGAGGCGGATCGCCGGCGCATCATTGTCGAGGGAAATCCTGAGAAGCTGGTGAAGGAGGCAGAACGGATCGGTTATAAACTGCAACAAGCCGGTCTAAACTCTGCACAGATCCGCAACGTGTTTGGGGCAGTCCGCCAGATTCAGTTTGCATGGCCTTATGACGCAGGGGAAAGCGATCCGGCGACGTGGCAGGCTTACCGCCGTTTGCAGTTGCTTAAGCCCAAACTGGAATATACGGCGGCGCGTAACAAGCAGGTCAAGCCGCTGAAGGACGTTCTCATCCCAGCAATTGATGATGTCGGGGCCGACCGGCAGCGTTTCCAGAATCTGATTGATTTCTTCGAAGCTATTCTGGCCTATCACAAGGCGGCGGGAGGTAAGTAACGATGGCGAACTCGGTTAACCTGTACGGGCGCATCTTTATCACAGGCAACATCCGCGCTGAGACGGGCTTGCACATCGGCGGCTCGCAGAGCGGGCTGGAGATTGGCGGCGTGGATAATGTGGTCATCCGTGACCCGTTGACTGACCGTCCTTACATCCCCGGCTCTTCCCTGCGCGGCAAGATGCGCTCCCTGTGGGAGAAGAAGAACGGCGCCCCCCAGAACTGGC
>DAOTYH010000075.1:0-24730 GCA_034435015.1 Anaerolineae bacterium | reverse complement strand
CGCTCAAAGCGTGCAGTCGCCGGTTGAAGCGCGACACGCTGAACGCCCGCAGGCAGCCCAACTGCACCAGCAGATACAACGCTCGTTCGTGGTGGTTTTGAAAGAACTTGGCCACTGCCACCGCCACCGTCAGGATTTCTGCCGCACTCAGCGCCGCTCGCTTATCGTCCTGATAGTGCAAAACCTACAACAGGTCATCAAGGACCACATAGACTGTTACAATGTAGGTGTCGTTCCGTTCATGCTGCCTCCTCGTTGTATGGTTGTTGGGATACTTCCATTCTAACGAGTGCAGCATGAACGTCTTCAACTAGCAATTAGGGTTCATATACACAATGGAGTTAAGAGGATGGAATGAACGAGGACGGAAGGTTGGCTCTAAGATGCCGGAACTTCGACCAACCCATGTAGATATCGAGTCGGTTTTTCAGATTGATCCTGAATTGGTCAGCAGGCTGACTCAGCATGTAAGGGCTGGTCAGGCTAGACCTTTTCTCCAGATCACCGTTGGCGACATTCGTAATCATGAGAAGCGTGTTCTGATAGTTGACTGGCCGTTTGCCGATGTGGATGATCTGATGTTGTTGCTTTACCGCTTCCTAAGTGGAGTGGAGGCTCCACCTATGGAGCCGTTTTTCTGGCTGTACTGGCGGGGCTGGGCGGGGTGTCTGTCGCCGGAGAGCGTCAGCAGTTTGAAGGGCATAACCCCTGAGATCGTCTCTAAGGTAGCGGCGGGGGTGTGCCTGCGGGGTGGGGACTTGGATAGGTTAATGGCGGCACTGGCGTGGGCTTATGCCGACTTGGTTTCACCCTGGGGGCAGGCTGACTGGCAACAAGGAGGCATGATGCCTGCCCATCTTCACGCACGTTGTAGTTTGGTAGAATACATCGAGAAGCGCATGGAGGCCATGCACGGCCCTGAATACCGTAATATGCCCGCCTTATCTGATGAGGAACAACAGCCTCTGGTAGCAGACTAACCTTGTTTGCGGTTACGTGATCCACCCGCTACACTTGGGACAATCCAAAAGTTTCATACACCTGTGGCCTGAGGGTCACTGACCCGGCAGGCTGTCAGTTGCGTCTTCTCCGGTGATTGCCGGAAGGCTCATAGAATGTACCGGGTACGAGTGACTATTCCCGCTACCAGCTCTAATCTAGGGCCAGGTCTTGACAGCATGGCGCTGGCTCTCGGCCTTCATAACGTGATCGAGGTAGGCGAGATCGAGCAGGGGCTGGAATTTCAACTACACGGCGAGGGGGTAGATCGCCTGCCCCGCGATCCTAGCAATTTGATCGTGCGGGCGGCTGCCTGCGTTTTTCGCCGAGTTGGTTATGCTCCAAGCGGCCTGTACATCCGTCTGGAGAGCAACATCCCCCCACGCTGTGGTCTGGGGAGTAGTGCAACGGCCCTGCTGGGAGGTATCGTGGCGGCGAATGTCCTCTTGGGCGGCCCTCTGAGTCGAGAAGAGGTACTCCGGCTGGCGGTTGAGATGGAGGGACGCCCTAATGCTGTCACGGCTGCTCTCTTAGGCGGGTTAGTCGTCAGCAACATGGATAATAGCTTTCTGTCTTATGCCGGTGTGCCTGTTGCTCCAATGGAAGTAGTGGTTGTCTTGCCACGCTTACCATCTGATGGGGCACGAGTGATGTTGCCAACTTCAGTTTCATTGGCTGATGCTGTCTCCAATGTGGGGCGGGCGGCGTTAGTGATGCATGCTCTGGCCACAGGAGACTTTGATCTGCTGGCCCGTGCGATGCATGATCGCCTGCATGAGCCGGCGCGGAGCCAAGAAATACCCGGCTTTGAACAGGCCGTGCGGGCGGCAAGGCGTTACGGTGCGGCAGTGGCTATTAGCGGCTCTGGGCCGGCCCTGATAGCATTTGTGCCTTCTGATCACGACCGAGTAGCTTCGGCAATGGTGCGTGCTCTGCACAGCGCGGGCAAGGTGACCGCGCGAGCATGGATTTTGCCGATAGACAGGCAGGGGGTAAGCATCAGCGAGATGGGAACAGACTTTGCCCGAACCCGCTCCCTTCCGATCCCGGCTAGCCCTTATCCCGTCCTCCAGCTCATTAAAGATTTTCATGAAAAGGCGGCAGACGATGACAGCCTGCCTGCTTCTGTCTCTCCGCACTCTGGGCTTTCTCCGTCAAATGGTAAGGAAAACCGGGATGAGCGGGAAGAATACAACCGTCCCTGAACCTTTCCGAGCGGCAAGATAGTTGGAGTTCCTATGCTGGAAGAATTAGTTGGTAAGCGTGTCCTTGTCACTGGGGCAACCGGTTTTATCGGAGGGCATCTGACCCGTCGTCTCCATATGGAAGGGGCGCAAGTTCTAGCGCTGGAACGGACACCCGGCAAGGCGGCGTCTATGGCCCGGCAGGGGATTGAGGTAGTGCAGGGCGACATCACCGACTACCCGCGCATGGAGGCTGTCTTACAAGATCGTGTTCAGATCGTTATCCATGCCGCCGCGTGGCTGCATGGGTGCCCCCTGTCTGCCTTTGAGAAAGTTAATGTAGCGGCAACCCGCCATCTGGCTCAGGCCAGCGCATCGGCAGGGGTGGAGCGGTTTATCTTTGTCAGCAGCGTCGCAGTTTATGGCCCGCATGGGGATGCCGATGTGGATGAGAGTATCCCTCTCCGGGTATATGGCAATCCGTATGGGGACAGCAAGATCCGCGCTGAAGAAGCTTTGCGTCAGGTCGCCCTGCAAACTAATTTGCCTTACGTGATTGTACGCCCTGGCATGGTCTATGGGCCAGGCTCTCCCGGCTGGACAGTGCGGATGGCCCAGTGGGCTAAAGCCCGACTGCTCCCCCTGATAGACGGTGGGCGGGGTACGGCCTACCCCATTTACATTGATAATCTGATAGACCTTCTGCTCCTCTGCGCTGTGCATCCACGCGCGGTTGGAGAGGTGTTCAACGGTGTGGACGACGGCCCAGTGACAATGGCTGATTTTTTAGGCGGTTACATGCAGATGATCCCGACACAACGGGCTATCCGTTTGCCGGGCTGGGCCTTTAGGGCAATGATGTCTCTGGCGGCGCCCTTTGTCCGGCGGATCAACCTCAGGTATATTGCCAACATGGTAATGGGACGCGGCCTTGTCTCCAATCGGAAAGCTAAGGAACTGCTGGGATGGCGGCCTGCTGTGCCGCTTGCAGAGGGTCTACATCGTAGCGAGGTCTGGCTTCGTGAGCAGGGTATCCTCTGAAGTATGTCACCGGTAAGCCTGTGGGTTCTGCTTATTGCCGGTGCGCTGATATTAAGCGCTTTGCTCTACTGGCAGCTTGTGATAGCCGAAGGGGCTTATCTAGGCCGGCGGGTCGTTACCTCTCTTTACGATCTGACGGCCCGCCGCTATGATGACATCAAGGAATTCGATCCCGATCTGGAATCGATCTTTCTGGGGCGCCCCCTGATGCTGTCCTTGCAGGACAAGTCCTCTCCTCTCGTGCTCGATGTGGCAACCGGCACAGGCCGGTTACCGTTAACCCTGCTGGGACAACCTCTCTTTCAAGGACGTGTGATCGGTCTCGATGCTTCCCGCCGCATGTTGGAGGTTGCCGCTGAAAAACTTGCTGGCCATGGCAGTCGCCTTACTTTGATCTGGTGCGATGCAACCCATCTGCCCTTTCCGGATGACATCTTCGATGCGATAACCTGCCTCGAAATGCTGGAGTTTACCCCCGCACCGCCACGCCAGTTGGCCGAGTTAGTACGGGTACTAAGCCCAGGCGGTGTGCTTGTGACAACACGGCGGCGGGGCTTGGAAGCATCTCTACTGCCTGGCAAAACTCACAGCCCTCAGGCGTTTACGGCCCTGCTGACTCGGCTGGGCTTGACACATATTCAGATTCAGCCATGGCAGATAGATTACGACCTGGTGTGGGCTGTGCGGGCTGGTTGCAGGTCTGACGAGATACGACGACCTTTGACGGAAATACTGCGTTGTCCTCGTTGCCGTATGACGGCTCTGGTCGAACAAGCGAATGGTTTACAGTGCAGTCGTTGTGGAAAGATGTTGCCTGTTCAGGGAAACATCATCAGCATGATGGCATGAGGTGGCAGTTAAGGGAGGCAGGTGCTACAATCCCGCTCTGAGGTGGGTTCAAGGATTGGAGAGTGATCTAATGCGGACTGCGTGGTTATGGAAATCCCTACCCTTCTTGATGATCTCGACTGCCATGCTGGTTGCATGCGGGGGCAGGGGGGGACAGCTTCCCACTCAAACACCTGCCGTGATGGTGGTGACATCGGTGAGTCCTCAGGCAGAGGAGATGGTCACGCCTGAGGCTTTTCCGACCCCTTTCACCTGCCGGGCGGAGATAGTGGAGCAGCCTTTTGAGCATGGTTATATGATCTGGATTGGTAAGGGGCAGGCAGAGCGGTGTAATCAGAGCCATACCTTTGCGCTTGGCACGGGTGAGATATGGGTCGCAATCTTTGACGAGGACGGCACAGGAGGGGAGTGGCTTACTTTTGACGACACTTGGCAGTCTGCAAGTGAGCCGGCCTTCGACCCCACCCTGACTCCGCCAGCCGGCTTGCTCCAGCCAGTGCGTGGTTTTGGCAAGGTGTGGCGCGAGAGCCTTACGGAGGCACAACGTCAGGCTCTTGGCTGGGCTACCTACATCGAAGTGAAATTTGTGACCGACTACCGCTACGATGCTGGAGGCTTCATTGACCCTGCCGGCCAGTATGTACCCCGTCCCGGTCAGCATACAGTGGTTGGGCTAATGGGCGAGCGCTTCTTCTTCGATGAGGCAACCCAGCGGTTTCAGTATATCCCCGCAGAGCAGTAGTCCCTAGTCTAACTTTGTGGTATGGCGGCGGTCATTTTTCCACCGCCATACTGCTTTCTGAAAACTCTTCCACTTGATAGACCTCGACCTGCATCCCTGGCGAACGCCACGCTTGGGGGTACAACCCCATCTTCTGGCACAGCATATCCAGAAAATGTACGGGGTCAGGAATATGATCCCAGACCTGTGGCAGGAAGGTGGCCCGATAAGGCCCCTTGGTGAGCGTCACTCCATCTATGCCGGGCCGGATTAACTTGGGAAGGTCATTCGGGTTGGAGACATGGAGCGGCTGGGGCGGGGTAAGGATTGAGATTTCAATGTCCAGCAGAGGGACTTCTTCAGGGCGTACCGGGTAGAAACGGGGGTCATGGAGCGCGGTTTGTTCGGCGGTGCGGACCACCTCGGTTGCAAGCGGAGCTTGGGCGACCAAGATACCTGTACAGCCGCGTAGCTCACCGTGTTTATGCAATGTAACAAAACAGGCGCTGTTCTCACGTAAGCGGGGTGGGAGCTTCTCTAATTCTACCCGTGGAAGTGGCTTGTTTGCGGCGGCGGCTTCAACCGCTTGGCGGGCGAGCTTAAGCAGAATCAGGCGTTCCTCACGTGAGAGGTTGTTGATCCTTCCTTCTGACATGACCAGCCTGCTTTCTCGAACCACTATGAAAATCGTTTTGCGTCCTTCTATGGTAATTGAATCAATCTAAACTTGCCAACTGTTTCCTGCCGTCCAATGTATGCAGAATAGGGGCGGCGAAGCCGGTCAAGTCAGAAAGACCTCTGGCAAAGGTATGGCTTGCCTCGCCGATGATTAAAGTGGGAACGGGGTTACGGGTGTGACGGCGGTGGCTGAGATCCTCAAGGTTGCCGTGATCGCTGGTCAGGATGATCAGACCTTGTGTGTCCTCCCATTCGGAAAGCAATCCGGCCAGCACCTCATCTATCACCTTCAGCAGGGTAATAGCCTGCTGAAGTGTCCCCCGATGACCGAGATAGTCGGTCACCCAGTGGTCAAAGAACGTGAGGTCATACCGTCTAGCTAGGCGGCCCAACATCTGGCCGGCCTGAAAGGGTGACATCACGGGAATATCCGTGAAGCCAAGCTGAGTGCGCCAGCCTTCGCCGGTAAAATCAGCGGACATGGCATGGCCCCTCAGCAATGCTGTTGCGTCAGGGAGAGGTACACCGGCTGTATGCATGGCAAGCTGATTGGTTGAGAGCGTACGTTTGCCGCGTGCAACATTCTCAAAGAAGGCGGGTGGGAAAGCAGTAGGGAATCCGACATGTAGTCCGCGCTCTACCAATTTCTGGATCAGGTTCTCTTGCCGGACGACTTCGGCAATCGCCTGATTAGGCCGAGGGCCGTAATGGTAGCCAAGCATGGCGGGCACGTTCAAACCAGTCAGGATGGCGGCCTGTCCGGTGGCGCTTTGGGGCCTGCCCTCAATGCCGAGACAGGCATCGGTGGGGATAAAGACACCTCGTCTGCTGGTTATGGTGGGTAGGTCACGCAGCCAGCGTCGGCCTTCCGTGAAACTCATCAAGGTAGGAAGATCAACTGCGGCAAAGGGGTTGTGTTGGGGATCATCCTCGCCCAGCCCAACGCCGTCGAGGAAGAGGAACAAAATCCGCATTCAGGGTCTGCCCTCACGCACAAAGCGGTACCAGCCTGAGTTGACGCGGGCGGAAGAGTCCTCTCCTAGATTGCTCCAGATCAGGCGGAATGAGGGAGCAAAGAGTGCCTCAACGTCCTGCGGCTCAAGCCCTACTGGATGTTCAGGTGAGGGCCTGAACATATAGAGCATGAGCAGGCCGCCGGGGCGGACGAGACAGGCCAGCGAGCGGGCATAGGTCGGGAGGCTTTGGGCTGGCAGACTGTGTCCACAACCAATGTCTACCGCAAGATCGAAATCTGTTCCAAGAGGCAGGCGGTCTAACTTGGTCACGTCGCCCACTATGAAATGCAGTTGCTCGGATACGCCCGCCTGCCGTGCTTTGCGGCGGGCAACCCAAATGGGGTAGGGGAGGTAATCGATCCCGACCCCCTGCCATCCGTGCTGGGCTAGGTAGATCGAGGTTGTGCCTGTTCCGCATCCCAGATCGATCACTCGACCGGCTGGAAGTTTTTCGTCCTCGATCAGGGCGGCAATTTCCGGGGGAACAATACCAGTGTCCCATCCAGCTTGGCCAAAAAGGTAACTGTACCAGTAAAATAGTCGTTGCACTACGCTGTTTCTGTTCACAAATACCTCTACTCGCCTATTGGGCGCGCCGCATGCGGTGGAGTACAGCCAGCGGCACAGTACGAATCTCTTGGATGCCCAGCAAGAGTGCCAGCCCACAAAAGGCCGCTACTCCTATTATTCCGCCCCCAACCAGATTCACAAGTGTGCCCGGCTGGAGGACCGTCTGAAAGGCCAGCACAGCCGCATACATGCCTCCAGCCGAAAGCGCGGCCTTACCTGCATCTAGTAAAATGCGGCGAGCATCAACCCCCCGCCAGCGGAAGTGCAGGATTGTCAGGCCTGTCAGCGACTCGACACCAACGGCGATTCCATTGGCCAGAGCCAATCCTCCATGTTCGAGGCCGCCCTCTGACAGGGGGCGTGACAGCCAGATCGCCAGACCAATATTGAGTGTCGTGGTGAAGAAGGACACGATCAGCGGCGTCAGGGTGTCCTGCTGGGCGGCAAAAGCACGCACTACTACCTCCAGCATAGATTGGCTGAGCAGTGCTATTACGTAGAATTGGAGTGCATAATACACTAGCTCGGTGCTCTGGGTTGTGAATTCCCCGCCCTCGAAGAGTAGCCGGATCAATGGACGGCCCAGCACCAGCAATCCGGCGGCGGCAGGGAAGGTCAGGGTAAGAATGGCACGAAGCGACCCGCTTAGCGCGCTCCGCTGTGCGTTTACATCCCTTTGGGCGGCCAGTGCCGCCATTGTTGGGAAGATGGCTATACCAATGGCCGTGCCGATCAATGTCCATGGCATATTCATAAGCTGATAGGCATAGCGCAGGGCGGCCACACGTCCCTCGCCCAGACCAGAGCCGAGGTTAGCGTTGATCCAGTCAATGCTGATACGAGCCATCAGCAGGTCTATCACGCGGGGGGCCATCAGAATTGCTACCCGGTGCAGGGCTGGATTTCGCCATCCAAGTGAGGGGAACCACCTGATCTTGTACAGGATCAGACCGGGCACCTGTACCAGCAGGTGCAGTAACGAGCCAAGCACGGCTCCCCATGCCAGACCAAAGATACCCATCTTTGGGGCGAGAAATAATGCCCCCAAGATGATACCTCCGCTGTACATGAGAGGTGTGATAGCAGGGAGTAGGAAGTGCTGGTGGGCATGCAACGCACCTGTGACGATACTGCTGACCGCAAAAATAATGGTCGAGAGCAGGAGTATACGCATCAGTTGGGCTGTCAGGGCCTGAATCTCCGGCGGGAAACTTGGCCCGATCCCCCAAGGGGCGCTCACCAGCGTTGGGGCAAGGAGCGCAATCACTAGTGATGCCAACGTGATCAGGAGGAAGATGGTGTTGGTTACTTGGCTGAGCAGGGTGTTGGCACTATGAGTATCTCCTTCGGTCAGAAATCGGGTATAAATCGGAATGAAGGCGAAAGCCAGTGCCCCTCCCGCCAGCATGGTGAACAACAGTTCCGAGAGGCCGTTAGCGGCGGTGAAGGCATCCATAGCGGCGCTAGTTCCGAACTGCCCGGCGACAATGCGTTGCCGTATCAACCCAACGATTGTTGCGGCGGCGATCCCGCCCATCACTGTCAGAGTAGAGCGGGCTATCTGGCCGGAGCGGCTTGATTGTGGCGGGATTGTGGCTGTTTCGCTCATAATAGGTATTCCCTTGGCGCTACGGGCAGTGGCTAGGGGCGGCAATCTGTCCGACTGCCGCCCCCATTTTGGAGCAGGTACTTGCTCTAGTTGTTGCCTAGTAAATCCAGTTGCATTTGGGCCTCTTCGTAATGCGCATTAAAGCGGAGAGCCTGTGCAAACTGGCGGCGTGCGGCATCAGTCTGACCGCGGGCGGCGTAGACCAGCCCTTTGTAGTAGTAAGCCTCTTCGGAGTAGGGGTTGTTTGCCAAAGTGGCATCGGCCAGAGTCAGCACATCCTCGTAGCGCCCCACGTGCAGATAAGCCTCATACGGCCCAAACTGATACCACAGGATGCGCCATGGCAGGCCAAGGTTGCGGGCTTCGTCAAAAGCAGTAGCGGCTTCTTCATAGCGCCCTAGCGCAACCAAATTACTGCCTAGATTAAACCATCCAAAAGCGTCATTACGGTTCAGGCTCAACTCGAACTGGGCCATATAGAGCGCGTTGGTGTACATGGTATTGTCGTTCATGTTCTCGCCAATCAGTGAGGCGACAGCTACAGCTTGATCGGGGCGGTGAATGATCATGTAAACGCGGTTAAACTGCCGCCAGAATCGGTCGAGGTCATCGTAGGGGTAGGAGCGATTAGGCCCCAGATAGGAGTCCATAGCCACGAAAGCACGCTCGGCATCTGAGAAACCGATCAACACCAGATAATGCCCCATCCAGCCCAGCCGATCTGGCTCTGGGTCGAAGCCCTTCTCAATCATGACGGGATAGCCGGCCAAAATAAACTGCTTGATCAGCTCTATATTGCCGTTAACTCGTACCTCCATTTGAAGACCTAGACTCTCAGCGTATGCCTGAAGTTCGTCGGGCCGTACATTGCGATCCTCAGGGTTAGGTTTCAGGAAGGCGGCGGCTTCGGCCTGAGTGCTCCGGACACCCCAGTAGCTTAACGTGGTGGTAATAGTTGCTGGGGCGCAGTTATTCCAACCCTGATACGTGTGTGTGAACCCTGTCAGCAGGGCGCTGGCCTGAGCCAAGTTGGCGTTACCTGTGCCATCGGCGGCGCGGTTGCCTGCCGGCGGCACAAAAGCGGGAGTAACAGTAGCCGTTGGCTCAACCGCCAACGGTGTGGGCTGAATATAACCGCCTCCGCCTGCCGGCGGGATCGTAGGCAGAGGAGTTGGTGTATCGGTGGGGGACAACTGCTCGATCAACAGATTTGCCGCGTCCTGATCGGGAGAGGTCGTGGGGACTTGTGCCAGCGGATCAACTTGAAAGACCATTTCGCGGATGGACTCTGGCGCATAGGCGGCAATGTAACGGTCTGGGATCAGCCTCAGAACAGCAGGCAACCAGAGCGGGCCTGTGATGACCAGTATCAGTAAGCCTAGACTGGCAGTGATTGCACTCCAAGCCAAGACCTGAAAATTACCCCGTCGGCGTGAATACGCTGACAAGGAGGATATTGAACCACGAGGTCGGCTCAGACTGCTTATGCTCACCGGCTTGCGGCTTGTATTGCTCCGAAGCCGGGGGTAGTTGCCGCGATTTCCAAGACTCATACCACCTTACCACTCAACTGACTAACGAGTTCTTCCCTTCTATAGCGAATCTTGATGATTTCCGCTAATAGCAGTGGGTGGAGTATACCGCTTCCGGACAAGGCTACAACCGGCTCTTTTACTCGACAATCTCAAACTGGGCGGTAAAGTGCTTTAACAGTTCGGGGGCCTTGACGATCCGTACCCCTCTTATCGTGTCCTTACGGCTGGCTATAGCGGCCATTGTCTCGATCACAAAATCAAGGTGACTGCGGGTATAGACGCGGCGGGGGATCGCTAGACGTACCAGCTCAAGCGGCGGACGAATGATCTGCCCGGTCTGAGGGTCTGGATGGGCAAACGCAACACTGCCTAGCTCTACAGCCCGGATGCCGCCCTCAAGATACATCTCGATAGAAAGTGCCTGTCCTGGATATTGTTCGACGGGGATGTGAGGCAGGAAGCGCCCTGCATCTATGTAAACAGCATGGCCGCCGGTCGGCTCGATGATCGGCACTCCATGAGCAAGCAATCCCTCGCCTAAGTAGGCGGTCTGCGCCAGACGGTAGGAAAGGTATTCTTCATCCAATCCTTCCCATAGACCTCGCGCAATAGCCTCAAGATCACGCCCTGCCAGTCCACCATAGGTTGGGAATCCTTCGCGGAGGATGAGGGCTTGTTTAACGCGCTCAAACAAGTCGTCATCATTCATGCACAGGAAACCGCCGATATTGACCAGGGCGTCCTTCTTGGCGCTCATGGTACAACCGTCTGCCACACTGAACATCTCACGGGCGATTTCCAGCGTGGATTTGCTGGAGTATCCCGGTTCACGGAGCTTGATGAAATAGACATTTTCAGCATAACGGCAGGCGTCAATGAAAAAGGGAATGTTGTAGCGATGGTATATCCCGGCTACACCCTTGATGTTCTCCATCGAGACAGGCTGTCCGCCGCCAGCGTTGTTGGTAACAGTGATCATGCCAAAGGGGATACGTTCTGGCCCCGTTGCTCGAATGAAGTTTTCCAGCTTGGCGAGGTCCATGTTGCCTTTAAAGGGATGGCGGTTGGCGGGGTCCTTGGCTTCGTCAATAACAAGGTTGGTGGGTATTCCCCCTGCGGCGCGCACGTTGGCTTCGGTCGTGTCAAAGTGGGTGTTGTTAGGGACTACACATCCTGGCTTGACGAGCAACGAGCACAGGATATTCTCAGCGGCGCGGCCCTGATGAGTGGGCACAAAGTGCTTGAAGCCGAAAATGCTGTTGATGGCGTCCTGCAAGTTAAAGAAGTTTCGTGCACCTGCATAGGACTCGTCACCCTGCATGATCCCGGCCCACTGGCTATCGCTCATGGCACTAGTGCCGCTGTCAGTGAGCAGGTCTATATATACATCCTCTGCTCGCAACTTGAACAAGTTATATCCGGCCTCTTGTAGCAGACGCTCCCGCTCGGCACGGGTGGTACGGCGGAGAGGTTCGATCATCTTGATGCGGAATGGTTCAGGGGGCAGAGATGGCATGACTAAGCTCCGTTTAGCTAGGAAGTAAGGGTAGATAGGTCTGTATTCTTCCAGTATAAATGCAGGAAGAGGTACTGGCAACGTTGACAAGAGTGCTAAAGCGTCTTACAATCCGTCTGCTACCCACAGCACTAAACCAATTGAAGAGGTAGAGCAACTGGCGGGGCGAGGCCCACGACAGTACAGGTAACCAAGTATCCCTGGAGGCAACCCCATTATGAAAGTCTATACGACTGAGTCTCTGCGCAATATTGCGCTCATAGCGCACCAAGGCGCCGGTAAAACCTCACTGGTTGAGGCGCTCCTCTTTAACAGTGGTGCGACCACCCGTATGGGTGAGGTTCTGCAAGGGACGACCGTTTCAGACTACGACGAGGAAGAAATCAGGCGGGGACTGTCCCTTAGCACATCACTTATACCGGTTGAAGCGGCTGGACTGAAACTCAATTTTCTGGATACCCCCGGCTATACCGATTTTCAGGGTGATGTGAAGAATGCGCTCCGAGTAGCTGATCTGGCCCTGCTTCTGGTTGATGCCAGCGCGGGAGTTGAAGTTGGAACGGAAATCTACTGGGGGTTTGCAGACGAGCTGAATGTGCCCCGGCTGGTGGTGATCAACAAGATGGATCGCGAGACGGCTCGCCCAGAGGCTGTTCTGGAAGCGTTGCATAGCTCATTTGAGGGGCGCTTTGTCCCGCTTCAGTTGCCGATTGTGGAGAGAGGGACTTTTGCGGGCGTAGTTGACTTGCTGACCATGAAGGCACGGCGCGGCGTTGAGGGGAAAGAGGAAGCTATTCCCGCTGATATGGCTGGTGCAGTGGAAGAAGCCCGCCTTGCCCTGATGGAGGCGGCTGCCGAATCAGACGATGCACTGCTTGAGAAGTATTTTGAGGCAGGCGAGCTAACGGATGAAGAGATATGGGGTGGTGTTAAGGTTGGGCTGGCTAAACGTGCCTTCACCCCGCTGGTATATACTGCTGGCACTGCCAACATCGCTGTCAAAGCCTTGATTGACTTGTTGATCAAGGTCGCCCCTTCGCCGACCGAACGTGAGCCGTTCGTTGCGCAGGGGGCAGGCGGCGAGGAACAACTCACGGCTGATGATGCCGGCCCGCTGGCATTGTATGTTTTTAAGACGACAGCCGATCCGTTTGTCGGGCGGTTGACATATTTTCGCGTTGTTTCTGGTTCGCTAAAGGCCGACAGCCGCTATTATAACCACACACGCAACCAAGAAGAACGGTTTGGCTCCCTGTATGTGATGCGCGGCAAGGAGCAAATCGTGGTTGATACCATGCACGCCGGTGACATTGGCGCAGTGGCCAAGTTGAGTAGCACAGTAACCTGTGACACAATCGGTGACAAAGCACGTCCGCTTATCATCACACCGCCTGAGTTCCCCAAGCCGGTTTATGCCGTAGCTGTGACGCCGGCGACACAGGCTGACTCGGCTAAGATGGGGCCGATACTTTCCCGCTTGTGCGACGAAGACCCCACTTTGGAATGGCGCCAGGACCCAGCGACCAAAGAGGCAGTTCTGGAAGGCATGGGGGATGTTCATGTGGATGTTGCGATTAAGCGAGCGGCTCAGTTGGGTGTTCACTTGGAGACCGCGCTCCCCAAAGTACCCTACCGTGAGACAATCACTAAAGTAAACGCGGCTCAATACCGCCACAAGAAACAGACAGGCGGTGCAGGGCAATTTGCAGAGGTACATTTGAGAGTTGAGCCGCTAGAGCGGGGGGCTGGCTTTGAATATGCCAATGAGGTTTTTGGCGGTGCAATCTCCAGCTCATTTATCCCTTCAATTGAGAAGGGTATCAAGAGCGTTCTGGAGACAGGGGTCATAGCTGGCTATCCCGTGGTGGATGTGAAAGCTGTTGTTTACGATGGCAAGGAGCATCCCGTTGACTCGAAAGACATTGCCTTCCAAATTGCCGGGCGTGAGGTCTTTAAGCTGGCCTTTCAGGGAGCTGGCCCTGTACTGCTTGAACCCATCATGAAGATGCGGGTAGTAGTGCCCGAGGCAAGCATGGGCGATGTGATCGGCGATCTGACTTCGCGTCGTGCGCAGGTGCTGGGGACAGACACAGTTGGCGGTAAGGCAGTCATCACTGCAACAGCTCCTCTGTCCGAGATACAGCGGTATAGCAATGATTTGCGCTCGTTTACTCAGGGACGTGGTGTTTATACCCTTGAGTTCTCTCATTATCAGCAGGTCCCGTCACATATTGCTGAGCAAATTATTGCTGAAGCGAAGAAGCAGGCTGAGAATTAACAGCGGGTTCTACTGGAATTGAAAAAGCGCCTCACCGTGCATGAGGCGCTTTTTGTTACCGTTGGTAAGAGGATCAACCGCCTAGGAGGGACTTCCTCAATTTGAGCATTTGACGCAAACGCTTCTGGCGGGGAGTTGGGTTGCTGATCAACATTAAGCCGCTCTCATAGGAGGCCAGGCCGGCGGTGCGCTGTCCCTTATCAAATTGAAGGAGGCCCAGAGCCATCAGAACTTCACCCTGCCGATTCTTGTCATTTAGCTCAGCAAAAATGGAGACGGCCAGCCGATAGGTCTCGATTGCCTTCTCAATGTCCCCCTGTCTGCTGTAAATGGGAGCCAGATTTCCTAACGTCTGGGCCTCTCGATTACGGTCTCCGGCTTCTGCAAAGGCTATGCGGGCCTGTTCCAGCTTATCAGCCGCTTCGCCCAGACGGCCTTCCATCCGGTGGATCACCCCGATATTGTTCAGCATCTCAGCGGCCTCCAGTATCTGCCCTCCTTCTTGGAAGGCTTGGAGTGCCAACTCAAAATGCTCCAGTGCCTCAGAGTAGGCGCCGTCGTGGAAGAGACGCAATCCTTCTTCCTTCAGATGTGAGGCGTCCGCCATTATCTTCCCGCTCGCTTAGTAGGTAATTTCCAAGATGCTCTCGGCGATGGTTCTCAGCCGATCAACTTCCATCTCGCTGAGCTTGATGGCTAATTCCAGATAACTGCGGTTAATGGGCTTTAGGATAAAAGCACGCATCTCAGGAGGGAGTTCGGCGAATTTCTCAAACTCTTCTTGAGCCTGCAACCAGTTGCCAATTGGGCCGTGACTATCTACAAGGTCTTCGACACCAGCCCGCAATGCCTGGGCTACTGCTTCTAGTTCGTTGACAGGCAGGGCGAGCTGACCCCACTCAGTGGCTTCAATCCGGTCAGCCGGCACACCCGATTCCTCAGCAACCTGAGCGACAGTCAAGCCGATCTTCTCACGCAACTCGCGGACTCGGAGGCCAATAATGCGCTGGCGAAGCATGAGCATTTCAGGCACACGGTCTCTGATTGTTTGATGACGTCGGGTGAAGGTGGCATCCAGCGTCTCCGTGCCCCAGAAGTGCGTGATAGGCACGTCAAAGTAATAGGCCAGCACCTCCAACTGGGGCAGGGTAGGGGCTTGATGCCCCAGTTCAAAGGCCTGATACTGCTCCTCTGGAATCCCCAATAAGTCTGCACACTCAGTGGTGCTCCGCCCTGTGGTTCGGCGTGCATCACGCAAGAGTACGCCGATGATGCGGTTCTTGATTTCGAGTCTTTGTTGCAGGTAAGTTGACATTACAGCTCTGCCCTCTCCATGAAGTGGCAAAACGTCGTTAGGCTCTGGCGGCATTATAGTTGGCAATAGAAAAGGTGTCAAACTGCCGGCGAATGGCGAGGGCAGGGCGAAGAAAGATCGGGCTGAGGAACTTGGGCAGGCAGGACACACATGATGATGTATATCCTGCCTATACCGAGTTCTCGTGTATCTACAGCCTAATGGCGTGATGCTGGTACATCAGCAGGCTGGATTTCCTGTTGGTTGGTGAGCCACTGGGCATGCTCTTTGAGCAGGCATTGCTCGACCCGCTCAATGTATGTCTTGATCTTGTTCGGCAGGTCTGGGTCAGAGCGAAGGCGGCCATACTCCTTCGCAAGATCACATAGCTCCTGATAGGACTGGAGAAAGAGGTCTATTGTCTTCTCGTACTGGTGAACATTACGGAGTGTGAGGAAGGCAGTGGAGAGAGCCGGTAGCAGGGAAAGCATAAGCAGGCTCCAGAGTAGCTGGAGGGTAGGGGACCAACTGTCTTGAAAGATGTGGCCAATGGAAGCCAGTGTCGTGCCAATCATCAGTAGGCCTGCCACTATCCGGAGTGTACGGTCGCGTGCATCCAGCTTTTCAGTGCGCTTGTCATAGAAGTCAAGCTGGTTCTTTACGCGATGGTTGTAATAGTAGTCCAGCAGTTGTTGCGCACGTTCTTGTTCGCCCATGCTTTAATCACCCTGCTTTCTGATCTTCAGTTTCAGTTCGGTTTCTATGTCCAGCAGGCGGTCCTGTAACAGTTGGCGCGGGTCGTTGGTCTCACCGTATTCACCTACCCGCCCTAGAAACAGGGAGAACTGACTCTTCATCTGCTCGGAGGCGTAGCGATAATAGAGCCAGCGCCGCTGGATACCCATTTCGCGTGCGAGTAGCACAATGGCGGCGACAATGGCGCTAAGAACTGCCTCAGCGATGATCAGTGGAACGTTGCCGCCGCCCAAACCTGTCTGGGCGGCGCCTAATGCAACGACCACTACACTTAACATAACAATTATCCATTGCGAAAGGGAGAACCAACGCTTATATTGTCCTGCTCTCCTGCTCAGGCCACGCCGTCTCTCTTGAAGTAACTCAATCACCTCCAGGTCATCTGCCAACCCTGGTTCAAGCGTCGTTTCAGGCATGATAGATTCTCCTGCGATAGCGGCTGGAAGCTTTTGTGAACATCATAGTCTGGATTGAGATGAGGGACAAGCACGATTTGCGCCCCAAACCATTACTATTTAAACTCTGGCTATGCCGTTCAGAACCCTTGTGTTGGCGTTTCCAAACGGGGCGCGTGTTACTGCTGTTCAGGTTGCCTCCGGTGCAGACCTGACCGGGCTGGCCGAGGTGCTGGCCATATCCCCTTGCAACGGTACAATAGCAGTGGTGGGAGGAGCGGGCGGCCTCGATGTGCCCGAAATGGAAGAACTGCGTGGTGCATTGAGACCGCTACTGGCTGAGCTGGCCGCCTATGCGGCCTCTCATGGGCTTGTGGTAGTGGATGGGGGGACTGCTTCTGGGACGATGCGTTTATTGGGGGAGGTCCGAGCCGCGCGGGGCAATGATTTCCCCTTGATAGGAGTGGCGCCGCTCGGCAGGGTTACGTGGGGAAATCATCTTCCGGGCGGGGAGGAAGGTACTCCACTTGATGCCAACCACAGCGGGTTTGTGTTGGTAGAAGCGGATCAATGGGGTGATGAGGTCCGTACGCTGGCGGCTGTTGCCCATACGCTGGCTGGAGAGGGGCCTAAGCTGGAAGTATTGATTAACGGTGGGGCGGTTACCCGTCATGATGTACGATCTTACCTGCAAAGGGGCGGACAAGTAGTGGTGATTGAGGGGAGCAGGCGCTTCGCTGATGAGCTGGCGTTGGCGTTGCGTCATGGCCAGAGCAATGATCCTGATATTCAGGCTATGCTTGATACCGGACGTATCTCCTTATTTCCGCTCAATAGCCCGCCTGGGATGTTGACAAGACAGTTGTCTAACTTGCTGGAGGCAGGGAGCGATTGATTCAGGCAGAGCTGTTACTTGTTCGCCACGGGCAAACTGACTGGAATATTGCCTATCGTTATCAGGGACAGATCAAACCAGGGCCGAGCCTGAATAGCAAGGGGCGCGCTCAAGCGGTTGCCGTCGCCCGCAAGCTGGCGGGTGTCCCTGCTCAGGCATTGTATACGAGTGATCTGGCCCGCGCATTGGAGACCGCTCAGATCATTGGTCGGTTTTTAGGATTGCCTGTTCGAATGGACCCGCGATTACGTGAGACAAACATGGGAAGCTGGCAGGGCAGGTTGTATGAGGAGGTCAGAGCAGAGCTGGGAGAGGCTCATGCCCGCTTCTATGAGGACCCGGTGAGCAATCCTATCGTTGGGGCAGAGAGCATTGTCCAGATGGCCGAGCGAGTCAGCGCTTCGCTCTACGATATTGCAGTCTCTTATCCGGGCGGAACTGTTATCGTGGTGACCCATGGCCTGCCTATGGCGGCGGTGCGTTGTATGGTTACCGGACAGCCGCTTAGGGATGTTTGGCGGATACTTCCTGATAATGCCGAGGTGATGCGTGTCTTGTGGCCGCCAGATGGAAGGCAATAGTGGGTCGGGATGATCAGGTGTGCGATTTGTAAGGTTTGCCTCTCTTGCCTAATTGGTCATTTCAGTGTACAAATAGGGTCAGAAAAGAGTTTGGGCGCGGTGCAGTTAGTCTTGGCCAGCTCGGCATGGAGTAAAAAACCACATCTATTTCACTAGATGAGAGGTCGTCTCTGTGGTCACAAAACCACTTAATCAGCCACGTGAGCCGCTTAGGGAAGAGGAGTTAAAGATACCGTCTCCTCCCTCTTCGGAGGAGACAAGGCCCTCCCCGCCGCCGCCGGAAGTTACGCCGGAGCGGGCAGGTCCTGCATGGCGTGTGCTCTTTCATGTGACGGGCTCACAGACCAGCACAGTAGGGCTTGATGTATGGCGGGTCACGGTGTTAGGACGAACCGACCCTATGAGTGCTTTCCGCCCCGATCTGGACTTCGCGCCATACGGGGCTATGCGTCATGGTGTCTCACGCCGCCATGCACTTATCCGGCCCGGCGAGCGGAACTTGTACCTGATTGACCAGAACAGCACCAATGGCACATGGGTCAATGGGCAGAGGTTGATGCCTGGAAGGGACTTCCCGCTTTCAGATGGGGACATTATTGAGCTTGGCGCTCTCCATATGACGTTGCGTATTGTCCACTCACCTGTCGAAGGAGGCGGAGGCAATACCTAGCGGGGCGGGGCTGTTCGTCATAGCGTCTTGAATGATGGGTCGGTTTGACGGAGGAAGGCGGGCGGCAGGGCGCTACCCGCTGTTTTATTCAGTCGGCAATGTGTATCCGATCCCCGGCACAGTCAGGATGTAGCGCGGCTCGCGGGGGTCTTCCTCCAATTTTTGCCGCAGGCGCGAGATGTTGACACGTAAGATAGCCAGATCGTTGCGGTATTCTTCTCCCCATACTCTGCTCAGCAGTTCACTGTGTAGCATCACCTGTCCTGCATGCTGGATCATCAGACGCAGAAGATCGTACTCGGTGGGTGTTAAGTGAACTTCCACTCCGTGAACGTAAACCCTGCGCCGCTTGAAATCAACGTGCAGATCATGGAGGGTGAACTCGGCCAGATCGCTGGGCTGGGGAGACCATTCAACGCGGCGTAATACAGCCTGAATGCGTGCTTTTAGCTCCGGTGTGCCAAATGGCTTGGTGAGGTAGTCATCAGCACCCAACTCTAGCCCTTTGACCTTGTCTTTTTCCTCATCTCGTGCTGTCAGGATGATGATAGGGACGGTTGAGTAGGACCTGATCTCGCGTAACACCTCAAGACCGTCCATGTCGGGTAGTCCCAGATCAAGGATGATCAAATCAGGACGGTTATTCTCGAATGTCTGAAGTGCCGACTGACCCGTCTCCGCTGTCAGTATATCGTAGCCGGCTAGACTCAATGAGGTCTTGATAAAGCGTACAATCTTGGGTTCGTCATCTATGACGAGAATACTTGTCCGCTTCATGTTCGTTTCCCTTTAGATCAAACGTTTCCCTTGCTAGGGTGGTTGGCAGGCTGAAGTAAAAGGTAGAACCCTGCCCCACTACACTCTCAGCCCAGATCCGCCCCCCCTGCGCTTCGACCAGTCCCCGGCAGATGGCTAACCCCAACCCAATGCCGTGCCGGCCACTGCTGTGTGCCGTCTTGATCTGGTAAAAGCGATCAAATATCTGATCTAGGTGCTCAGGTGCAATCCCCACCCCCTGATCGGATACAGAGACAACCAGTTCCTGCCCCTGCTGTTCAGCCCTGATCTCAATAGGGGTGCCTGCGGCGGAGAACTTGGCCGCGTTGTCTAGCAGGTTGGCCACGACCTGTTCAATGCGGCGAGGGTCGCCGAGACAGTAGGGGAGCTTCTGAGGGACACTGAGGTGCAGAGGGTGATCCAACAGGCGTACTTGAGCGGTTGAAACGGCATTGGTCAGGACATCTATCAGATCAATGGGAGCAGGATTGATCTGTAGTATGCCTGCTTCAATACGGCTCATTTCCAATAGATTGCTGATCAACTCGGTCAGCTTATCAGTTTCCTCCTCAATGTCTTGTAGGTGTTGAACAAGCATGTCAGGTGTGATCTCGGCATGGTTCTCCAGTAACATGGAGGTATTGCCCTTGATCGTTGCTAAGGGGGTCCTTAATTCATGGGAGACGGTAGAGAGCAGTAAAGATTTAACCTTATCTGCCTCCTGAGCGCGCTCCAATGCTACAGACAGCTCTTGTATAGCCTGAGCAAGCTGTTCGGTGCGAGCTTCCACGATGGACTCCAGTTCTTCGGCATGCTTGCTGACTTTGGCATAGAGCTGGGCCTTATCAATTGCAAGGGCCATTTGGTGAGCTACTGTCACCAGAAGATTGAGAGCCTCCTTAGACAAAATCGTCTGGGTCGAATTGCCAACCAATAGCACACCTAGAAGCTGACCGGGAACGGTTACCAGAGGGATGCTGACCTGAGTGATGGGCATTTCGGGCTGATACTGCATGGCATATTCGGCATTCTCGCGCACATCCTCGACCACAATCGTTTCGCGGCGCTTGGCCGCCTGCCCCACTATTCCCTCGCCGGGCTTATAGGAGATCAGGTTACGCACGGCTTCTTCTGAGAGGCCAACATAGCTGACCATGTTCAGGCTCTCAATGCGCTCGTCCCACATGTAGATGGCGCCGGTATCCCAGTTGACACACTTGACCGCCGCACGTAGAGAGGTATCAAAGACTTGCTGTAAGTCGAGGGTGCGGTTGATCGTAGCGGCCACTAAGTTCAGCATAGCCATCTCATCAGCCCGCCGGCCTAGGTCCTCTAAGGTGTTCTGATAAGCTAGGCTGAGTTTGTTCAGAGCCATGATCAGCCGCCCAACCTCATCGGTCTGATTGGTGGCATCCAGCATAATGTTGAGGCTACTGCTGGCAACTTGGCCTTCTACTAGCGCGGTAAGGCTGTTGATCCGGCTTGTCAGGGTGCCGGCAAGCAGTGAGACGATACTTGCCAGTGCGCCGAAGGCTAGTACGATAAGGATGAACTGCAACAAGATCAGCGGTCTGCTCTGGTCATCTGATGGGGGCCACAGCCGGATTCCATTCTGTTGATGGAGCAGGATAGTGATTCCCACTAGAGCGGAGAGGATGATAAATTGAACAGCCAGCACGGAGATCACCAAGCGTATTCGGATAGGCCACTTGTGCGTCCGGGAGCTTGACAGCTTATTTGAGATGAACTGTAACACTCTGGGCAACATCACTGTAGCGCCGCCCCCGATCCTCAATGCGCCCGTCTCCTGTTAAGAGTATACTAAACTGGAGAGCGGGACAAGTGCAGGGAAGCTTGAGGTGAGAGGGTGGCATGTCAGCTTCTCATTCTGCGGCCCGTCATGGGAAGACTGGAGCTTCTTGACTGTGAACGAGTCGTTTGGGGGCGGGCATTCTTTTTCACCAATTAACCTGACAGGTGTCACCTATGGATACACATCGCTGGAAGATCGAATTACATGCTCATACCATCTATTCAAAGGATTCCTTGCTACGGCTGGATGCCCTGCAAGCTATTTGCCGGGAGCGAGGAATAGATAAACTAGCCATTACGGATCACAATACGGCGAGGGGGGCACTTCAGGCGGCCCGTCTGTATCCCATGCTGATCATCCCTGGTATTGAGGTCATGACTACACAGGGTGAACTATTGGCATGGTACGTCAAGGACGAAGTGCCGCCGGGGCTGACTCCGCAGGAGACGATAGAACGCCTGCGAAGTCAGGGGGCATTGATTGGTGTATCGCACCCCTTTGACCGGTATCGTCGAGGCGCTTGGAAACTTGAACACTTGCTGGAGATCGTTGACCTGATAGATGCCATTGAAGTGTTCAACTCGCGGTGTTTGCACAATGAGGATAACCAGCGGGCATTGGCCTTTGCGCAGGAACATGGCAAGTTGCTTACCTGCGGCAGTGATGCGCATGTCAAACGTGAGTATGGCATGGCTACCCTGCTCGCCGAGCCATTTGCTAACCATGCGCAGGGTTTGCGGCAGGCCTTGCAGACTGCCACACGGCAGGAGGCTCTCAGCCCTTCATGGATCCATTTCGGATCAACCTATGCCAAGCTGGCAAAACAGCTATTCCCTTCTCTCAGGCCTAAATAGGCTGGGCAGGCAGGTGAAGTATGACCTTCATGGTGGCAGTTGTTGCTGGTATTATCCCTATGCTGATCTATCCCTTTTTCCTGTACTGGATGGATCGGTATGAGAAAGAACCGTTAGGCCTTGTGCTGGCTGTCTTCTTATGGGGTTTCTTGCCTGCGGCGATTCTCTCCCTGATTACCCAGTTAGTGTTTGGCGTTCCCTTCATGTTATTAGATCAGGGAGGACAGTTGGCTGATGTTGTGACAGTGTCTGTGCTTGCACCGATCACGGAGGAGCTTTTCAAGGGACTAGGTGTTCTGCTTGTCTTTTTGCTTTGGCGGTACGAGTTTGATGGTTTGTTTGACGGCATTATCTATGGCTCGCTGGTCGGGTTTGGTTTTGCGGCTATAGAAAATGTGCTCTATTTCATGAGTGGTGAGGCTCTAGGTGCGTTGATCCTGATGCGGGCGTTTGTGTTTGGCCTGAATCATGCTTTGTTCACCAGCTTGACAGGGATCGGTTTTGGCGTAGCCCGCCACGCACGCAGCGCCCTCCTGCGTTATACCGCTCCCCTGCTGGGGCTGATCGCGGCTATAGGGGCACACAGTCTGCATAATACCAGCCTGCTTCTCGCTTCTGAGATGGAGGGGCTGATCTGCCTGGCGCTTGTAGCCGACTGGGGCGGCGTACTGTTTGTCTTTGTGATCATGCTTCTTGCGTTACGACGAGAGCGCCAATGGATCATAACGCAATTGAAGGATGAGGTTGCCCGTCAGACGCTCACCAATGCACAATTCGAGGCGGCCTATTCGATTGGGCGGCGCTTAAGGGTGCGCTTGCAAGCTCTGCTGACGGGCGGCCCCGCCTTGTGGCTGCGCACAGGGCGTTATTTCCACATTCTTACCAAGCTAGCCTACCAGAAACAGGCTCACTCGATGCGCGGAGAAGCAGGTGCGGGGCTTGGCCGGATTGAGGAGTTGCGTGCCCAAGCAACAGCGCTGAGTGCTGAGTTAAAAGCCCAGTTCGGTTAACGGCACAAGCTGACCGGCTCATTCTACTTGAAGGCACGCAGACGGACGATATTAGGCCGCCAGATCAAATGCCCTGCTGAGTTGCAGTGGGCGGCTATATTCTCTCGTAGGTCGTTTAAGCATAGCTGACGAATATCTTCTGGCATGGCCTCTAATTCTGCACGGCGGATTGGCCATGCCAGTTTGTAACGAAGGAACACCTCTGTACTTTGCAACTTCACAGAGGGTGAAACTACATTCACCTTGATCCGGCTGAAACCCGCCCTCCTTAGCGCCAGGCGTAAATCTTCCGAGTCTTTAAGCTCATCCCATGGCAGAGACGTATAGATGTCTCTGCGCATAGCGGCAAGGGTAGGGGGAACATCTTCGGGTGTATATTCGGCTAGTGTATCTGTAACCAGCTCGCTGAGCGGATCGGGAGTTCCCCATTCCTGCATGACCAGCCTGCCGCCCGGCCTCAGAATACGCCAGACCTCTCGCAGGCTCAGGGCTGGGTCTGTGCTGTTGAAAGCAAATGATGCCAGTACTACGTCGAAACTGTCCGAGCGAAACGGCAGGTGGTGCATATCTGCCTGACATAATCGTGTCAGCCCCTGCTGACGAGCTACTTTGAGCATAGCCAGCGAGAGGTCCAGCGCGATCACTTCACTCCCGTGTTGCAACGCGCAACGTGCAACTAGACCACTGCCAGTGCCTAGATCGATCACCGACTCGTTGGGGTGCAGGTGGGCGTAACGAACCAGCCCCTCTGCCAGTGGCCCAAAGGCTGGCTCAATGGCCTGTTGGTATGAGACCGAAGCACAATCAAAATAGAGCCGTAAAGAGGCCATTTGATTGGGGGGGATGCCTGTCATTTAGCGTTGTCCACGAACTTCTGTCAGGGTGGCTGTGCTGTAGACCATGTTCAGAGACATGCTGTAGATGACCACACTACGATAGCGGGTCAGGTCTGTGTTGTCTGGGATGGGGTAGTTTTGAGCGCCAGTGATGCTCCTCAGGATACCCAGGTCAACATAATCTGGCAACAGAGCTTCAGCACTGGTACGCGGCTGGGCATGTTGCGAGAGTATGACATGTAAATCAGGGCCGTTGCTGACAGTGAAGGGATCGAGCCGCAGGATACGTTGTACATCTCCCATCTGGTAAATGGAGGCGGTTCCCTGTGCCTGATGCATGATGTCTATAGTGGTGAAGTCCCCTGCCATGGTGATGAAAGGCTCGTCCCCTACGCCGAGGGGCTGGGTCGCTAATGCAATCAGCTCAGCAATGATTGGATTGGGGGTAGCAGTCGGTTCACGGGTTGGCGCACCGGGGGGCGGTGTGGCCTCCTCTGTGCCAATAGCTAGGGTAGGCTGGGGAGATGGCGTAGGGGTAGTCTGCTCGTCATTTCCTCGCAGACGGGTAAGCCAGAGATTGCTGGTAGCAATGCAGAGTACAGCCAGAGCAAATATTCCGAGTGCAAGCCAGCGCTGGGCATTCATGAGACAGCTAATTTACCTCGTCAATTATGGTTAAGCTTATCCTTTTGTGGCTGTTTATTCAACTTAATTGTACACGATGCTTTTTTGCAGGACGTGGGGTTGCGGCGAGAGAGTTGTGGGCTATAATCATGCGTGTTGGGGGAGTGTCGGAACTGGCAGACGAGCATGACTTAGGATCATGTGCCGTAAGGCGTGCGGGTTCAAATCC
>DAOTYH010000074.1:0-14755 GCA_034435015.1 Anaerolineae bacterium | reverse complement strand
TCCGTTAGATCGGGAAATGTCTCAGCCGGCACAGATTCTGGACAAAGTACCAGCGTTGACGGTTGACAGGATCATGGCAGAGTATGGGATCAATTATGTGGATATTCTGAAGATGGATATAGAGGGTTCTGAGCGAGAGGTATTTGAGCAGACTCCGCAGTGGATCAGCCGGGTAGGGCTTATTGCGATTGAGCTGCATGATCGGCTCAGGCCGGGATGCAGTGAGGCTTTCTCTCACGCTACCCGCGGATTCGGATATGAGTATCGTCAGGGAGAAAAGGTTTTCCGGGTGCGAAGGGAATACTTGCCCCCTCATCTCTTGGTTCAATCGAAGGATCATATCATTTAGTCGTAGTCGTAGGGTGTGTTGAAATTGTTGAAAACTGTCTCATAGGCCGCCGCTGGCCCCCATATCTGGCGTGGTGTAAGCCGACAAGCACCAGATATGGGGGTTAGTTTTCAACAATTTAGGTTGGCGGATTGTTGAAAGATTGTTGAAAGTTCAATTGTCTTTGTTGAAAACTATGGCAGAGAGGGGAAGTTTTCAACAATCTTTCAACAATTGGGGGGAAGTTTTCAACAATCTTTCAACATTTTGGGCCGAGTTTTCAACAATCTTTCAACAATTTTTCAACAATGGGATAACGGCCTTCAGCAAAGAGGGACAGCGGCATCGAGTTGAGGTACGGCAAAGACTGCTCTCAGTAGAGCCTATTCGGATTGACATGCTCATATCACAATGATAGACTGCGTTCGTCCTGTTCTGGAAGGGAGGGTAGGCCGATGATCGTTACCCGTCAGGACATGGAAGCCCGTGAGCGGGAAAGGCTTGCGCCCTATGCTGTGAAGAGCGGCGAGACGCGCGGCAGGGAGTATCCTGAACAGGAGCCGCGCTATCGAACTGCCTTTCAGCGTGACCGCGATCGCATTCTGCATACAACTGCCTTCCGGCGGCTGGAATACAAGACTCAGGTCTTTGTGAATCACGAGGGGGATTACTTCCGCACCCGCCTGACTCATACGTTGGAGGTTGCCCAGATTGGCCGCACCATAGCGCGGGCCTTGGGCGCAAATGAGGACTTGGTTGAAGCGATCTGCCTTGTGCATGACATAGGTCATCCCCCTTTTGGGCATTCGGGTGAGAGGGTGCTCTCAGAGTTGATGCGCGAGCATGGCGGCTTCGATCATAATCAGCAAGCGCTTCGGGTAGTTACTTTGCTGGAGCGCCGCTATGCTGAGTTCCCCGGCCTTAATCTGACCTATGAGGTACGCGAGGGGATCGTCAAGCATGAGACAGAGTACGATGTCAGTTCTGCTCGGGGCTATGAGCCAGAAAAGCGGGGCAGTCTAGAGGCGCAGATCGCCAACGCGGCTGATGAGCTGGCTTATACCGCTCATGATTTGGATGATGGCCTGTACGCCGGCTTGTTGATACCCCGCCAGCTTGATGGACTAGCGTTGTGGGAGTTGGGACGCCGCGAGATCGGGTTCAAGACGGAGGAGTTTGATGAGCTGGCCCGCCACCGCCTGATCCGGCGGCTGATCGGTATTTTGGTGCGTGATGTGTGCGAGGCGACCGCCGAGAGGCTGGCTCAGGCCAAGCCGGATTCTGTGGAAGCACTCCAGAACCTGCCCTACAATGTGATCGGCCACAGCGAGCTGATTCAGGAAATGGTCAACGAGCTGAAGAAATTCTTATATGAAAAGATGTACCATCATTACCGGGTGGTCCGCATGGCGAAAAAGGCGGAGCACTTTGTGACTGAGTTATTCAATGCTTACATGGCCGGGCCGGAGATGCTGCCTGACTCGATACGAGAACGCTGGCAGGAGGGGAGCAGTTCATTGGCTCGTGTTGTGTGCGATTATCTAGCAGGTATGACCGATCGGTTTGCCCTTCAGGAGTATCAAAGACTTTTTGATCCGTTTACGCGCCCTTGACAGTTCGCCAGATTGCGGTAATGTCATCCACTCTGCGGGGTATGCAGAGGAATGGTAAGCGAGCGTCAGTACTGGGTTGGTTTCAATCTGGTCAGCGGTGTCGGCCCTGTAACTGTCCGCCGGTTGTTGCAGTACTTTGGCTCTCTTGAGGCGGCGTGGACTGCCTCTCCGGAGGCTCTGCGTGAGGCCGGGCTAAGCCAGCGTGTGCTGGGTAATTTGCTGAAGATACGCGGGCGGGTTGATCTGGGGGCTGAGCTGGCGCGGCTGGACAAGCTGGGCATAGCAGTACTGACTTGGCAGGATGACGACTATCCCCCACTGCTGTCTGTTCTGCGGGAAATTGATCAGGCCCCGCCGGTATTGTATCTGCGGGGGACACTCTCAGAGACCGATGAGTGGGCTATCGCGGTGGTGGGAACCCGTTCCGTCTCCCCCTATGGCCGTCAGGTCACACGGCAGTTGGCTGAAGAATTGGCTGGCAATGGCCTGACGATAGTCAGCGGTCTCGCTCGCGGCGTGGATGCTGAGGCACATCAGGCCGCCTTGGATGCAGGGGGACGTACAATTGCTCTGCTGGCGTGCGGACTGGATAGAATCTACCCGCCAGAACATCGAGGCCTTGCCGCCCGCATTGTACACCAGGGAGCTGTGATGAGCATCTTCCCCCTCGGAACAGAACCCCGCGCCGGTAACTTCTCACCGCGCAACCGGGTGCTGAGTGGGATGGCCTGCGGGGTGCTGGTCACCGAGGCAGGGGAAAAAAGCGGGGCACTCATGACTGCCCGTTACGCGTTGGAGCAGGGACGCGAAGTCTTTGCTGTGCCCGGTAATATCACAGCTAAGGGGAGTAGCGGCACTAACCGTCTCATTCAAGACGGTGCGCATCCGGTGCTGGCGTCCCGCGATGTGCTGGAGGTGTTACATTTGGAGCAGGTGACTCAATTTGTGCAGGCACGGGGAAGTCTGCCTCTGGCTAACGAAGATGAGCGAGCTATACTGATGCGGCTCTCTGCCGAGCCATTGCATGTAGATGAGCTGACCCGCCAATGCGGCCTGCCTGTTTCAAAAGTCGTCAGCACGCTGGCCCTGTTGGAATTAAAGGGTGCTGTTCGTCGGGTTGGGCCAATGACCTATGTCCGTACTTGAGGGGTATAGTCTGAAGTAGTGTGGGTGTTGCAAAGGAGGTTGTTTCTGATGGGAGGAGGAAGTGCCTAACGCATATGCTCTGATCATGGCGGGCGGGGCCGGAACGCGCCTATGGCCGCTCAGCCGTGAGAAACGTCCTAAGCCTGTGCTCCGGCTGGTGGAGAAGGATCGTTCCATGTTTCAGATTGCTGTCGAGCGCCTCCAGCCGCTCTTCCCCCCAGAGCGTATTCTTGTAGTAGCAGGCGCCGATCCGACGCCGCTACTGAAAGAACATGCTCCTCAACTGCCGAATGAGAACTATATTATTGAGCCAGTGGGACGAGATACTGCTCCGGCGGTAGGACTGGGTGCGATCCACATCCGCCATCGTGATCCCGAAGCAGTGATGGCTGTGCTGACCGCCGATCACTATATTGCTGATGTTGAGAAGTTTCGTCATGTGCTGGACGTAGCCTGCCGTGTTGCCGCACAAGGGATGATCGTGACGTTGGGGATAAAGCCCGCCTTTGCCTCAACTGGCTTTGGTTATATCGAGCGCGGCCCGCTTGAACGGGTAATAGATGGTGTCGAGGTATATATCTTACAGCGCTTCAGAGAGAAACCCGATCAGGCCACCGCTGACAGCTTTGTAGCCGATGGCCGTTATAGCTGGAACAGCGGGATGTTCATCTGGCCTGTCAAGCGGGTCTTGGCAGAGTTTGAACGTCATGTTCCTACCCTCTACACTGAGTTGGAACGGCTGGCGTCTGCCATTGGAACAACAGGCTACGAGAATCTGCTCTCTGAAATATGGCCTCAGGTCAAGCGCATTTCAGTGGACTATGCCCTGATGGAACATATTCAAGAGGGAGTGCGGGTCATCCCGGTCGAGATGGGGTGGACGGATATAGGCAATTTTGAAACCCTTTACGACATCTTATCATTGCAGAGTGGCGGCAACGTGATTCACGGCAAAGAGCCGCTTGTCATTGACACTGCCCGCACACTGGTATTCAGCGACCGACTGGTAGCAACATTGGGGGTAGAAGACCTTGTGATCATTGACACGGATGATGTGCTGTTGATTTGTCATCGAGACCGCTCACAGGATGTGAAACAGTTAGTCGAACATCTCAAAAAGAGTCAACGGAATGAGTATCTATGAGTGGTGAAATCCAAGCTTACTGTGTGAGGTGCAAAACCAAACGCCCGCTGATCGAGACAGAACCTGTCTTTACTGAGTCAGGCCGGCCTGCTACGAGGGGGAGATGTTCTGTATGCGGAGCAACGATCTTCCGTATGGGCAGAACGCCTGCTCATGAGGGGTTACCTGTGCCGGTGCATTCCGCTTCTCCGCGTAGAGCGGTGCGGCGGAGTACCAATGGCGGCCCTCGTAAGGGCAAGCTTGTCATCGTCGAGTCTCCTGCCAAGGCACATACCATTGAGAATTATCTGGGGAGCGAATACAAGGTTAGGGCCTCGGTCGGGCATGTGCGCGACCTGCTTCGCTCTCAGCTCTCTGTGGATGTGGAGAACGGCTTCACGCCGCGTTACCGTGTGCCAAATGATAAGCGTCACATCGTCAAGGAGCTGAAGGCGGCGGCGGCTCAGGCGGAGGAGGTGTATCTGGCAACTGACCCCGACCGCGAGGGCGAGGCGATCGCTTGGCATTTGATAGCCGCCGCCGAGATCGAGCCGGAACGTGCCCGGCGTGTGACTTTCTATGAGATCACCAAAGATGCTGTGCGCGAGGCCTTCCAGAATCCGCGTGATATTGACATGAACCGCGTCAACGCCCAGCAGACACGCCGTATCCTTGACCGGCTGGTTGGCTATGAACTTAGCCCTCTCCTATGGGAGAAGGTACGTTCACGGTTATCGGCTGGGCGTGTGCAGTCAGTGGCGGTGCGGCTGGTTGTTGAGCGGGAGCGCGAGATCGAATCGTTTGTGCCAGAAGAATATTGGACGATTGACGCTGAGCTGGCCCGCGCAGTTGAGCGGATGCAGGCCGGGCGTGTCAGCTTTGTTGCCCGGCTGATACGGATTCGTGATGAGCAAATCAATTTGCCAACTCAGGGAGCAGTTGACCCGATTCTGGCTGATCTAGAGAAGGCCGAGTATGTGGTTGATTCGGTCAAGAAAGGACAACGCAAGCGCAAAGCCCCGCCTCCTTTTACTACCAGTACCATGCAACAGGAGGCGTCAAGCCGGATAGGCTTCACTGCCCGCCGCACCATGGCGACCGCCCAACAGCTCTATGAGGGTATAGACATCGGTAACGGCGGTGAGGTCGGCTTGATCACCTACATGCGCACCGACAGCACCAACATCTCTATTCAGGCTCAGGCTGAGGCTCGCACGTTCATTCAAGACACTTACGGGCTGGATTATCTGCCAGAGCGGCCAAATGTCTATGCCAAAAAGGTCAAAGGGGCACAAGAAGCCCATGAGGCGATCCGCCCGACCAGTGTCTACCGCACACCGGACTCGCTCAAACCTTACCTGACCGCTGACCAGTTCAAGCTGTACCGGTTGATCTGGCAACGATTCGTCTCCAGCCAGATGGCGGCGGCGGTCTATGACACTACCACTGTAGAAGTACTGGCAGGCCCGGCGGAGGCTTCAAAGGAGGACCGCCCCTACCTGTTCCGTGCCTCAGGTTCGACCTTGCGCTTCCCTGGCTTTCTGGCGGTCTATGCCGACATACCGGACGAGGACACGCCGTTAGACGGCGACATTGGCCGAGTCTTTCCGGAGCTGGTTGAGGGCGAGTTGCTTGATCTGATCAAGCTTCTGCCTGAACAGCACTTCACTCAGCCGCCCCCCCGCTATACTGAAGCCTCGCTGGTCAAAGCACTTGAGGAGTACGGCATTGGCAGGCCCAGTACCTACGCTCCTATCCTTAATACAATCCAACAGCGCGGCTACGTAGAACGTGACGGCAAGCGCCTTGTGCCAACTGAGACGGGTATCGTGGTCAACGACTTGCTGGTTGGTCATTTCTCGCAGGTTATAGACGTCGGATTCACGGCCAAGATGGAAGAGGACCTAGACCGCATCGCGGCGGGTGAACGGGAATGGGTGCCCGTCTTACGGGAGTTCTATGGGCCGTTCAAGGCAGAGGTTGAGCGGGCCTATCAGGAGATTCCTGCTATTGAGCTGGGCGATGAAGAGGTGGGTCGTGACTGCCCTCAGTGCGGCGGCAAGCTTATTGTCCGCTGGGGGCGTTTTGGGAAGTTCATCGGTTGTTCGAATTTCCCAGAATGCCGCTACACCGAGCCATGGCTCGAGAAGATCGGGGTAGCCTGCCCTGAATGCGGGGGTGAGATCGTCGAGCGCAAAACGCGGAAGGGGCGTATCTTCTATGGTTGCATGAACTATCCAACCTGCCAATGGACAAGCTGGAAACGCCCCCTCCCTACCCCTTGCCCGGTCTGTGGCGGCATGTTAGTCCTCCAGAACAAACAATGGGCTAAATGCCTGAACTGTGGGGAACAAATAGGGCTGGAGGGTGTAACCTCCTCTCAAGAAGAGGAGCAGGCAATTTCCGAAGACTGAATTTACGCAGGGTATAGGGTAAGCCTGCCCTGCCGGAAATACTACCGGCAGGGCTTACTCTTTGGGCACCAGAATAGTATAGGTGAACCCATTCATGGTGATCTGCTCGACAATCTGGTAATTCTGACCAAAGGCATCCAACACGGGCAATGGATAGAACTGGGCGCGGAAGATCACCACGTCGAAGGCCTGCTCGTTGATCATCTCGATCATCTCACGGGTGTCCAGTCTGCCCTGTTGGTACAGGTTTAGGAGCTGGGTCGGGTTAGTCACTACCTCCTTACCAGCTAAGATTTCAAAAGCTGCCTCTTCGCTCCATACAAGGCCGGGGGTGCTTCGCGCCCATTCCACAATGCGCCAACCTGCCGCAATATCCTCTTCGTTGGGAAGGTGGCCCAATTGAGTATAGCCGACGGTATCGTAATAGTCCTGCCGAAAGCGGTTCGGGTCATACTCTGGCAGGTTGAGGACACGGGCGACGGGCCGAGTCAAGGGGTGATCGAGGGGAAGATGCAGATTCAGGCGGGCTTGATAGAGAAATAGCAAGGGTACAATAATCCCAAAAGCGGCCAAGCCCGCCCGCCCCCACATCCGGCGTTGCTCCGATGGTTGTTCTGCAAGCTGATGGAGCCAACGGCGCAATATCCCCAGCATCAGGCCGGCACCTATACAGGCCGCCGCGATGGCTGTCATAAAGTAGGCGGGGCCGGCTCCCCACTTGCCGCTCAGTGCGCCCACTGCTGTAGACAGGACAAAGTACAGGCTGTACACACTGATACGATCTACATAGAGGGTGTACAACACATACAGGCCTGCCAGCAGGATGATCACCTGATGCAGATTGAACCACTGAATATAAAAGGTAAGCGCTTGTCCCGGTATGAAAGGGTTGGCATTAGCGGCCATTGTATTGATAAACCATTGCCCATCAGTAGCGCTGTTCAGCCCCCAGAAAATCAGCCCTACCACTATGGCAAAACCAGCCCCGTATAAAACGGCCTGACGCGGTCGCCGCAGGAACAGGAAAATAAAGGCGGCCAGTACAGCATCAAAGGCCAACTGCTTGGTATACCCAGCCAGCAACAAGAACAGCATCGAAGCCCATAGATACCGTTGGCCCTTGCCTGCCTCCTCGACCTTGCTCATCATGGCTACACCCAGTAGCCCGAACATCACCATCGTGGCCTGAAGGCGGAAGAGAGGCCCTACCTGATAAACAATGTTGGAAGCAAAGAAGGCTGATGCAGGCAATAATGCCGCTGTCCAATCCTTTGTCTCCCGATAGATGATCCAGAAGATCGCCCCTCCGCTGATCAACGTGGCTATAAAGGACCATGCCCGGCCAATCCACAGGTGAGGCCCAAACAGCCAGACTCCGGGCACAAGGAGTAAGGGGAAAACTGGCGGATAATTGGAGGAGTAGAAGGGGTAGGTATTGCTGTCCCGATAGATCCATTCACCCCGGCTAGAAAGGACTGCGTCCCATAATTCAAACCCTTCTCCCTGATCGTAATCGAAGGGGAAGCGGATCAGCGCGCCCGCGTAAAGCACATATACCAGAAAGAGAAAGGCAAGGGCAGTGAGAGCTAAGATCAGCAGGACCCTTCCTGTCCATGTCCATACGGGAGATTGGAAGATGCGGTCAAGACGCTGTAGTTGTATCGCAGTCAAAGGGCTACCTTTCTGTTTGGCATATGATTGATGGGGGCGGGGTGTTGTTTCAGGCCGGCCTGTCGCCAAGCGGGATCATGGCCGCTCCCGCTATGATAGTAGCCAGACCAGCACCCAGCATGGCCCATTGCGACGGCCCAAAGCCCTCCCACTTGCCAAAGCCGATCAGGTCTACGGCCAAATTGGCGGCCACAATAAGGACTCCTAATAGGATCAGGGCGATACCTACCATCCGCTTGGTGATCATTCCGTCACATCCTTACCTTAGTGCAAGTATAGAGCGGCCAGTATGCCGATGAAAACAGCCGTGATCAAGATGAGCGCCAGCCAATCTGTACGTGACAGCGCAATATCATGCCACCATGTACGCTGACGTTTCAGCCCAAACCCTCTGGCGGCCAGTCCAACTGCCAGCGAGTCGCTGAGCCTCAGGGATGCAATGATTAGCGCAATCAGAGTTGGTACTGCCGCTCGTGCCCGTTTGAGCATACCCCCCCTTGAAAGGTCCCAACCCCGCGCCTGCTGTGCTTCCGAAATGGTAGTATAGAGTTCTCCTACTGTTCCAAGGTAGCGAAGTGCCAACCCGATGGCCATTCCCCATGTGTAAGGAAGACCGGCTTTTTGCAGGCCGCGCACCAGTCTGTTGGTAGGAGTGGTCAGCACAGGCACAAGTGCTGTGAACGCCGCCGCCGCGATGCGCAGAGCATAGCGCACCCCTAACAGCAGGCCGGACTCAGTGAGCCGAACAGGGCCAATCTGTAACAACGCCGTGCCGGAGCCGGGTGTCAAAATCGGCTGCCAGATCAAGATAATTGCCACGATTGGAATCAGCGAGCGCCACACAAGGCCAAGCTGGCGCAGTGGAAGTCCCCCCAGTAACAGTATGGCTTGACTTGCTATCAACATGCCGAAGAGCATGTCCAAACGGGAAGTGATCACGCATAACACAATGCCCAGCAGGGCGAACCATAGTTTCACACGGGGATCGAGCCGATACAGCCATGATCGGCCCGGCGCGTATAGGTCGGCTGAAGCACTCATGACAGACACTCCAGCCATGCCTGCGCCGCCCCTTGGGGCGTCAAGTCGGCGGCAAGGCAGGGGTTAGCGAGCTGAGCGGCAAGGCGGGCCGCAAAGGGGGGTTCAAGCCCGGCGGCTTTTAGTACTTCCAGACGGGTGAAAACCTGCTCTGGTGTACCATCACACACCAATTCTCCTTCCTTCAGGATGAGCACCCGCTCAGCATAGCGGGTAACTAGTTCCATGTCGTGTGTGATCAGGAGGATCGTTCCACCTAAGCGGCGGTGAGCAGACAGCCACTCCATGATACGTGTCTGCCCAAGCGCATCCAGGCCGGCTGTCGGCTCATCCAGCACAAGGATTGGCGTGTTCATAGCGGCGATGCTTGCCAGCGCAACCATCCGTCGGGCGCTGGTGCTCAGGGCGGCAGGGGGGTAGTCTGCCATGTCAGTCAGCCCAAAATAGTCTAGTGCTTTTTCCACTGCTTCATCCAGCACGGCCCCCTGCATCCCCAAGTTACGCGGCCCGAAGGCTATCTCTTCGCGAACCGTTGGACTGAAGATTTGCATCTCCGGGTTCTGGAAAGCAAAGCCAACTTGGTGTGCCAACTGTCCGACGGATTGCCCGGCTGTGTCCATGCCATTGATCAGTACCCGTCCCGAAGTAGGCCTCAGCAGGCCGACCAGATGTTTGGCCAGCGTCGTTTTGCCTGCTCCGTTGTCTCCTGCCAGCACGACAAACTGTCCGCGGGGGATGGTCAGGCTTAGATTGTGCAGGACAGGGTGAGATGAGATATAGGCAAAAGACAGATGCTCCAGCTCAATGGCTGGATCGGAGTGTGGAGGGGGGGAAGTGACCAGCGGGGAGGAGCGGGACAAAGGAGCGTTAAGCGGGTAGCCCCCGATCTGCTCTACTGCCTGCTTAAAAGTAAGGCATGTCAGGTCAAGCCCCCGCCTTGCGTTAACCTCTGCGGCGAATTGACTAGCTGAGGGTGTCCTCATCTTGGAGTGGCAAGAATGATCTGGCGCGAGGTAAATCTGTCGAGGGCTTCCCTCTCGAATCAGTCTGCCGTTATTGTCCAAGATCAGCATTCTATCTGCCAGCTCCGCAATGACATCCGGGTCGCTTTCGGCCAGCAGGATGGTTAAGTCTTGGCTTGCACGTAGGTCGCGCAGGGCAGTGATCATCTCGGCACGCCCCGACGGTGCAAGGCCGCTCGATGGTTCATCAAGGATCAGGACGGCAGGGCGCAATGCCAGTGTGGCCGCCAGAGCCAGACGTTTTTGCTGGCCGCTGGAGAGCTTCTGGGGGGAACGTTCGCGTGGCAGTTTGCCCAGCCCGACCGTCTCCAGCGCCCAATTGATACGCTTGCCCATCTCTTCACGGTTCAGGCCCAGATTCTCCAGCCCCCATGCAATCTCTTCCTCGATTGTCGGATTAAAAAGCTGACCGGTCGGGTCCTGGAGGATCAGCCCGATCTGATCGGCCAGCGCTCCGATGGGCATGGCCTGTACATCCTGCCCTGCTACCCAGATATGACCGGTCAGCTTTCCGCCTGTCAAACGGGGTGCAAGCCCTGCAACAGCCAAGCATAGAGTCGTCTTGCCACAACCATTAGGGCCGGTCACGGCAAGGCACTCTCCAGCCGCTATCTCGACGGAGAGGTTATTTAGAGCTGTCACAGGATTCCCGCTCGGCGCGATAGAGGGGTAGGTATAACTCAGGTTCTCAATGCGGATCACAGTGTGTGAACCTACTCCGACGCAGAATGGCGTAGACGGGGATATGCCCGCGCAACAGCGAGGTAGACAACTACGCCGCTAGTGCCGACCAGTCCCTGCACAGCATTCCATGGTACCTCAGTCAGGGCATATGCCATGCCGCCGAAGATGGGAATCAGGCTCTCACCCAGAAAGTAGCCTGCCACCAGAATGCACCACCCAACGATCAGGGCGATGACAGTGCGGACGGAGGTCGCATTCTGGCGGGCGATCCATCCGATCATGAATCCCTGTGCCCCGTGTACGATCAGGGAGAGGGGGGCAAAAATGGCGTAACCGCTGACTACGTCAGCAAGGCCAGTGCCTACCCCGCCAGCGATCAGGCCGGCCCACGGACCAAAAGCTAGGGCGGTGAAGACGATCACCACATCCCCCAGATGGATGTACCCCCCGATAGGGGTCTGGGCAACATGCACCAGCGTCAGGCCCAGCACAAGCGCCGTCATGATGCCGGTGGTTGCCAGAGTGCGTGGGTTGTTCAAATCAAAATGCATACTTACCTCCTCATACTGCTCAAGGGCTTACTAGCGATGTAAACAGACAACTTCGTTCCGTCCTCCAGTCTACCGCAAAGCAGAAGCCCTGTGTAGGGCCAAGATTCACAACGGAGAGGTATCCGTGCGAGCGGCTGGCCGTTACGGTTGTAGAATGATGGACGGATTGATAGACTCTGCTCAGTTAATGCGCACGGTATGGAAGATGGGAGCAGACAGATGTTTCAAGACAAGCGACGTGAACTGGAGAAGAAAGTGGCAGAGCAGGGGCGTCTCCCGCCGGGGCAGTCGTTGACAACGAAGTTTCCGGTACTGCATTATGGGCCGGTGCCTCAGTACGATATGAGCAAGTGGACGTTGCGGGCATTTGGCCTGATTGAGAAGGAGATGACTTGGACGTGGGAGGAGTTCCTGAAACTACCCACGAAAACAGTCACCTGCGATATTCACTGTGTCACCGCTTGGAGTAAATTTGACACGGTGTGGGAGGGTGTCCCTTTTAAAGAGTTTGTGGCACTGCTGAGGGTTAAACCAGAGGCTAAGTTTGTGATCGCCCACTGTGAGTATGGGTTCACGACCAGCTTGCCGCTCGAAGTTATGCTCGATGATGATGTATTACTGGCGTACAAATATGATGGTCAGTTTCTTGAACCCGATCACGGCTATCCTTTACGTACACTGGTTCCGAAGAAATACTTCTGGAAGAGCGCCAAGTGGTTGCGTGCTCTAGAGTTTACTGATAAGGACCGTCTGGGTTTCTGGGAACAGGCTGGTTACCACAATGAGGCTGATCCGTGGAAGGAACAGCGCACAGTCGGACGGATCGGCTGGTAAGGTCAGCAGAAGACTGCCCCATAGCATGGCAAAAAAGAGCTGCTCTGAGTGAGGAGTAGCTCTTTTTCTTCTCAGTGCAAGACATTCAGTCAGCGGGTGTTTGCCGGCGCACTGCCCCTTGCGGCCGCAGAGACTGCAGGATGGTCTGCACCTGATGGCGCATCTGTGAGTCAGTTTCCACTAAGTCAGCAATGCGTTCGCAACTATACAACACCGTGCTATGATTACGTCCCCCCAGTGCCTCGCCGATCTGCTGGAGAGGAACATCCGTTTCCTCACGTGCCAGATAGATCGCCACTTGACGTGCCACTGAGACCTCGCGCGAACGGCCGCGCCCGCATAACTCATCAGGTGAGACGCCATAGAACTCAGCTACCGCAATGATGATGTCTTCCAATGTCGGGGAGGGATGCCTGTCTCGAATCTTCCCCAACACTTCCTCCGCTAGACTCACCGATGGCGCTTCGTGAGTCAATAAGGCTGAAGCTATCAATCGGTTAAGTGCCCCTTCCAACTCCCGAACGCTCATTTCCTCCGTGTCCGCCAGAGTCTCAAGTACCTCCGGAGATACCTGACCTTCGAAGCCGCGCAGGCGGGCCTTGATGTTCAAAATCTCAAGGCGGGTAGCGTAATCGGGCGGGTGTATCTCAACAACCAGGCCGCCTTCAAAGCGTGACCGCAGGCGAGGATCGAGCCGTCTAAGCTCAGAGGGGGCGTTGCTGGCGGCCAGCACAATCTGTGCGCCAGCGTCGTAGAGTGCGTTGAAGGTGTGGTAAAACTCCTCCTGAGTAGATTCCTTGCCAGCGATGAACTGGATGTCATCCATCAGCAGTACGTCAAGCAGACGGTATTTATCGCGAAATTCGTCGGTACGGTGGGTTTTGATGGCGGCTACCAGGTCATTGGTGAATGTCTCAGAAGACACATAAAGTACCCGCAGACCCTGTAACTGGCAAGCGTTGCCGATAGCATGAATCAGATGGGATTTGCCTAAGCCGACCCCCCCGTAAACATACAGTGGATTGAACTGAATGGCTGGTGTCTCCGCTACTGAGAGCGCCGCGGCATAAGCCAGCCGATTGTTGCCGCCGACGGCATAGGTGTCAAATGTATAGCGGGGGTTTAGGCCGGTTTCACCGGGCAGTAACCGTTCAAAGCGGATTGCCTGCTCAGGCGGCTCAAGCTCTGCCAACAGCGGCCCCGCTTCACGTAGGCTGTCTTTCTGTGGATGCTCTGACCACAAGACGAAGCGGACCTCCACTGTCCGCCCGGCAACCTGACTCAGGGTGCGGGTAATGACCTTTTTGAGACGTTGTTCCAGCCACTCCCGTGCGTAAATATTGGGGACGCCGATGATGTAGGTTCCATCCTCATGGGCAATCAGGCGAGAGTTACGAAGCCACGTGTCGAAAGTTTCACGTGGCATCTGGAGTTGAAGTTCACCGTGAGCTGTCTTCCAGATTTCGGCAGGGCTACGGGATCGGTTGTCCATTCGTGTGCTCTCGTGTTGCAGAGCGGCCTGTGAAAAGAACACAACCAGACTGCCTATTGCCCTTCTTGGTAGTGGCCATACCTCTGCTGAGGGCAACGGCCAGTTATTCGATTAGTCTTAGTTGGGTCCTTCGCTTGTGTGATTCAGTCATCATGTTAGCAGAGTCGTTGAATGTAAACAATGGGGTGATCTTAAAGAAATCAAGATTTTAAGGTCACCCCATTGTTAAAAGAGTTTAAGGATCGTTTATGCAAACTTGGTGATCGAGGATTTTCTCTCTAGAGACTGGAAAGACGCCATATCTAGCCTTCAAGAGAGGGTGATACCTGATATGTGGGAGTAAGTCCTCTGTTCATGTGCAATGAGCATTGTACAAGTAGCCTCATGTAACAACAGCCCAGAGATTAACCAGCTTGCTGAACCAATTGGCTGACTGTGAAAATGAGGTTTGGCAGAAACGACATAAAACACATCCGCCAAGATCATACATGATCTTGGCGGATGACTTTAGTCTTTCTGGCGCTCTTGACTACCCCACGAGCACTTATCCCCTCACAAAGCGCCAGACCAACCAGTACGACCGATCAATCTCGACCCACTAATGACAATACAACGCTTGCCAGACTACCTAACCTAATCTGATTATAGTTCATTGTCTTGTAGATGAAATAGGACTCAATTCCTAATTTAGACTTAATAGGCCTATTATGTATGTTATAATGTGCCATTCGGCGGAATGATGGCCTGTGGTATACTACTTCGGGTAGCTGTACTTCTTTCATCAACCTCAGAAGGCTTTACGGATCGCCTCCATATGATCACCGTCATTTTGCCTGCTT
>DAOTYH010000073.1:0-12200 GCA_034435015.1 Anaerolineae bacterium | reverse complement strand
TTCTATCCGGTGTTTGCTGACCAGTTTGTCCGCTGGTTTGGGGCACAGCCGTCTCCGCGTAGTGAGCTGGGCACCGAAATTTTCTACCCTTGGACGGTATGGGGATACCTGGCGAACGCTTGGGGGATGTTTCTAGGGCATGGACCGGATTTTTACTTAGGGGTCACCACCGGCCCGATCTTCCTTCTGGCTATTCCTGCCGGCCTTATGCTGGGGTTACTTCAGAGAGAACGTGTTGTCTGGCGGATGTTGGGTTATTCTTTCGCCTTCTCGGTGATCTGGTTTCTTGTCAAACAAGCGGCCCGTCACTTCCTCCCCGGCCTGATTCTGTTGAGCGTTGTGACAGGGCTGGCGCTGTGGCAAATTGATTTGCATCGGGGGTGGGGCAAGCGGATCGTACTGGGAATGGCCGTTCTGGTGTTAGGCTGGAACCTGATCAATGGCCTGGGCGTCTTATACTGGAACGGTGCTTATCGTGTGGCGCTGGGGCTGGAGACTCGTCAGGAATACCTGCGCCGCTGGCATGACGAAGTCATCCTGCCGACCTTCCCGGACTGGGAGACAATCACCATGCTCAACGAACGGCTTGAACCCTCCGACCGGATACTGGCCAACCATGCGACCAGTCCGCTCTACATTGAGCCGGACATCGTGTCCAGCAACTGGGGAGACCGTCTGGCCTACGATGAGATTGCCGAACCTGATGCTTTAGTCGAATCGTTGCTCGCACACCGTATTAGCTATATCCTCATCTACACGGATCCATCGGCCAGACAGGGGCTTTACACACAGCCTGAATTTCTGGCCGCCTATACAGAACTCGTGTATGAGGGGCCGCGTGCGCGGCTGTACAGGATTCTGGGGGCAGAAAGATAGTAGCTTACTATGTGTGGAATCTGGGGAGCGGTTAACCTCGCAGACGAACAGGTAGCCGAGAAGGCGGCACGGGCGATCCACCATCGCGGCCCGGATGATCATGGCGTTTTTGTAGCACGTGAGCCAGTGGCTGTTTCGCTGGCGAACACCCGCCTCTCGATTATTGATCTCTCGGAGGCAGGCCACCAGCCTATGAGCAACGAGGATGGCCGCCTGCGGATTGTCTACAACGGTGAGGTTTACAATTATCAGCCCCTCCGGAGCAGGCTCATCGAGGCAGGCCATCAGTTCCGCTCGCATACCGACACGGAAGTGATCCTCCATGCCTACGAGGAGTGGGGCGAGAAGTGCCTCGAACAACTGCGCGGTATGTTTGCCTTTGCAATCTGGGATATGGCCGAATGCAGATTGTTTGCGGCACGTGACCGGCTGGGGATCAAGCCCCTGTACTATACACTTCAGGAACGGCCAGAAGGCAAGCCGCGCTTGCTCATGTTTGCTTCGGAGCTGAAGGCACTGCTGGCTACCGGCTTGTTTGCGCCCCGTCTGAGCTACCCGGCGTTGCATCATTATCTCTCCTTCTATTCTGTCCCCGCGCCCTATACCATGCTGGACGGCGTAGAGGCACTACCGGCAGGGCACTTTCTGACCTTTCAAGATGATCGGTTGACCATCAAACAATACTGGAGCATCCCGCCGGTAGGAACGCTTGATATGGGTCAGGATGAGATCATCGTCCGCTTGCGTGAACTGCTGGAGGAGTCTACCCGCCTGCATATGATCGCCGATGTGCCAGTAGGGGCATTCCTCTCCGGGGGAATCGACTCGAGCGCGGTTGTCGCACTGATGACCCGTATCAGCGGTGAACGGTTGCGTACCTTCTCAATTGGCTTTGGCGAAGAAGGACAGCGGATTGACGAGCGGTCAGATGCGCGGGTGCTGGCAGAATATTATGGCACTGACCATACAGAGGTGGTTGTCTCAGGCCGCGATGTACGCGATCAACTGGAGCGGATCATCGCGGCGATGGATCAACCTAGCGGAGATGGGCTAAATACTTACCTGGTGTCGCAGGCTACGGCTCGGCATGTCAAAGTAGCCCTGTCGGGGCTGGGGGGAGATGAGCTTTTCGCCGGCTATCCCCAGTTCAAGCTGTTCCGAAGGACGGATCAAGTGAGACAGGTCTGGAGGAGACTGCCTCAGGTAGCCCGCGCTATCGCACGAGGAGTGGCCGCACTGGGCGGCATGTCGGAGCGGGTATCTCCATGGCTGGAAGGTGATCTGCTGGATCGCTACAGCAGGGTACGCATCCTTTTTGATGAGGACGCCAAGCTTGCACTCTATGGCTCAGAGACTATGCTCTCTCTGGCCGCGCCAGAGACCTCGCTTAGTTATCTCAGCCGCTATATCCACCCTGTTGAGACGGATTCGCTCGTGAGGCTGGCACGCTTGGAACTCAGCCACTACATGGCGCATACTTTATTGAGAGACACTGATGCGATGAGTATGGCCCATTCGCTTGAAGTTCGTGTTCCTCTGATCGATCACAGGTTGGTTGAGTTCGCTGTGCAGATTCCCCCTGATCTCAAGCTGAGAGGGGGGCAGAGCAAATGGATTTTCATCCAGTCCCTGCGTGATGTGTTGCCGCCAGAAGTGCTGACCCGTCCCAAGCGCGGCTTTGAAATGCCTGTTGGTGCTTGGATGCGGAATGAACTGCGTGAGATAGTCGAAGAGACCCTGTCACCCGAAACAGTCAAGCGGCGCGGCCTGTTCCGCCCGGAGCAGGTCAGGTCAGTGTATCAGAGCTTTCTGGATGAAAAGGCCCCCTATTTACGTCCGTGGACATTGGTCATCCTGGAACTCTGGCTCAGGCAGTTTGTAGATCACAATGGCCGGGCTGTGCAGGATGTCTCGCTTGTGCCATGAAGCGTATTCTCTACATCCATCACGGCGGCGGTATTGGCGGTGCGCCGCTTAGCTTGCTCTTTCTACTCCGGCAACTTGATCGGACACGTTATGAGCCGATTGTGGTGACCCTGAAGCCTGGCCCGGTCGTTGATCTGTATCGTGCCGAAGGCATTGAGACCTTCGTCGAGACAGGTATCAGCGACTTTAGCCATACTACTCTGGAGTGGTATGGCGGGCGCGACCTGTGGAGACTGCCCGGCAAGCTGTTGAGGCTTCCTCCCTCCATCCATTGTGCCCGCGCCCTGATTCGCCGGCTTCAACCCGATCTGGTGCACTTGAACTCGTCCACGCTGGCGCCAGCCGCGATTGCCTGTACGCGGGAGGGTGTGCCGGTGATCTGGCATATCCGGGAGCCGCTGGCTCAGGGATATTTCGGCCTGCGCCGCCGCTGGCTCAGACAGGTGATCCACCGCCACGCGAAGCGTGTGATCGCTATCTGCCAGCATGATGCCGACCAGTTGATCCCTAGTGAGCAGGTGCGCGTGATCTATAATTTCGTGGACTTCGCACACTTTGACCGCTCGTTAGACGGGTCGGCGGTACGTGCCGAACTAGGGATTGCCCCTCAGGCACCGGTCGTGCTGATGCTTGGCGGAGTGGCTCAGCCAAAAGGTACGCTTGTCCTGATCAAAGCCCTGCCGCTCTTGTTGGCGGAACTTCCGGAGGCGCGTGTGGTCGTGGCTGGGCCGCCGCTTAGGGAGGCCGAATCTTCGGGCCTGAAAGGGCTGGCCAAACAGGTGCTGGGGGTTGACCACTACTCTCAGCAGATCAGGCATACGCTGGAATCCTTCAGCCCGGAGGTCCGGGCGGCTTTGATCTTTACTGGTATCCGGCAGGACATTCCCCAACTGATCGCCGCCAGTGATTGTGTGGTCTTCCCATCGGTTGTGCCGCACTTTGCGAGGCCGCTGGTGGAGGCGGCGGCGATGGCAAAACCCGGTGTCGCGTCTGATCTGGGGGGGCCGCGCGAGCTGATCGTGCCGGGTGAGACGGGACTGCTTGTGCCTCCGAATGAGCCAGCCGCGCTGGCGGCGGCTCTGGCAGAAGTGTTGGGTGATCCGGCTGTGGCACGCAGGATGGGGGAATCGGCCTACAGGCGGGCACGTGAGCTGTTCGATGCCCGGAAGAATGCGGCCGCGACCATTACGGTGTATGATGAAATAGCGGATTAGGCTAAAATGAGGATCATGATTGATGGTATCCGGGCGGGTTTTTGAAGGATGAGTGCTTCTTTTTCTGTTCCACCTCGCTACTTGCCAAAGGCGGCATGGCGCCGCATCCTGCGCGAGTTGCAGACGCGTACTGCTCCCCGCAAACCCCGCGCTATTCAGGTGGGCGCCAGCATCCGGGAGATCGCTGAACAGCTTCAGATGCGCCAGCTTCCCCGCTTCTTTGGGTTATTCCCAGAGCAGGCCGCATTGCTGGCCCAGTTCTTCCCTGAGGCCTATCAGGTGACGCTGGAGCAGGCTGATAAGATCAAGGCTCACCGGTTCAATCTGCTTGGCTCTGGTGAAGTAGATTTGGGCAAAGAGATTGACTGGCATACCGACTTTAAGAGCGGCCACCGGTGGCCGTTGGAACATCATACCCGCCTGACTCTGACCCGGCCTGAGGGGGGCTTTGACGTTAAAGTTCCGTGGGAACTCAGCCGCTTCCATCAGGTTATCCGGCTGGGGCAGGCATATTTGTATACGCTGGATGAGTCATACGCGCAGGAGATCGTTGACCAGATTACCGCGTGGATCAAGGCTAACCCTTACGAGTTTGGTGTTAACTGGGCCGGCCCAATGGATGTAGCGATCCGTGTGGTGAACTGGATTTGGGGGTATTACTTCATCCTTGAGTCAAAAGCGCTTACAACCGATTTTCTGGCCTTATGGCTCACCAGCCTGCGTCAGCATGGTGAGTATCTGCTCAAGCACCTTGAAGACGGCTGGCCCCGCACTAACCATTTGATTGCCAACCTGACCGGTCTTGCTTATCTTGGCATCTTATTCCCTGAGTTCCCGGAAGCTTCCCGTTGGCGGTCGGTAGGGCTGTGGCGGCTGTGGTCCGAGCTGGATCGCCAAATCTATCCAGATGGAGTCAACTACGAGGCTTCCACCTCGTATCACCGCTTGGTAACCGAAATGGCGCTCAGCGTAGCCGCGCTGTGTGTGGTCAACAGCATTGAAATCCCTGAGACGGTCCGTGCGCGTCTCTCTGCTATGCTGGATGTGATCATGGCTTACACCCAGCCGGATGGTCTGGCGCCGCAGATCGGTGATGCTGATGACGGTCGTCTGCTTCCCCTGACGGTTCATGCAGACCCCCATCGCCCTATCCGCGATCACCGCCATCTGTTAGCTCTGGGTTCGCTGGTGCTGGAGCGCGAACTCAACGAATGGGCAGGCTACGTGGACCCCACCCGGAAAGGCTGGGTGATTGCGGCAGGCGATGAATGGCAGGATGCCTTCTGGTATTTTGCCTCAGATGCCGCGGCTCGTTTTACCGATGTACTGACTCAGACTACCCCCCGCCCGGAGGGAACTACCCCTGACATGTGGGTGGATGTCAGGCCCGGCATACGGGTGCGGGCTAGAGCGCTCTCCCGCAGGCTGGTTTCGCTGGAGGAGATATCCGTATCGAGGGGGTTCGAGGCTGGCGGCCTGTACATTATGCGCCATGAGGATTTTCAGGCTGTCATCAATGCGGGAGGGATAGGCCAAGACGGGGCCGGCGGGCATGCCCATAACGATACTTTTAGCCTGACAGTATATGCTTTCGGATGCCCTTTCTTGATTGATCCGGGGAGCTATCTATACACCTCTAACCCTGCAGAGCGTGATGCCTTTCGCTCATCGGCCTACCATAACATTCTGCAGGTCGCTAATGAGGAGATCAATCACCTGCCGCAGGGCGATTTGTTCCGCATGGTAGGAAATACCCATATCACGGTGCACCGGTGGGTCTCACAGCCGGCTTATGATCTGTTTGATGCTTCCCACAACGGCTACGCGCGGCTCAAACCGGGTGTGATACACCGCCGCCAGATATGGTTTGACAAACATGCCAAGCTTTGGGTTTTGCATGATCACGTGAGGCCGACCTTATCAGCCGGTGAGAAGTCTGAGAGCGAATGCGATCTGACGATGTGGTTTCATTTTGCTCCCATGCCGGTCGTGCTGGATGCGGCCAACAACATGATCCGCACCAGAGCTGAAGAGGGGCCTAACCTGATTTTGCTCCCCTTAGGCGAGTTTCCGCTCACCGCTTCTTTGCAGGATGGCTGGTATTCTCCTGCCTACGGCATCAAGGAACAAGCGCCGGTTGCCAAATTCTCAGGGCGCGTTAAACTTCCTGCCGATTTGGTGATACTGCTTTATCCTCACCAGAGTCAGGTAGACTTTAATACAGTGCGAGCCGCCGGGCGGGCCGCCCTTGTCAACATGAAAAAGGCGCTGGCTCCATCTACCCGTGCAGGCACGTTTGCTGTGAATGAACGTTGAGGTGCTCTGGGCAAAGCCATTAGCTTCAGTATGGCTAGAGAGGGGCACGGCAACTCCGTGCCCTTGTTCTTGGGTTCTAGGGAATCTCCGAAAGATACAAGGCAGATGAAACAGGTCTTCTTCGATGGTAAAGGCAAGCTTATGGTGCAGGAAGTCCCTGCGCCCGAAGTTCCGCCCAACGGCGCATTGGTGCGGATTTGTGCCTCTCTGATCTCCAGCGGCACGGAGATGTCTCATGCCGCTGGCGGCGGTAGCCTGGTGCGCAAAGCGCTGGCACAGCCCCAGTTGATCAGACGAGCAGTTGAGCTTGCATGGCGTGAGGGGATTAAGTTCACCGCCGGTCAGGTGCGTGATATTTCGGAGATGTGGGTGCCGGTCGGCTACAGCGCCGCGGGGATAGTGGTCGGTGCAGGCCTTCACGCGGTAGGCCTGCGGGCCGGTGATCGGGTAGCCTGTGCCGGGGCAGGGTTTGCCAATCACGCTGAGTATGACGCCGTGCCGGCTAACCTCATGGCTTCCATTCCGGAGGGGGTGACATACAAGCAGGCGGCGTTTACGACGCTGGGGGCGATTGCCCTTCAGGGAGTCCGCCGGGCGGAGGTGACGCTGGGCGAGACGGTGGTTGTGGTTGGCCTGGGACTGATCGGGCAGATCACGGCTCAGCTTCTCGATGCGGCTGGTTGTCGAGTCATTGGCTCTGATCCGGTACAGGCACGGCGTGAACTGGCCGCCCGACTGGCTGGTGCCCACACGGTTGATCCGACTCAGGGCGATGTGGTCAAGCAGATCATGGCCCTGACAGGTGGCATTGGCGCCGATAAGGTGATCCTGTGTGCGGCCACGCGGGGCAGTGAGGCGACCAATCAAGCCTTCAAGATGTGTCGTGAGCGCGGGCGTGTGGTGATGGTCGGTGCAATGGGGATGGACCTGGAGCGCACTGACTTTTATAACCGTGAGCTGGATTTTGTCATCTCGCGCTCGGCAGGTCCGGGCCGTTATGATCCGCGTTATGAAGAGCAGGGTATAGATTATCCCATCGGCTATGTGCGCTGGACGGAACAGCGTAACATGGCGGCAGTGTTGGGCCTGATTGCAGACGGCAAGCTGGATGTAGACTCGCTGATCAGCGCTGAATATCCCATCGAAGAGGCCGATGATGCCTACGAGGCTGTTCAGAAAGGCGCTCTTGCCGTGCTGATTACCTACGGCGAGCCAGAGGAAGGTGCTGAGACAGCCCCTCCGCGCTTCTTGATCCGGGCTGTCAGGCCAGTGAAGCCGGGCCGAATCGGGGTCGCGCTGGTGGGGGCAGGAAATTTTGCACGGGCAGTCCATTTACCCAACTTGAAGGCCAGCCCCTATTTTGATACCAGAGCCATTATCAGTCTGGGGCCTTCAGCGGCTCAGGCCGGCAGAAAGATTGGTGCGCCCCTTGTCGCTACTGATCTGAACGCGGCTCTGACTGACCCTTCTGTGGAAGCTGTCTTGATCGCTACCCGGCATAACCTTCACGCTCCTCAAGCCATCGCGGCGGCACGGGCTGGTAAACATGTGTTTGTTGAAAAGCCTATGGCGCTGACTGTTGAGGATTGTCACGTTATGCTTGAGGCCGCTAGTGAGGCAGGGGTGCTGTTAACGGTTGGCTTTAACCGTCGGGCATCCCCGGCGGGGCAGGCACTGAAGGCCGCCCTGAGGTCAATTGGCGGTCCCCGCACGATTGTCTTCCGTGTGAATGCCGGGCCGCTTCCACCGGCTCATTGGTTGAATGATCCCTCAGAGGGAGGGGGACGCCTGCTTGGCGAGGGTGTCCACTTTATTGACTTTGTTTGCGGCATGGTTGAAGGCATACCCGTCAGCGTTAGCGCACAGGGCAGTCCCGACGGGCAGGACTTTGTCCTCATCGTGCGCTTTTCAGATGAGTCGCTTGGGGTTGTGATCTATACCGCACTGGGAGACCCTGCCTTCCCCAAGGAACGGGTTGAGGTTTTTGCCGGCGGAGGGGTGGCAGTCATTGATGACTTCAAGGCGCTGGAGTTCAGAGGGATACATGGCCGCTCATTCAAAGGGGGGCAGGACAAAGGTCACCGTGCACTGCTTGACAACTTTGGTGCGGCGATCAAAGGACATGCTGACCTGATTGTGACCGGGCAGGACGGCCTGCGGGCAACCCGGATCGCACTGGCGGCACTGGAAAGTATCCGTAGCGGGGGGGCAATCATTCTGGGCGAGGGCATGGCGCAGACATGATAGAGGGGCAGGATTTCCTGATCCTTTCCACCCAAGACTGGGATGCACTCCCCACCCGCAAACAGCGCTTTGCACGCTTGTGGGCGGCAGAGGGCAACTGTGTGCTGTACGTTGAGCAACAAATGCACTGGGCCGGCTGGCTGGCGGACATTAAGCATCAGTTCAGCCGGCTATGGCGCTGGGCGTACGGCCCGCGCCAGATAGAACCGAATCTATGGGTTTTTACCCTTCCCATTGTATTCCCTTTCTTCCAGATGTCGGGCCTGATCAACCGAATCAACAATGCTCTGCTTTTGCCTGTGTTGCGGGCACAGATGCGGCGTTTGGGCTTCCTCAGACCAATACTCTGGACGTACACCCCTCACTCGGCAGACTTTGTGGGCAGGCTGAACGAACAGGTTGCTGTCTATGAATGTGTGGACGACTTCACCTCTGCCAAAGGGCTGGTTGATGCCCAGGTGATCGGGAGGCTGGAACGGCGGCTGATCGAATCGGTTGATCTGGTGATCGTCACAGCCGAAGCGCTGGTCCGTTCGAAAGGGACGGGGGCTAAGCGGGTTCGGCTGGTGCCTAACGGCGTTGATGTAGAGCATATGGCCCGTGCCGCTGATCCCGCTCTGCCGGTCGCCAGGCAACTGGCGGGCATCAGGCATCCAGTGATCGGTTATCTTGGCGGGGTACAATATTGGGTTGACACACCCTTGCTGGCACGTATTGCAAGGGAGCACCCCGACTGGACACTGGTGTTGGTAGGGCCGGTTGATCTGCTGGCTGACCGTGCGCCGCTGGACGGCCTGCCTAACGTTGTGATGACGGGACGTGTTCCTTACGCTGATGTGCCGGATTACGTGAGAGCATTTGATGTGTGTCTCAATCCCTATATCCTAGATGGCGTAGCCGAACATTGCAGTCCTCTCAAGTTGTACGAATATCTTGCGACCGGCAAACCCATTGTGTCAGTAGATATGCCGGAGGCACGCAAATTTGAGGGGCTGATTGCTATCGCAGGGGATCATGATGAGTTTATCCGGTTAGTTGAACGAGCTGTCGCCGCTGATGACGGCCTTGCTGACCGTCGTATGGCTGAGGCGCGGCGCCATACATGGCGCAGCCGCTTCGAGGATGTCTCGGCGGCACTCGCAGAGGTGTTGCAACAGAAGAGCACCTATCAATGAGACGCCCGATAAGCAAACCGCAGGTTCATATTGTTCAGCACCAAGCTCCTCCCTCACGTGATGTGCTGGTGGTTATCCCGGCCTACAACGAAGAGGATAGTCTGGGGCGGGTAATCCGGCAGGTGAGAGAGGCCATGCCGGCGGCGGATATTGTGGTCGTTAACGATGGCTCTACAGACGCTACTCCCCAGATCGCCGAAGGGTACGGAGCGACAGTGCTGAATCTGCCGCATAACTTAGGGATTGGCTCGGCCATGCAGACCGGCTTCATGTTTGCACGGGATCGGGGGTACAGGGTGGCTGTGCAAGTGGATGGTGACGGCCAGCATGATCCCCGCGAGATAGGAGAGCTGCTCAAGGTACTAGAGGGGGCCGAAGCGGATGTAGTGATTGGATCACGCTACATCGAGGATCGGGGATACATTACCCCATGGCTGCGCCGTGCAGGGATCGTGATCTTGGCCAGCCTGATTTCCGCGCTGGTAGGGCAGAGGATCACTGATCCGACCTCTGGCTTCCGCGCTATGAACAGACGTGCCATTGACCTATGCTCGGCTGACTATCCCTTTGATTACCCTGAACCGGAATCTGTGGTGATGTTCAAGCGGGCTGGGCTACAGGTGCGCGAGATTCCGGTGACGATGAATCCCCGCTATGGCGGGCAGTCCTCCATTACACCGCTCCGCTCGGCTTATTACATGATTAAGGTGATTCTCGCGATCATTATTGGTCTGTTGCGTGAGAGGCCGCGCGTTGTCCGGGAGGTTGACCATGCTGAGTGACTTCACGCGATCTGAGGTGATCATGATTGCCGGGCCGGTCATCATGTTCCTGATTGTGTTGGAGCTGGTGCGCCGCCGGAGTTTACGTGAAGACTATTCGCTGTTGTGGCTGGGGACTTTTGGGGTGTTGGTTATACTCTCGCTCTTTCGCGACAGCCTTCTCCATATGGTGGCCCAGCTTATGGGCATCTACTATCCCCCAACAGCGCTGTTCGTGATTGGCTTCGGGCTGTTACTGCTGGTCATGATCCAGTTCTCGACGGTGATCACCCGGCTTGCCAGGGAGAATAAGCAGGCCGCTCAGCATATTGCCCTGCTCAGCGCACGGGTGCGCGACCTTGAGCGAAAGTTGGAAGATCAGGGAGTGAAGCCAAGTTGAACCAGACATCTATACCCCGCCTTGATCGTTTCGCGTGGATCGTCCTGGCTGTTGCACTCCTGTTGCGTGTGGCCCTTGTACTGCTCTTCTTCAGAACAGAGAGTGCCCTGACTGATGACGGCCCTTTCTACATCCTGATCGCCCAGAACCCTTCTATGTTGGGGATTGAAGGGACGCCTTATGCTCAGGTCTCGGTGGGGCCTGTCTATCCGATCTTCCTGATGCCGTTCTTCAGCCTGATCCCTGACAGCATGCCGGTTACTCAGATGGTAGCCGCCCGCCTCGCTCAGGCCCTTGTAGACACGGTCACGGTGGGCTTAGTTTATCTGCTGGCACTCAGCCTGTTCGACAGACGAGCGGCTCGTGTGGCTATGATCGCGCAGGCCCTGGATGCTCGCTATCTTGTTCAGGTAGGGACGATCCACACAGAGCCTCTGTTCATTATGCTCTTCGTGGCTTTCATGCTTCTCTATACGACGGCGGCCTTAGAAGATAGTTGGAAGCGATATGCCGTAGCAGGTCTGTTACTGGGCTTGGCTGTCCTTGAACGCCCTGTGCCGCTTCTTTTCCCTGTGTTGTTGGGCCTGATTATCATTGTGGACAGGCAAAACCGCCGCCGTAAGTTGAAGGGGTATGCGTGGCTGGTCGGGGTGACACTGCTGGTTATTGCCCCATGGATTATCCGTAGCTCTCTCGTGGCCGGTGAATTTGTGCCGGTCGCGTCGTCAGGTATGAGTCATTTCTGGCGGGCTACCCGTGAGGATGGGGACGTCGTGGATAATCCATGGACCTTTAACCAGATTTTGAGCGAGGACCTTGGCGCTGAGGTAGTGAACAACCCGGTCAGCAGTCCATTCATTGTGGCTGGCCTGCAGAATATCTTGGCCGCTCCCCTCCAATGGATTGCGCGTGTGGCGCAAGACACGATAGCCTCCTACCTTCAGCCGTTCGGCACTGTCTTTTTGAACCCGCACACTGAGAGAGGTGCGAAGGAGGTCGTGCTGTCCTTCCTGCGCGGCGAGTCATCACTGGCTGATGTGCTGGCTATTCCCGGTCTGTTGCGTCGTAGTCTCATGTACATCTGGCATTACTGGGGTCTGCTGGGTGGGCTGGTGGGTACTGTTCTAGCATGGCAGGAGAAGCGGCATCAGCTACTTCCACTGTTAGGCTGGGTTGTATATGGCACAGCGGTAGCAGGCGTCCTGCTTGTTGAGCCGCGCTATCTGTTCCCCCTGATGTTTGTTTTTGCCATTCTGGCCGCTTATGCCAGCGTGCGGGCGTGGGATGC
>DAOTYH010000072.1:0-2796 GCA_034435015.1 Anaerolineae bacterium | reverse complement strand
AGACCAGATTGTCAAAGGCCGAGAGTTCGTCGTACAGGTTGGAGGTCTCCGGGACGACGCCGATGTGCTTCTTGATGCGGGTCACCTCCGTCGCCAGGTCAAAACCCAGCACGCGAGCGTGGCCAGCCGTGGGGCGCGTCAGGCCGGTGAGCATGCGGATGGTCGTCGTTTTGCCGGCGCCGTTGGGCCCCAGGAAGCCGAAGACCTCGCCTTCGTGGACGATGAAGTCAATCCCGTCCACGGCGTGCAAGGGCGGGCGGTTTTTGGTGACGGTGAAAACCTTTGTCAATCCTTCGGCCTGAATGGCTTCAGGCATCATTTCCCCCATTGGGTTGACAAGGACCCGAATGGGCTTGTTCTCTTTTCAGGCGGCGTTCTTTTGCGGCGCGCGCGATGAGCACCACGACGATCGGCCAGATATGGAAAATCATGGGGGTGCCACAATCTGGACAGGGCAACAAGCCCACGCCCAGCAAAGCGCCGGCGGTCAGCCAGGATTTTGCTATCGCGCAGCTCAGGCGTTGGTAAAGGCGTCGGGGCATGATTTTGACCTCATGTATGTCTTCCGTCTACTGCACAAAGGCCATTTCACCGCCGAGACGCAGAGGACGCAGAGACCTTATCTTGAAAAACTCTGCGCTCTCGGCGTCTCTGCGGTGAGTTATTGCGGTGAATTCACCTTTATTTGATCAGGTCAAAGATCATCTTGGCGGCGATCAGCCACAGCAACACGCCGATGACCTTTTTCAGTTGTGCGCTGGACAGTTTGGTCTTCATCAACTGCGAGCCGACGATGGAGCCTGCCCCCGCCATCACGGCCATCAGGCCGACAAACAGGGGGTCCAACCGGCTCATTGTCACATGTCCCAGAAAGCCGGAGAACGACGAGAAGACCACGACCAGGGACGTCGTGCCGGCGGCGACTTTGGGGTCCAGCCCGATCCAGTTGAGCACCGGCAGGACAAAGTTCCCCCCGCCGACGCCCAGCAGCCCGCCCAGAAATCCGGCCACGGCGCCCACCCCCACACCCGCGCCGACTTCCGTTCCCCGGCCCAGAGACTGCTCCCGTGTCCTGGCCCGGTAGAAGAGCATCATGAAGCCCGCGAAGACCAGGAAAGCCGCAAAGAGGCCGAGCAGCAGACGCTTATTCACGTGGGGCGTCAGTCGGGCACCGACCGGCGAGAGGATGACCGCCGCCACCAGCACCGGCAGTCCCACGCGCCAGTTGACCAGTTTCCCCCGCCAGTAGTTGATGGCGGCCAGCAACAGGCTCACGACGTTCAACAGCAGGGCCGTCGGTGTGGCCTCCGCCAGCGGAACGCCCAGGTAGTAGAAGAAGGGCACAAACAGAAACGCCGCACCGATGCCCGCCATGGCCAGCAGGCCGGAAAACAGAAAAACTATCACTGCGCTGAGAATGTAAGAAACAGGACTCATGAGAGAACTCCATGCTTAAGCTTTAGGAAAGCCATATGTTGTTTGTTTAGCCTTTCCCTGTAACGGAGCATAGAGATACCGCTCCTCCCTTCTGTTTACCAACCCAGCAAAATCAATAAACGCTGAACTGCCAACAATACCAGTGCAGCAGCGAAGACGCGGCTGAGGGTAAGGGACTTGACACGCTTGGCCATGAAACGCGCCCCAGCCCAGGCTCCGATCAGTGACGTGATCGAGCTTACCCCAAGCATCAGCCAGTCAAAATTGGCGCTGCTTAAATGGGCGATAAAAGCAGAGAACGAGGGCAGCGTGACGATCACACTGTTTGTGGCAGCGGCCAGTCGGGCAGTGTAGCCCAGCATTACCAGCGTGGGCACCAGCAGAAAACCCGGTCCCACACCCAGGAAACCGGCGAATACTGCAATTACTGCACTTAACAGTCCCGCTTTGAGGCGCGTGCGATCGGTGATGGCCAGCGCTTTGCTGTCATCCATCTTAGGCGGGAAAGCCATGCGGTAAGCCAGGAAGACCAAAACAAATGCATAAATCCACCATACTATTGTCGTTGGCACAAACCGGAGTAGCCAGACGCCAACAGGGGCAAGCGCGGTGGTAATGATCAGGAGGGGGATAGCCGTACGCCAGTCCACCATCTTCGCTCGAGCATAAGCGACGGCGCTGGAGATGGCTGTCAAGCCGTTTAACCACAGCGACCAGGGCATGATCACGTGTTTAAGATCAAAGCCGAAGAGTCCCAGCACCGGCGTGGCAATAAACGCTACCCCCAAGCCCATCATTCCGGCCAGGAACGAGAGAACGAACAAAAGTAGTGGGATCACAAAGTAGAGCATGGTCTTCCTCCGTGCACTAGAAATTTTGAGCCGGGGAAAGTCCACCATTGCTAACGAGCCAAAAAGCATCTACTCGCTGGAGCATAGTCTCCGGCTGGTCTATCTCTATCCCTGTGCCCGACGTTGCCGCGCGGCACGAAGTTTGCCCGGCATCAGTTCCGGGAACAGGCTGGCATACCCACCCGGCATAATGCGGACATTCTCAAAGCCCTGGGCGTGCAGATAAGCAAAGGCCACATTGGCGCGGTCGCCGCCGGAGCAAAAAGTGACCACCAGTTTATCGCGCGGAATCTCGTTCAACCGCGCGGGCAATTCGTTGATGGGAATCTCCAGCGCGAAGGGAAAGGTCACAAACTCCTTCTCCTCCGGAGTCCGCACATCCAGCAGGACCGCCTCACCCTTCGCCCATTTCTCAAAAAAGACGGGCGGTTCAACCTTGTGCTGACCGGTGCTCCAGTAGTCAAAGTCCAGCCCGCTCAGCCACTGAGAGAAGAGATCGTTGGACATT
>DAOTYH010000071.1:0-47713 GCA_034435015.1 Anaerolineae bacterium | reverse complement strand
CCTGTTATTCGGACAGGATGAGAGTCGCGTTGGGAACAGGCTCGCCCGTGACCTTCTCGTAGCTCAGTTGCAACAGGGCAACCGTCCGTTCAAAGTTATGGACAGCCGAGCCGCCCGACAGCGCGAACTTGTAGTTGAAGACTGCCCCCTTCAGGTCCACACTGGCATTCTCAGGGAGCTGGAAGTAAGGATAGTAGGGCAGGAAGACGACACCCTGTTCCTCCAATGCACCCTTCAGTACCCCAAGCAGGCCAGCCACCTCTTCTTGGTTGGTCTCAACAGTCCCATCGCCGTCGTAGTCAGCAGTGGCGGCAAACTCGAAGCTGGTTGCGCCAGCATGGCAGGTCTGGCAGGTAGCAATGTTCTCAGTACCGTCCACCGGACTGACCATAGCAAAGGTGTGACCACCCACCGTGTTGTGGCCCGGCAGAGGCGTATCATCAGAGGGGTCCTGAGTGCCCATATCATCCATGCCAGGGGTCGGCGCCATATGGCAGGCTACACAAGACTCTGCGATAGCCATGCCGTGCGGGCTGTTGGGCAGTTCGACGCCCCAAGTGTAGCCGCCGGTGTCGTTCAACAACTCAGCCGCCGTGGAGTAGTGGGGCGTGAAGAAGCGCTCGCCCTCAACTGCAAAGGCCGGGCTCACACGAGAGTTGTGGCAACTCATGCAGGTTGCTGAGGCCCCGCCCTCCGTTACCTCAGTGCCATCAGGCAGAGTCACCGTATCGAAGACGCGGAGTTGGTTCGGGTTGTTGGCACTGTGCGGGTCATGGCAGACTGCGCAGGTGATGACCTGGTAATTGGTGCTCTGCTCTTCCTCAGGCACGCCGGCGGCCCAGTCAATGAAGGCCGAGCCGCTGTGGCAGCGTACACAGGCCGTCCGCTCCTCGCCAATAGGATAGGTGAAAGCCATGGCGCTCTCGGCGGCATGGCCGCTCAGCTCCCACTGCTGAGGCACAACATAATAAGGCTCTTGTGCGTGGCACTGGGCGCAAGCCCCATAGGCCAGACTCTCGCCGATTGGGCCGCCCGCGTTGTGATCGGCGCCGGGGCCGTGGCAGCTCTCACACTGAATGTTAGCCAGAGCGGCCACCTGCGGGTAATCCGCCACGAAAGCGTCCCAGTTGCCGGCCTGCAGCGCAGCAGGGAACTGCCACCCGGCCTCAGCGGCGAGGTCATCAAACCCGCCGTTCACAGCCTCCGGGCGGTTGTTGAAACCTGTCGTGTGGCAACGGATGCAGTTCGGGCCGTAATATTCACTTACCTCGCCGTCTATAGCGCGGGTGAAGTAAGTAGCATGGACCGTGGCCGCCCACGCCTCCGTCTTGTCAGCATGGCAGGTGCCGCATTGAGGCGGGCTAGGATTCCCGCCAGCCACCGTGCCGACGCCGACATAGGTTGTGGCATGCACTTCCCACGTCGCCTCGCCAACGGCACCGCTTGGGCTGGTAGCTGTCAGGGTAAGGGTGTAGTCACCAGCCAGATCGGCCAGCCACACCGCCAGATTGGGACCTGTCATCAGCGTAGCTGTCGAACCGTCAGGCGCAGTCAAGCTCCACTCATAGGTGAAACTGTCAGCCGGATCATTGGCAGAGGAGACAGCCAGCGCCTTCGCCGCTACGTATGTTCCGATGCCCACTACATTGGTGGCAGTCGTGACGATCGGCACTTGCTCGAACTGACCCTCAGCAGGTGCGGCCTCACCCATCTCTGCTCCGCTTACATCAATGCCGAGACTTGCCAGATCAGCCACAGTGGCAATCTGCATGTCAGGGTAGATGCCAAACGGGAGGATAAAAGCTGACACCATGACCGGCTCCTCAGTCGGAGCCTCTGTTGCCACTTCAGTTGGCGCCTCAGTGGCTACTTCTGTAGGTGCTTCGGCGGCCTCCTCGGTTGGCGCTTCGGTAGCCGTCGGGGCAGGAGTAGCACCGCCACAGGCTACCAGCAAGGCCACTGCCACCAGCAAAGCACCTGCGATAAAGATAAATCTACGCGGCATAACTTTTCCTCCTTGGGAGAATAAAAGGGTCTTTAGTCGCAAGACCAGTATCTAAAACGCCCGATAGGCACCTCCTTATTCTGCTTGCAAGAGGGACAGACATATGTCATTGTACCCACAAGGGGATGTATGCCAGAGAGAAGCCGTAATACGACTCACTACCTATTTTAAGATGGGTCATATACCCCACCTCAGTGAGAGAGTACACCATTATAAGCGACGAATGTAATATCGGCCTTGGTCTGCAACGTCCCCTTGTTATCCCCACCCAGATGGATCGTGCTATGATTGGGGTCACAACCGCGGCCACATCGGCAGTAACGCTCTCCGAGAGACACTGAAGTCAAAGCAATCAACTCCAGAGGAGATCATGATCCCTAATCAGTGGTACGCCATCCTTGAATCAAACGAGGTAAAACCGGGCAAGCTCATTGGCGTGACTCGTTTGGGTGAAAAGTTAGTTGTCTGGCGAAATACCAGAGGGGAAGTAACCTGCATGAGCGATCAGTGCCCGCACCGTGGGGTGGCGCTCAGCGCAGGGCGTCTTACAGGCGATTGCATTGAATGTCCCTTCCACGGTTTTCAGTATGATGTGTCAGGGCAGTGCCGAGTCATACCAGCCAACGGCAGAAACGCCCCTGTGCCCAAGGCGTTTCAAGGTACACACCTATCCGACCCGCGAAGCCCACGACTTCATCTGGGTCTGGCGGGGTGAGCCTCGTGAGGAACTGCCGCCCCTCCCGTTCATGGAGGACATTGACAGTTCATTTTACTACAGCACCTTCCGAGATCACTGGGCTACTCACTACTCGCGTGCTATCGAGAATCAGCTTGATGTGGTGCACCTTCCCTTCATTCACAGGACAACGATTGGACGCGGGAATCGAACACTGGTAGACGGGCCGGTGGCTCGTCTGGAAGGAAACTCACTCTATGTGTGGGTCTACAACCGCGTAGATGACGGCTCAAAACCTCTCAAGCCCAGCGAGATCGCACCCCCTGCACGCCCATTCCAATTGCAATTTCTCTTCCCTAACATCTGGCAAAATCGGATTAGTGAGGATATTCGGATCGTCATTGCCTTTGCACCAATTGACGACGAGAATACGCTGATGTATATCCGGTTCTATCAGCGTGTCATGCGCGTACCGGTGCTGTGTGGGCTGGTCAACTGGATTGGGAAAGTGGGGAGTGCAATCATTGCCCGGCAGGACAAGCGGGTAGTAACCACCCAACAGCCCAAGCGGAGTGGACTGCACATAGGGGAAAAGCTCATACAGGGAGACCGCCCGATAATCATGTACCGCGCCCGGCGGGAAGAGCTGACAAGCGTTGCTTTGCCTGACAGCCAAGAAAGCCCGATCCAGTAAAGAGACTGAAAGTTAAGGACGAGATACGTTTCGCTTTTTCGTAATTCGCGTACAATTATGGTGTAGACAACCTACAAATAGGCAAACTTCCTCTTCTACCCCAGCTATATTGAGAAAGGGCTGACAGACAGCAATGGCCCGTATCCTGGTCATAGACGATGATGCAAGCCTGCTCCAGATGATGAACCTCATGCTCAAGCGCGCAGGGCACACCGCTATCTTGGCAAGCAGCGGGCAACAGGGCATCGAAATAGCACGCCATGAGCGCCCTGACATGGCTATTGTAGATGTTATGATGCCCGACCTGAGCGGGTATGAGGTTTGCCGTATCTTGCGGGAAGACCCCCAAACGATGGACATCCCCCTCCTGATCCTGACGGCGCTTTCACAACCCGAACAGCGCGACCTGGCTGAGGACTCTGGGGCAGACGCCTTCGTGACTAAGCCAGTCACCCGTGACGACTTGGTCAGACATGTGGACGAGCTTCTCAAGACTGGTGCCCGCAACATGCCCGCCCCCCTGGAGCCGCCGCCTGTTACAGCCAAGGCTCCTGCTGATATTGCCTCAAAAGTGGCCAAGATTTTCGAGGCACCGCCACCGCCTCCCGGCCTTGAACCACAACCGGCGGTCAAGCCTGCCGCCCCAGCGGTTACTCCGCCTGCCCCCTCTCCTACTCCTCCCCCGGCAGAACCAGCGGCCCGCCCGGCCTCAACTGTCCCAGTGGTAGCCGTGATGGGGTTAGGGCGGGGAGTAGGTGCAACGACTGTAGCCGTCAATCTGGCGCTGGGTCTCATGCAGTTTGGGCGCTCCTGCCTCATTGATCTCGACAATCAGGCCGGGCAGGTTGCCATCCAGTTGAAGATGGTCCCCCCAAAAGCCACATGGCTTGACCTGCTCAACATCACACCGGGAGCCGACAAGCGCATCATCGGGCAGGCTCTGACACTGGATCGGCGGACTGGGGTAGCTATTCTGGCTTCTCCTCTTAACCCGGTTCAGGAGTTTATCCGGGCTGACGCGCTGGAATATATCTTCAAGGTGCTGTCGGAGGGTTTCCGCCGGGTTGTTGTTGACCTGCCCAGCACTCTTAACCCGATGAGTATTACCACCCTGCGCCGTGCTGATCACATTGTATTGATCGTGGGAGATGATCCTGCCGACTTAGTCACTGCACCTGCCGTACTGGCCACCGTGGAAGCATTGGGGGTCAGCGGCCATCTACATTTTGTGTTGAACCACACACGGCCTCATGGAGTCTCACACGAAGCTGTGATGCAGGCGCTGAACCATCCGCTTGCCGCTGACATCCCCTATGAGCCAGCACAGGTCAACGCCATGACAGAGGGCGCTCCGCTCGTGATGTCCCAGCCTAACTCGCTTTTCTCACGGGCGTTGCTCTATCTGGCACGGCAACTCTAGTATAGGCAGGGGTTCAGGGCAGACTGATCGATCCGGGCCGGGGAAAGGACGATGAACAAACTGCTGGTCGTCGAAGACGAGACGATCACCTCCGATCTGCTGAGGCGTTACTTCGAGATCGTAGGGTATGAGGTCATCAGCGCACTGAACGGCGCCGAGGCCATAAAAATGGCTGTTGAGCATAGGCCCTCTGTGGTGATTCTGGACATCATGCTGCCGGACATAGACGGCTATGAGGTCTGCAAGCGATTGCGCGCTGATGAGCGTACTAACCGCATCCCAATAATCTTTCTGACCCAGAAGGATGAGCGGCGCAGTAAGCTGGACGGGCTGACACTGGGAGCAGACGACTATATCACCAAGCCGTTTGATGTGGAGGAACTTCGCCTGCGGATACACCGAATCATTGATCGGCTTGGCGGCACACCGCTGGTTGACCCCCGTACCAGCCTGCCCAACATGGCATTGATCAAAGAACGTCTGCCCAAGCTCTTGGACGACCCGGAAAGCCTCTTTCTGGACATCGAGGTCGAACACTTGGACGAGTTCGGCAAACAGTATGGGCCGGTAGCGGCTAATCAGGTGATTCGTAGTGCGGCAAAGATCATTGGCGATCTGCTCCATGAGATAGACCCAGCCCGTTCTTTCATTGGGCATCCCCGCAATAACCACTTCCTGCTGGCAATTCCGCGCCATGCTGTGGAACGCGTCGAGGGGGAATTACCCTCACGTTTTGCCAAGCAGGCAGTGAAGTTCTATGACTACTCCGACCAGACGCGCGGCAAGATGAAAATGGGCGAGGCATTCGTCCCATTTATGGCATTTAAGATACTTCGCATCAGCGCCAATGCGTTGCGGAGTCTGATCACCAGCGAGGAGAAGAAGGCTGCCTCTGAAGAGGCCGGAAAGCCTGCTTCTAAGGATGAGACTTCGCCTAAGACCGTACTATTGCTACCCCCGCCTTCCAATCCTGATAAAGCGTCGTCCGCTAAGAAGGAGCAATCCGCTTCCGCTCCCGGCAAGCCAGAGCCGCCTCAAACTTGATCGCTTGGCCTTCAGCCAGCCTGACCAGATTGATTCTCGCGGCGCAACCTCTGAAGGAACGCCACTGACTTGAGTTGCCGCTCCAAGTGATATACCAGCGTGGCATGGAGTAGATTCTCTGTCTCAACCCGCAGTGCCGGTGTCAGCCTGATCCTCTCGACAGCCTCAAAAGGGCGTGTCTGCATGTAGCGCAGTAATTTCAGTGCATTCAACGAGACAGGCCTAGCCCGCGGGGATTGCTGTCCACAGGAGGGGCAGAGCACACCACCATCCACAATGCTGTAAAACTGGGGACGAGGGCGGATTGTTTCCCCACAGAGCACGCACTCAAACAACTGAGGGCGATAGCCTACTAGTTCGAGCAGATGAAGCTCATAATAGCGGGCCGCACGCTGTAGGTCATTTGTTTGACACAGCCAACCGAGGCCATTGACCAGCAGATGGTAGAGAGCTTGGTTCTCGTCTGCTTCTTCGGTGAAGGCGTCCAGCAGTTCGACAAAATGTGAGGCGTAGGTTGCACGTACAAGGTCCTCGCGCAGAGGCAGGAAGGCATCTTTCATCTCAACCTGCGTCACAATGTCGAGCGCACTATGACTGCGTGCCAGCATCATCTCGGTACGCATGAACAGCTCGACATGGCCTGCCTTCCGGCTGGAGGGTTTCCGCACCCCTTTGGCGACCACTCGGATTTTGCCGTAGCGGGGGGTGTAAAGCGTCAGGATACGGTCTGCCTCACCCAGATCGTGGCGATGCAGGACGACTGCCTCAGTACGGTAGACACGGTCAGGTGCTGGCATGTTCCATCCGGTACAGACTAACCGAGATGCTGGGGGCCAAAGCTGTGCGGCAACAGTTCAGACAGTTTGAACTCGGCCACGATCCTTTCGGGGTCGGCAACGATAATCAGCATATGAGGGGCAAACTCGCTCATGACCTGCCGGCAGGACCCGCACGGAGTCCCCCCGTTGCTCGTAACTACGGCCATCGCGACAAACTTACGCCGCCCTTCTGAGACAGCTTTGGTGATCGCAACACGCTCGGCACAAATGCACGAAGGGTAGGCCGCATTCTCAACATTGCAACCTGTGAAGATTGTGCCGTCTTCTGCCAGCAATGCCGCCCCAACCTTGTAACCGGAATAAGGAGCGTAAGCCTGCTCACGAGCCTTGAGCGCGGCCTGCACAAGCGCTGTACGATCAATGGGGTGTGTTGATGACATTGACTCCGCCATCCGCTGAAGAGCGCGGAATACGCTTGACACGCACCTTGCGGATACGCCGGTTATCCACGCTGAGAACCTCGATATGAAGGCAATCTGTTTCGACAATCTCTCCCGGAGCCGGTACTTTACCAAGCTGGCCGTAAATGAATCCAGCCAGTGTATCGCCCAGTTCATCGGAAAGCTCTGCATCCATTAAGTGGTTAATATCATCGAGACTGACTCTTGCATCAAAGATGTACTCATCAGGGCCAACTGCCTGATAGGGAGCTTCCTCTGCCTCGTCATATTCATCCAGAATCTCGCCGACGATCTCCTCGACAATATCCTCGATGGTCACCAGCCCGGCAGTACCGCCGTATTCGTCAATCACGATTGCCATGTGGACTTTGGCACTCTGCAACTCACGCAACAGATCAGAGACGCGCTTCGACTCCGGCACAAACAGAGCTGGCCGGAGCAATGAGTTGAGATCAAGGGATTGTTTGCCCTCATGCCACACTTTGAGCAGGTCCTTGGCATATAACAGCCCCTTGATGTGATCCAATGAGCCTTCAAAGACCGGCACACGCGAATGACCAGCCCGTATGATGACCTCACGGGCTTCTTCAAGCGGTGTATCTATATCGAAGGCCACAATGTCAATGCGCGGGATCATGATCTCACGGGCCAGAGTCTCGTCGAGCTGGAAAATGGAGTAGATCATCTCCTTCTCCTCCAGCTCGATTGTCCCTTCCTCTTCTCCAGCGTCAACCAGAGTCATGATCTCCTCTTCTGTAATTTGGCCGCTTTCCGCATCCCCCAGCGGCACAGCGATCTGTCTTCGAACAAAGGCCGCAAGCACAACTAACGGAGAGAGCAAGGCCATGGTGAACCGGATGAAAGGGACAAGCGCTAAGGCCCACCCCTCTGGTTGCCGGTGTACCAGCGTATGGGGTAGCAGGTCAACCAGCAGAAAAGCGAGCATCCCCGCCAGCGGTATGGCAATGAGATAAACAATCAGATCGCTTGCAGAGGCAACAGCAGGAAGATGTTCTGACAGCCATACTACCACGTGCGGCAACAGAAACATGGCGATCAGACCGGCAATCAGGAAATAAGACAGTACGCTGGCCAACCGAAATGTGTTTAGCACGCGGCTAGAGTCTTCGGCTATTTGTGCGGCCAGCCGCGCACGCTTGTTTCCGCGTTCTGCCTGTTCACGCAGGATAGGGCGGCGGGCATTAGTCAGCGCGGCCTGCGCCGCCGAAAAGTAAGCACTAAGCAGAAGCAAGACAAACAGGCCGATCAGTCCCGGTAAAGCTGGGGCCACAGAAGATCATTCCTCCTCTTTGCTTCCCGGCTTGGATGGCAGATGGGGGCGGGCAGGCACACCATAAACCAGAGTCCCTGCCGGAACATCACGGGTCACAACTGAGCCTGCACCTGTATGGGCATTCTCTCCTATTGTAACCGGTGCTACCAGCATCGTATCACTGCCAATGAACACATTCCTGCCAATCACCGTTTTGTTTTTCCTGACTCCGTCAAAGTTACAGGTGACTGTCCCTGCGCCTATGTTGGTGTTCTCGCCGACATCCGCATCGCCTATGTAGCTAAAGTGCCCCATCTTGACGCCCCGGCGCAGGCGGCTGTTCTTGACTTCACCGAAGTTGCCCATATGGACGCCGCTCTCTAAATAGGCGCCCTTCCGCAGATGTCCAAACGGGCCTACGTCAACGCCGTCCTCCAGAACAGCTCCCTCAAGGACTGAAGAGATGATCTTACAACGATCTCCTATCGTTGAATCTTCGATGATTGTGTTTGGCCCAATGATGCATCTCTGCCCGATGGTAGTTTTCCCCCACAGGCAAGTATTCGGCAGGATCGTTGTATCCTGATCCACCACAACCGTCGGGTGAATATAGGTGCTGTCGGGATCAACGATGGTTACACCGGAGAGCATCAACGCCTCATTGATGCGTCTGCGCAGGGCGGCTTCCGCCTCAGCCAGATGGACACGCGTATTGATCCCCAGCGTCTCATCGGGGTCACTGACGGTCAGGGTGTGGATTTCCTTTCCCTCGCGCACAGCCATCTCGATCAGGTCAGTGAGGTAATACTCCCCCTTAGGGCTAAGAGGGAGTTGATCAATGTGATCCCACAGCCAGCCCGCCTCGAAGCAGTATACACCAGGGTTTACCTCACGGATGGCGAGCTGTTCTGGTGAAGCATGCGCTTCCTCAACAATAGCCTGAACTCTTCCCCCTGCATCCCTGATAATCCGGCCAAAGCCCCTTGGCCTATCGGTTAATACGGTCAGCATACTGACAGGCCAGCCGTGATTCTTGTGCTCCTCATAGAGCGTCCGCAGTGTCTCCTCACGTAGAAGGGGCATATCAGCATACATGACAAGCACGTGCTGACTGCGTTCCTGAAGCATTCCGCGCGCCTGAGCAACAGCATGACCCGTGCCAAGCTGTTCGGCCTGAATCACATAACGGGCCGCATCACCAACCACAGCCGAAACTTCATCTGCCCCGTGACCGATCACTAGCACCGGCGGAGCTTCACTGATTGAGGCCGCCGCCCGAACACTATATAGGATGAGGGGCTGTCCACCAAGCGGATGTAATACCTTAGGTAAACGCGATTTCATGCGGGTCCCCTGCCCAGCGGCGAGGATTACAACATCCAGCGACACAGACTCCTCCCAGTGTAAGACAGTTTGAGCGAACGCAAGTGGTAAAATGGGGAGTTTTCCGATGTTCCCACGTACAGAGCTGAGGCCACGCCTTTTTCACATACCCTATCTTCAAAGTGCTCAGAACTATAATATGCCCAAATCAGATTTGCAAACATCCGTAGCGCCTCCGCGCAGATGTGCCTGCGGGGTCATATATCCGCACAAAAACGCCATGTCAATTTGACCACGCTATCCGGCAGGCGGTATAATCTCACCTCGTTGCCAGCCAGTCTGGCGTTTTTGTACCTGCAAGATATGCTCCATGCCTCCCGCCCGACCCATAGGCACGGCAGGGCGCAGGCATTTCAGAAGAACACAGAGAGGAGGCAAGCGCATCATCTCAGTTGCTTTGAGGCTGAGATGGCGCTGGTTTGGCTATGGATCTACTCAAATCTTTGGAAGCGGCCAAAAATCCCAATATCCCTGAGTTGAGGCCGGGAGACAGTGTGAAGGTCCATTTTCGGATTGTAGAAGGGGACCGCGAGCGCATCCAGGTCTTCCCCGGCACAGTAATCCGCCTGCGCAAGAGCGGCAATGAAGCTAATGTGACAGTACGGCGTATCGCCTCACACGGCATTGGTGTTGAGCGCACCTTCCTACTGCGCTCCCCCTTCATTGAAAAAGTAGAGGTCACACGCCATGCACACGTCCGGCGTGCCCAGCTCTACTACCTGCGTGGACGAACAGGCCGCAGGGCAATGCTGAAAGAGAAACGTGAAGGTTAGCTAGTTTCTCGGCATTCAGAGCCATGATCAGGCCGCTTATTGGCATCGCCACAGGTACCCGTCAGGCTCCTGACACGGGTGCTGTCTTTGTGGCACTCAGGCCAACCTACACCCACGCCGTGGAGAAGGCGGGCGGGGCACCCATTATCATTCCCACAGGGATCAGCAGGGGCACCCTGCGCCACATCTACGAGCGGCTGGACGGAATTGTGATTTCAGGCGGGGGTGATATAGACCCGGCAGGCTATGGGGATACACCTTCGGTCCATGTTTACGGTGTTGATCCAGCCCGCGACGAAGCCGAATTTCAGATGACGCGGTGGGCTGTCGAGGATGACAAACCCCTGCTGGCAATCTGCCGGGGTATTCAGGTGTTAAACGTGGCGTTGGGCGGCACCTTGATCCAGCACATACCGGACGAGGTAAAAGGGGCCCTCACTCATGCCAACCTGTCTGACGAATGGTTCTCCCGTTTGGTGCATGATGTCACTGTAACACAGGATAGCAAGCTGTACAGAGCATTGGGCATCAGCAGAGAGCGGCTCAGCGTGAACAGCCTGCACCATCAGGGGCTGGGGCAGATAGCACCCTCTTTACACGTGGCGGCCCGTGCCGACGACGGCATTGTTGAAGGAGTCGAGCTGCCTGACCGGCGATTCGTGATCGGAGTACAATGGCACCCAGAAGCATTGGTGGACGATCATCCGCCGATGCTGTGCCTGTTTGAGTCGCTGATCAACGCGGCAAAGGGGTAAACACAAGGCTCCGATCAGCACCTCGGAGCTGTCAAGGACCTCTTTCGCCTCTATCTTTCCAAGCTTGCGGGGGCTTGAAGGATGGAAGACACCCAGACAGATACACGCCCTATTGGCATGCTCGACTCAGGACTTGGCGGCCTGTCTATCTTGCGCGAAGTGCGTCATCAGCTTCCCCATGAGGATGTGCTGTACTTTGCCGACCAAGGCCATGTCCCCTACGGTCCCCGCCCGCTGGAAGAGATTCGGGGGTTTGCACGGGGAATCACCCGCTTCCTGCTCGCCAGACAGGCCAAGGTAATCGTTGTAGCGTGCAATGCGGCTTCGGCGGCCAGTCTGCATCACCTGCGGGAAAGATTCCCACAAGTTCCCTTTGTAGGGATGGAGCCAGCCGTCAAACCAGCGGCAGAACGAACTCGTAGCGGCGTGATTGGGGTCATCACAACTAAGGCTACCTACCAAGGCGAATTGTTTGCCAGCGTAGTGGATCGGTTCGCCTCTGGAGTCAAGGTGATGACCCAAGTCTGTCCGGACTTCGTGACGCTGGTTGAAGAAGGTCAACTCGACGGGCCGTCAGTACGTGCCACAGCAGAGGCATATCTGAAGCCACTGCTGGAAGGCGGGATCGATCAACTGGTACTGGGGTGCACCCACTTCCCTTTCCTCCTGCCCACACTTCAAGAGGTAGTCGGGCCGGGAGTTGAGGTCGTTGACCCAAGCCCGGCTGTTGCCCGCCAGACCAAGCGTGTGATCGGAGAGTGTCAGAACGCCCCTGATCACATCGGGCAGATCAGCTACTTCACAAGCGGCAATCCGCATCACTTCAGGACAATGGCAGAAAGGCTGATGGGGGAGCCTGTCCGGCCAGATCAGGTACACGGTGTGGTATGGACGGGCGAGGAAAATCTTCTACTTCTCGAATGAGCCGGGCCGGGATATGATCGTCTCGTGTTTGGCCGCTTCAGCCTCCTCTTGAAGTTGGCTCATCCGCTTGCGGGCGTCCATAGCAGGCGGTCGGACGGGCAACACAACATGGAAGGCACTGCCAGGCATTCTCTCTTCGTCGTACCCTTCGCTCTCAACCCAGATACGCCCGCCATGCCCCTCAATGATCCCTTTGGTAATAGACAAGCCTAGTCCGGGGCCGGCACCCTTGAACTTAGTCTGTCCCGTAGAGTGCAGAGATGTAGGCCCTACCCGGAAGAACTTTTCGAAGATCAATTCATGGTGGGCAGGATCAACGCCAATGCCTGTGTCAGCAACAATAATACGGACACTGGTAGGCTGGCCTTCCCTATCTTTTTCGAAGATTTCCCCGCTGACATCAATCTTCCCGCCATCGGGGGTGAACTTAATGGCATTCGTAATTAAGTTCTGAAAGGCCTGCACCAAACGCTTGTAATCAGCGTATATGGGGGGGAGATTGCGCAACCCACGCGCAACCAGTGTCAGGTTACGTTCGTGGATAGCGCTGGCGTAAGGTTCCACTGCCAGTTTCAACACGTTGGCAATAGGAGTCTCTATAAAGTTAAGGTCCATGCTGTCCACGTCAATCTGTGATACATCCAGCATGGAGGTGATCACATCAGCCATGCGCTGGGTAGCTCTGGTCAGGCTACGAGTGATGTCCGCTGTCTCTTGAGGATCAAGCATGTTACGGGCGGCCATCTCCCCCAGCAGATCGGAATAGCCCTGTATCTGTGTCAGGGGGGTGCGGAGTTCATGGGAGGCGATAGCAATAAAATCTGTTTTGACCTTGTCGAGTCGCTCCAGCCGTTCGTTGCTGGCCCGCAGGTCCTCGTTAAGGGATGTGATCTCCTGATTCAAAGCCCGCAGGCCGTTCACCAACCGGGCATTCTCCAGTGCAACCACAGTCTGATTGGCAAGCGCCGAGAGCAGGTCCATCTCAGAAGAGCGGAAGGGATCATCATTCGCCTTCGGCCCCAGCGCTAACAGACCAATTAGATTGTCGTCCCGTATGATGGGAGCATATACATCCATCTCCAGTGAGGCAAAATAACGGCGCTCGGAGCTGGCTGCACCCAGATAGTCTTTGTGGTAGTCAATGTCGTACTGAAGCAATGGGCGTCTGGTTGACTGGAAATGCTTGTAGATCGGGCTTTCAAGCGAGAGAACACCCCGACCAGCACTTGAGCCTTTGTCTTCGCCGATTCGTTCAAGCGAAACCTGATCAGCTTCGTGTGTGATCAGAATCAGGCAACCGCGGCGGGTCGTCAGCAATTCATTGATCGTCTTAATGGCCACATCAGCCAGCTCACGCAGGTCAATGACGCCGCTGATGCGCTGGCTGTATAACCTCACAGCCTCAGCGGGGTCAGTGACATCACGGACGATCAGGCCACGCAACAGCCACTGGAACAGCCTGCGCACTGGCTGGATCAGAATAGCTACTAACAGCGCCGCGATGAGAATGCTTATCCAGCGGTCGGCAGGACGCAGGCCGGGAATCTGAATATACAGAACAGCCACTATACCGCCGCCGACCAGTGCAGTTGTGGCCAATGTCAGGATCGAGCGAGAGACTATCCAGCGCCACGCACTGCGCAGGTCAAGCACGCGGTGTGAAGTAACAGCATAAACCGCTCCGATTGCCCCGGCCATGCGCAGGACATAGCCGACCTCACTCCATGGAGAGATCAACCATGCGGCCAGGGCATCGCCCAGCATCAAGAGGGGAAATACGACAGCCCAGAACAGAATGCGGTTGGCATATAGAGGAAGCGGCTCAACGAGAAAGGCTCGTAAGACTAGCAAAAAAAGTACCAAGCTCTGGAGCAGCCACCCTAGCGTGAGAATCTCAATCCCTAGAGTCAGGACCTCCTGAAACCTAGCCGGTAGCCAAGGCTGGCCCGCCAGAAGCGGGGTAGAATGGACATAAGTAGCAGTCAGCGCCCCCGCCAGCCACGCCAGGCCGAAGATCGCCAGCACGGTCAGACCGCGTTTGTAGGCCAGATAGGCCAATGTCAGCAGACCGGCCAAGATAATGCTGATCGCAAATCCAACTGAAACCCATGTTTGGGCAGTCAGGAAAGGGGGGAACGCAACCTGACGGCTTAAGATCACCGCATGCAGTGCCATAAGAAGGGCTGAATAACCGCAATAGACCAACAGCCAGCCCTCCGCCGGATCGCGCCGCGTGCGCCGCCGGGCGGCCACAACAAACATTATCACATATACAACAGCCAGTGCGCCGGCGGTGATCATGTCTGCCCATCCTCCGGCAGAGAATCCTCAGCGAAGCCCGGTAATTCTCCTTGATAGGCTGAGGCGGCGGCCAGCCTGTCATTCTCGGCGTCTATCGCCTTTTCACGCTCAGCACGCCGATCTTCATGCAAGAGAGCCACCGAAGCCAGCACATCACCATCAGACAGGTTCATAAGCTGGACACCTCTTGTGTTACGCCCCATGCTTGAGATGTTATCAACCTGCGTGCGGAGAGCCATTCCCCCTGCCGTGATCAAGGTGAGATGATCTCCCGGTTTGACCACACGAGCGGCGATGACAGGGCCGGTCTTGTCATTGTGAGCAAGCGTGCGGATACCCTGCCCATAGCGGGATTGAACCGGGTACTCAATGAGAGGTGTGCGCTTACCGTAGCCATTCTGGGTGACCACCAGCAGACTGCCATCGGGGTCGGTGATGACATCCATCGAAGCCACTATATCCCCCGGCTGGAGCCTGACAGCACTTACTCCGCCAGCCGCGCGCCCCATTGGGCGCACCTCATCTTCGTTGAATCGGATAGCCTGCCCCCCTGCTGTCACGATGATCAGGTCCTGTCCGCCAGTGGTAAGCTTAACCCACCCTAGTTCATCCCCTTCATCCAGAGAGATCGCGATCAGACCGCTAGGACGGACAGCCTCAAAGGCCGATACCTCAACCCGCTTGATGCGACCCAAGCGTGTCACCATCGTACAGTACTCAACTTCCTCGAAGCTGGGAACGGCAACCGCCGCTGTAATCCGCTCGCCCGCTTCGAGGGAGAGCACACTCTGAAGCGGAATGCCCTTCGCAGTACGGCCAGCATCGGGAATCTGGTAGGCCTTCTCCTGATAGACTTTGCCTCGGTCTGAGAAAAAGAGGATGCTGTCGAGAGAGCCTGCCGCAAACAGATGCTCTACATCATCTGTCTCACGGGTCGTCATCCCGTTGACACCTCTCCCGCCGCGCCCCTGAAGGCGATAGGCCCGTGCGGCTACCCGCTTGATGAAGCCCCGACGGGTGATAAAGATCAGAACATCTTCGTCAGGGACCAGATCGCTTTCCTCAAAATTCTCATCGGCATCAGGTACAATGCGTGTCCGGCGAAGGTCGCCATAGACCTCAGCCAGCCTGTTGAGATCGTCGCGTATCTGGTAAAGGATTTTCTTAGGGTGAAGCAACAGGTCTTCCAGATCGGCGATCTGCTGTAAGAGGGAATGGTATTCTTCTTCGATCTTCTGTTGCTCAAGAGCCGCCAGCCTGCGCAACTGCATATCCAGGATGGCCTGCGCTTGAGCCTCACTCAGGTTAAAGGAGCTGATCAGACGGAGACGGGCCTGTTCGGCATCCGCGCTCTGGCGGATAGTCTGAATGACTGCATCCAGGTTTGCAATGGCGACCAGTAGTCCCTCTAAGATATGTGCCCGACGACGGGCACGTTCCAGATCGAACAGGGTGCGGCGCTTGATCACCTCGCGGCGATGATCAATGTAGTAACGCAGAGCCGACTTGAGGGACAGCAGGCGCGGTTCACCATCAACCAGAGCCAGCATTTGCACCCCAAACGTACTCTGGAGGGGAGTGTACTTGAGCAACTGATTCAGCACCGTTCGGGGCTGAGCACCGCGCTTTAATTCGATGACGATGGACATCCCCCGCCGATCAGACTCATCACGCAAGTCGGAGATCATGTCAAGCCGGCCCTCGCGAACCAGCGCGGCAATTCGCTCGATGATGGTCGTCTTGTTAATCTGGTAGGGTATCTCAGTGATGACAATGCGATGGCGGTTTCCGGGCATGGCTTCAACATGCATAGCGGCACGCATCACGACGCGCCCCTTGCCCGTTGCGTAAGCGTTAACAACGCCATCCATGCCGACAATAATGCCGCCGGTAGGGAAGTCTGGCCCCAGGACATATTGGAGCAGGTCTTCGACAGTTACGTCCTGCAACTCTTCGTCAATGAACTCACCTTCGGGGGCGGCCATACGATCGATCAGAAAAGCAACCGCCTGAGCGATCTCCTGCAAATTGTGAGGGGGAATGTTGGTCGCCATGCCAACGGCAATACCGGAGATGCCATTCAACAGCAGGTTAGGCAGGCGGGCAGGCAGTACGACAGGTTCTTGGAGTGTGCTGTCGAAATTATCAACGAAATCAATGGTATTTTTGTCAATATCTTCAAGCAGGACCTCAGCCAGCGCCGACAGACGGGCTTCGGTATAACGCATAGCGGCTGGGCTGTCGCCATCTATCGAGCCAAAGTTGCCCTGACCATCTACCAAGGGGTAGCGCATAGAAAAGGGCTGAGCCATGCGGGCCATTGCGTCATAGACTGCGGCGTCCCCATGGGGATGATACTTGCCCAGCACCTCGCCCACAATACGCGCGCTCTTTTTGTAAGGCGCGTTGTGGACAAGACCCATATCATGCATGGCATAGAGGATGCGGCGATGAACCGGTTTAAGACCGTCGCGGGCATCCGGCAATGCACGAGAGACGATTACGCTCATGGCGTAATCAAGATACGAGTCCCGCATTTCTTCATTGATGTCAACGGGACGTACAGTACCAATATCCATTCAGATCATTCTCCAAGGGAAAAACTCACTATTGGACACATTATACTTCGGGGGAGGGGTAAATACCACGCACCGCCGCCGGCCTATAAAATTCTCCGGCATAGTCTTGACTTCCCTCTCGAACGCCTTTAGACTGAGCTAGGCAACAAAGTTAGCCGTACACCAGCAGATCAGACGAGGCAACCTCTGAACTATGACCGACTCAACACCTAACCCCAACACCTTACTAAAAGCCGCCGCTGTAATCGCCCGTTCAGCGGGCGAGCTTCTGAAAGAGGCCTACCATCAGCCCCGTGAGATTGATACTAAAAGCTCAACGATAGACTTAGTGACACAAGCCGACCGTGCCTCTGAGGCTATGATCTTGAACGCGCTGAAGGAACGCTTCCCAGAGCACAATATCCTGGCTGAGGAGAGTCATCCAGCCGGGGCTGGTGCCGGTCTAACGTGGATCGTGGACCCCTTGGATGGCACCACAAACTTCGCTCATGGCTTTCCTGTGTTTGCCGTGTCCATCGCTCTGTGGGATGAGCAGGGCCCATTGCTGGGAGTGGTTTATGACCCGCTCCGGGAGGAGTGTTTCGCGGCGGTACGAGGTCAGGGAGCAACCCTTAACGATGAGCTGATCCACGTCTCGAACATCAAGACTCTGGACAAGGCACTACTGGCAACCGGCTTCCCCTATGACCGGCATACAGCAGAAGATAACAATGTAGCCTCACTTAGCGCTTTCATCCGTAAAGCTCAGGGGGTGCGGCGGGCCGGCTCAGCGGCGTTGGATCAATGCTATGTCGCCTGCGGCCGTCTTGACGGCTTCTGGGAGATGCGCCTGCACGCATGGGATGTAGCCGCTGGAATGTTGATTGTGCGTGAGGCAGGCGGCAAAGTCACCGACTATCAGGATGACGAGAAAAGTGACCTGTTGCGGCGCGGCGAGCAAATTGTGGCAAGCAATGGGCTGATTCACAGCGGCATGATCGATACGTTGCGCGAAGTGTACGCTAACCTTCAGAGCAAGAAGTAGATAGAGGCCGGTCTATCTTGGCCTTTCGAGTGTTTTTCAACGTGTGCCTACAACTCTTCGACAAGGAGGATAGAGAGCATGAAGCTTGACTGGAAAAAGACCTTCCTGATCGGCTTGGGCTTCTTTGGTGTCAGTGTGATGTGGCCGATCTACAACTCGTTTGTGCCGCTCTTCCTTCAGGCCGGCAGGGCTGGTTTTGTTTCCTCACGGAATGTGCTGGGGTTCGGCCTCAGTGAGCCAGTGACGGGGGTGATCATGGGGCTGGACAACATTGCCGCCCTGTTCATCTTACCTGCTATTGGTTTCTGGAGCGACCGCGTTCGGACACGTATCGGAAGGCGCTATCCATTCATTCTGAGCGCTGTGCCGGTGGCCGCTGTGTCTTTCATTCTGCTTCCTATTGCCGCCCGCATGATTGACAGCACAGCCAACGGAAGCGTTGAGGAGAACCTGCCGGCGTTTATCCTGTTCATGGCTGGTGCTATTTTGATGCTGTTGGCTATGGCCGTCATGCGTACCCCCATCGTCTCCCTGATGCCGGATGTAACACCTTCACCGTTACGGAGTAAAGCTAACGGCGTGATCAACTTCATGGGCGGTGTTGCTTTCATCATCGCTCAGTTCATCTTAGCCCGCCTATTCGACATCAATACCCTTCTCCCATTCCTGAGCGCCTCAGTGGTTCTGGCGGCTGTCATTGTCCTGCTCTTCCTGACAGTCAAAGAGCCGGACGTGGACAGCCTGTCTGCGCCTGAGCCTCACGAGGAGAGCGAGGAAGAGCAGGCTCTGCGCGGCCTCAAGAGCCTCGCCGCCATCCCCACAGAGAGCCGGCGCAGTTTGATCTTCCTGATGCTGGCGATCTGCAGCTGGTTCATCGGCTATGACGGGATGGGAACTTTCTTCACCTCTTACGCCGTCAATGTGCTGGGGGTCAGCGAGGGGCTGGCGCCGACTTTATTTGGTGTGGCCGGCCTGACGTTTATCATCTTCGCCATCCCAGCCGGCTTCATCGGCGAGCGGCTGGGCCGCCGCCGTACTATTGGGCTGGGGCTGATCATTTTTGCCGCCTTGCTGGTGATCGGCTTCTTCGTCAGGAGTATGTATGTGATAGCGGCCATCCTGGGCCTCGGCGGAATCGGTTGGGCGCTGATCAACATTAACTCCCTGCCAATGGTCGTAGACACGACAGATGACGAGCGGTTAGTCGGTACATTTGTCGGCTTCTACTACCTTGCCTCTCAGTTTGGCTCAGCGGTTGCGCCAGCCATCACCGGCAGTGTGATCAATCTGTTCGGTAGTGACTTCCGCATGATCTTCCTGTCCAGCCCCTTCTTCTTCGTGCTGGCAATTATCTTTATGGTACTGGTTACTCGTGGAGAAGCTCACCCGGCTCGCTCCACATCAACGTCAGGAGCACGCTGACCTCTCTACACCTATGGCAGATCAGGCCCGGCAAGTAGCAGGCCGGGCCTGCGATACATAGGTAAGAAAAGGATGACATAAGTTGGCAAAGATTCTGACATCCCAGACCATCGAAACCCAGCTCCGTGAGGAGCTTAAACTCTCTCCGGAGATGTCAATCATTGCCCATGTTCACATGCCCTCGCTAGGGCCAGTTCAGGGTGATGCCGAGGCTGTCGCCAGAGCCATCCTCTCGTGTGTAGATACACTGGTCATGCCGGCTTTCACCTTCCAGACACAGGTTGTGCCACAGGTAGGCCCGCCCAATAATGCCATCGTATATGGCTCTGGAGACGAACAAAATGCCAGGGCTGAGATATTCCGTCCTGATCTTCCCGTTCACCCTGATTGTGGACTCGTGGCTGAGGTCTTACGCCGGAGTCCGGGTACATTGCGCAGTACACATCCCATACTCTCGTTCGTGGCACGCGGTCCTCACGCGCGGGAGGTGCTCGCTTCTCAAACGCGGCAAAATCCGCTGGGGCCTATCGCATGGCTGGAGGCACATGACGGCGCCGTGCTATTGATGGGAGTCGATCAACGCGACAATTTTGCCCTGCATCTGGCCGAACAACGTGCCGGACGCAAAGCCTTCATACGTTGGGCGCTCACCGTTGATGACATCGAAGAACTGCCTAATATCCCCGGCTGTATGGAAGGGTTCAACGCAATCTGGGCTGAGTTGATGGACATCACAATGGTAACCCAGATTGGTTCTGCCCGGTGTGAGCTGATCCCCCTCAAGCCTATGCTGGCCTATGCCGAACAACGCATCCGTGAAGACCCCAACTTCCTGCTATGCGATAAGCCAAGCTGTTTAAGCTGTCGGGCAAGGCAGGTCTACTAGAGATCATCCGGCCAAGAGGAAGCCGCTCTGCCTCCGCCGATCTCTGCGAACAGCCTTTCTGCATATTCCTTCAGGAGAGCGATCCGCTCTGGGGAAGCTCCCCTCGCGATCAGGTAATGTTCCAACAACTCAAGCGGGGTGAGTTCCTCAGGGTGATCCGTACCCAGACGCCTTCGTTCCTGCCTGTCAATCTCCCGCAGGATAGCGGCGACATAGGCCGCCCTGTCAAGGGCCTTCTCAATATCCCGATCACGGATAAGCGGCTCGTTTTCTGGCGAGGCGGTAATGATGACCCGTACAACGGCGTCTGCCACGTCATAACGACTGATCTCATGGATAATCGCCTGGGTGGGATCAGACAATCCTCGAACATCAACGCGAATAGTTACAAAAGGGCGGGCTTTTAACTCCACAAACTGGTAAGTCGTCTGTCCCCGCGACAGGCTCACCCAGCAGAAGCCTTTAGGCTCGCCCTCCTCACCAAAATCTACCCGCTCAATACTGCCGCTGTAGACTACAGGAGGGTGATAACCGGCATTCAGGTCTTGATGAAAGTGAACATGTCCCAGCGCCACATAATCCCAAGCGGGATCGGCTAACGTGCCGCGCAACACAGCTATATCACGCCCCAGCATGATATTCTGCTCTGAGCCAAGTCTTGCTCCCTGTACGCCGAAGTGGCCGGCCAGCACAGCCGGAACATCAGGGCCCAGCCTTTCGGCCAGCCCGCGAATCAGCAGGTCAACCTGCTGACGCATTAGCTCGTCAACCTCTCCCAGGCTCATACCATGCGTTACCATCTCACCTAGCAGGCGCTGTCGGACCGGGTAGGGCACAGTAGCAACTTGGACAGGCCCCCGCTTAGTCTCAATGAGATGAATCTTATCCGTGCGCCCGACAATCACATTGTCAACTTCTAACGTGTGAAATATCTCAATGCTGGAGGCTCTCTGCGTGATAGCAGGGACATCATGGTTGCCGACCAATAACACCACAGGGCACTGCCGCGCAAGGCGCTTGATACGCCGCGCAAACTCACGCTGATAGGTCGGGTTAGGGACGCTGGTTTTGAAAGCGTCCCCTGCAAAGATGGCAAGGTCGGCGTCATTGGCCTCTGCGTATTCGACAATTTCGCTCAGGCGGCGCAAGAAGTCTAAGACCCGACTGCTGATGCCAGTCTCTGGGTCAATCTTGCCGTAATTTTCCATGCCGATATGCACATCGGAGAAATGGAGCAAGCGGATAGGTTCGTTCAAGGCAGGTGCTCCTCCTTCAGGGTAACTCTGGCCACCAGAGACGGCGGATGCGTGACCAGACAAGCCGCCAGACAGCAAGAAACGCACCGCTGACAGCCGTAGCGACCAGCATGAAACTGATCACCACAGGGCGGCCTAACCACAAGGCACGGAAGATGACTCCAAGCGGCCCGGCAATCAGGGCGGCCAACAAGGTGCGGGCGAGCACACGGGCAGGCGGATATAATGCCTTACCCCGGTAAGTGCCTACAACGATTCCCACTATCAGCCATGCCAGCATGAAGGGGGCGGCAGTGTTCAGCGCAGCGATCACTCCCCTTTGAGAAGCACCTAAGCTATGACTGCCCCGCCCTACTGCGGCAAACAGGACCAGTACCATAAAGTCGCCCAGCGCCAGAGCGGCCAGCTCCCATGTTGGCAGCCAATCAGGGCCGCGTGGAACACGAGGGGGATTCTCCTCCAGCATGGGGGATGGGATCTCCTCAGGCATAGTAACCTCTTAAAGTCCCTCTCGAATATACGACCTGATCTAGAGTATACCCTGCCGGCAGACAGGGGAGACAACATTCGGGAGTGGATAGGAATCCAGGCAGGAAAGAATCCTGCTGTGTGTGTAGGGCTGGCTCATCTGTTATAAAATATACAGGCCTTTGCCCGGCCTTTGACGGCGGCCCAACAGTCCATTACTAGCTTTAGAGAGGGCAGAATGTCCAAAGTCTACTTGATTGACATGGATGGTGTTCTGATAACGGGCAATCGTGTCATTCCGGGAGCACCCGAATTCATCGAGCGGCTTCGTGCCGCCCAGGCGCCCTTTGTGGTTCTGACGAACAATTCGCGCTTTACCCCGCGCGATCATCAGGCTCGCCTGAATGCGCTGGGGTTGGATATTCCCGCTGAGGCGATCTTTACCTCTGCGCTGGCAACAGGCCGCTTTTTGCGTCAGCAACGCCCCGGCGGCTCCGCCTTCGTGATCGGCGAAGCCGGCCTGACTACCGCACTGCATGAAATCGGGTATGTCCTTACCGAACACTCACCCGACTATGTGGTGCTGGGAGAGACGATCTCCTACAGCTTCGAGAGCATCACCACCGCCGTCCGGCTGGTGGCGGCAGGAGCACGCTTCATTGCCACCAACCCTGATGTAAGCGGCCCGGCTGAAACCGGCCATGTGCCTGCCTGCGGCGCTGTAGCGGCTATGATCACAGCGGCCACAGGGGTTAAGCCATACTTTATCGGTAAACCTAATCCTTTGATGATGCGTTCTGCGTTACGGGCTGTTGGCGGCCACTCTGAGAATGCCGTTATGATCGGCGACCGCATGGATACTGACATCGTGGCCGGCACGGAGAGCGGGATGGAGACAATCCTGGTCTTAAGCGGCGTGACGCGCCTGGAGGATGTGGAACGTTATCCCTATCGGCCAAGCCGTGTTGTCAACTCAGTAGCGGATATTGACCCCGAATAGAAACCGGTATGGACGCAACCTTGCTGTGTGATCAGCCGCAACCGAGACGTTGCGGCTGATCTGCTCCAAGGCCTGCCTCCTTTACAGCGGACGCTTGAAAACATACGTTAACGGGTTGCGCCCCCGTCCGCCCTCGTTGGGGAACACGCTGACCAGTTCCCACCCCTGTTGCCCCAGCTTGGCCAGCATAGAGGGCCAATTGTTGTGTAAGGCGGTTTCGACCGGCTCGCGATCAGTGAAAAACTGCCGCAAGACCCCCATACCATCTGCTCCTACTTCGACTTGACAGTATTGCCAGCTTGTACGTTCCGCCATGATGTCTGCCACTCCCCTCGAAAAGTCAAACCTCAAATGACTGATGCAACATTGGGATATGAACCTCCCGATAACCCAGCCCGCCCCTCAGATCATCTGCCAGCGCCTGTGCCGCCTCCGGCTCGCCATGCACCAGAAAGATCTGCTCAGGGCGCTGTTTGAAGACACGGACCCAGTCCAACAGCCCCTGATGATCAGCATGACCGCTAAACCCCTCTAGTGAAACGACTTGGGCTTTGACCTCGTATTCCTCTCCGAAAATCCTGACCCGAGGCTGTCCTTCAATCAGCCGGCGCCCCAATGTGTCCGGAGCCTGCCAGCCGGTGAATAGGATGGTGTTCCGCGAGTCCTCAATGTTGTTCTTCAGATGATGCAGGATACGTCCTGCTTCAGCCATGCCGGAGGCGCTGATAATCACGCAAGGTTCAAGCAGGAAGTTGAGCTTCTTTGAATCCTCAACCGAACGTACATACTGGAGACGGCTGAACCCGAAGACATCCTTATCTGGGTCTTTGTGGGTGATATATTCGACCGCCTCCTCATCATAAGCCTCAGGATGAGCGCGAAACACGCTGGTTACATCAACCGCCAGAGGACTGTCTACAAAGATCGGCATGGCCGGCAGATCGTGGGAGAGATAGAGTTTATTCAGTGAATAAACCAATTGTTGAGTACGCCCTACTGCAAAGGCTGGGACGATCACTCTGCCGCGTCGTCTGTAGGTGTGGGTGATGATCTGTCCCAAGTCCTTCTCTGATTCTTCAATCGGCGGATGCAACCGCCCCCCGTATGTGCTCTCCAAAATCAACAGATCGGCCTCCTGCAAAAGAGTCGGATCACGCAGGATGGGCATACCGGCCCGTCCGAGGTCCCCTGAGAACACGAGCCGCACATCACGCTTGCTCTTCTGATCAGCAATATCAAGGGCAACAATAGCCGAGCCGAGCATATGGCCGGCGTCGTACAGCGTTAATGAGACGCCGGGGGCAATCTGACGAGGCCGCTCATAACCAATCGCGATAAAGTTTGCCAGCGAATGGATAGCATCCACTTCCGTGTAGAGCGGCTCTACAGGCGGCTCGCCGCGTCTGGCACGTCTCTTGTTGACAAACTCCACATCCTTCTCGTGAATATGGCCGCTGTCACGCAGCATGGCTGCACACAGGTCGCGTGTGGCAAAGGTGCAGATAATATCTCCCCGGAAGCCGCTCTTGACCAGATTGGGAATGTTGCCGGAATGGTCAATATGGGCATGAGACAATACCAGTACATCTATGCTGGCCGGGTCGAAAGGGAACTTCAGGTTACGTTCATAACTCTCACTGCGTTTACCCTGAAAAAGCCCGCAGTCAAGCAGGATGCGCACATTATTGACCTCAATGAGATGCTGTGAACCCGTGACAGTCTGGGCCGCGCCTTCAAAGATTATCCGCATGTCTCTCCCCCCTCAATGCCGTCCAAACAGGAGCCGGGCAGAAAAGGCCTGCCTCACGGCCAAGGACTATTTTCCTTCCGGCTGGGTTGCATCCACACTATCCAGCACGCGCAGGATTTCATCACCGTAAGTTTTAAGCCGCCACGGGCCAATACTGCGGATGGCCTGCAACTGTTCCCAGTTGCGTGGTGCAACCTGCGCCAGCTCCCATAACGCATCCCTGGGCATAACAACCTCAGATGAGACGCCGCGTTGAGCGGCCCGTTGTTTGCGCCAAGAATGCAGGGCTTCAAAACGCCGCACGACCTGTTCATTTGAGTAGCCGGAATAGTGGTGTGCAGGAGCAGGCGGGCCTGCCCTCAGCCCGCGCCGAACAGCCTCCAAGATGCCCATCCCATATCGCCGCACCTGTACTGCACCAATACCAACTACCTGCGCCAACTGACGCATTGAACGCGGCTTTGTGGCGGCCAGAGCCAGCAGTATCTGATCGGTCATGATCTTAAAAGGAGGGACATCGCGTTGCCGGGCCTGTTCATCCCGATACAGATACAGCTCCCTCAGCACCGCGATCCCCTCCGGCTCAAGGCTGTGGACTCCCCCGATCCGCCAGAAACCCTGCGGATCAAACTCTGCTTCCTGCCATTCAACCTGACACAGCTCGTCGAACAGTTCGCGTGCCTCTTCCAGATGGCCGCCTGCCTCCAGCATAGCAAACAGTTGATCGCGCAGGGGCAGAAGATAATGTGTATCCATTTGAGCATAACGTATCAGCACGGGCGACAGAGGGCGCTGTCCCCAGTTGGCCCGCTGATGCCGCTTATTCAGGGTAATGCCAAACCGTTGCTCTAAGATAGCCCCCAACCCAAACTGGTCCCAGCCAAGGATGCGGGCCGCTGTCATTGTGTCGAACAGATTGGCAAAAGAGAAGCCGAAATCACGCCGCAATCCCATCACATCGTATTCAGCGGCATGAAACACCTTCTCGACTGATGGGTCAGCAAACACATCCCGCAGGCAGGCCAGCTCGGCTTTTACGTCCAGTTGGAGAGGATCAATCAGGGCATCAGCATCGTCGGTTGAAATCTGGATCAGGCAAACACGAGGACGGTAGGCATACAGGCTGTTTGATTCTGTATCCACCGCGACACGTTTCGCTCCCTGCAACATTTGTTGCAACGAAGCCACCTGACAGGGCGAATCAACTATTAATGGAGGAGGAAGAACCGGCGACTCACCCGGCGAAGATTGGTGAACGCTCATACAAGAATATTGCCCTGACGGCTTCCGGCGCCGACAGAAGATGCGGCCAACGTTGTTTCTGCCATCGAATGCCCAATATAAATAGTACTGACAGTATAGTTCAGCGTGGATGAGGCGGCAATGAAGCGTACAAAGCTCGTCAGTGCCCCCCTGTACCTAACAGCCCCCAGAAACGTTCACGCGACACCCGTCTCACACGCTTACCACGAGCCTGCCACAAGCTGGTGCCAGCCACATATAGAAATCCCAGTGCATAAAGCACCATGAAGGGTGCTACAGCAGGCGCATGATCAAAAGCGAGCAACGCGGTTACCCCAGCGTACACGCCCAGCGCCAGCTCGAACCAGACTGTGTGATCGATAGGCAGAACGTAGTCTCCAACAGCCTTCGCCCGCCCATCTTCATGCACCTGAAGCTTAGGGGTTCTTTTGAACGTCGGCGGGCGGGCTGAAAATGCCTGAAAGACAGCTTTGGTATTGCTCACGGCAATTCCGATCCCCAGCAACATCAAAACGGGGAAGGCTGTCAGACGCCGAGGCCAGTCGCGATGAAGATGCATCTGGGCAAGCACGATCTCCAGAGGAGGCCCAAAGACCGCTAAGCCTAGTGCAGTCAGGGGCAGGCGGCCCAGATGCCCGGTCACTACCATTGGGAGGGTAGACAACACAAGCAGGATCATGAGCGGGTGGACAAGATACCCCCCCAGATGGTAGAGCGCTTCGAGCTTCTGCCAGATGTTCAGCCGGGCACCTAATAAACGCGGCCCGTGTTTGCGCAGACACTGGATTGTGCCTGTTGCCCAACGTGCCTGCTGGCGTTTGAAGGCCATGATCTGTGTCGGTATCTCAGCCGGCGTTGCTACCTCCGGCAGATAGAGCAGTCGCCACCCTCTCAATTGTGCCCGGTAGCTCAGGTCTATATCCTCTGACAGGGTATCAGTCTGCCATCCGCCGCTATCCTCGATGCAGGTACGACGCCAAACCCCTGCCGTGCCAGAGAAGTTCGATAACAGCCCCCCTCGGTTTCGGGAAATCTGTTCGACTATAAAATGGGCGTCTAGAGCCAGCGCCTGAGCACGCGTCAGGGGGCTGTAATCTGCATTGAGATGCGCCCATCTTGTCTGCACCATGCCCAGACTCTCATCCGCCGAGAAATAAGGTATCACACGCCGTAGAAAGTCTGGTTCAGGGACGAAGTCAGCATCGAAGACAGCCACGAACTGAGCGTCCGTCTTCCCTAGACCGTATGCCAGTGCCCCGGCCTTGTACCCTGCTCGTGTACCGCGCCGTATGTGTTCGAAACGCAGGCCCCTCTGGCAAGCGTGTCCAATAGCCTCTGCCGCGATCCTGGATGTCTTATCGGTCGAGTCGTCCAGAAGTTGGATGGTCAGCCGATCATGCGGATAGTCAAGCCTGCTGACTGCCTCCACGAGCCGTCTAACAACGTAACGTTCATTGAAAACGGGCAGTTGAACAACGACGCTGGGCCATTCGCCCTCAGGGGGCGGAGGAGGCTCCACAGCTCTCTTACGGCGATGCCAGAGATAGACAATCGAAAGCACCAACGCGTTAAACCCGATCAGGGCAAGCCCCAGCGCACTGATCCCATAGATGACCTGCAAAACAGCAATCATATTTATTCTTCTGTCAGCTTCCCCGATGAGGCCAGCTTTGAAACAGCGGCCAAGTTTCCTGCACAGTTATATCTGGGTGAACGAATAGAGGATGATACCACTCGTGACGTGATTCGGCACATTTGAGCTTGTCTATCAAGAAGGGGAACTGCCTGTTTGTAGGCAAAGATCAGGGGGAACTTTAGCCCATAGAACATACACCGAATGCCTCTGCCGCCTGAAACAGGGGCGCTCGCATCTTGCGCCCAGCAAATGACCTAGTGTAGACTATGGATGGACAGGCCGGGGATAATCTCCGCAAGTTACGAAGAAGTCTCTGCAGTGCGGCCACCAGCCAGCTTACGGGCCGTCTCAATCCAGCGCGATATGTCGGGTGAGTAATGTCCCGGTATCTTCAGACGGCGCTCTAGGTCGGCGGCGTCAGCACGGGCCAGCTCTTGAAATGTTTTAATCCCTAAATCATTAAGCTGGCGGGCATATAGATGGGCCAGTCCGGGGATGATGGTCAGGTCATCTTCTTGTTGGTTGTCTTCTAGGGAATGAGAACGCGCCTGATCTCCCTCACCTTCTTCCGGCTTGCTGACAACTATGCCCGGCACAAGCATAGGACGATCCCGCCCGCCAGTAACTGCATAACCAGGTTGTGAATGGCTGGGAGACTGTTCAGGATCAATCAATATTTGCCCGCTCATCTCACTGTAATGAAAGAGCCGTCTCAGTTCATCGTCTCTCTGAGTCAAAAGCTGGCGGGCATGCTCCAGATCAGCCTCGCGTTGCTGGCGCTGTCGGATCAGGCGGCGGAGGTCGGTCTCGCGCTGTTTAAGAAGCGCCTGCGCTTCTTCGATCTCGGCTGTTTTGGCTTTGAACGCCTGGCGAAGCATACGAAGTTCGCTGTCTTGCCATTGAACCTGCTGGGTCAGACGGTTGATGCGGACGGTATAGGTCTCTTTAAGATTAGTCAGCAGTTCTAGTTCTTCTAGGCTGGAGTTAATGCTCTGAGCTAGGTTGTCTGCTTCCTGCCTGCGGGTACGGAGATTTTGCTCGATATTTTGCAACTCAGCGCGGACATTCTGAAGCGAGGCACGCCGCTCTTCAAGGGTAAGCAACAGTTGATCATGTTCCTGCTCTTGTTCCCTGATCTGTTGGCGGATACGTGCAACTTCTCGATTGAGAGAGGCTAAGTGGGATTCCAGATGGGATAGTTCTCCTTCCAGTTGTTGTACAGACTGCTGTGTGAGAAGTGGGGATGTGCCAGCCTCAGGCGGGCTGGTGTGATGAGTCGGCTGAGCTACACCATGGCGGCGCCGGCTGACAGCTCTCAACCAGTAACCAACTACTACCCCTGTGAGCAGGGCTGGTATCACAAGCAGGTAGGGCCAAGCTGATGGAGGGATTGTCACAGTATAACCTTTTCAATCCTGTACTTGACGCACGCAAACCCGCAGCAAAAACAGAATGATTGTATAATGAGGTTGTCTTTATATTACCTTAAGGTTTATCTAGGGTTAGACCATATTATAACATGTCATGCTGTTCGTTGCGCGGACGGGAAACACACCTACACAGGCAAAGACAGTTTATGCTGACATGAAGAGCTATCTGACCAATGCTTGACGCTTCGATAACTGCGACACTGAGTCAGGCCGGTATGCGGCTCTTGAAAACGCTCATTGACCGAGCGCAGGAGTATGGCGAGGCAACCGACCTGCCAAACTACGTGATCATCGAGCATCTGGCCCAAGGGGCACTCGACCTGGCCACGCTGGAGTCAGCGCTTGAAGCGGCTCAAAGTGAGTTTCGGCGTTGTGCTGGCGTGCATGAGCGCTGGCTGGAAGCCTTTGCAGAACTGCTCGAATACGGCGGCGACCAGACTGCCCGCTTTGCCGAGATTTTATGGTGTGCCTACCTCTTCCGTCTGGAGAGCGCGGCAGATATGCTCTGGGACCTCTACCCTGAGCTTCAACGCAACATCATCATTGAAACAGGCCACACCCTCCCACGTTCATGGGGAGACTGGATACTTCCCCTTCAGACCTTCATGGACACATTTGAAAAGCACCTCATTGACCGGAATCCTGTCTTCGAGGAGCTTTTCGCGCTTGAGGAGCTCGACAGCCTGCTGGATAGTTTGACTACCGTTGCTCCTGCCCCAGCAGGCACACCAATCTCCGACGCGGGCGCTATTCCCGGCGATCAATATAAAGAAATTGCGGCACTCAACACGTATCTGACCCTCTGTTGTGAAGAGATCGGCCATATTGATCCGAGAGGGTATCCCCGCAGTATCAACCGCACTGTGCCACTCAGCGACGTATATGTCCCTGTGCGGTTAGTGCCGCTCAATGCAGGCAGGAAACCCGATCATTACGCACGCTATCAAACGGCCACCTATGATTCACCTGAGTTGTACACTTTCCGCGATCCGTTGGGCTATCAGGAGCTGGAGGCACACCAAGGTCTGACAGTGCAGGATGTTCTCTCACGCCATGCCCAGGTATTGATCCTTGGGGACAATGGCGCCGGAAAGACCACTCTCCTGCGCCACCTCACGCTGGAACATGCCAGAATCCTGCTGGACGACGATCAAGATAGCTGGCGGATGGAGACCTGGCCAGACGGTTCGCTTCACTTTAAGTTAGTCCGCCCCCTCCCAATTTACGTTGACTTGGCAGATTACATTGAGAGCCACGAGCTTGATGAGAACCTAGAAGACTTCATTCTACGTTCAATGGCAAACATGGCCCGCGACGACGGCATTAAGTCACTGCTGGCAAGCCTGATAAAGAATGGCCAATGCCTGATCCTGCTGGACGGGCTTGATCAGGTATGCACAGATGAACAGCGCAGGATGTTGGTAGCCGTTGTGGCTCAATCTGCCGTCAACTGGCGCGCGGCGGGCAACCGCATCGTCGTGACCAGCCGCCTGTCAGGATATTCAACTGCCCCTCTGCCGCCTGAGTTTGCAGGGTATGTTTTGCGGCCATTAGATCGCAGTCAAATAGGTTCTTTCCTCCTGAAGTGGAAGCTCACACTGGCCCGAATGAAGCGCCCCCTCATGCGGGACGAGGAAGCCCTCCGCCAAGCCCACTCTGAGACGCTGGCACTGGTGCGTCAAGTGACGGCCAACTCCCGCTTCTACGCGCTGGCCAACACCCCCCTCCTGCTGAGAATGTTAGTCAGCGTTCATCGGCCAGGCATGATCCTGCCTGCGCAACGCGCAGCGATCTACCAGCTTGTAGCAGAAACGCTGATCCGGGAATGGCATCTCCCACAGGGAGCGGCCTCCCGACCGGCGGTATTGGAACATGAGGTTACTCCTCTGCTGGGGGAGCTGGCCTATTGGTTGCAATCCTCCCGTCCCTCCGGCATGTTGAGCGAGCAAGAACTGCGTGACATTCTGGGCCATAGCTGGAGTCGGATGCACCCTGAGATGAGCGCTGAGCAGACTCACGCGGCCATTAGCGATTTTCTGGGGCGGCTGCGTCTGCATGCAGGGGTGCTGATCGAGCTGGCTCCTCAGCGGTACGGTTTTATCTATCATGGCCTGCAGGAGTACTTTGCGGCGCGCCATCTGGTTTCAAGCTACAGGCTGGCCGCCGAACGGATACGTGATCATCTGCACGACCCCCGCTGGGATGAGGTCATCATGCTGGGGATTAGTCTCACCTCACTTGGCTCCTGCGAGAATGCCTCTGACCTCATAGAAGTAGCCATATTAGCACGGGGCGCACGGGCCGCGCAGTTCGGCCATATGTCCAGCCCATTTGAAGCGTTACTCAAGCGTGACTTATTCTTCGCGGCACGTCTGCTGGGGAACGGCGTTGAGACGTGCCCCGAAGTGACACAGGAAATAGTCAGGGAGCTGATGCGTTTATGGTTAGAGGGAGACCGGGACGACTTAGGGCGCTTTAACCTGATCTTCGACAGCGCCCGCCGCCATCTGGTCAACCTAGAGGGCACCCCCGGCAGTCAATACGCCTTCCAAATCGCGCTCGAAAACCTCGCTAACCGCGACGAGCATTGTCAGGCATTTGCCGCTGATGCCCTTACCTTTTGGCCTGCCTACCTCCCAGACGCCCGCGCCGCGCTGGTTCACCGGGGACGTGAAGCCTCTCCGCTTGTGCGGCGGGCAGTAGCGCAGGCTCTGGGACAAGCCGGTTCTCTATCCAAAGAGGCCTATTCTCTCCTGCTGGCTTACACCCGTGACGCTGATGAGCAGGTTTGCGAAATCAGCCAGCAAGTGCTGGAAGGAGCCGCCCCCATCCCTCATGAAGCATTGGCCATGTGGGTGGACTTTCTGCACAGCGATACTCCTGCTAAGCGGCGCCTGGGTCTGCGGGTGCTTCAACAGGCCGGTTCCCTTCCCCCCATGGTCATTGGTGAGTTGCTCCACCTGCTTGACGATCCAGACTCATCCATCCGTGAGGGTGCTATAGAAGCGCTGGCTGGTATCAGCAACCTGCCCGATAATGCCCTCACAGCCATTTGTCGTATCATCTCCGACCCGAACGTCACGGTACGAGTAGCCGCTATTCATGCACTCTGCCGTCCCGTCGAACTGCCGGAAGAGGTCATTACCCAACTAGTACGCTGGACGCACGAGACAGATGCATCTGTCCGTCATGCCGCCACCAAAGCTTTGGGGGTCTGCCGCAACCGGACGCCCGAAGTCATTGAGGCGTTGATCGAACGGCTGGGCGATCCGGCAGACAGTGTCCGAGAGATTGCAATTGAGCCGTTGGCCGCCAAAGGGGCAGATGATCCGCAAGTTGCTCATATGCTCCTTCACATGGTCAGGGACCCTATTGATCGGGTGCGTTGTGCCGTAGCATCAGCTTTCCGGCATTTCCCTGACCCTGAGCCTGAGATGCGCCAGGCACTGGAGACACTGCTGAGTGACGGCGAAATGAGCGTCCGCGAAGCCACACTGGAAACCATTGCCCAACTGAACAATCCTGGCCCAGAGATCATCAACTATCTGATTTCGCTCTTCCCTGTTCAGGAACATGGCATTGGCAGTAAAGCTGTCCAGACATTGGCGGCGTTACGCGGCTTACCAGAACACGCCCTGCTGGCACTGGCTAAGGCGCTTCAGGTCCACTGGGAACATCTGGGGGAGCAGATCACGGCCTGCCTGCAGGCACACCTTCCCCTGTCCGGTGAAGTGATCAATGAGATCATGGATCTAGCCGTCCTGCGAAGCGTGGGAAGCCGACAGACCACCCGCGTACCTGCCCGCCTGCGGGCCTTGGCCCTAGAAGTGCTGGGGTACGCACTCGAAGAGACTCCAGCCGCGTTGCGAGTCCTGCTCGAAGCGACAGATGATCAGGAGAGCACCGAGATTCAAATTGCGGCTCTGCATGGCTTAGCCCGTGCACGGGTGATGTGGCCCAGTATTAAACAGATTCTAGCCCAATTCATCGAGCGAGGGCCGCTTGAAGTGCGCTGTGCGGCGGGCATTGCACTAGGGACATTAATCCGGAACCTGCCTGACCCGCCCCTTAGTAGCGAGGAAATGCTCAAGACAGCCCGCTCGCTGGCTGAACTGCTGTCCGAGTTGCCGCCGCGGGCATCATGGGAGTCTGATACAAAATTGCAGAACGAAGTACTGTTGGCGCTCAGTTGGGTAGTCGCTCGTGCCCGGCCTACACTGCCGCGCCTTGCAGCCGGATCAGAATAAACGGCTCGCCAGCTTTACTAGAAACGCGGCAATAGGGGCCGCTTGCATCAAGATTTTGCTGATGCCGCCGGATGCACCCATCAGATCGGTGGCCGCGTCAAGCAAATCGGCAACAAACTCCAGCTTTTTGACGAGTTGCTGTTTAGGAGGCTTCTTTTCTTTGGTGACAAGTTCTGCGGCTTCTTCAAGTGTAGCGACTGCTTGCTGGGCTAGCGTATCTCCCAGCTCGCCTGCTTCTTTGGCCTTGAGGATCAGATTCTTCAGGTCAATCAGCAGGTCGGCAAAGCCGGTAGCACTGTCGGAGAGAACACCGTTAACGACTAGGTCGCGTCCAGCCACTTGGTCGGTATAAACGTTCCCGCTCCCGATGTTGGCAAGCATGCCAACATCACCACCAATATTGATGACATTGTTGTTAGCACCAGCGGGAGGTTGATCACCGCTCTCTTTTTTAGGGGCAAATGGGTTGATGCTAGGTTTGTTTTCCATTAGTTTTCCGTCCAAAAGCCTTAATGATATGATTGTAATGTCGAAATAGGTAGAAGAGCAAGCGGGTAAAGCGGGAGAACGAGATGGCCAGAGAGTTAACGGTTCGCAACAACAGACTACCCCAAAAGTCCAATGAGGTACAAACCGAGCATAGCTCTGCCACCGCCCACAATGACAAGAGCTTAGATGAGCTATACGATGCCCTTCGTCAGGTAGAGACTGCCTTAGAGAAACTGAACGCCAATGGGAAGAACGAAAGCAGGGATGCATCCAAAGACAGGCTGTGCCAGCTCATCAGCCAACTTCGGCGGGAAATAGCGCGCCTTGAAGGGGCACCTGTGCCGGAAGGCGGGAGCGCTAACAGCAACAGAGACCAGAGAGACCCTGCCAATCAGATTCAGGTTGGCGGAGGAATTGCCCCCGGCGCAAATTTGGGAAGCGGAACGACCTTCAACACAGGCGGGGTAGCCGGCCACAACGTCATTCATACGGAGTACTACATCGAAGCGGGGAAAGTCTTCCTGCCCCTCCCTGATCTGGAGGCTATCTCCTCAGAGGATGAGACAGCAGTCGGCGACCTAGAGCGAAGCTACCTGTTACAGCTCGCCACGACGGCCAGCCGTATCCCATTAGGGCAGATTAATCTACGGCTGGCAGGCACTGATCAGCTTGTGTCGGATATTAGGCTGAACACCCTCTATATCCCGCTCGACACCATGCGGACGCAATCCGCCGTTCGGCGCAAGGAGAATGATAGTTCTTATGTACCTGTGCCTGTGCTGGATGCGGCTATCCGCAACCGGAATCTGGTTATCTTGGGGGACCCTGGCTCCGGCAAGACCACCTTTATTAATTACCTGACGATCTGCTTGGCCGGGGCGCGGCTTTACCCTAAGCGCGGTTACCTCGAACGGTTGAATGTGCCGGCTCAGGGAAATCAGCGGGCGGCCCGCTGGGTACATGGCGCTCTGTTACCTATCCGCGTCAATCTGCGTGAGCTGGCACAGGACATTCCACAGGATGCCAGACATGGTACAGCCGAGATGGTCTGGGCGCATATTGTCAGGCAACTGGCCGAGCATAACCTCTCCGCCTTTGCACCGCAGATGCTGGAAGCTCTGCGCCACGACCAATGTCTGATCATGTTTGACGGGCTGGACGAGATCGCTGATCTGTCCCGCCGCTCCCTGCTTCGGGAGGCAATTACGGCCTTCCGAGACACCTATCCTCGTTGCCGCTTCATCGTGACCTGCCGCACACTGTCGTACACGGATCAGGCGTGGCGCCTGCCCGGCTTTCCATTCACCACGCTGGCACCCCTCAGCCGTGCCAGCATAGACACTTTCATTAACAACTGGTACACCACACTGGCCCAATTGGGGCGTCAAAGCTCACGTTGGGCCAAGAACAGAGCAGATGATTTGCGCAGGGCTGTCCCCTATCTGCTCGATCTGGCACAAAATCCGCTGTTGCTGACCGTTATTGCCATTATCCACTCGAACAACGGGAACCTGCCGCGAGAACGCGCCTGTCTGTACAACGACTCTGTCAATCTATTGATGTGGGACTGGCAACGCGCCAAGCAGATCAGCCCATGCGAATGGGAAAAGGGCATCCTTGAAGAACTTGGAGTGCGCGAGGAACGTTTAATCAGCGGGCTGTGTGAGGTGGCCTTTCACGCCCAGCAGGCACAAGGAGCTGAGGGAGAGCCGGTGAGTATTCCTCAGGCTGAGATCTTGCGTATCCTGACGCGCTATCTTGAGAACGACTGGGGTAAGGCGCAACGATTTTGCGACTATATAGAGAGCCGCACCGGCCTGTTGATAGGTAAGGGAAACAACTCAAGCGGCGAACGGATGTACGCCTTCCCGCACCGGGGGTTTCAGGAATTCATGGCCGCCTGCCATCTGACGACAAGAAGAGAGTTTACCCGCCAGGTGGCTGAGCTGGCTTCACGCGGGGATAACTGGCGCGAGGTACTGCTACTAGCGATTGGACATCTGGTGTATAACCTGCGTGATGTCGTGCGTCCGCTTGATGCCATCAGCCTGCTGTGCAAGCCAAGCCCTCCAACGGATGCCGCAGGCTGGCGGGCTGTCTGGTGGGCCGGCGAGATGTTGTATATGGTGGGGCGCTCTGCCGCCGAGCAGGATGAACACGTTGGCCGGCAGGTTGTACCGCGAGTGATAGGACAGTTGGTAGCCCTTGTTCAAGACGGGCATTTGACTCCGCGCGAACGGGCGCAGGCCGCTGATGTTCTGGGCTTGCTGGGTGATCCAAGGCCCGGCGTATGTTCGCTCATCCCTGATATGGTGCGCATCGAAGGCGGACCGTATGAACTAGGAGACGAGAACGAACGGCACAGGGTCAACCTCAAGCCCTTCTATATCTCGCGTTATCCGATCACGAATGCACAGTTCCGAGCCTTCGTCAGTCAGGGCGGCTGGACCAAAAACAAATACTGGACTGCACAGGGGCTGGAATGGCGCAAGAAGGTCACCGAGCAAGGCGGGCTATCCTACGATCCAGTGTGGGGGATCAACAATCGGCCTGTAGTGGGCGTTACATGGCACGAAGCGGTAGCCTACACAAACTGGCTGGCTTCAAAGACAGGGAAACCCTACCGCCTGCCAACTGAGGCTGAATGGGAGCGAGCCGCCGCCGGCCTGAACCACTGGCGTTACCCATGGGGAAATCAGGCCAATGCTGGTATCACCAACTCGCGGGAAGCAGGCATTGAACAAACCTGCGCGGTAGGCATCTTCCCGCAGGACAGAACCCCGGAGGGTGTATATGACATGGGCGGCAATGTGTGGGAATGGTGCAGTAGTCTGGCCAAGGGCTATCCATATCGCTCGGATGATGGGCGTGAAGACCTTGAGGCCGCGGGACGACGCATCCTGCGGGGCGGTGCCTATGAAAACAGACTTTCAGCCGCCCGATGCACTCAGCGCCGCAGTCTCGACCCTGAAACACGCCTGCCCCTGATTGGGTTCAGGGTAGCAATGGATGTGAAATAGACTAGAACTCGTTTTGAAAAGTCTCTTCACGCTAAAATGGAACTGTTGACACTTGGTAGTTCGTTACGAGTGTCATTTGCATCTCTACAAGGCGTTTTGTCTTGTCGCCATTATCCTGTGGTGCATCAACCGAATTTTGCAATGAGTTCTAAGGTATCCCAAGGGAAAGGACAAAGCACATGGCGAAACTTGAGCGCACTGATAAACCCGTCAATGTACTTCTTGAGGAACTCAGTAAAGGAGAATTGGGGTTACCAGAAATCCAGCGGGGATATGTATGGAATAGACCCCAGGCCAGAGACTTGATTGATTCCTTATACCGAGAATACCCTTCGGGTCTTATACTTGTTTGGAAGCCTGAAGAATTGCCCGAATTACGCAATGGTTCGTTTGAACACAGTGATGAGAGGCAGATCAGGTATCTTGTTTTGGATGGGCAACAACGATTGACATCGCTCAAGCAAGTGTTCGATGGTGAAATACCAGTGTACTTCAATGTTGAAGAAGAAACGTTTCAAATTTACAGTGCTAAACTGAAAGCCAACCCTCTTTGGGTATCGGTGAGAGATGTAATCACGAGAGGTGCTATTGAGGTTCTTGACGAAATCGAGGGAGCCCTAGGTCTCGGCAAGGAACAGCGCAAAGTCTATGGCCAAAGATTGGCCCGTCTTGAGAAAATTAAAGAGTATCGCTACCCTGTGATGATAATACACACTGATGATTATGAAGAGGTCACAGAGTCCTTCATTCGCATTAACTCACGGGGCACTCGATTGAGGGAGGCAGAGCTGGCGATGGCACAATTAGCCTACCATTGGCCAGGAGCGCTTGTGAAAGAATTTGAGGCTACTTTGGATGACTATGAGCAAGCAAACTATGCGCTTGAATCCCGTTTTTTGATGCGGTGCTTTGTTGCCGTAGGTACAGTTCAGAGTAGATTCAGATACTTGGGAGTCCTTTGGAGGAGGAGCCAGTCCGAGTTAGAGGACATTTGGAAGCATACCAAGAAAGGTATTGACTATACTATCAACTTCTTGAGAAACAATGCCGGCATCGAGTCTTTGGATTGGATACCATCTGCCAATGCTCTTGTCCCCTTAGTGGTTTTCTTTTCTCGCGGGAAAAAGCAACTTTCCGAGAGGGAAGCAAGAGGACTGCTATTCTGGTTTTTTGAAGCCACTATACACGGAAGGTTTACAGGTAGCCCTGAGACCAAGATTGACCAAGACATTCGGGCAATAGTTGGTAATGCACCGTTAGATGATCTGATAGCCAACCTGAAACGGGAGATAGCAAGTCTTGAGATCACGCCAGAAATGATAGAAGGAAAATACCAGAGACATCCTTTCCTTTCGCTGATATTTGTGGTATTCCGGCATAGGAGAGCCACCGACTGGTTCACCGGAACAGTCCTGAGCGCTACAAATGTTGGGCCTGATCATCAATTAGAGCTTCATCACATTTTCCCGAGAGCTGTGTTAAAGGAAGCGGACGACCTTCACTTCGAGGCCCACGAAATAGATGATCTGGCAAACATAGCCTTTCTTTCCCAGAAGGCCAACAGGTCCATTCTCAAGTCACCACCCAACGAGTATCTGCCCCATATTGAAAGAGAACGACTTCAAGCACAGCTGGTACCTGAAGATATGTGGCATATTGAGGAGTACCGGGATTTTATCGTCCGCAGAAGGTCCTTATTGACTGATGCTATCAACGAGTACTTGCGAGAAATAGGGGGAGTTTGGCTCTAGACAAGAAGACAAATAGGGCAACCCAACACGCGATTGCGACCGACCTGCTCCGCTCGCCGCGCTGAGCGCGGCTGAACTGCCAATTCAAAAAGCTCACGCAGAGAGAGTTCCTCAAATTGAGGAGGATAGCAGGAGCAGGTCTGGGATTATTCCCCTGCACTAACGCCCACATCCAGCGTCACACTTCTGCCCATCACGCCTCCCTCCTTCTACCCTACACCTAAAAGGCAAAAAAGCGTGCCGGGTTATGGATCAAGAGGTCATCAACAGCCTGTGGAGATATACCTGCTTCCAGCATACGAGGGACAAAGCACCATAGGATATAAGTCAAACCCGGGCCGTTGCCAAAACCGTAACTGGGCCAATTGGATTTGCGGGCCAGATCGCCTGACAGCAGGATGTGCCGCCCGTGTCCTGCTTCGATCAGCCGTTTGATAAAGGCGATACGCTCTCTATCCGGAAAGTATTTTTCTTTACTGATCTGATCAAAGCCCATGTAAGCACCTGTACGGGCGATCTGAAGGTGGTAGTTCCAGTCCAGCCGCCTGTCGAGGTGGCCTATCAACATCCGTTCCGGCGCAACGCCTGCTTCTCGAAGCAGGCGTATCTGCTCAAGTGCATAAGTGCCGGCCTCCGTGTGGGTAGACACCGGCACACCCGTCTCGCGATGAGCTATTCCCGCCGCCCGGATCACCTTCATCTCGCTCTCTGTTGCCCCGCCCTCACCTGTGCCAATTTTGATGACCCCTGCTTTGATGTCGGTATCGTCCATACCCTCCGTCAAGTCACGGATCATCTGTGCGGCTATAGCATCAACTGACAAGCCTCCCGTGTAAGCCTCACTGAACAACCCCTTATGGTGGCCGGTAGCCGCAATGATATACACCCCTGTCGCCTCGGAGATGGCCCTCAGCTCGCGCGGTGCTCGCCTGAGTTCCGGCGTAGTCATCTCGACCAGTGAATGGCCGCCTGCCGTCTTGAAGAGAGTCAGCTCCCTCACAGCGGCCTCGACACTATCCAGCCTCAGGTCAGGATCATGGCTGTCATAGGGAGGCGGCACAGACCAGAGCAGATGCTCATGAGCGTAGGTTCTGCCCATCTCCTCAGGGGAAATGTCTCCCAGAACCGTCCTGACAACCGGCAACTTGCCTCCTTTCAAACCGGCTGAAAAATCATCTCAAAAAAAGGCGTAATTTAGTCTTGCACTAATTCCTGCTCAGATTATAATCTTGCATCGTCACGTGAGGAATAAAGAGGCAACCTGTGTTCTGGGCCGGGTTGCCTTTAACAGAAACTTAAGTTAAACTTTCGGCCCGCCTTATAGGGTTGGGGAAAACCGGTGAGACAGGCCGCCGGCGGCCAGTCTATACCTTGTTTGTCCGACCTAAAAATGCATGATAGCGGAGAGCACAAATAATGGACAGGTGGACAAATAGCAAGAGAAGTACCGCCCGCTTTATGGGACCTACCGATGAGGATGAAGAAGACGAAGAGTGGTTCGACGACGAGGAATTCGACGAGGACGAAGAAGACTGGGACTACTTGGATGAGGACGAGGAATTCGACGACCTTGACGATTGGGAAGACGATGAGGAAGACGAAGACTGGTTAGACGATGAGGAGGATGACGAAGAAGACCTCTACTAACAGAACCAGTGCTTCACCCTCCATCCCGTAAAGCTTCTGCGAGGAGAGGGCTACCACCTCTCTAAAGCCGCTGATAGCGGCAGTGATGTATTGGCTTGAGCGCAGGGCACAATTAGAGAGCCAGCCTTTCTACGAAAGAAGGCTGGTTCTTGCTTTTATTGCCTCACTCTGGAGCATGGGGAGATTGTCCGAGGTCTTTGGTGACCAGCCCCAACTTGATGGCCTCCTCTAGAGACAGGGTGTCCTCGCTCACTTTTGTTGTCTCGCCGGCGGCTTGCTCCCAGAAGCTATCCAAGTCCCCTAGCTCGGACAAATCAAGGTCGAGGCTTTCAAGGTCCAGGTCAGGGATGGGCTGGGGCGCCGCATCCTTCTCTTGGACAGGAGCTGGAGAGGAAGGGGGCTTCTCCTTTTCCTTCTCCTTCCCTTTGGCTGGTTCCTTAACAGGGACTGGCGATGGAGCTTCCAGGCTCTTGGCTGGCTTAGGGGCAGGCTCCGTTGCTGGTTTCTCTGCCGGCTCGGTTGTGATCTCTCCTAGGACTCTCAGCATTGCCTGCACATGCGGCCTTCCAAAACGGAGGACAGGCCCCATTTGCTTCTGACTGCCGCTGGGGAACAGAATGGCAAGGAAAAAACGCGGCCCTACCGAGAGAGCATAGATGTCATGACGGTTGCCGCTGTAATAATGGACATCTGAAGAGGGCTGGTCTCCCAGATAAGAAGACACCTCTGCCGTATTGGCAAAAGTGCGGGCCAGCACCCCCATCAGATCGGCAAAACGCTCCATGTCATCCAGCGAGCCGGCCCGCAGGATGATCTTGCCTCTTCTGTTGACAAATGCGGCCCCTGTGGCCCCAAGGTCTATATGCAAAGCTGAAAGCTCGCGGGAAATCGCGTCTTCATCAATCTTCTCTTCTACCTCAGGTTCAGGCGGCGGGGTCGGCGTTGCGGCTTCGGGTTCCTCTGTGCCGAATACGCTCTTGTTGACAATTTTGGTGAAAGCCTCCGTATCAATAGGCTTCTCCAGTATGCCGGCCACCTCCACGTCAGCCAGTTTCTCCTTGATTTCATCCGGCTTATGTGCACTGATCACGATGGCCTTGATAGCAGGGACAAGCTTCCGCGCCCTTTGAATCAGCTCCACGCCGCTCATACCGGGCAGACGATAATCGGTTACAAGCAACTCAAATCCGCCCCGCCGCAGTTCAAGCAGTGCTTCTTCGCCGGAGGGCACATCAAGGATGAAATAGCCCCGATTAAGTAGTTCTAGGCTGGTGCGCAATACCCGTGCAACGTCACGCTGGTCATCAACAATCAGGATACGAACTTCACGTTCCGGACTCATCAGTCCCCCCACTAACCTGAACTGAAGTATATGGTTTGTTGCTCATTATACTCGATCTTCATCATGGTAAAGTTAGGCAGGACAGCCAGCGGGTCTCATGCCAAGCAGGCAGGCTCTAGACACTTCCATATTCAGGCTGTTCCTCGCTGACATCCACAAGCTGTGCGCCGGTCACACGGATCAGATCATCTACCCTCAGCCGGAGATTGAGGCCGCGCTCGCCCGCGCTGACCACGATCTCATCCAGCAGAACAGCCCATTCATCCAGATAGATGGCGAATCCCTTATTCAGCAGGGCCAGTGCCGAGATACCCCCAACCTTCAGGCCGGTCAGCCGCTCGGCGTCAACATGACGGGCCATGCGCAACTTTCTGGCCCCGACAGCCTGCGCCGCCTTCTTAAGATTAAGGGTACGCGTAGCGGCGACCAAGAACAGGAACGGTTTTGAGCCGGGGTCTTCTGCTTCGGCAACTAGTGTTTTGTAGACCATCTCTGGAGGTAAACTTGCGTAACGTGCTACCTCAAGAGCATCATGGATCGTATCGGGGAACACGACGACCTCATAAGGGACCCCCTGCCCCTCCAGAACGCGCATCGCAAGGGTTTTATGTACGCGGCCCATACTCCCCACTCACGGATTCACAGCATCTGCCGAGATAGCACAGCGCAACCCCAGCCCCGCCCCAAAAAGGTTGGGAGAAAAACGTGAGCGTGCCGTACTGCGCAGTAAATCGCGGCCTACACCCCATGCCCCGCCCCGCACAACTCGCAGTGTCCCGCTGGCCGGCCCCGTAGGATTCTCGGCAGGCGAGGTTGCATAGTAACCGGCGCTATACCAGTCGGCAACCCACTCCGCGACATTGCCGGCCATATCCAAAGCGCCAACCGGGCTGGCCCCGTCAGGGAAGCTCCCCACCGGAGCAACCTGCGGCCAGCCGTCATCAGCGGAAGAGTCAGCATTAGCAGTCAACGGGCAACTCGCGTCGCAAAAGTTCAGCCGCAGAGGGTCCCAGTCGTCACCCCACGGGTAGATCGTTACCTCGCCGGTAGCAGGATTCCAGCGGGCGGCCATCTCCCACTCAGCCTCGGTAGGCAAGCGTGCCCCACGCCACTGGCAGTAAGCATCGGCCTCATACCATGTAACATTGACGACGGGGTAATTATCAAAGGCCGTTACCCCGTAATAGGGAGTGCCATCATAAGCAGTTGTGATCTCAGGATCGGCGCACCCGCCAGCCAGCACGCAGGCCAGCCATTGAGCGTTGGTAACCTCATACTGGTCAATGTAGTATGGGCTGAGCGTCACATCATGGATCGGCCCTTCTTCTGGTGCAAACTGGCTCCCCATCGCAAACGTGCCGCCCGGCACATAAATCATCCGTACCCCTGCCTGCACGATACTTGAACCGGCAGACGGTGTAGGGGTATCTGTAGGCGATGGAGGCAAAAGCGTGACCCGTACAGCGGGCGTTTCACTGAGCGGCGGCGCGGCGGTCGGCTCGATCAACGCCCCCACCGTCATAGTCATGGTAGGGCTTGGGGTAGGAGAGGGGCGGGGCGTCATATTGACAAGCCTGCCTGCCTCACCGACCTGAGTGACCAGCTCAGCAACAGGGGAAGGCAAGGTATTGGTTACATAGCCCCACAGAAGAAAACTTCCGCTTGCCAGAACGCATACCAGTACCAGCCCCAGCACGATCCCTGCCGCCGTTGGGATACGACAGCCATGACGTTCCTCATGATGCTCCCGGTACTGATCGAATTGTTCGGCTGGAACATCACCCAGAGGGGGCGGCGTCTCCAGCGGCTGAATAACCTGTAGCCTGTCCGGCGCCGGGAAAGAAGCAGAAACGGCAGGTTGTTCTGACGGCGGCGCTGTCTGCATGGGTGGAGCAGGAACCGCCTGCCGCGTTTCTGCTAACGCCTCAAAGGACGGGCTTCCTCTAGGGGGGGTATCCTGAGCTATCATTGTCTCTTCGAGGCTAGGCGGCGGAGGTGCTGTTACGCCCTCCTTCGGTCCCTCAGACTTGGGGGCCGGCTCCGGCGTAGGGGGACTCTCTCCTTCAACTCCCATAGCCGGATGAGGAAAATAGACCCGCACCAGCACTCCATTGGAAGGAATACCCTCTTTCGGGAACTTGCTGTCTGGATCGTTTTGCCCGGCGGGCTGGCTCTGTTCCGAGCTGGTCTGAGAAGAAGATACTTGATCCTGATCAGGTTTTCCGGGGTCAGGTGTAAGGTTATCTTCCTCTGGCTGTAAAGAACCCATACCGTCATCCTTAAATGGGGCAATAATTTCAGATGTTACTAGTGTAGGCGAGCATAGGGCTTGTGGCAACCAGACAGATGTTCTTTGCCAGGGATGTCAACCTGCCGTGGAGGATGAGGAAGCTTTCCCTTCCCAAACTGGAAGTGACAGATAAAGAACAGGCCGCTGGCCCTTTTCGGCCTCAACCCAGATACGACCGCCATGCCGCGTGATCACCTGTTCCGTGACAGCCAAGGGGAGTGAGTCGAATAAGTAGCTGCGTAGTACCCCCGCAGAGCTGGGTGTCAGTTCAAGCTGGACGTACCGCAACCGGTTAGTAGCAGAGACAGTCATTTGATCCTGAGGGGACATGCGTGCAAGCAGGCCTTCCAGCAAGGCCAAAAGCGCCACATGAAGGTGTGATACCGACGCACGCACAAGCGGAAGATCACCAGGCAGTTCGATCAGCAGGCGGGGCGTGTGCGGTAGCCCATGTTGTTCCAGTTCGCGGATGGCCGCTCGGATAGCTGATGGAATGGCCACAGCCTGCATCTCTAACGTGGAGGTCTGCTGAATAGTTGCGCTGTACAGATGAGAAAGACTCTGCCACAACCTAAGAGTCTGCCTGAGCGCATCATGCACAATCCGCGCCAGATCGCGCAATTCAAAGATAGGGACGCTCTCGTCCTGCAGACGCTTCAGCAGGACCTCGCCGTACTGGATGGCAAAGGCTAGAGGACTATGCAACTCACCCATCACAGTTTGGGCGATCAGGGCAGACGGCCATCCAGTATCCTCACGCAATAGAATCACCGTAACGCCACCTAAAGATGGACGGAAAGGGGTTGCTATAATACGCCTGTTAAAAGTGACTATGGCATATGTCTGATCTGGACGGGGGCCTAGCCGGCCAGCCAGCAGGTCAGAAGCAAAGCGAGCCTGATCCAGCCTTTCCGGCTGGAACAACGCGATCAGGTCGTGACGATCCAGCCCCAGCAGGTCGCCTGGCGAGTATTGTAACAGGCGGGCCGCCTCTTCATTAGCGTAGGTAACCAGCCCCTGACTGCTTAGAACAAGCACCCCCTGATCAAGGCTCTGGATCAAGGCAGGCCACAGATCAGGCTCAACTGTCGTAGAAGACGGCATGGGGTCGCTCTCCTGAGCGATTGGTCTAAAAACAACACTACAGTATCATGATAGCATACAAAACCCTGCCAAGAGAAATAGCTGGCAGGGTCTAGAAACTACTGCTCCTTTTACCTAGAGAAGAGAGAAGAGAAATGAAACCACTTCTGCGGCTTAGCACAGCGGCCCTTGCGGCGGGCATGCTCGCCAGCCTGCTGGCATCATGTAGCGGCTCAACAACCCAACCTGCCAATCCCTCTCCAGTCTATCCTGACGAAGAGACCGTACAGCCTGGCCTCTCCGCCTCTGTGCCGGCCCCCTCAGAGAGCCCGCTACCAGTGCTCGAACCGAATAACGCCGCCCGCCTTGCGAAGGTCGGACAGGCCGGCATAGATGCCGAAGGGATCAGTGCCTTAGCGTGGTCACCGGATGGAGCCACCATCGCGGTCGCAACTGCAAACGGCGTGTTTTTGTTCGACACTGTCTTCCTACAACAAAACGGCCAGCTTGCCGCCGGCGAGGCAATCCAATCCCTTATCTACTCACCCGATGGAAGGCTGTTGGTCACCATCCCCTTCGAACAGAACGCAACAGCCCAGATATGGGATACAACAAGCAGACAAGAAGCAAACCTGCTGGCAGGAAGGCTAGGCGGGGTGAGGAGCGTGGCTTTCTCTGCTGAACGCTCCATGATAGCGACCGGCGGTCTCGACGGGGTAGTCACCCTTTGGGACTGGGACACTCAGCAACTCATTCGCAATATCAATCTGAACGCAACGGTGGGTGATATAACCGGCGGCCAGATCGTGGGGGTCGGGGACCTCCGTTTTTCGCCCGACGGGACAATACTGGCTGGAGCAGGCGACCTTGGCTCAGGCATCCTGATCCTGTGGAGCACCAATGACGGTTCAGTACAAAGGACACTAACCGCTATGGGGCACATTGCCGGGCCGGCAGCAACTCCCCTGCTTCCGCCCGACGACTGGAACCACGTCTACTGGTGGTCACGCGGAAGTATCATCCAGGTAGATGTATCAACTGACCAGGAAGGTCTGCGCTTCAGCCATGAAGATTTTGTTGCCAGTGCGTCGTTCTCGCCGGACGGTCTCATTCTAGCAACCGCCTCAGCAGGCACAGTCCATGACGGCTATGCCCCTCTGGTCAAGTTGTGGGATGTGAGTGGCGGGCAGGAACTAGTCACGCTAACCGGCTTCTCGAATGTCCCCACAGCACTGGGCTTTTCTCCGGATGGGAGACTGCTGGCGATTGCCTCAAATGAAGACGGCCTGACGATAGGGGGAGTCCAGCCCTGACAATGGGAAAGAGCATTACTGTTATCAAGACTGACCATACAGGCCGCGAGGTATGGCGCTACGATGGGGTGATCCTGGAAGAGGATGACAGCCATATCAAGCTGGAGGCCTACTTCAATCGGGACAATCTCGATCTGGGGTATGTGGTCTTTCGGAAGGGCGACCGCTTCGTGGAGTACTTCTACGCTGACCGCTGGTATAACATCTTCGAAGTCCACGATGTAGAAGACGATCACAAGAAGGGATGGTACTGTAATTTCGCCCGTCCTGCGCGGTTCGGTGACGGGGAGGTAAAGGCTGACGATCTAGCCCTCGATCTGTTTGTATACCCGGACGGTCAGGTGCTGATTCTGGATGAGGCGGAATTTGAGGCACTGCCAATCAGCCAGTCAGAGAAGGAGAAAGTAAGGAAGGCGCTGGCAGACCTTCAGGAAATGGTAAAAGAAGGCAAACCGCCGTTCATCCGGGAGGAGCATCATAAGCACCCTCCCGATAAGTCATGATATTAGCAGATATAGGGACTGGTTGCAGAGGACTAATACCCGACTGAGGGTACTGAAACGGGCTTTGGTTAGCTGAACAGGGCAACATAGAGTGCGTTGCAGAGGACTAATACCCGACTGAGGGTACTGAAACCTTGCGGCAACATGGTTATTAGTAGATTGGAGGATGTTGCAGAGGACTAATACCCGACTGAGGGTACTGAAACGCCGGTAGGCTGAAAGTGTGCCAAGAGGTATGTACGTTGCAGAGGACTAATACCCGACTGAGGGTACTGAAACTTTGTGTCTGAAGCATTGCCGGTACTTCAGCAGTACGTTGCAGAGGACTAATACCCGACTGAGGGTACTGAAACCCCGTCTGCGCCGGCGGTTTCTGCAGCGGCGTCACAGTTGCAGAGGACTAATACCCGACTGAGGGTACTGAAACCTGCGGCAAGTTCCATCCACTGAGCAGCTTCCGCTAGTTGCAGAGGACTAATACCCGACTGAGGGTACTGAAACAGTAACCATGCTGCCGCAGCTTGGCGAGCGGATCACGTTGCAGAGGACTAATACCCGACTGAGGGTACTGAAACGTGTGCAGGACATGCGCGTCCTGCCATCCCTTCAGGTTGCAGAGGACTAATACCCGACTGAGGGTACTGAAACTCGTTGTTCATCTCGTACCTCGACCTCGTTTTTTGCGTTGCAGAGGACTAATACCCGACTGAGGGTACTGAAACGCCATCTCGGCGCGCCATCCGCGCCTCGATTCGAAGTTGCAGAGGACTAATACCTCTGCAACTTCGAATCGAGGCGCGGATGGCGCGCCGAGATGGCGTTTCAG
>DAOTYH010000070.1:0-22438 GCA_034435015.1 Anaerolineae bacterium | reverse complement strand
GGGGGCAGGGGGCAGGGCATGATGGGATGGATGGCGGGGAGCATGGCGTGCCAGCCGCTCATAGAAATCAGGAGGCGGCAACCGTCCACTACGCACATCCAGATGCTCAATCCCCTCCAGCAGGGGCCAACTCCCGCCGGCCAGCCATAGCGGGAACAGAGGCTTATCTAATGTCAGAGCCGTCATCACTTCCTCTATCACCCGCTCTGATTCCTGCGCCGCCGGCGTGACAAGCACAATAAACGCCGCACAGTCCGCGACGGCCTGCCGGACGGCCCGCCGGTGACCTTCGCTTAGATCGGTGTGGTCTTCCAGCCACACGCTGAATCCCGCTTCTTGCAGGGCATCGGCCAGCTTGAAGGCATAGCCGCTGGCCCACTGATCCGCACTGATAAAGAGGTGATCGCCCATCTGTTGTCTCCTCCGTTACGCTCACTGAGAAGCCGCTTCTACCTGTCATCCCCAAACACCCCAGTCGGCCAGCAACCCAGACCTGCGGCGCGGGCGGTATCCTCCAGTGCTTCGAGGTAATCCGCGTAGGCCGTGTCGGGAGGATACTCGACCGCCTCCGCCCATCCTTCAGCTGCCAGCTCAGCGTTGACGAACGTATCACCCGCATACACATAGCGCAACAGCCTCCCGTAGCGGTCTGTCTCACTGACATCGCGATACATTGTCACCGTCTGCCCTTCGACCAACGCCGCGTTGGCATCGGTGGCCTCCCAATAGCACACCTCATCATACTCCGGCGTGTTGATGCCAATGTAGCGGACGCGATAAGTCCGCCCGCCTATGGCGACGTCAATGGTATCGCCGTCAATGACAGCCACCACCACCGCCGTTTCTATGCCAGCCTGCGGTTCAACAGACGGCACAGAAGGGGAGAAAGTTGCCGCTCCCCCGCCGGTTTGCGGTTCAACAGGCATCGCAGTGAGCGGGGCAGGGGGCGGAAGGGTCTCTACGGCAGGCTGGCAGGCCAGCCCCGCCAGAACGAGAGCCAGCAGAGAGATAACATCAGGACGGACGTAGAGATCGGCGGCAGTGCCGCATCTATCGGCCATGATTGTCCTACCCTGCCTTGTATGGCTCCGGGTCGCCGTCATACAGCCGCCCGTCCGGCATGGTTGCCCCGTCCAGCGTGCTGACGCTGGCAAGCTGGCGGTAAGTCAGATGGGCATCCCGCAGGTTGGCACGGGTCAGGTTGGCGCGGTTCAACTGGGCACCGCTGAGATCAGCCCCGCTCAGATTCGCGCCGGTCAGGTTGGCGCGGGTCAACAGGGCATGGCGCAGGGATGCCCCTTCCAGCTTGGCGTAGCTCAGGTTGGCAAAGGTCAGGTCAGCCTGATTCAGGTTGGCACGGGCCAGATCAGCACGGGAGAGCTGTGCCCGGCTGAGGTCGCTCTCGCTCAGGTCGGCCCGTGTCATCCGTGCGGCAGTCAGATCGGCACGGGAGAGGTTAGCCCGAACCAGCCGCGCGTCCTTCAAGTCCACGTTGCGCAGGTTCCGTCCGGCCAGATCAAACTCGGACAGGTTCTCCGTCCGTCCCGATCTGGCCCAGTTCTGCGCCAGATGATACTGGATTTCAAGCGGGTCCTCCTCCACAGGAGGGAGCACCGCCGGCGCCGGCAGGCTCTCTACAGCGGCGGCTTCCGGTTGAGGGGCAACTGGGGGGGACTGCTCTCGTGCAGGGGAGGCCGGGGGCTGGCCAGCCGCGCCGGCCTGTTGCATCTCCACCAGCGCCGCCAGCAGGCGGTAAATCTCATCCATGCGCTGTTCAAGCCTTGCCAGACGTTCTTCAAGGCGAGTCATGGCTAACCTCCGCACTCGGTGTGTGTAATCGGGTTAGCCAGAAGTATAGCATCAAAAGGCGGCAAAGGTAGAGCAGGGCGGGCTACCAGAACGCCTGTCTGGGCCGGCAGATGGGCCTGCGCCTGCCTAATTGTGAAATATTTCACAATATGACATTTGTCTTGAACAAGTGTGACAGGCGTCACTATGCCAACTGCTGTTATTTTGCTATTGTAATGTCGTCATTACAATTAATGACATCGAGGAGATGACTTCAACACCAACTTGTACAGCGCAGTGAGACAATTAGCGCGGGTGGCACTCCAACTCCGAACTCTCTGACTTGCATCCCATCTCCCTCCACTGCGCCCCTGCCACACACCACCCGACCTCCTCAAAAAGCCGCCTGAGGTTTCCCTGAGGCGGCTTTTGGTTTGTCAGGCAAAAACGGCTCACGGCAGAAACTGCGACGGACGCACTGTATTGCGCGCCCACGCATCCAAGACGACCTGCCAGAGGTCGTTCTCAACCTCGCTGAAGTTGTTGGGGTCTGGCCCAAAGGGGTAGTACATTTCCCTTCCACAGCAGAGATACCACGGCTCCCAGCGAGGCTCCCACACCCACAGGGCGTGATTCATACCCTGTTGCTCAAAGAAATCAATCTCATCGCGCATGAAATCGGCGGCGTTAGGCGCCCAGCGTACCACCCCAAACTCATTGACGGCCATCGGCACACCGTAGGAGCGCTGAAATTGCTCGATGGGCGCCAGATAGTCCATCAGCCACGCGTGGTCGAAGCGCTCAGGCTGGTCGTCCCAGTTCAAGTCAAAGGTGCCCGGGTAAGCGTAATTCTGGCCCGGCTGTTGATGGGTGTAGGGAAAGGGGCCGTACTGATGGACCGCGTATACCACCCGCTCATCATCAACCGTTTGCAGATACGACAGCCACGGCACTGATCCCCAGCCCATGCCGCTGACCAGAATGGGTGTCTCTGTGTCCATCTCTCGAATGGCACGCACAAGGCGCGGATAGAATTGATTCCAGTCATAAAGAGTGCCGGCATAGCGCGGGTAGAACTCCCGCGGGTCATAGATGCCAAGTGCCACATCGTCGGCGTTCGGCTCACACATCAGGTCATAGGCCACGACAACCGGATTGTCACGGTAGCGCTCCGCGGTGTGACGCCACATCTCAGCCCATGCCTCCTGTGCCCCCTGATCGGTCCACACCGTTTCGATGAGCAGTTCAGGGTCAAACCATACGCCTGCGCCGTCACGGTAGAAAGTGAAGTCGCTCCGCCCCGGCCCAGTACGGAAGGTGATCACCACAAACAGGTCAGCCTGAGCCGCCATCTCGATCAGGTGATCCAGATGGGCTTGTGCCTGCTCATCCAGAACATAAGGCGGGCGCTCTGTAAAGATGCCGGGGATAGACAGATTGACATAGTTAGCACCCGACAGGGCCAGCCGGTCGAAATCGGCTTGAGTGTAGGGCGGGCCGATATAGCCGCCGCCAAGCAGCTCCCCGCCGTCCAGCTCAGGCACACGAATCCTCTGCCAGATGTTAGCGCCGCGCAACTGCGTCCCGTTCACCCAGAGCGGCCATTTATCCAGATCAGCCGGCGGGGCAGGCGATGCTGTGCCGGCAATATCCGTCTCAGCCAACGCAGTGCGCTCAGGGAGATCAGCCGACGGGGTAGAAAACACCCCGCCGGCGTCAGAAGACACCGTGCCTGCTCCCTGCTCCGGTGTGCAGGCAGTCAACAACAGGAAAGCCGAAATGACAAACGGGAGAGAAGATTTCACCTGCCCGATCCGTTCTACCCCTCCGCCAATGCCTTGAGGTTAGCGAGGCTCTTTTCCAAGTTATCGGCGTTCATCCGCTCGATCAGCAGTTTATCGAGCACCTGCCCGACTCCGCCGCCGGGCACCTCGTAGTCAAAGGAGGCGGTCAGCCACGTGCCGCCGCCTTCCGGCCTGTGTGACCAAGTGCTTGTCCCCTTGAGCATCCCTTCCAGCCGATAGGTGACATACTGGCCGGGCACAAGTTCCAACGTGGTCATTGTGACAGCGAACTTGACGCCCGCAACCTGATAGGTCAATCTGACCGACCCGCCCGGCTGAGGATAGACGCCGTCCGGCTCAGCCTGTTCGACGCCGGCGAACCATTCCGGCAGTCTCAACGGGTCAAGCGCGACAGCATCCACCTGTTCCCATGGAACGTTAATGAAGAGTGTACGCTCGACTGTAGTCATGTGCCCCTCCTCTGGACTCCAACAATTCCCCCATCGCTTGTCGTATGCACCCCGCGGACAGGCAAGACCGCTCGGCGTACTTTCAGTATAGCCGTCCGCCAGAGGTGGTCAAGCGTGTTCAAGCATCGTGCGCTATACTTGAGCGGGATCAGCTCCGCCGTATTGGCAGAGCATCAAGGAGGATAGGAGATTCATGGCACAACCGAGAAAATCATCCCCGCCTGCACGCCGCCCCTCCCCCCTGCCCAGAGGCCCTAACTGGCCCTTGGTGATCGTCATACTGGGCATCGGCATTGGGGCGCTTGTTCTAGGCCTGTTTCAGCTCCTGCGGCCCGTTCTCCAACGAACCAGTCTGGCGGCACAGACCGCCGACGCGGTATCCATCATCCGCGAATGGAATCCAATCTACGGAACACAGCTTCAGGGTGACCCGGTCCCTGCCGATCTAGGCAACGGCGTCCTGCAAATCACAGCCACTTACGCCGGCACAGCAACACTCAGCCCAGGCGACGTTCAGGTCTTCTGCCAGACAGCCCCCATGCCGCCGGGATGGACACTGGCGTCCTGCTCCATCCTGCCCGGCCAGCCTGCCGCGTTCGAGGTAGTCATTCAGCGCGGCGTACCGCCTACAGCCGCCCCAAGTGCAGAACCCTAGGGGGCCGTTCTCCGCCATAGCTGAAGCCGGATCATCCATTTCTGCGTATGAAGAATCAGATAGATGTCCCCCGTCCGCTAGAAGAAGCCGGCACGGGGGACTGAGAGGTTTCTTAGAGAGAGGACTTTCAAATGACGCCTTCCGTTGCCATTACAGCCGAACATATCACCAAGAATTACGGCAACCTGCGGGCTGTAGATGACCTGAGCTTTGAGGTCTACAGCGGTGAGGTGTTTGCCCTGCTGGGGCCAAACGGCTCCGGCAAGACAACCACGATCCGCATAATCCTCGACATCCTCAAACCCGACAGCGGACGGATTGCCGTCTTTGGCGGCCCGCTGACCGAAGCCGCCAAAGACCGCATCGGCTACCTGCCGGAGGAGCGCGGGTTGTATCGGGGTGTGCAGGTGCTCGACATGATGATCTATCTGGGTACGCTGAAGGGGCTTTCCCCTTCACAGGCACGCCGGCGCAGTCTCGAACTGCTGGACAAGCTGGAACTGAGCGAGTACGCCAAGAACAAGGTCAGCGAGCTGAGCAAGGGCATGCAACAGAAAATCCAGTTTGCTGTGACGGTCTTGCATCAGCCTGACCTGATCATTGTGGACGAGCCGTTCTCCGGCCTTGACCCGGTCAACACGCTGACGATCAAAGAACTGCTGACTGAACACCGCGAGCGCGGCGGCGCTATTGTCATGAGCACCCATCAGATGCATCAGGTCGAGGAGATGGCCGACCGCCTGCTGATGATCAGCCGCGGCCAGCAGAAGCTCTACGGCCCGGTGGATGAGGTGCGTAAGCAGTATGCCCTGCACGCCGTGGTAGTCGAAGGGGAGGGCAACTGGTCAACCCTGCCCGGTGTGGAGCGTGTTGAGATCGAGGAGAACGGGCGGCGCGGTGTGACGTTATTCCTCAAGCCGGGCGTCACGCCCGATGACCTGCTGGCCGCCATGGCCGCCGCTCCGGACATCCGCCTGCGGCGCTTCGAGCTGGCCGTCCCCAGCCTGAACGACATCTTCATCCAAGTCGTGGGGAGGCAGAACAATGAATAAGATGTGGCTGGTCGCCCGCCGTGAATATCTGTTCAACCTGCGGCGGCGGGCCTTCCTGTTCACGGCTTTTGTCCTGCCCCTGCTGATCGTCGGCGTGATGATCCTGATGATCTCGTGGATCTCGTCCCGCGAAGAGAACGAGGAAAGCGCCGGGCAGGTAGGCTACGTGGATCAATCCGGTGTGCTGGCCGAAGCAGTAAGCAGACCCGCTTACCTCATCCCTTACGAGGATGAGGAATCCGCCCGGCAGGCTCTGGAAGAAGGGGCTGTCGGCGCTTACTTTGTCCTGCCGGAAGACTACATGACGAGCGGCAGGGTGAGACTGTACAGCACTTCCAGCGTTCCGCAGGCTTTACACAACAGCATCGAGGACTTTCTGATCGCCAACCTAGGGACGCACCTCGACCCCAACATCCCGGTTGAGCGCATCCAGAAGCCGGTTGAGTTGATCGCACGCCCTCTGGATCGGGGGGTAGACCTGCGGGAAGATACATCCGTCGGTATCTTTATGATGCCGGTTGTATTTGCCATCGTCTTTGCCATGTCGGTACAACTGAGCGGCGGCTATCTGGTAGCAGGCATGATCGAGGAGAAATCCAACCGCATCATGGAACTGCTGGTTACCAGCGTCACGCCGATCCAGTTGCTGGCCGGGAAGATCATTGGGCTGGGCGCACTGGGTCTGACTCAACTGCTCATCTGGCTGGGAGTAGTAGGACTCTCCTTGCAGGCAGGGAGGGGCGGATCAATCGAGTGGCTGAGCGGCCTTTCCATCACCCCGACGCTGGCTGTTATGGCCGTGATCTATTTTCTGCTCAGCTACTTCCTGACGGCCAGCCTGCTGGCGGGCATTGGGGCATCCTTCGAGACCGAGCAGGAGAACCGCACGATCAGCAGTATTGTTTCCCTAGTCCAGTTTATCCCCTACTTTTTCATCGTGGTTTTCCTTGCCAGACCCAACGGCTTGCTGGCTGTGATCCTAACCCTCTTCCCGCTCACCGCACCGGTCTCGGCTATCATGCGGCTGGCACTGGGGAGTGTCCCCGCCTGGCAGTTGGCCGTCAGCGTAGGCCTGCTGGCACTGACCACCATTGGGGCGATCATCATGGCGGCGCGGGTGTTCCGCTGGGCAATGTTGATGTACGGCAAGCGTCCCTCCCTGCGTGAGTTGCTGGCAGTGATCCGCCAGTCCCCGCCGGTGAACATCACACCACAGGAGCAAACCCTATGAACAGCCATCTGTTGCAAGTCTTCAGATACGAGTTTCGCCGCAACTTCCGGCGGGGCGGATACCTGTTCATGACGTTTGGGTTGCCCATACTGGGAATCATAGGGCTGACGGCAGTGGTGCTGATCGCTTCGCTCAGCACAGCGGCGGCCACCCGCCGTGAGGGCGGCGGCTCCCCGTTTGAGGTCAGCCATGCAGGCTATGTAGACCTGTCCGGCATGTTCTCAGATGCCGGCCCGTTGTCAGACCGGCTGACCCGTTACCCGGACGAAGAGACGGCACAGGCCGCGCTGTCGAACGGCCAGATCGAGGTCTATTACCTCATCCCGGCTGACTACCTTGAGACGGGTGAGGTCATAGCTGTTATGCCGCAGTTCTCTATCGCACCGCTGAACGAGGAGCTGATCCAGCAATTGATCGTTCATACTCTTACCCGCGGCGTAGACCCGATCCTGCTGGCACGCCTCCAGAATCCAGCCCGCTTCGAGGAGATCAACCTCGAACGGACAACCACGCAGGAATACGGCACATCCTACGCGCTGGTCTATACCTTCGCCATGATGCTGACGCTGGGAATGTTCACCACCAGCGGCTACCTGATGCAGAGCATCATTGAGGAGAAGGAAACACGGTTAATTGAAATCCTGATCTCCTCCCTGCGTCCGGTTGAACTGCTGGCGGGGAAGGTGCTGGCTTTCGGCCTGCTGGGTTTAATTCAGCTTGCGGTGTGGTTTGGCACAGTATTTGCGGTCATCGCGCTGGCGGGGCTGGCCAGCGGGGCATTCTTCACTTCAGTCGCGGGGATTTCCATCCCCCCTCTGACGATTGTGCTGGTGATCGTGTACTTCATTCTCGGCTACCTGTTTTTTGCCGCCTGCATGGCCGCCATCGGCGGGCTGTCTGCGTCACAACGGGAGGGGCCGCAGTATACGATCATCTTTACCCTGCCCGCCGTGATACCGTTGTGGTTCATCAACTTTTTCCTAGAGGCGCCCAACGACACCCTGCCCGTTGTCCTCAGCCTGATCCCGTTTACGTCACCGCTGGCTATGGTCGAGCGGCTGGCCATCACCAATGTCCCCTTCTGGCAGGTGGCGGTCAGTCTGACTCTGCTCGTGCTGACTGCGGCAGGCACTATCTGGCTGGCCGGACGGCTGTTCCGCGTGCAGACCCTGCTGGCAGGGCAGTTCCCCAAGTGGCAGGACATCCCCAAGCTGGTCAGAGGATAACCGATCCTTCCGTGTCAAGGGGATGATGACGGGGGGCGCACTGCTTGTCGCCCCCCGTTGCGATCTTACCCTCCATCAGCTTCCTTACAGCCGCTCAGGACGGCGCAAAAAGTAACCCGGACAAGCAACTGAGGCGTTCCATCTTTCAGCGGGCTGTCTGTTTCAGGCATCCCTCCTCCGCAGGCAGACCAGCCTTTGTTTCCTCCAGCACGAGGTTTTTAGCTTGGCGCGGCTGGTAGCTGGTGATCAGCACCACTGCCGCGATGATCATCGGTGCGGCGATCAGGGTGCGCGGGGAGAGCGGCTCTGAGGCCAGCGCCCAGCCCAGAAATACCGCCACAATCGGGTTGACATAGGCATAAGTTGAAGCACGGGCAGGTGTGGTGACCTTCAACAGCCAGATGTAACAGCTAAACCCCACAATCGCCCCAAACAGGATCAGATAGCCCAGCGCCAGCCCAGACCGCAGTGAGACAGCGGCAGGGTCGAAACGGGTCAGCTCGCCTCTCACCAGCGCGACCATCATCAGCAATGCCCCGCCCGCCAGCATCTCGATGGCCGTCCCCATCAGAGGGGAGTCAGGCTGTTGGGCATGGGGGGTACGGGAATACAACGACCCTACTGCCCACGACAGCGCCGCACCGAGCAAAGCCAGCGCCCCCGCCGGATCAACCTGACTGCCGCCGGCCAGACTAGTCGGCCCGACCAGCACCACCATCCCAACGAAGCCCACCACCAGCCCCGCGATCACACGACCGCCGGGGCGTGTCCCGCCGGGGCGAAGCCAGTCAAGCAGGCTGATCCAGAGGGGGACAGTCGCAATCAGCAGGGAGGCCAGCCCGGACGGCACGCGCTGTTCCGCCCATGTGACGCTCCCGTTGCCGCCCAGCAGGAGCAGGCCGCCGATGATCAGCGCCGAGCGCCAGTGCAGGCGGTTCGGGCGCGGCACGCCATACAGACGCTGCCAGACATAGAGCAACACCCCGGCGGCCAGAAAGCGTGTGCCCGCCATCAGGTACGGCGGAATGGTCTCGATGGCAAAGCGGATGCCCAGATAGGTTGATCCCCAGATCAGATAGACTGCCGCAAAAGCGGCGATCACCTGCCAGCGGGGCGGGTTCGATACAGGCGCTGCTTGAGGCATGAGCGGCATCCTCATTCTTCCGTGTTGAGCGGAGACTATACGGCGGGATCGAGAGGATGTCAAAAAAAGGGCTGGCCCCTTGCTTGGCCAGCCCCTCTGAGCGCCAACCCTCAAACCGACTACTTCTTTCGGCTCTCTCTCTCCCATGCCCATTGCATAGCCCAGATCGCCAGCGGACGCATGTAGGCCAGCGAGCGGTACTCGCCCCGATGATTCCACGCTTCCGGCGTCTGGAACCAGTAGCCCAGCTCGCGGTAGGTCATCTCATAGATGCCCTTGGCAGTAGCGAAGGCCTCATCCAGCAGACCTTCTTGGATCATAGCCGCCGCGACAGCGTAGGTTGTGCCTGTCCAGACCTCCTGACTTTGCAGGCAAGTCGTATCCACACGGCCATCAGGGCGCATCCCGTTGACTGCGCCCATCTCACCATCCTCAAACTGCTTGACGTTGAACTCATAGACCTTCTTGAGCGCACTGCGGGCATGGTCAGGCGGCACGATGGGCGGCAGTCCGCAGGCCCGCGCGTACCAGTGCCCGGCCAGTTGGTCAGCCATGATGCTGTTGTGCTGATGGGAGGTGCTGGCGTCGTAGTCATAGTACTCACCGTTCCAGAGCAGTTCCTCATAGGCGGCCTGCCCGTCCTCCAGCATCTCGCGGTAAGCCTGAGCCTGTTCCTTCTGGCCGAGCCGGTCGGCCAGCGCCGCCGCCGCGCTCAGCGCCGCCAGCCACAGGCCGGCAGAATAAGCGCTTGGCCCCCGCGCCGACCACGCATCATAAGTCTGATCCGGGAAGCCCTCGTTCTCGATCAGGCCGTCCTCGTCCACATCGAACTGCCGCATGTATTCAACCGCCTCTTGGACTGCCGGGAAGACCTCGGCGGCGAAGCCGTCATCTCCAACCGCCACGACATCACGGTAAACCTGCAACACGAACTTGGGGTTCAGGTCCTTCCAGCGCGATGTATCCTGATAGTCGTAGGCATTGACCTTCTTCCAGGGGTCCTCAACCGGCGCACCGATGTCATGCGGGATTGCGCCCTTGACCTTACGGGGCACTTTCTTGTTAGAGCCAAGCGTTCGTATCAGCTCCGGATGTTCGATGTCCAGCGCACGGGCGATGTCACGCTGGAGGCTGAGTTCCAGTTCCGGCCACAGCATGGCCAGCGCAAACGAGGCGTAGAAATGCACGTCGTAGGTGTTATACATGCGGTACTCATGCCCCTCCAGATAGGCGAAATGCCCTATATCGCCCTCCGGCGGCGGATCGGCCCCCTCTTCACCGTCCGTCCAGATCGTGCCGCCGTCTATCAGGAAGTACAGCTCGTTGAAGAGAGCCGTCTTGTACCAGTCCGGCACGGCGGTATCGTCGAGAATAGGCCCCTGCCACGCCTCAATTTGCCTCTCCCAGTCCGGGTAGTTCATCAAGGCATCGCGGGCAATCAGGGGGGCGGCATCCCCTTTGCGCCCGTAGAAGCGCGTGTAACGCCGGTAATAGGCAGTCCCCAGCCCGAAGCGGGCCAGCGGCATATCCCAAGCCAGCGCAAACGCGACCTCGCGCGACTCGCCGGGCGGCACCTCAACCGTTGCCGCCACTGCCCCGCCAATCGCCATCCCTTCTGAGGCAGGGCGGCCATCGGCGGCGTTCTCCAGCCTGCCGTCCTCACGGAAGTCTCCCCACACATCCATCGCACTGGAGGTTGCCACAAAGCGCGTGCGGTGGGTGACCAGCACCTCAGGCGTCTCACGGGCGGCGATGGCAAAGGTGAGCGGGTCCTCAAAACGGCCTTGCTCTTCCAGTTTTTGCCCCTCCTCCAGCGGGCGGGGCTGGCGGTGAATATGATGCAACAGCACCCCTGACACCGCGCCGTCCGGCACTTCGACCCGAAATGCCTCGTTGAAATGCCCGCCGCCCCGATCATTTTTCCCGCCTGTGCCGTTCTGGAAGGTAAACATCAGCCCGACAGTAACCGCTTCCTTGCCGGTATTGGTGATCGTCCACACGAACACACCTGCCGGCGTACTGCTCTCTTTGTAGTTGTGAGGGATCACAGGCGACACCTGCCGGCAGGTCAGGGAAACGCCGGGGACGATATTCTCATAGACCGTCCACGCACGCGGATAGAGCGCATAGTAGGTTGCCCGTTTGCCGTCCATGCCCCAGCCCCAGCCGATCAACGCTCCGCTCTCCGGCTGGCCGGGGAAAAGCACCCGCACGTGCTGTTTTTCGCCTTTACGCCGCACATACACCGAGAACTGATCAGCCGGCACAGAGCCGTACTCGTACATGCCCGGCCTGAGCTGCCAGCGCACGAAGTCGCCCCGCCAGCCCCTTGTGATGGTCCCGCCGCCCAGCCCTCCCAATGGCACGCCCATATAGGGGCCAAAGCCCAGCGGGGTAAACGGGTCCATAACCGGCTCGCGCCCGGCCTTGCGCTCGCGGTTGACAGCGTTGCGCAGGCGGATGATCATGGGCAGCATCTGCACCCAATCCTCTAGGGCAAGGCCCTTAGGGCGGCCCGGCTCCTCAAGTACCCTGTCAAGGCGGCGCTTCCACGCATACTTCGGAATGTCAATTGGCGTAGGCATAGGGACTCGCTCCTTCATGAAATGGCACGTACTCCAAGACAGCTTGATATAGCAGGCAACCGATCAACCTGCCTGACTCTCCATTACTGTACTCGGATAGGCGGATTTTGAGAAATCCTGCCCCATGAAAATCTCAGGGCAGGCAAAAAAAATAAGGCCAGAGAAAGGCGTCCCTCCAAACCGGAGGCACGCTTCTCTCTGGCCTGCGCTTACCTCTCCCGCCCTGCCGCACAAGGAAGGAGAGAGCAAAGGGAGACCTAATGCTTGTAGTAATCCGCGTTCTTCTGGATGTAGACGGCCTGATCAGACGGGACGTTGTCCAGTGCAAAGATAGCGTTATGCGGGCATTCCGCCTCGCATGCGCCGCAGTCAATGCACTCATCCGGGTTGATGAACAGCATATCCACCGCATCAACACCCGGCTCATCCTCACGCGGATGGATGCAGTCCACCGGGCAGACGGCCACGCAATCGAAGTCCTTCTGGCAGGCTCCCGTGATGACGTAGGTCATTGTATTTTCCTCCTAAGGGATAAGCTCGATCTCACTGATGCTGAGAAGCGCAAAGCCGATATGTGAAATCGCGCACAATTATAGCGCACGCCGCAGGAATGTACAGATGCGTTTTTGAATCAGCAATCCTGACCACGCCCTACCCCTCAATGCACCGCTGGGGTATCATCTAGGCCGCACCGGCTGACTTCGCGGCTTCTTCACTGGCGCTTCATGCGGACAGCCGGATGACATCTACTCATCATTCAACAGGAAGAGAAGCGATGGCCGGCAGATATATTTCCTTGCCCCTGGTTGGATTGTGTGTGCTCCTGATTCTGACTGGTTGCGGTGCATCCTCCGCTTCATCAGGCACTCCCGTGCCGACCCGCACCATCGAACTGCAATATACCCTGACTGCTGACCTTCCGCTTGGCACGAGCAGTCAGCCCTGTAGTGACTTCCTTGACTTAAGCCAGCCTCTGCCTGCTGTGGCCGCCTTCCGGGACGGCGAGGGGGGAGCGTTGTGCCTGTTCGGCTTCATGCCCGACGAGCCGGTGACCGTTTCACTGTATCCCCCTGACTCAAACAGGCCCTACACGGATGCCTACACCTTCACCACCAACGAGCAGGGCGCTTATGTCGTGCTGGCCCAGAGCGGACGCGAGACCGTCCTGCCCATCGGCGAGGCCTCTGTTGCGCTGGAGATGATCCCGACTATCAAGGTCAGGCTATGGATGCCGGTCGGCGTCGAACTCGGAGAGTGGCGCGTGGTAGCCAGCGGCCCCTACAGCGGCAGTGCCGAGACAACCTTCACGGTTGCCCCGCCTGATCATCCGATGATCAGCACCATGCCCAGCACGAACATCAACCCGTTGTGGAATCGGGGCTGTGACGAGACCCGCTACGTGGCGGGCGATCAGGTACATATTCAGGGCAGCGGCTTCGAGCCGGACATCACCCTGCCGGTAGGCATCTACCGCCGCACCCAAAACGAGACAACACGGGCGGTTTCGTTTAACTTTGTCACCGGCTTTGCAGTCCACACGGACGAAGAAGGCGGCTTCACGGCTACCGCACGCATCGGCGCACTCGACGAGCCGGGGCTGTATTTTATCGTCGGCGTCACAGACACCTCAGCCGCGAGCTTCAACCTGCTGGAGGCCGGCTGTTACCGGATATGGGGCGGTCAAAACGAGCCAACCCCCACCTTCCCCATCCCGCAACCCACGCCATAAGGTCAGCCTGCCCCCCAACAACAACTAGGCATCCCCTGGGGGGATGCCTAGTTGTTGATCATGCGCCGCGGTAAGGCGGCCCTTTATATCACAGCGATCAGAACGATCAAGAAGAACACCACCACCAGAATCTCCAGCCACGGGCTGGCAAGCCAGCGCAGGGGCAGATAAGCGATCAGCGCCGCACTGGCCGACTCAGGGAAGTTGGCAGGGGAGATCAGCCACTCAAAAGGATACTGGGCTACATGCAAATACCACCACAGCCCGCCGACGATCATATAACCGTTGATCATCCCGACGATCAGCCCCAGTATCCCCTCTTGAATATTCTCACGGGGGCGGTTGGCCTTGACCCGCCCTGAGGTGGCAAACTGCACCACCATAGGCCCCTGATAGCCGAAGAACACCACCGTCAGCAGAATGGCCGCCTTGAGCACAAACAGACGGCGCAGTGTCCCCAGCGGGTCAGTCGCGAGCATCTCAGCGGGGGTACGTTCCACCAGCACCTGCCAGATCCACGGGCTGACCTGCTCAATGATGAACATGCCCAGCACTGCGGCAGCGGTCACTTGAATCTCGCGCACCCAACCCCGCAGAAGGCCGACGATCCCGGCCAGGATGACGAAAATCCAGAATACGGCTGCCAGTTCGATCACGGTTGTTTTCCCTTGTTTTAGGGCGGATCGCCTATCCGTCCCTGAGCGAGATTGGCCAACTCTTCCGCCACCCGCGCCGCCGCATCTGGGCGGGCCATATCGCGGGCCGCCGCCGCCATCCATCGGCGGCGTGCAGGATCAGCCAGCACCACCCTTACCAGCGATCCCAATTCATCTGCCAGCCGCTCGTCATCCAGACGGAGAGCGGCCCCGCGTGAGACCAGCGCCTCAGCGTTGGTCTTCTGGTAGCGCCAAGCGTGCGGATACGGCACCAGTATAGCAGGCAACCCAAAGAGGGGAAACTCGCCCAGCACGCTCGCCCCTGCCCGTGAGACCGCCAGATCGGCGCAGGCCAGCGCCTGGGCCATCTCGCCGCTGTGCAGATACTCAACCGCATGATAGCGTCCGGCCAATTCAGCCGGCAGGGCGGCGGCCTGTTCCTGCACCTCCGGCCAATCGAGCGGGCCGGTGATATGGATCACCTGACAGATTCTCAACAGATCAGGCAGGGCCGCCATCAGCGCCCGGTTGATACTGCGTGCCCCCTTACTGCCGCCAAAGACCAGCACGACCGGCAGGTCACTAGACAAGCCAAACGCCCGGCGGGCGGCGGCCTGCTCCATCTTCGCGCCCTCCTTGAGAGGCCGCCCCAGCGGATCAAAGCCCGCCGCCGCCAGCAAAGCCGGACGCACCGGATACCCTGTGACAACCGCCTGTCCGGCGCGAAAAAATCGGGCTGACTCCTCAGCCGGGACTGTCACCCGTGCCGCGATGCGGGCCAGCACCCGTATCGTACCGCCCGGCTCAATGTCAGGCAGTTCGATCAGGATCGGGACACGGCTCAGCCAGCAGGCCAGCGCCGCCGGGATGGTCACCCAGCCGCCGGTGATCAACAGAGCCTGCGGCCTGAAGCGCCATACCAGCCGAAGCGCCTGAAGTGTGCCAGCCACGATGCGCACCGCACCAATGACTGCCTTCAGCCCCACCCCCACCAGCGGCCCGCTCAGCACTGCCCTAAAGGCAATGCCCTCACGCGTTACCAGCTCGCGCTCCGGCCCTGTCGGACTGCCTACCCACAGCAGTTCTAACGCGGCAGGGGTTGCAGAGGCGCCGCCTGCGCCCTCATTCAGCGCCGCGGCTACGGCTAACGCGGGATATACGCCGCCGCCGGTTCCCCCGCCCGAAATCATAATCCGCACTGCTCTCCCGCCTTTCCTCGATCCTCAAGGGCCACCGCCGTGAGATGCTCATCAACAGCCCGACGCCCGTCATGACCACCACCAGATTGGACCCTCCGTAGCTGATGAACGGAAGCGGGACCCCCGTAAAGGGCAGTACGGCTGTCATGACAGCGATATTGAGCATGGCCTCATAGGCAATCCACGAGGCAATGCCCGCCGCCAGAATCGAACCAAACGGATCGCGGGATTCGCCTGCGATCTTGAAGGCCCGCCACACAAACAGCGCAAACAGCGTGACCACAACCAGACAGCCAAACAGGCCCAGCTCCTCGCCAATGATGGCAAAAATGCTGTCGGTGTGAGCGGCGGGCAGAAAACCGAACTTCTGCCTGCTCTGCCCCAGCCCTACCCCGAACCAGTTGGGGCTGAAGGGGCTTCCGGGGCGGCTCCCCGGCGCGGTGAAGGCGATCACGGCCTGCTGAACATGCCAGCTTGCCTGCGTCAGGTCCTGCATGGCGTTGATATGGGCTATCAGCCGCTCGCGGGCATAGCCGAACTGCGTACTGAGCGTCCACCCGACAAAGACCGCCCCGGCGGCGATCAGCATAATCTGGATGATATTCGCCCCTGCCACAAAGAACATCGTGCCGGCGGTCAGCACAATGATAGCCGCTGTGCTCAGGTCGGGTTGCAGGACGATCAGCCCGCCTACCAGCCCGACCAGCAGGATAAACGGGATCAACCCGTAACCAATATATTGGAGCTGTTCGCGGCGCGAAGCCAGCCATGCCCCGAAGTAGATGATCACCGCCAGCTTGGCCGCCTCACCGGGCTGGAACGACCCCTGATACAGCGACCGCTGTGCCCCCAGCACACTGCGGTTATTGAGCAACAGCAGTACTCCCAGCGCAATGACCGCCGCAACCATAATACCGGTTGCCACCCAGCGGTTGCGCAGGATACGGTAGTCCATGCGCCACGCGATGATCAGAACAGCCAGCCCTACCGCAAACGAACGCACCTGATTCAGGAAGATACGGATCGGCGAGCCATACTCCAGATAGCTCCAGTCGAAGGTCGTGCTGTAAACCATCATCAGGCCGATAGCCAGCAAGGCCGCCACAACCAGCACAAGGTACACGTCAAAGTCCAGCCACTTGGACGGCGGCGGAGCAATATCCTCATGGGGAGGAGAAGATGTATCAGCCGAGAGAGCCATCTGTCAGCCTCATTCCCAAAATACGCTTACACGAACCAGCAGGCGGCGGTCATAACTTCCGCACCAGCTCCCTGAAGTGCCGCCCGCGTGCCTCGAAATCCTCATAGGCATCAAAGCTGGTACAGCCCGGCGACAGCAGAACAAGGTCGCCTTCTTCCCCAAAGCGGACGGCCAGCCTGACCGCCTGTTCGAGGTCGCTGACCTGTTCCAGCGGCACAGCCGCCCCCATCGCCGCCCGCAGTTCAGCGGCCTTCTCAGCGATCATCAGGCCGGCCTCGCCAAACGTTATAATAGCACGGCAACGCCTGAGAGCCAGCCGCAACAGATCATCCCACGGAAGCTTCTTGTCCCGCCCGCCCAGCAACAGCACAATGGGCCGGTCGGGGTAAGCGTTCAGCGCCGCGATGACCCGCTCCGGCGCGGTAGCAATTGAGTCGTTGATAAACGTCAGCCCCTGCCACTCGCCTGCCACCTCAAGGCGGTGTTCCACCGGTTTGAACCGAAGGATCGCCTCACGCATGGCCTCCGGCGGCACGCCGGCTGACCCCGCAATAGCGCAGGCGGCCAGCACGTTGAGCACATTGTGCGCCCCGCGCAGGGGAATCTCATCCACATAGCAGATGCTCTCCATCGGCACGGTAAAGCGCGGGCGGCACACCACCCGATCACCGACCAGCCATGCCCCCACATCTACCGGCACCAGCCCGCTGAACAGCGCCAGTTCCGCCTGAACCCGCGCCGCCAGTGCATAGGCATTCGGATCATCACGCCCCAGCACAGCCACATCGCCGACTAACTGGTTGTCAAGGATATGGGCTTTGGCCTCGATGTAGGCCTCCATTGTTTTGTGACGGTCGAGGTGGTTGGGCGTGATGTTTAAAATGGCGGCCACATGCGGGCTGGCCGTCATGATCTCTAGCTGGAAGCTCGACAGCTCCATGACGGCGATGTCGGTCGGGCGCATGTGGGGCAGATCAGCGATCAGGGGGTTGCCGATGTTGCCGCCTACCCACGGGATCATCCCCGCCGCTTCGCACATCGCGCCGGTCAGGGCAGTTGTCGTTGTCTTGCCCGCCGAGCCGGTGATGCCGATCACATGGCAGGGACAACGTTCCAGAAAAAGCTGGGCGTCATTGCTGATCGGGATGCGCCGTCGAATTGCTTCCTGCACGATGGGCGCATCAGGCGGCACTCCCCCCGACAGGCAGACCAGATCGGCCTGCGTCAACAGGGTGACGGGATGCTCACCCAGCACGTAGGTAATAGGCAAATCCTGCAATTCAGCCAGCGGGCCGGCCAGCCGGTCAGCAGTGCGCTGATCGCTGACGGTGACCTTCGCGCCAATACTGCACAGCCAGCGGGCCAGTGCCGTACCTTGCCGTGCCAGCCCCAGAATGACCACATTCTTACCGGTAAGGGGATCAGACATAACTCTCCTTAAGTCATGCCGCGGGGATTACAGCAACGCCAGTGCCACACCGACGATGCTGGCCAGAATCTCCACCAGCCAGAAGCGTTGCACAATCTGCATCTCGCTCCAGCCCTTCAGTTCAAAGTGATGGTGCAGGGGCGTCCGTTTAAAAATGCGCCTGCCCTCGCCATACAGCCGCTTGGTGGTCTGAAAGTACAGCACCTGGATCATAACAGAGAACGTCTCTGCCACCGGTATCACGGCGATCAACGGCAGTAAAAGCCACTGACCGGTCATCAGCGCCACCGTGCCGATGCACGCCCCCAGCGCCAGCGAGCCTGTGTCGCCCATGAAGAGCTGGGCTGGATGGGCATTGAACCATAGGAAGGCAAAACAGGCCCCCACCATCGTGAAGCAGAACTGCATCAGATAGACCTGCCCTTGCAACAGGGCAACGACACCATAAGCGGCAAAGATGCTGGCGGCAATAATGCCGGCCAGCCCGTCCAGTCCGTCGGTCAGGTTGACGGCGTTGGAGAAGCCGACGATCACAAACACCGCAATCGGCAGATATAACAGGCCCAGATCAAACTTGAACGCCACACCGGGGATGGCCACCGAGTGGATGTCCAGCCCATACATCAACACCAACGCTGTCCCAAGCGCACCGACAACCTGAGCGGCAAACTTGAGCCGCGCCGACAGCCCCTCGCCGACCGCCCGTGTGCCTTTGATCCCTTCCCAGTCGTCGAGCGCGCCCAGCCCGCCGTAATAGACCAGCACAGCCAGCGGGACGAGAATCGAGCGGCCCGTCAGGTTAGGGACAATAAAGTTGACCACATTCAGGCCCACGGTGACAATCAGGACAGGGATCACAATCAGCAGGCCGCCCATGGTGGGCGTCCCGATCTTGGCATTGTGGACATCGGCAATCTCGGCACGCACCTGCTTGCCGGCCCCCAGCCGGCGCAGGATCGTGATGAACGGGTCGCCCCAGATGACGGTGATCAGGAAGGTGAATCCTCCCACCGCCAGCGCAAACGCAGATTCTCTCATGCCATCGGCCTCCGGCAGGGAAAGGGACGCCTCTGTTCCTGCCTACCCCTGCCCGCTCTTGGTCTCTTCGCCCAGCAGGCTGACAATGCGCTCCATGTGGACAGCCCGCGAGCCTTTGATCAGGGCCGTATCGCCCTCCCCAAGCTCCTCCAGCAGGAAGGCGGCGGCCTCCTCAGCCGTATCCAGTGCCTTGACGGCGCTGGCCGGCATACCGGCTGTCAGCGCTTCACGGGCGATGATCTTACCACGCTCGCCTACAGTGATCAGCAGATCAGCCACGGCGGCGGCCTGCCTGCCGACCTGCCGGTGGCCTTCTTCCTCGTAACTGCCCAGTTCGAGCATATCACCCAGCACAGCAACCCGCCGCTTCTGCTTCAGGTCGCCGAGCAGGTTCAGCGCGGCAAGGGTAGACGGCGGGCTGGCGTTGTAGGTATCATCCAGAATCAGCGAGCCGCGCGGCCCCGGCACAGCCACCAGCCGAAGCTGTGACCGGCTGGTCTCCAGCCCTTCGATGATGGAATGCCAGTTCATGCCCTCGACCAGCCCGACTGCCGCCGCCGCCAGCGCAGGCTGGACGCTGTGCCGCCCCAGCAAAGGCAGTCTGACCCGGAAGCTGTCCCCCTCATGATGCAGGCAGAAGCGGACACCCTCCAGCCCCAGCCCCTCAACCTGATCGGCCCATACATCGGCAGAGGGGGTCAGGCCAAAGGTAAGCACCCGTGCCCGCGTGCGGGCTGTCATACTCATCACGCGGGGGTCATCATGGTTCAGCACGGCCACACCATCCGGCGGCAGTGCCTCGACCAGCTCTCCTTTGCCCTGAATGATGGCCTCCATAGTGCCCGCCCGCTCCAGATGGACCGGCGCGATCAGGGTCACCACGCCTACCTTCGGCGGGGCAATGCCGCACAGAAAGGCGATCTCGCCGGGGACATAGAAGCCCATCTCCAGCACAGCCCGCTGATGGGCTTCGGTCAGCCGCAGGACCGACAGCGGCAGGCCGATCTCGTTGTTGTAGTTGCCCTCACTGCGCAGAGTCTGATATTGGCGTGAAAGCACATCTGCGATCAGCTCTTTGGTCGTCGTCTTGCCGACACTGCCGGTGATCCCGATAACGCGCGTACGGAGAGACTGCATCCATGCACGGGCGGCTTCCTGCAAGGCCGGCAGGGTATTCTCGACGCGCAGGACAACCGGCGTCTGGAGGGACACATCCCCGCGCCTCCCTTCCCCGCAGGGGCGCAGATCGATCACCGCACAGGGAACATCTACCTCGCGCTCGACCAGCGCGGCCAGTGCCCCGTTCTCGATGGCCTGCCGCACGTAATCATGGCCGTCTGTCTTTTCGCCTGCCAGCGCCACGAAGAGCGCCCCCGGCCCAGCCCGGCGCGAGTCGATCACGGCCTCACGAATAGGATGAATCCCGCCTGTTTGGCCGTCCCATCCTTGCGGGCAGAGTGCCTGAATGAGGAATTCTAGTGTGAGAGACATAGACCGGCTACGGCTCTTATCCTTAAATAAGGGTATCTGTGATGTGCATTATAACCTAGAAGTACCGTGACTGCTGTGGCTGAAATCTGGGCAGAAGAACGCCCGACAAGACAGGTCAGGGGCGCAGGCCGTGCGCCCCTGACACGCACCTATTAACTGACAAAAGACAGGTTCAGGCTGACCGCCTGCCCTAGCACGGCCCGCAGTCAATAGAGCAGGTGTAACAGTTCTCACCAATGGAAGGACTGCAAATTCGGTCGCCGCAGTACAGGCATGGGCCGCAGTCCCTTGGGCAGGTCGAACATGTCTCGCCCGCGTCGCATACTCGGTTGCCGCAACAAGACCCGCAGTCGTTGGGGCAGGTCGAGCATGTCTCGCCGTAATCACAGGCCCCGTTGCCGCAACAAGAGCCGCAATCGCCGGGGCAGGTGGCACATGTCTCGCCGAAATCGCACGCGCCGTTTCCACAGCATTGGCCGCAGTCCTGCGGGCAAATCTGGCAGTTCTCATCCGCGCCGCAACTGCCGTCACCGCAACCGGCACACCCTGTCTTGTTGCTGACCGGTATCAGGCTGGTATCGCCCAGCGGAGTCACAGGCTCAATGTAAATCCAGCCGATCTCGTCCGGGCCAAGATAATCTGTCTCATACCACAGTTTATCCCGGCTGTACTCCATCAAGTTGATGATCGCGCCCTCTGGCGCTTCACCGATGATCGGGCATAACGGCCCCGGCCCGGAGCGGATGTTGGCCAGAATATCCACCCGTCCCTGCACGTAGGCGGGAGTTGCCGTCGCCTCAGTTGACGAGGCAGGGGCAACGGTTGTCGTCATGCCGACCACCGTCACGGTGATGACAGCCGGCGGGCTGGCCGTGCCGTCTTCCCGATAGGCAATGACCATAATAGTAGTCTCCCCCTCAGCGGTAGGAGTCCACACTTGCGCGGCACTAAAGGCAGCCTGCGGGCCGCCGGGCGACTCGCTTTCGTCCACAGGCTGGCCGTTGATACGCAACTCGACACGGGCCACACCCGGCCCGCCGGGGTCACTGGCCACCGAGGAGACCGTCACCGGCACGTTGACAGGCAGAGAGGCCCCGTCGGCGGGCGATTGAATGGTAACCGTCAGAGCAGATGGGGCAGACCCGGCCCCAATTGGAAGGGCACAGGCAAGCACTGCCAACGCCAGCCCTGCCAGCGGCAACCACAGGCGACGATTAAACGCTAACATTCCTTCCCTCTCCTTACTAAGACACGATACCATCTCAGACAAACAAACTCGCCTTTTTTGTTATAGCATAAGTGCCCCATTCAGGATAGCAAGGATACCGCCGCGCCCCGCCGCCCCCATGCGCTTCTGTGAGGTTGGTTGTATCATATAAACGGAGGCAGACAGGAAATGGCCCCTAACCCAAACAGGAACTGGCTTCAACAAACCTTTCGGCAGGCGCCATGGCGCACCCAGACCCAGAATACCTCGCTGGCACTGGCGGTTGTGGTGATCGTAGCCGTGATCGGGGCGCTGTATCTGGCTCAGGCCAGCCGGACCGCCGCCGCCGGACGCCGCTTGCAGGCGCTTGAATCACAGCGGCAGATTCTGGAGCAACAAAACGCCCAGCTCCGCGCCGAAATCGCGGCCCTGCGATCCGTTCCCCGCCTGATGGCCGAAGCCCAGCGACAGGGCTTTCACCCCGCCAGCCCGGATGAGGTCGAATATCTGCCTGTTCATAGTGTGCCGCCTGCCCCGCCCCCCACCCCTACCC
>DAOTYH010000069.1:0-114735 GCA_034435015.1 Anaerolineae bacterium | reverse complement strand
ACGATCATCCCCGCAAGCTGGCTGAAGCGAAGGCGGCCCCTAAAACACGCGGAGAGGTGGTTCTGGAAGTCGAAAAGGCGCTGTTCGAGAAATATAAAGACCCCAATCAGGTGGTCAAGCCCCCTGAACTGAGCCAGCGCGGCGGCGCGCTCTATTCCGAGGCGGCCATCCGCCTGATCCTCTCCTTACTGCTTGACCGGCGTGATGTTCAGATCGTTGTCACACGCAACAACGGCGCTATCCGCGACCTGCCCGATGATGCCTCTGTCGAAGTGCCCTGTATTGTAGGGGCACATGGTGTCACGCCCTTGCAAATGGGCTATCTGCCGGATACGATCCGCGCCCTGTGCCAGCAGGCCAAAGCATGGGAAAGCTGGACGGTCGAGGCGGGTGTCACCGGCTCACGGCAGGCGGCGCTGATGGCGATGATGGTCAACCCGCTGGTCCCTTCATTTGAAGCGGCTCGTGCGCTGGTAGATGAGATGCTGGAGGCCAACCGGGACTATCTGCCTCAGTTCTTCCCGAAAGAGTAGAAGCAGGGGAGCGGAACTTTCGCTCCCGTAAACGATGGGGTGCATGATGAGGCACCTGATATGAACGCAACAGACAGGAGTAATCTATGACTTACATTGACCTGAGCAAGCCCGTCGAAATCCCCTCGTGGATGAAAATCGCGGCCCGCCCGACTTCCATCGGGAGCGGCGAGCTGGAACGTCAGTGGCAGGAGATCGGCGAAGAGGTAACTGACGCTATTCTCAAGGTACTGCCGACCGGCAAATACACGCTGGGGCCTCACCTCAAAACCTTCGAGGATGAATTCGCCCGTTACTGCGAGTGCGAGTACGGGATCGGTATCTCCAGCGGGACGGCGGCCCTGCACCTGGCGATGCAGGCCATCAACGTAGGCCCCGGCGATGAAGTGATCACGGTCGCCAATACCTATGTTGCGACCGCGCTGGCCGTCACCTATACCGGCGCAACACCTGTATTCGTGGATATAGACCCCCGCACCTACAACATGACAGCGGAACTGGTCGCTGAGAAGATCACCCCGCGCACGAAGGCAATCATCCCCGTCCACCTGTACGGCCAGCCGGTAGATATGGACCCGATCCTTGAGCTGGCCCGCCAGCACGATCTATGGGTCGTCGAGGATGCCTCCCACGCGCACGGCGCAACTTACAAGGGGCGCAAGGTCGGCTCGCTGGGGGACATTGGTTGCTTTAGTTTCTACCCCAGCAAGAATATGGGCGCTTACGGGGACGGCGGTATTGTCACGACCAGCAACCGAGAGCTGTATGAGAAGATTTTGATGCTGCGCTACGTCGGCCAGCGTATTAAGTTTATCCATGAGGTGATCGGCTTTCAGGAACGGCTGGATGAGCTTCAGGCCGCCGCCCTGAGCGTCAAACTGCGCTACCTTGACTCATGGAACAGCCGCCGCCGTCAATGGGCCGCGCTGTATGATGAGATACTGGCCGATGCGCCGGTCGTGCGGCCTTATGTCGCCCCTTACGCCTATCACGTCTATTACTCGTATGCGATCTTGGTCCAGAAGGAAGAACGTGACGACTTAATGAACTTCCTCGCTGATCGTGATGTTGGTTCGTTCGCTATGTACCCCACGCCGGTGCCGCTCCTGCCCTGCTACGCTGATCTGGGCTACAAGCCGGAAGATATTCCAATTGCGGCAGAGTATGCTGATCGGGTGGTCAACCTGCCGATGTTCCCACATCTGCGGGAAGATGAGGTACGGACAGCGGCACAAGCAGTGGTTGACTTCTACCAAGAGAGGCATTAGAGGGATCACATGGCTCAGGATGTCAAGCTGGCAGTCCTTGGCGGCAGTGGAGTCGCCACCCCCGAACTCATAGATGCATTGGCTCAGTACGATGAGCGCCCGGCGATCCACGTAGCCCTGATCGGACGCGACGCCGGCAAGCTGCAGGCAGTCGGGGATATGTGTAAGCGGCTGGCCGCCAAGGCCGCGCCCCCTATCACCGTCAGCACCCACACCAACCCGCACGAGGGCTTGGAGGGCGCACACTATGTACTGAACCAGATTCGGGTCGGCGGCTACAAGGAGAGGGCCTTCGACGAGACCTTCCCGCGTGAGTTTGGCATCCCCGGCGAGGAGACTTTCGGGCCGGGTGGGATGAACATGGCCCTGCGGACCATTCCGGTTGTGCTTGATCTGTGCCATGTCATCGAAGAGACCGCGCCCGATGCCCTGCTGATTAATCTGACCAACCCCAGCAGTATCGTGCAGTATGCTATCACTAAAGCCAGCCGCGTGAAGGTAGTCAGCATCTGTGACCTGCCCATGATGGCTGAGCAGATGATAGCCGATCTTTTGGGCCTGCCCGTGCGCGAGCTAAGTGTGCGCTATACCGGCATGAATCACTTTGGTTGGGTAACAGCCGTGCGCTGGCAGGGGCAGGATATGATGTCTGTTGTGCTGGACAAGATCGCCGGCCTGCCAGCCCTGCCTGTAGAGCCGGAGATCATCCGGACGCTGGGGGTGATTCCCACCTCATACTTCAAGTATTTCTATCATGCCAATCGGGTGCTGGCCGCCCAGCAGGGAAAACGCGCCCGTGCTGAAGAACTGCTTGAGCTGGAAGGTGAAATCTTGGCCGCTTACCAATCAGGCCACGCCGAAGAAAAACCGGCCAGCCTCGTGAAACGCAACGCTGTCTGGTATGAGCATATGATCGCTCCTTTAATGATGGCCCACATCCGCGACACCGGCGAGGTGCAGTACCTGCAGGTGGCTAACGGCCATGCTCTGCCGTTCCTGCCGCCGGCGGCCATTGTCGAAGTGCCCGTCATCGTACGGCAGAGCGGTTTCCTGCCGCTCGCCTACGACGGAGGTCTGCCGCCCGACCTGGAGGCCCTTCTGCTGACCAATGCTACCTTTGAAATGCTGTGGGCTGAGGCGGTCATGGAACACAGTTATCCGAAGGCGCTGAGGGCGATGCTGATGAACCATCTGGTGGGCAACTACGATCAGGCCAAAGGCCTTCTGGATCAAATCTGGCCTCAATAGGAGCATCCCTTATGCAGACAGCTACGCTAGTCATCATCAATAAAGTCGGCCTGCATGCCCGCCCAGCCGCTCTGTTTGTCAAATCCGCTATGGCCTATCGGGCGGCCATCACGGTAGCTAAGGGCGAAAAGACCGCCAACGCCAAAAGTCTGCTCTCGGTGCTGGGGCTGGGAGTCTGTCAGAACGATGAGATCACCATCACCGCTGACGGGCCTGACGAGGCCGACGCACTGCGGGAGCTGATCGAACTGGTTCAAAGCAACTTCGGCGAACCCAATGGGCACTGACAGCCGCTCTGCACCTGAAAATAAATCGAGCCGCCCCTTGGGCGGCTCGTCCATTATCAGGTGGCGGGGAGGACAGGATTCGAACCTGCGACCGGCTCAACACCGGTAACCGCTTAGCAGGCGGCCCCAATCGTCCACTCTGGCACCTCCCCGTATTCAGTTGTCAGCGGAGCGAGAGGGATTCGAACCCCCGGTGACGACGCGCGCCACAACGGTTTTCAAGACCGCCGCCATAAACCACTCGGCCATCGCTCCAGCACGATCATTGTACCATGCCGTCGGGCATGTAGCAATTAAAAAAGCTGTAAAGTGCCGGTAGCCCGCACAATTTTCTGCCGATAGTTGGTCACGATCTCCAGCAGGCGCCCGCGCAGGGTCTCCCACTCCTTACTGCTCAGCGCGGCCCGCATGGAGGCTAAGTCTTCGGTGATGCCGCCGGCCAGCACCTGAGGCCCCTCGCCGTAGATGGTGAACCACGCCTCAGTAGGTTGCAGACCAAGACGAGTCAGGCCGGGGACAAACTCTCTTACGACAAACTCAAAATATTCCGCATCCCGCCCTGGTTTGATGTCCCAGCTCATCAACAACTTGATCATAGTGGCTATGCATCCTGTTTTGAACCGTGTTCATATTGCAACACAACGACCTGCGTCTCCTCAGGCAGACTGCCGCCCGTCACCTTGAGAGACTCGACCTCCTCAATCGAGGAGATGCCCATCTCCTTGAGGAACTTATCCAGCGGATCGAGGTCGAGCACACAGACGGGTGTACGGTAATGCATGGGGATCACAATAGACGGCTCAATCAGGCTGATCACCTCAGCCGCCTGCCCGCTGTTGAGCGCTCCGCCCCCTCCGACCGGCACCAGCAGTACATCCACCGGCCCCAACTGCTCAATCTGAGCCTGTGTCGGGACATGATTCAGATCGCCCAGATGGCACACCGTCAGATGCCCAAAGTCAAACACGAAGATGATATTACGCCGATCTCCCTCAGCCCGCCCAGGGTTGTAAGTTTCTACGCCGGTAATGAACACACCGCCAATCTCATATTCGCCGGGGCGGGTGAGCGCGTATGACGCATTCTTCACAACATTCAGCGCGTTGTGGCCGGGAGCGTCATGGCTGACGGTCACAATGTCGGCCCGCAGGCGGGGGACGCCGTAACCGATGCTCTCATCGTAGGGGTCGGTCACGATGCTGGCCGCACCGCGTTCAACCATCCTGAAACAGCTATGCCCATACCACGCAATTTCCATCCTGCCGCCCGTTTAACCTCATCAGAGGAGTGCAATGCGAGGGTCATTATACCCTGTCGGGCAGGCAACTGCCACAGCGGGCAAACGACCGGGGCGGCCCCCCGCTGGCCGCCCCGCTGAAATTTTCCCTAGCACTCGCTGTAGCCGCAGGCATAGCACTTGCGGCATCCCTCCTCATTGACCACTGCCGCCTCGCCGCACTCCGGGCAGAGGTCCCCAAACTTGATCAACGCCATCTGGCCGGGCGCTGACGGCTTCTCCGACGCAACGGACGAGGCAGGAACAGCCTCCGGCTCTGGCTCCGGCTCACGATGATAGACCTCTTGACCGGAATGATGCTCCCGCAGGTACTCGTCCAACACCTGAGCAATCCCGTCAGGGAGCGAGCGGACACGATTCGGCCCCAGCCCCAGACTGCGCCCCCCGCCGATGCCTTCGAGCTGACGGATCACTTCCTGTAACCGCTCATGCGGCGGGATCGGCGAGCGCATCCGCAGGATGTAGCTGATCAGGCGGCCCATCGCCTCGCTGACGGCGGCTGTCTCACTGCCCGCCTTAGACGTGTGCAGGAAAACCTCAAACGGCTCTTTACCGCCATTCTCGTTGACGGTGACAAAGGTCGTCCCTACTGGTGTTTCAACGCGGTAGGTGTAACCCGGCAACACACGTCCGCGCGGTTTCTTGGGTTCTTTGCCAAACAGCGGCAGAAGCCCTGGGCTGATGGTAATGGCACGCGGCTCAGGCGGACGGGTCTCCTCGGCCTTCGGGGCCGATTCGGGTTGAGGCTCGCTCTGGCTGGAAACCTTTGACTTTTCCATCTTGGCGGCCCCTTTCTTCTGAGCTGTCTCCGCTGTCTCCAGCACAACCTTCTCACGTGAGCCGGCCACATAGACGGTAAGCCCCTTGCACCCCAGCTCCCATGCCAGCATAAATGCCTTTGCAACATCGTCCGGTGTAGCCGTAGAGGGGAAGTTACATGTCTTGGAGATGGCATTCGAGACAAACCGCTGCAGGGCGGCCTGCATCCGCACGTGCTCTTCGGCGGTGATGTCTGACGCCACAACGAAGGTGTGCCGGATAGACTCCGGTACTTCCGGCACAGCCTGACAAGAGCCAGTCAAGTTAACCTGCTCGATAATCCGGCGGCGTGTCTCCTCAGACAGCCCTGCCTCGATCAACGCCTTCTCAAACAGCGGGCTGGTGTACTGAAGTTGAACATCCTTGCCGTTGTCGTTAAAGTGGCGGATATAGGCTAGTGCGAAAACCGGCTCACAACCATATCCTTCACAGCCGGCCACTGTGGAGATCGTACCTGTCGGCGCAATCGTGGTGACAGCTCCATTACGGATGCCGTGCTGTTTGATCCCTTCCACGACCTCCTGCCAGTCAAGCGGCGGGCGTCCCCAGTCATGGACATAGGGGACAAGCGGTTGCGGGGGCTGCCACTTCAAATCGAGGGGATCATACAGACTGCCCCGAATAGCCGGGAATGCCCCCCGCGCCTTTGCCAGCTCCACGCTGACACGCATAGCGTGGTAATGCACAAACTCCATCACCTGGCTGGCAAACTCCTCACCCTCCGCACTGCCGTAACGGATGCCGCAGTGGTACATCAGGTCGGCCAGCCCCATGATCCCCAGCCCAAGACGCCGCACGCGATGAGCCGCGATCTCCAGCTCAGGCACAGCAGGCACGTAAGCATTGGCATCTACCACGTCATCCAGAAAGCGGGTAGAGAGTTCAACGCTCTGGCGCAGTTTCTCCCAATCCACCTGACCATCCGGTGCAACGTGCAGGGCCAGATTAATTGAGCCGAGACAGCAGTTTTCCCCCGGCCCCAGCCACTGCTCGCCGCACGGGTTAGTTGCCTCCAGCGTATAGAGATGCGGGACAGGATTATCACGGTTGGCCGTATCCAGAAACAGCATCCCCGGCTCGCCATTGTGATAGGCCTGCTTGACGATCAGATCGAATATCTCCCGTGCCCGAACGGTTTCCCATACTTTACCATCCTGCGGGCTGACCAGATCAAACAAGGCATCCTTCTTCACGGCCTCCATGAAGGCATCTGTAATGCCGGCTGAAATGTTGAAGTTGGTGATGTGGCTCTCGTCAGTCTTACAGGTGATAAACTCACGGATGTCGGGGTGATCCACACGCAGTACGGCCATATTGGCTCCCCGGCGGGTCCCGCCCTGGGCTACCTCTCCAAAGGCCTGATCGTACACCCGCAGGAAGCCTACCGGCCCGGTTGCCTTGCCGCCGCTGCTCTTGACAAAAGCACCTTTAGGACGCAGGCGGCTAAAACTGAAGCCGTTTCCTCCCCCTGTCTGTTGAATCAGGGCGGCATTGCGCAAGGTCTGGAAGATGCCGTGCGGTGTACGTCCCATGTCGTCATCAATGGCAAGGACAAAACATGCACTGAGTTGCCCCAGCGGTGTTCCCGCGCCGGTAAAGGTAGGCGAGTTAGGGAAGAACCGCCGGGAAGTCAGCAGATCGTAGTACTGCTCGGCAACGGCCTGCCGGTCACTGTGATACTGCTCTTCTGGGGCGGCCACGTTCCATGCCACGCGCCAGAACATCTCCTCAATTGTCTCCAGCGGCTTGCCGTCCTCCCCGCGGCGCAGGTAGCGCTTGGTCAGAACAAGACGGCCATTTTCAGGCAGTTCTATCGGATGGCGCAGTGGAGGCCGTCTCCCTTTTATTCCAGCCGCCAGCTCTTCTGTCGTGTGCCCCTCTAGCATGATCACCCCTCCCCGTGCGGCCAAGAGCCGCACTACACGTCCGGATACTTGTCGAAATTAACGCCCCAAGACGGGATAGATAGATGCTGTTCGTTCCTGCAACAGGCGATCAATCTCGCGGCGCACTGCCGCCAGATCATCCAGCCCCAGAAACACAATCGCGTAGCGGATATACGCGATCTCGTCCAAGTCGCGCAGTCCGTTAATGACCATCTCGCCGATGACTCGGCTGGGGACCTCATCCATACCTGAGGCCTGAAGCTGTGCCTCGATGCCCTCTACCAGGCGGTCAATGGCGGCCTGTGGAATAGGTCGTTTGGCGCAGGCTACCTGAATACCTCCTTTTAGCTTGGCCCGGTCGAACGGCTCACGGCGTGCCGGCATGCCGGCAGGGCTGTCTTTGATAACCAACGGCAACCCGGCACGTACCCGCTCAACCGTTGAAAAGCGCCTCCCGCACACACGGCAGATCCGCCGCCGGCGGATTTCATGGCCGGTAGAGTCAGATAGGGTATCCACGACGCGCGACCCTTCAGCGCCGCAGTGCGGGCAGTGCATATTCTCTCCCTGTTGATGCTTGCTACGTGTTGCCTATGCGATGGTGTAAGCACACGTGTTCGAGATCGGGGCGTTCAAGCGCGCAAATCATAGCACGCCCTTTGACCAGCCCGCAACCGCGATCAGGCATAGAAACCTTAAAATCAGCCGTCAGGCCGAAAGTTTTAAGGTAACATGCAAACCCTTCTTTAACCTGTAGGGTTGCTCACAAGTAGGGAAGTACCCCATGTACCCCCTCGCACAGATGTGATACCCTATGGATGCATGACCAGAAGGCATGTGCGACTGCTTCAGGATACTCGTGTGAGGTTAGCTTGTCCCTTGTTCAGCCAGCATTGCCCAGTTTGGAAAATACGATGAAACGCAGCCGGGTATTGCTCGTAGACGACAACCGGAGCTTTCTGGCCGTCCTGCAAGAGTTCCTCAGCGAACACGAGGGCATTGAAGTCATTGGGGCCGCCTCCTCAGGAGAGGAGGCGCTTAACCTGCTGGAGCGTCTCAACCCCGATCTGATGATTATAGACTTGGCAATGCCGGGCATGAGCGGGCTTGAATTGCTTCAGGCGATCAGAGCGCGGGGTAGTCATGTAACGACCATCGTCCTGACACTTCTGGACACACCCCGGCATCGTCAGGCCGCCAGCGAGGCAGGCGCCAGTGCCTTCGTCGCCAAAGCATACATGGACGCAGACTTGCTTCCGACCATCCATCAGCTACTAACCAAAAGCGGGAACGCCAGCCAGCCAGCCTGATCGGCGGCTGTGGCTGTCATCCACTTCAATTGAAATCTTGGAGGGACTTATTGTCATGCAACTGACCAGCCATCAGATCATTGAAAGCATACCGCTGGGCCTTATCATCACCAGCCCCGATGGTCAGATCGTGGATGTCAACCCGGCCCTGCTGACCCTGCTCGGTTATCACTCTGAGGAGCAACTCAAAGACCAGCCGATCACCTCGCTCTTCTCAGAGGACGGCGGGCAGGGGGGGCAGGAGGTGCTACATGCCCTGCACTCCGGCAAACCAACCTCCCCTTACCTGAGAGAGTTAATCACAGCCGACGGTGAAACAGTGCCGGTTGAGATTCATGCCGGCGCCATCCGGAATGGCACGGGAGAGGTGGCCGGAGCGGTCTTGGCCATCCGAAACCTGACAGAAGAGATGAAACAGCTTAAGGCCCTCCAGCGCCGCAATGCCCATCTGCTGGCCTCTTCCGAAGTGGCAAAGGCCGCCACTCAGATTCTCGACATCCGCGAGCTGTTGACACGTTGTGTTGACCTGATCCGTATCCACTTCGGCTTTTACTACGCCGCCATTTTCCTTGTGGATGAAGCAGGTGAATGGGCCATTCTCCGCGCGGCAACCGGAGAGGCCGGCCTTGAACTGCTCAGACAGGGGCATAAGCTGGGTGTAGGCAGTAAATCCATGGTGGGATGGGTAACCGCCAACAACGCCGCCCGTATCGCGCTGGATGTGGGCGAAGAAGCTATCCGCTTTGACAACCCCCTGTTGCCCAAGACACGCTCCGAGATGGCCCTCCCCCTGCGGGTACGCGGTGAAGTGATCGGGGCACTGGACGTGCAAAGCACCAGCCTGAACGCTTTCACCCCTGAGGACATCCAGACTATCCAGATGATGGCTGATCAGGTAGCCATCGCCATTGACAATGCCCGACTGTTCAGCCTGAGGCGTAGCGTCTAGAGGATCGATCATGGAGAACATTAGAAACAAGCGCATTCTGATCGTCGAAGACAATGTGGACAACTACACCCTCATTCTGCGCCTGCTCACTGAGCTGGGTATTGAGGGATGCGAGTGGGTCAGCAGCGGCTGGAAGGTGGCTGAGGAAGCGGACGGGCAGGGAGCAATTGATCTGGTGTTACTGGACATCAACCTGCCCTACGAAGACGGCTTCTCTGTACACCGCAAACTGCGCGAGCATCCCCGCCTTAAGAACGTCCCCATCGTGGCTGTGACAGCCAACGCCGACGAAGCAACTATGCAGAGGGCTATCAACGAGGGCTTTGACGGATTCATCGGCAAGCCCCTCGACCCGGATCGTTTCCCTCAGCAGGTTTACCGCCTGCTGACGGGCGAGCATGTGTGGGAGATAGCATAATTTGTTTTTGGGCCGGTGGCATCGAAACGGGGGTTTATTGTTGGAAGAGAGAGGGGGGTGTGCGGCTCGCACCCCCCTCTCATTGACATTTGTACGCTCCTGCCGTGACACAAGGCACATCCCCTTGACAGCCGAATGGGGTTATAATAGGGATGCAAACAAGATAAATATCATTTTATTTGTAGTAATCTGATATAGGATGACGATGACAGAAATCGAACTACTAACCCCTCCTGTTTCTTCGTCTGTAACAACCTCCCCTCTCACCCATATCCCAGAGGGCCAGCGGGTGCGCGTCGTACACATTGAAGGCGGGCGGATGATCCGCCGCAGGCTGGCCGAACTGGGGCTTTTGCCGGGCAGTGAGGTGCGCGTCATCCGCTCATACCGGTCTGGGCCGATTGTGGTGGTTGTCCGGCAGGACACGCGGCTGGTGCTGGGGCGGGGCGTTGCCGCCCGAATCATGGTCCAGGCCGCAGGGGGGCAGGATGTCCGCTGTCTGTAGCACCCCTGTAGCCGTCCGGCATCAGGCCGGCAGGCCCCTGACGATTGCGCTGGCCGGCAACCCTAATTGCGGCAAGAGCACCATCTTCAACGCCTTGACCGGCGCACGACAGCACGTCGGGAACTGGCCCGGCAAGACGGTCGAGAAGCGGGAAGGACATTGCACCATCGGCGAAAGCTCATTCACGGTGGTTGATCTGCCCGGCACGTACAGCCTGTCGGCCTACTCCGCTGAAGAGATCATCGCTATGGACTTTCTGCTGGAGCAACAGCCCGATGTTGTAGCGGCTGTGCTTGACGCCGGCAATCTGGAGCGTAACCTGTACCTAGCTGTGCAGATCATCGAGATGGGCCTCAATGTCATTGTGATACTGAACATGATGGATGGGGCACAAGCACGCGGGATCAAGATGGACACGGAGTGTCTGTCGGCAGGCCTGGGGGGAGTACCCGTCATACCGATGGTCGCCACACGCGGGCAGGTGCTGGAAGCGCTCAAGGCCCCTCTGTTGGATATGAGCCAGCGGGCCGAAGCAGGCCTGAAGGTGGCACACCCGCCCGCTTTGCTGGTTGACTACGGGCCGGTGCTGGAAGAGGAGATCGCGCGGCTGGCTGAGGCCATCGCCCGGCATGAAGGCCTGTCAAGCCGCTACCTGCCGCGCTGGCTGGCAATCAAACTGCTGGAGGATGATCCTCATATTATCAGTCACATAGAGGCTGAAGGCGGCGTAGAAGACCTGCTGGCCATGGCGCGGGAGGGGATCGAGCGGCTGAAAAAGGCATTAGGAGACGAACCGGAGATCGTACTGGCCGACTGCCGCTATGAGTTTATTCATAATCTGGTACAATGTGCGGTCACACGCCCGCCGGAAGAAGGGCCGACCCTGTCGGATCGCATTGACAGCGTGGTAACGCACCCTCTGCTGGGACTGCCGATCTTTGCCGCCGCCATGTGGATTGTGTTCCAGATGACGATCAACGTTTCGGCACATTACTTGGACTGGATTGACGGGGTAGTCAACGGCCCAATCGCCCATTGGGCGGCGGCATTGCTCAGATTGATAGGGTTGGGCGGGACTTGGGTTGAGTCCCTGATGGTGAAAGGGGTGATCGCAGGGACAGGCAGTGTGCTGGTCTTTGTGCCTGTGCTGGGGTTCATGTATTTCTTCCTGGCCCTGTTGGAAGACAGCGGCTACATGGCACGCGCTACCCTGTTTGCAGATCGCTTCATGCGGCTGATCGGGTTGCACGGTCGGAGTTTTATCCCTATGCTGTTGGGTTTCGGATGTTCGGTGCCGGGCATCTATGCCACGCGCACGCTGGCCGACCCGCGTGACCGCCTGCTGACCGGACTGCTTGTCCCCTTCATGAGTTGTGGAGCACGCCTGCCCGTGTATATGATTCTAGGTGTAGCACTTTTTGGGGCGCGGGCCGGTGCACTAGTCTTTGCGCTGTACATAGCCGGCGCCGTGGTCGGTGTGCTGGTAGGCTTTATCCTCAAGAAGACGCTCTTCCGCGCTGACGAGCCGACCCCCTTCATCATCGAACTGCCGCCTTATCGTTTACCCCTTCTGAAAAACGTCTTGCTCTACATGTGGGAGAATGTATGGGCATTCGTCCAGAGGGCATGGACGGTCATCTTGACGGCCTCAGTGCTGATCTGGCTGTTGCTGGCAGTGCCGGTTGGAGCGCCGCCGGAGGCCCGTTTCGGACAGGTCGAGACCGAACACAGTACCCTAGCGGCTCTGAGCCGCTGGCTGGCGCCCGTTTTCCGCCCGGCAGGCTACGGAACATGGCAGGCATCCTCAGCCTTGATGACCGGCTTTGTGGCCAAAGAGGTGATCGTGTCCACGCTGGCTCAGGTCTATCTGCCGTCAGCGACCGAAGAGACTTCCGCTCCTGTGGATGTAGGGGCTGATCTGGCGGAGATTGGCCGCTCGTTTGTCACCGCGACAATAGACACACTCCGCGCACTGGGCGGGCTGATCCCTGGCGTCAATCTGTTTGGGATAGAGGGCGGTGAGACCGTTGACCCCACCCTGGCAATGGCTCTGCAAGGGGTATTCACGCCCCTTTCGGCGGCGGCCTTCTGCGTATTTGTCCTGCTGACCGCGCCATGCGTGACCACTATGACAGCCCTGGCACATGAGTTCGGCGTCAAATGGATGGTCTTCAGTGTCGGGCTGATGCTGGTGCTGGCTTGGGCCGCCTCAACCCTCGTGTATCAGGCCGGCCTGCTGATTGGGTTGGGCTAGGGGCAAGGATGGGATATCCATGTCTTCTCTGTATGAGGTACTCCGTGCGCTGGAAGAGACAAACGAGCCGCTCAGCCTGAGCCAGTTAAGCCGACGGCTTCACGTCGAGCCGAGCGCACTGGAAGGGATGCTCATGTTCTGGGTGCGCAAGGGACGCCTGCGCGTGGTAGAACAGACAACCTGTGACACGACCCTGTGCGGAACTTGCCCGGCAGCTGGAAAAGGCTGTCCGGTGTTAAGTTACGCCCTCAGGCGGTATGAGAAGGTCCGGCAGGCGGACGTGCCAGAATGACAATCCTCCCCCTCCAGCCCGTATTGTGATATTCGTCACTACACAAATCACAAACAAAAGAGCACACTAATAATCGTTGATCTGGATACATTCGGGAGGAGCAGGCAATCATGCACTACCCATGGTGGTATGTTCCCATGCTAACCTCCCCGATGCTGATTGCCGCCGTAGCCGTGATCCACGTCTACGTGGCGATGTATGCCGTCGGCGGAGGGATGTTCCTGGCAGTTGAAACAAGCTACGCCTACCGCACAGGCAACAAGGACTATCTGGCATATCTGAAAGAGCACACGTGGTTCTTCATTCTGCTCACGGTAGTATTCGGCGCGATCACCGGCGTAGGCATCTGGTGGACGATTGGGCTGGCCTCACCGCTGGCCACAGAGGCCCTGATCCACACCTTTGTATTTGGCTGGGCGATGGAGTACGTCTTCTTTGTGCTGGAGATCGTCTCGGCCTTCATCTTCTTCTACTACTGGGGCAAGTTACCGCCGCGCACCCATCAGATCATTGGCTGGGTTTACGCGGTATCAGCATGGTTCAGCCTTGTGCTGATCTCCTCGATCACAGCCTTCATGCTCAATCCCGGCGCATGGGTAGACAACCCAACCTTCTGGACAGGCTTCTTTAACCCGCAGTTCCTCCCTCAGACCATCGCCCGCACCGGCGGCTCGATGTTGCTGGCCTCACTGTATGTCTACCTGCACGCCACCACACGCCTGCGCAACCACGACCCAGCCCTCATGGGGCTGATCGGCCAACGGTCAACGCGGCCCGGCTTGCTGGGTGCCATCCTTGTGACGGCAGGCGGTGTGTGGTGGTTCTTAGCGCTACCCGAATCGGCGCGGGCGGCGCTGGCGGTTGCCAGCACCCTCAATATCATGATGGCGATCATCTTCGCCGCGACCATCATCGTATTCTTGATGCTGTATTTCGGCCCTTACCGCAACCCGAAGTGGGTCACCTATGGCTTCTCGCTGTTGCTGTTCATGGTAGGGCTGGCGGCAATTGGGGCGGGCGAGTTCGTGCGCGAGGCCGTGCGCAAGCCGTTCATCATCTACAACGTCGTGATGAGCAACCAAATCCTGCCGGAAGAAGTCGCCGCCCTGCGCCAGACCGGCTATCTGGAGGGCGGCACATGGACACGAGCCTATATTGCCGCACACTATCCGCAGGTTATGACCGAGGACGGGCGGATCAATGAAGCGGCCCTGCTGGAGCTGCCAGAATCAGACCGGCTGGAGGTCGGCTCGGTGTTGTTCCAGTATCACTGCAACGACTGCCACGCCGTGCAGGATGGGCTGGCCGGTATGGCCCGCCTGACACAGGGCTGGACGCCGGAGATGATCCGCGCACTGGTGGAGCGTCCGGAGAAGGCCCGCTTCTTCATGCCGCCCTTTGCCGGAACGCCCGAAGAAGCCGATCTGCTGACGGAATATCTTGCCTCGGTAGCCAAGCCCTTCCCGGCAGGGATGCGGCTGGGCACGAATCAGTAGGTTAAGGAGGACAAGATGGACGCGCCAATTGGCCCCGCCTCTCCGCTCGGATACCCTGCGCCGTACTGGTTTGTGGTTTTCTTCAAGGTGCTTGGCTTCACACTGCACATGGTCCCGATGAACCTGTGGTACGCCGGCCTGATCAGCCTGCTGGTGACACGGCTGGTCGGCGGTGAACACGGCAGACGTCTGAGCGACCGCGTGCTGAACGCCCTGCCGATTGCAATCGCTCTGGGGATTAACTTCGGGATCATCCCACTGCTGTTTATACAGGCGGCTTACTACCGCGTCTTTTACCCTGCCACTATCCTGATGGCGTGGCCGTGGTTTGCTGTCATCCCTCTGTTGATGGTGGCTTACTACGGCGTGTATATCTATGTGATCGGGCCACGCAAGGATAAGATGAACGCCATCCGGCGGGCCGCCGGCTGGGTCGCGGCGGGGACGTTCATGGTGCTGGGCTTCATCTTCGCCAACAGCCTCAGCCTGATGGGCAATATCGGGGCATGGGTGGATATATGGCAGTCAGCCAATGTGGGCGGCGCAGTGCTGGGATTTGGCTCGAATATAGGCGACAGCACGCTATGGCCGCGCTGGCTGATGATGTTCGGGCTGGCCTTGACGACTACTGCCGCCTACGTCGTTGTGGACACCGGTTTCTTTGCCGGCCAGGAAAGCGAAGAGTACAAGCGCTGGGCACTCGGATTTGCGCTTAGACTGCATACGCTGGGTGTGCTGTGGACCGCCGTAACCGGATCATGGTACATCTTCCTGACACTGCCCGGCGAAATACGCGCCCAGCTATTGGCCATGCCCCTGCTGATCCTGACGTTCCTGACAGGGGCAGGCATCGGCCTGCCATGGCTGTTGATCGTAGCCTCCCAACGGCGCTTCAACCGCGGGGTGGCCTTCCTGATCGGCCTGACCCAGTTTGGCGCGCTGGCGCTCCATGCCGTCAGCCGTCAGATCGTGCAAAATGCTGAGATCGCGCCCTATCTGGACGTGACCGCTGAGCCGGTCAATATCCAGTGGAGTCCGATGATTCTGTTCTTGGCATTGTTTGCGGCCGGTATAGGCTTAGTGGTGTGGATGCTCTCGCAGGTCGTCAAGGCCAACCGGCAACCTGCGGCAGGATAGTTCAAGAGAGTTCACCAGCAGGGGCGGCCCTTTTTTGTGAGCCGCCCCTTTTTTCGCCATATTTGCCTGCCCCGCCAGCGACAGCCTCACAGCCGCCCAAACACTGGGATGGCCGCCCCATGGATGGCCCGCGCCGCATCCGACGCGAGGAACAACAGCACATCCGCCAGCGCCTCTGGCGTGACCCACTTGCTGAAATCAGCATCAGGCATGGACTCGCGGTTGGCGGGGGTATCAATGATGCTGGGGAGCACACAGTTGATATTGATGGCATAGTTCTTGACCTCAGCGGCCATGGATTCGGTCAAGCGGATGACGGCGCTCTTGGCGGCGCTGTAGGCCGCCGACTTCGCACCGCCCTGCAGGGCTGGCCGCGCTGAGATGCTGACGATCTTGCCGCGGTTCTGCCGGATCATATACGGCAGAACCGCCCCCGACACCAGAAAGACCGAACGGGCGTTGAGATTCATCAGGCGATCCCACTCCTCGACCGGTGTTTCGTGTACCGGCCTGCCGCCTCCCCAGCCGCCCGCGATGTTGATCAGCACGTCAATCTGCCCCCACTGCCCGATGATCTGTTCTACCATCTCATGCACCGGCTGGCTGGCGGTCACATCCACACCGCCGATCAGCATGACCCCGTGTGTCTCCTCAAGGTCCTTGAACGCCTCGGCCAAACCGGCCGCATTGTAACCGGTCAAGGCCAGACGTGCCCCCTGCGCGGCAAACTGACGGGCTGTGACCTGTCCCAGCGCCCCCGCCGCCCCTGTGATCAACACGACCTGCCCGGCGAAGTTCATTGTATCCCTCCGGCTATGGCTTCAATCTGGGCAAGCAGGTTGAAATCATTATCGGTGATGCCGCCCGCGCTGTGGGTCATCAGGCTGATACGGACATATTTGTAGTCATGGATCAACAGGTCGGGATGATGATCGGCGTTCTCAGCCAGATAGCCGACCGCGTTGGCGAACAGCATAGCCCGGCTGAAGTTCTTGAAAGTATATTCGCCTTCAAGCTGACCGGCGGCATTGAGACTCCAACGCGGATAGGCTGTCAGGCGCTCTTGGATCTCTGCTTCAGTGTACGTCTGCATGGGACATCTTTCTCCTTTGGCATGCAACAACTCTACAGTGATTATATCGCACGGCCCCGCCCCGGCGGCGCGGCAGAGGGTAAAGCGATCATCTTTCAACAGCCCCCCGCCTCCGATTTGCACCTCTCCGCCGTCTTTGCGGTATACTGGGCCGGCAAAGCCGCTTTTAGCAGAGACAGTACAAGACGGAGCAATGACCATTCACCGGCGCACTATCCTCAAATCCATCGGCCTGATCGGGCTGGCCGCCGCCGGCTCGCGCCTTACCCCGCGCCTCCACGCGGAGGATGCCCCAATCCCGCCCTTCCCGCCGCGCTGGAACGGCCAGCCGCTGGGACGGGTCACCAGTGCCTACATGAACGCCCGCGTCGAGCCAAGTACCCAAGCCGTGATCCTAGAGGAACTGCACGAGGACGATGTCGTGCGCGTGCGGCGGGTTGTCAGCGGCGAAACGGTCTGGTGGAACAACGACATGTGGCTGGAGACTGACCGGGGGTATCTGTATGCCTCGTTCGTTCAGCCGATGTGGTATCACCTCCCCAATCCTCCCAGAGCCGATCTGGGCGAGGGCCGTTGGGCTGAAGTGACCGTGCCTTACACCGACGCCTACTGGGACCCCGGCTCTAGAGGAGATCAAGACTCCTTTGTCTCACGGATGCGCTATGGCAGTGTCCACCGCATCATCGGGCTGGTGAGAGGACGGGACGGCAAATCATGGTACAAGGTCAAAGAGCTGTATCAAGCCTACTTCATGCGGGCCACCCATCTGCGTATCATCCCGCCGGAGGACCTGACCCCTCTGTCGCCGGATGTGGACCCGCGCGACAAGCGCATTGAGATCAATCTCTCTGACCAGACGCTGATTGCCTATGAGGGCAATACGCCCGTCTTTGCCCATCACATCTCCAGCGGCCTGCCGGATTACCCCACCCCGGATGGTGTCCATTACGTGGTAGATAAGCGCCCCAGCGAGCGGATGGTAGGCGGCAGTGCCGCCTCCGACGAGGGTTATGACCTGCCGGGTGTGCCGTTCGTGTGTTACTTCACGTGGGAATGGGCCGCCACCCATGGTTGTTACTGGCACAACGACTGGGGGCGCCCGCGCAGTCATGGTTGTGTCAACTTGCCCGCCTATGCGGCCCGCTGGATTTGGCGCTGGACGACGCCCGTAGCTGACTACGACTCATTCTATGTCCGGCCAGCTAACGCACTGGACGGGACAAAAGTGATCGTGCGGGCATAGGAATCGAGCCAAAATATTGGCTCTGCCTGTTGTATATGCGTGTATAATGATAACAATATTGTCCTGCCGCATCAGGCGCGGCGGGCTGAGCGGGGTCACTCAAAGCTCTCTGAGCCAAGAATCCGCACCATCTCCCCCATCCTCCCCCGACATGAGTCTCTCAGTCCTTGCCGGGGGAGGATAGGCTAGGAGCTGAGGATCGGGGAAGAGAGCGCCAGAACTACAGGAGGAGGAGTTCATGCGTCACAGGTTCATTGTTCTTGCGGGGATCACAGCACTGGCGCTGGTATTGGCCGCATGCGGCGGGGGCGCCGCCACACAGGGCGGCGGTGCACAACAGCCGGCTGGCGGAGCAGGGCAGGCCACCCGCCCCGATCTCGTGGTAGCCACACCGACCCCCACCGTACCGGGTGCGCCCACCAGCACGCCGATTGGCGGCGGGCAGGCATACGTGGTCATGCCGCCTGCACGTCCTACCACAGCACCGACCGAGGAGGCCGCCGCCGAGCCGGAGGCCGCCGCTTTTGACGCGACTGCCGGAACAGGCGAGGCACTCGATCAGGCATGGCAGGCGGCCTTCAGACTGCCGCCTGAAGCACCGTTCACCATCACCATCAGCCAAGAGGAGCTGACAGCGGCGCTGACCAACCGGCTGAAGACGGTAGAAGCTGTTAAGTCGGTAATGGTCACGTTAGCTGACGGGCAGATCACGCTTGACTTGACCTTGACTATCGAAAACCGCGATGTAGCCGCCAAAGTCGTTTTTTCAGTAACAGTGGACGAAGAGGGACAGGCGGCAGTTGAGGTTGTCAGCGCCGAGATCGCGGCAGGCGCTCAGGGTGGAGTGAGCATCACGCTTCCCGACGAAGTGCTGAGTGCGGCCAACGATGCGCTGGCACAGGCATTAACCGGCGCCGGCGCCCAGAATCAGGTAGATGTAACCTTCACCGAGATCACCGTTACCGACGGGATCATGACCCTGTCGGGTTATGTCACCCCTTAGGCTACGAGTCTACCCATGAGAGAAGTATCAGCCAGCCGGCAGTGAAGGTTGTCCGCCGGCTGGCTGTTTGTTACCGGGCGGCAACTAGGAATCAAGTCCGGGAGCCAAAAGGTCATGTTGTGTTTGTAAAGATGTGTGAATAGAATATGGAAAATCCATGAAAGGCGCTCCTCCAGTGAGGGGGACCGGTAGGGCTGGAGACTGACATACTCCAAGCTGCCAAAGGATGTGGAGATTCCCGTCATGGACGTTGTACCTGATCTGCGCGAAATCAAAGCAGGCCTGCTGGATACCCTGCTTGGTCATTTGCCCGGCCAGCCCCCGGTCTATAAGGTACTCGTGGCAGGTGACGGGTCGGTAGGAAAGAGCAGTCTACTGCGCCGTCAGGCGGAAGGCCGCTTTGAGCCGTCACGCCGGATGACCGTTGGGGTGGACTTTCATTCTCAGGTAGTGACACTGGGTGAGCGCAAGGTTAAGCTGTTGCTGTGGGACATCAGCGGGCAACAGCGCTTCCTCAGCTTTCGGCGCAGTTTTTACCGGGGCGCCCGCGCGGCGGCCCTGATCTTCGATGTCAGTGACGCTGACACTCTGCACAACCTGACAGTGTGGCGCGATGAAATCCTCAAAATTGCCCCCCAGATACGCTTCATGGTGGTCGGCAATAAAACCGACCTGCCCCGTATGATCTCGCCGTTGGAAGGCAAGGCCTGGGCTATCGCGATGGGCTACCCCTACTTGGAGACCAGTGCCCTGACCGGGCAGGGGCTTGATCGGCTGTTCGAGGGTCTGGGCTGGCTGGCCGCCATCCCGCGGTAACACTCACCTGCCTGAAGCGCACCAGCTTCTGCACGCTGAGCTAGCGCCACACCAGCCCCCGCCCTGGCGCAAACAGGAACGCGAGTATAAACATCCCCGTCAGGGTCAGCACAATCGTCGGGCCGGAGGGTATACCGCCGTAGTATGAGGCATATAATCCAGCCAGCGTCGCCAGCAGGCTGAACAACGCCCCCAGCATCATGATACGCGGCAGTCGCCGCGTCAGCAGAGAGGCCGTCGCGGCAGGCGTCACCAGCAAGGCGGCCACCATCACAACCCCAACAGCCTGAATGCCTGACACAATCACCAGCGCCAGCATGACCAGCAGTCCATAGCGCACCAGCCCCGGCGAGAGGCCGATTGCCACCGCATGGCCGGGATCAAAAGATGTGACCAACAGCTCCTTATAGAACAGCACAACCGCCAGCAAGGCCGTCAGCGTGACAGCCAGCATGATCCACAGATCAGCCGCCGAGATACCCAGAATGTTACCAAACAGGATATGTGTCAGATCACGGTAACTCCGCACCCGGCTCAACAACGCAATGCCCAACGCAAAGAAACCAGAGAACATCACCCCGATGGCGGTATCCTCCTGGATCTCGCGGTCTTTGCTGAACCAGCCAATCCCCAGCGCGGTCACAATACCGGCTATCAGCGCACCGACAAAGAGATTGACGCCGTTCAGGAAGGCGATCACGACGCCCGGCAGGACAGTATGGGCAATCGCATCACCGACGAAGGCCATACCTCGCAGTACCACAAATGCCCCTAACACGGCGCAAGCCGCCCCCACCAGCAGACCAGCCAGCAGGCCGCGTTGCATAAACCCGTATGTCAAAGGCTCAATCAGCCATTGGAACATCAGACTTCTCCGCCCGATTCGTCATGATCGGTGCACAGCCGCACCCCATAGGCACGTGCCAGCGTCTCTGCCGTCAGCACCTCATTGACCGGGCCGTCCGCTACCACCCGCCGATCCAGAAAGACAGCCCGGCTGAAATGGATCGGCAGGATGCCCAGATCATGGGTGCTGACGATCACAGTGCGCTGTTGCTGGGCAAGTTGTTCCAGCGTGTGAAAGATCATCTCTTGAGTGGGCACATCCAGGTTGTTGAGCGGCTCATCGAGCAGTAACAGGTCGGCATCCTGCGCCAGCGCACGGGCCAGCATGACCCGTTGTTGTTGCCCTCCTGAAAGCTCGCTGATCTGTTTGTCTGCCAGCTCAGTCAGTTGCATGACCTCGAGCGCCCGATCCACCGCCTCACGGTCAATCGGGCGCGGCCATTTCAGCCACCCCAGATGAGTGTAACGCCCCATCATCACTACCTGACGCACCGTCACCGGGAAGCGCCAGTCCACGTCATTGCGTTGCGGTACATAGCCAATATGATGATGGCAACTCCCTGCCGGGTGGCCATAGACGCGGATAGTATCAGTTGGAGGGCGCAACAGGCCCGCCACCAGCTTGATCAGGGTAGACTTGCCTGCGCCGTTCGGCCCGACCAGTGCTACCTTTTCGCCCGGCTGTACACATAACGACACATCCTGCAAGGCCGGACTGGATGAGCCGGGGTAAGTGAAGGTTAGCCCCTCCACGCACAGCGCCGCCTCGCCCGGCAGGGGACGGGCAGTATGGACCCGCCCGTATGTTGCCAAATAAGAAGCCACAGCAGGTATCCTTACATGTTACATGTTTTTAAGAACCTAAGCCCGCCACAATTGTATCAATATTCGTCCGCATCATGCCAAGATAGGTTTCAGCGCCACTGCCCGGCTCCCCCAGCTCATGATACAAATAAAGGATTTGCACCTCATAGCCGACCTCTTCGGCCACTACGCGGGCCAGTTCATCACTGACTGAGGTTGAGACAAAGATCGCCCTCACCTGCTCAGTGCGGATCGTCTCGACCAGCCCGGCCAGCTCAGCGGCAGACGGCTCTGCTGAAGTCGTTACATTAGGGATGACAGCTCCTAGAGTCTCAAAGCCGTAACGCCGCGCAAAGTAGCCCAGCGCCTCATGATCGGTCACCAGCTTACGATTGGCCTCTGGGATACGGGCGACCTGTGCGGCGATGTAGCTGTCCAACTCTTCAAGCTGGGCTTTGTAAGCTTCAGCGTTGGCACGGTAGACGTCGGCATGAGCCGGGTCAAGTGCCGAGAGCGCATAGGCGATGTTGTCCGCCCAGATCATCACATTGCGCGGGTCCATCCATGTATGCGGGTCGCCTGCCGCATGCTCATGCTCATGGTGATGTTCTTCTTCCCCCTCATGTTCCTCTTCAGCTTCCCCTTCATGCTCCTCATGATGATGATGCGCATGCCCTCCCTCAATGACATCCACGCCGGCTGATACCGGCACGACAGGCACACGATCAGCCAGAGAGGCAAGCGGCTCAACCAGCCCTTCTTCGAAGTCCAGCCCGTTTGAGAAAATGACATCCGCCTGTTCCAGCAGGGCTATATCGGCTGGAACCGGTTCGTAGGTGTGAGGGTCTTGGCCGACGCCCATCACCGAGGCCAGTGTGATTTGCTCACCGCCTATTTGGGACACCACATCCCCGATCAGGCTGGTAGTAGCTACCACGTTCAGCCGCTCGCCTGCCCCAAGCTGGACGGGAACAAGCTCCGGCAGGGTCATCTCGCCGGAATGTTCTTCTTCCGCTTCATGCTGATCAGCGGTCTGAGCCGCGGCGGCGCAGGCAGTCAACAGCCCTGCCAGCAAACCAGCCAATAAAACAGCCCGTACAATGGAGAAAGATCGCGAGCGCATATCGCCTCCTGTAAATGAGACTTCGTATCATTTACAAGGGAGTATACCGCCCGCCAGCCTTATGTCAAGCCGAGAATATGGGGGTTTTTACCCATTGTGAGAAACAGCAGTTCCTACTACAGTAATGATGGGTGTGCGGTTTGCATGTCATGGTTCCTCCTCCAGCGGGGGGCCGTTAGCCAGTGAGCGGCCCACCGTAAAAGACAGCACAGCAACCTTTGTTTCTCCTCTTCTCTTACCTCCGGTTAAGGGGGGCAGTTTGGGTGACTGCCCCCTTTAACTTTTTGCCGGCTATCTCAACAGGGGAATATACCGCCACAACCTCAGCAGTCGGGCCAGCAGACCCGCCAGCCGGTCGTTGACTGAGAGGGCCGTCTCGCCGCTCCCGATCTGCCAGAAGGTGCGGTTAGTCAGGATGGTCTGCGGTTCGGTGTATTTGCGAATCCCCTCCGGGCCGTGCCGCCGCCCGACGCCGCTCTCCTTAAAACCGCCCATTGGCCCCTCAATCGCCGCCCAGACGATGTAGCTGTCATTGACGCACACCGTCCCCGCCTGAAGCCGTGCGGCAATCTGCTCGGCCCGCCGGCGGTCACGGCTGGCCACGGCGGCATGCAGGCCATAGCGGCTGTCGTTGATCAGCCGGACGGCCTCATCAACCGAGTCCACCCGATAGACTGAGAGCACCGGCCCGAATGTTTCCTCGCGGTAGAGCGTCATCTCAGAGGTAACATTCGCCAGAACGGTTGGCTCGTAAAACAGCGGGCCGAGGTCAGGGCGGCGCCTGCCGCCGGTCAGAATCTTTGCGCCCTTGCTGACAGCATCCTGCACATGCTCCTCGACTGTCCGGAGTTGTTCTTCACTGATCAGCGAGCCGACATCGGTGCGGTAGCTCCTTTCACTGCCAAGGCGCAGAGCGCGGGTCTGGCGGAGCAGTTCCTCCACAAAAGCATCATAGATGCTTGACTCCACATACAACCGCTCGAAGTTGATGCATACCTGCCCGGCATTGTTAAACGTGCCTTCAATGGCAATCTGGGCGGCATGCTTGATGTGGGCATCCGCCAAGACAAGGAGAGCGTTTTTGCCGCCCAACTCCATGCTGTAAGGTATCAGCCGCCGAGCGGCCCGCTCAGCCACCTTATGTCCTACCTCTGTACTGCCGGTGAACATCACGAAATCCACTGAGTCAATTAACGCATTCCCCAACGCACTGCCCGTCCCTGTGACGATCTGGAGCACCTCTTCAGGCAGGCCGCTCTCCACCAGCCTCTGACGCATCCACAGCGCAGTCAGGGGCGTCAGGGTGGCAGGCTTAAGCACGACGGCGTTGCCCGCCAGCAGGGCCGGGATGGCATCCGCCGCCGCAAGGACGAAAGGGAAGTTCCAAGGGCTGATGATGCCCACCACGCCAAGCGGGTGATACACAACTCGGGCACGCTCACGCAGGGGGACAGCAGGACGGATACGCTGAGGACGCAGCCACTTCTCGCCGTGATAGGCCCAGTAACGCGCCTCGTTGACAACGGCAAACAACTCGGCAAAAGCGTCACGCCGCGACTTGCCCGTCTCTGCTTGAATCACATCGAACAGGTTTTCACGTTCCCGCAGGATCAGATCATGGAAGCGAATGATCACCTTGGCCCGCTGGCGAAACGAGAAGGATGCCCACGCAGGCTGGGCGGCACGCGCCCGCTGGACCGCCTCGAATACATCGTCGGGAGAATGACGGGGGACTCTGCCCACCTCTTGGCCTGTGACCGGGCTGGTCACGGGGATCACATCGGGCTGTTCGCGCGTATCTGTGAAAGAAGGGATTTCCTGTGTTGTGGTCATGGCTGATCTCCATGCTTCTGACATTAACTGAATTATACCTGCCAGAGAACCGTTTTCATCAGGCCGCCGCCTGTACCATCTTCTACAAATGGGGTGATCCTGCAACCTGAGCCTGTTATGTTGCGTACCTTATCTGTAGAGAGCAATAAACGCTCAACCTTGTATTCGAAGGAAAGGGGATAAAAACATGAACGAGAAAATACCCGAACAGCCGCTCCCGCCTAATGAGCGTCCCCCGCACACTGAGAATGCCGCCCAACATACCTTCAACCCGCCTATTATAGGGGGGATCGTCCTGCTGTTGCTGGGCGTCTTCTTTCTGCTCCAGAACTTCGGCATAGGGCCGTTTCAGCTTCATAACTGGTGGGCCTTCTTTATCCTGATTCCGGTGATTGCCATCTTCAGCAATGCCTATCGGGCTTACCGTGCCGCAGGCGGGCAGGTCACCTACTACGTGCGCAACCAGATTGTCGGCGGCCTGTTGATCCTGACCGTGGCGTTGATCTTCCTGCTGGAGCTGAACTGGGGCCGTATTTGGCCTGTCTTCCTGATTGTGATCGGGCTGGGAGTGATGCTCAACGCCTTCGGCAGTCAGGCAAACAGCTAAGCGGCACGAGACTTCCCGGCAAGGCATAGCCCGCCGTCAGGCGGCTGTGCCTTTTTTGTCTTACCCCCTGCTCAGACTGGTTGACAGTAGTGATACAATGTACAGTGTAGAGAAAATCACTTCCCCTTTGTAAGGAGCCAGACACGTGGACTTGAAACTGCATAACCGCGTAGCCCTTGTAACTGCCGCTAGTCAGGGGCTGGGCTATGCTACTGCCCTCCAGCTCTCGCGTGAAGGGGCTTTGGTCGCTATCTGCTCACGCGATCAAGCCCGCATCAACGCCGCCGCCGATGCCATCTCTGCTGAGACACGGCGGGCTGTTCTGCCTGTCGCAGCCGATCTGAACAAACCCGCTGACATTGAGCGCCTGATCGAACGGGTGGTCGAGGAATACGGCGGGCTGGACATCTTGGTCACCAACGCAGGCGGGCCGCCCAGCATGGCCTTCGAGGAGATCACAGACGAACAATGGCTGGATGCCGTCAACCTGACGCTGATGAGCGCCGTCCGGTTGATCCGTGCGGCACTTCCCCACCTGCGTCAATCCGATGCGCCCGCAGTGCTGACGATCACCTCCTATGCCGCCAAACAGCCGATCCCCAACCTGATCTTGAGCAACAGCATTCGTCTGGCAGTGATCGGGTTGACTAAAACGCTGGCGCTGGAGCTTGGCTCGGAGGGCATCCGCTTCAACAGCATCCTGCCCGGCTGGACCGAGACAGAGCGTGTCCATGACCTGATGGATGCCCGCGCCCGCCGCAACGGCACCACCATCGAAGAGGAGATCGCCAAACAGGCGGCCAGTAGTCCCTTTGGGCGTATGGCAACCCCCCAGGAATTTGCCAATGTAGCAGCCTTCCTGTGTTCCCCGGTCGCCTCCTATCTCACCGGCGTAATGCTGCCGGTAGATGGGGGGATGTACAAAGGTTCGCTGTAAGCGCCTGCTCCTTTTCCATCCACAGAAGAATCGCCGCACAGCCCGGCCTATAGGCCGGGTTTGTATCGTTGGTGCTGGGCAAAAAGTAGGTATTTACCGCCTTCACACCTCCTGCTACCCCTGCTATAATCAGAAGGCTTATTGTAAACGAGAAAGTGGTAACCATGGTCAAGACCGTCAAGGTGATACCTTCAAGGCCGCGCCGCACAGCGCGGGTAACAATGGACAACGACGGGACAATCTGGAGTGCACCGGTCGGAACGCGGCTGGAGGTTTATTTCAGAGAGGCATACCCCCAGTGGATACCTTCCCTCCGCACTGCTGAATCTGAGGCTGAACATACCATCATAGCCGCCATTGTAGATGGGGCCTTGCGCGAGCTGACCTACCCTGTTAATCGGGATGTGCATGTGCGCCCCATATGGCTCAGCGATCAAGACGGCCTGCGCATCTACCGGCGCTCATTGTCCTTTCTGTTGCTCGCCGCCGCCGCCGAGCTGTTCCCAGAGCGTAAGATCACGATTGACCATTCCCTGCCGTTTGGCGGATACTACTGTGCCGTCGTCAGAGGCGATCCCTTCACCCCGCAAGAGCTGGAACAGATCAAGGCCCGCATGTGGGAGATCGTAGCTGAGGACGCCCCCATCACCCGTACACCTGTGCCGCTGGAAGAAGCCATGGCTATCTTCATGGCACAGGGAGACGAAGACAAGTTACGGTTAATTGCCAGCCGCAAGAAGAACTACCTAGTGCTTTACCGGCTTCATGGTATCAGCGGCTACTTCTACGGCTACATGGTGCCCAGCACCGGCTACTTGACCGTTTTTGACCTCACCCACGACGGAGACGGGTTCATCTTACACTACCCGCGCCGCCACGAACCCACACGTTTGCAACCAGTCACCGCCATGCCCAAGCTGAGGGCAGTCTTCCATGAGACAGGACGCTGGCTGAAACTGCTCGGCATTGAGGATGTCGGGGAACTGAATCAGGCTATCCGCGGCGGGCACGCGCGGGAATTGATTCTGGTGGCAGAGGCCCTCCACGAGGGACGTATCGCCGATATTGCCGGCGCCATTGCCGAACGCCAGCCTGATGTACGGCTGGTGCTGATCGCCGGGCCGTCCTCATCCGGCAAGACAACCTTCAGCAAGCGGCTGGCTGTGCAGTTGATGGCACATGGGTTGAAGCCCTACACGGTCGGCATTGACGACTACTTCGTTGATCGTGAGCAGACCCCCCGTGACGAACACGGCGAGTACGACTTCGAGCATCTGCTGACGGTTGATCTAGAGCGCTTTAACCATGACCTGCTGGCGCTGATGGACGGGCAGGAAGTCCAGATGCCGCGCTACAACTTTGTCACCGGCCACCGCGAAGAAGGAGAGACAGCCCGCCTGACCAGCGAGCATATCCTGATCGTGGAGGGCATCCACGGCCTGAACCCGGAATTAGTGCGTGCCGTGCCGCCGGAGCGTGTCTTCCGGCTGTATGTTTCCTGCCTGACGCAATTGAATATTGACCGCCACAACCGCGTCCCGACAACCGATGTGCGGTTATTGCGGCGCATCGTGCGCGATGCCGCCTCGCGAGGCTACACAGCGATTGAGACCCTTGCCCGCTGGGAGAGCGTCCGCGAGGGTGAACGCCGCTGGATCTTTCCCTATCAAGAGAACGCCGACCTGATATTTAACTCGGCATTGGTCTACGAACTGGCTGTCCTGCGCCCGCTGGCTGAGCCGCTTCTGCTTCAAGTAGAGCCGGACTCCCCCCTGCACATTGAGGCTAAACGCCTGTTGTCGTTCTTGAGCTGGGTAGAGCCGCTCAAACGGCTTGATTCTGTGCCTGACAATTCGCTCCTGCGTGAGTTCATCGGCGGCAGTATTCTGAAGAATTATGTCCCCGGCAAGCCCAGCCTGAACGGAGACACGCTTTACTGAGCAGACAGCCAGCGCACAAGCAGGGGAGTCTGCAACGTCATGCTCTTCATCTGCTCGATGTGATCGGTCAGGTTGTTCTGACAGGGAATGGATTTGCCCTGCACCGGCAAGCTAAGCTGTGATCTCTACCCCCGGCTCGATCTGATCCAGCCGCTCCAGACCCAGCCCGTCCGCATAGGCGGACGAAACAGCCCGCCCGTCATGGGATCGGCCTGCCGCGATCTCCTCGCGCGTCAGCCAGCAGGTATCTTGATCCGTCCGAATGGGGAAACGCACACGGCTGACCGCATAGAAGGCAATGGTGTAGCAGGTCAACACGCCATAGGTAGCGCTCAGAACCGTCACGTGCCAGTCATCCCGCAACAAGGTCAGGACGCAGTCATCCGGCCCAGGTGGTGCGCTGAGGTTGAGTTCCTCAGCCATCTCACGCCTGAGGGTGTCCTCTAGGCCGCGTTCGTGCGGCTCTTGCTTGCCGCCGATGGGCTGGAAACGCCCGGCATGGCCATCATACTGCATCAGGTAAAGGTCCTGCCCGCCCTGCCGCGCCTTGATGACCGCCTCAACAGCCCGCACCACACGGGCAGGCGAGGGTTGCGGCACATGCTGGAGACGGGCTGTCTCGATGGCACGCAGGATGTCCACGCCGCGTGGACTCTCAGCGTCGAGATCGGCCCAGCGCAGGCCAACCGTCACGCCGTCCTGCACATGAGCCTGCAAGCTGTTGAGCAACATGGCGGCGACCTCATCGGCGGGTACCATACGGCCCTGTTCCACACGGACAAGGCCCAACAGGGCCAGAACATCCAACGCGCCCCGCGCATAGTCTGAATCAGGGGAAAGGGTTTGCAGAACAAGAAAAAGGGAACGGCTGTCAACAGAGGGCATGGGGCTACTTCTCTCTCAGCGGCAGGATGATCGTAAAGGTCGTCCCCTCTCCTTCCACACTCTCAGCGTGGATCGTCCCCCCAAACTGCTCGACCAGTTGCTTGACGATGCTCAGCCCCAGCCCCGTGCCGGAGATACCGGCCTGTTTGGCATTACGGGCACGGAAGAACTCCTGCCACAGGCGGGGCAGTTCATCAGCGGGGATGCCAATCCCTGTATCGGCCACCCTGATCTCCACGCCGGAGTTTACCTTAGCCGCTTTCACCTGTACTTGGCCGCCGGCGGGCGTGTATTTGACAGCATTGCCGATCAGGTTAGAGAAGATGCGTACCAGCCCCTCTTCAGTAGCATGAACGACCAATGGCTCCGGCGGCATTTCCAGCGTCAGGGCAACCGGCTTTTCCGCCGCTTCATGGGTGAGCAGATCAACCACCCGCTGAACTACCGGCTGGAGCGGCATCTCAATCAGCGGCTCTCTCAGGATGGCGGTCTTGGTCGCAGCCAGCTCCAGCAGATCGTTGATCAGCGTCATTAGCGAGTCAAGCCGCACCTCAAGGCGGTTTAGGATGTCCCGTTGTTGTTCAGTCAGGTCGCCCGCCAGCCCTCTCAGCATCACCCGTAACAGGCTCTGCGCTCCGCCGACAGGGGCACGCAGTTCGTGGGTCACGGTACGGACAAACTGGGCACGTGCCTGCTCGGATTTTTGCAGAGCCTCATAGGCCAGGGCATTTTCAATAGCCGCCGCCCCTTGACGGGCTATCGCCAGTGCAAAGCCGGCATCAGAGAGGGTGAAACTATTGGGCTTGTCAGAGTAAATACGCAATACCCCCAGCGGGCCTCTGCGCCCTGCAATCGGCACAACCAAGATGCTCCTGATGCCCTCCTCTTCTACCTCACGAGGATACTGAATGCGCTCGTCACGGGGAGCATCACTGACAATGACCGGCTGGCCGGACAGTGCCTCGCGGTCAAGCCGACTGCGGGGCAGTTCAACCGGGCCTTTATCCAGATAAGCCCGGCTGAGGCCGTAAGCCGCCGTCAGGCGCAGGCTTTTGCCGTCTTCTGCCAACAGGCGGATGGCCGCTCCGGGCATCGAAAGGGCATGCGCGGCGTTGCGGGCAAGGCGCTCCAACACCTCATTCGGGCTGAGTGTAGATGAGACGGCCTGAGTAGCTTCGAACAGCGCCCCGATCTGCCGCTCGCGCTCGCGCAGACGCGCCATGATAGCGGTAGCCAGATACACGATGGCACAAGAGGCCAGTGTAAAAAAGCCCACCTGCGCCCCAATGTAATTCAAGTCGCGGTACAGCTCAGAAGGCAGGGCGGGGATGACATTGTAATGGGGCAGGAGACCTGACCGCTCCAGCAGGGCCAACAGACTCAACAGGGCCACCGCCAGCCCCAGATATAGATAGGCCGAACGGCCCGGCAGTAGAATCGTGACCAACAGCATGTGGATCACAAAGAAGGGAATAGCCGGGCTGGTAATCCCGCCAGTGAGGTGCAGGAAGAACACCATCGCCAGCCAGTCCAGCCCGATCTGGAGATCAACCGTCCAGCGGAGACTTCCGGCGCGGAGAGGCCTTTGCCGGATCAACCATACCAGCAGGGCATTGTAGGCCAGGATAACCAGACCTGTCAGGTACAGGCCGGCTTCAGGCAGAGGGAGGCGCAGGACATGGGCACAGAAGGCTGTCGCCGCCAGCACAAGGCCCCCCATCAGCCAGCGTGTGGTGACAATCCGCCGGATGTCCTCTGTAGCGTCCTCCGGCAAATAGGTCGCGATCAGGTCTGCGGATGAATCAGGGGTTTCCATTCAGACTCCCGGCCTGCTAAGACGGGCGGGCAAAGGAGGACCCTCTTGGCGGGCCTACTTCCCCTTGTTCAACAGCTTCTCAACCTTGTTGACCAGATCGTCGGGGTCAATCGGTTTGTCAATGAATTCATCCACCGGCAGGTAGTCTTCCTCAGGGCCGAAGCGAAGCGAGAGGGTGCTGTGGATGGCGGTCAGCATAATGATGGGAATGTGCGCATAGGCCGCGTACTCTGAGTTGGGATCACGACTGCGGAGCGCCAATGCCACATGGAATCCTTCGGTGGTGCTGTCCATCATGACATCCAGAATGATCAGGTCAGGGTTCTCGGTCTTGACCTTTTCCAGCCCCTCCGTGCCATTACGGGCCTCGATCAGAGTATGCCCCGCCCGCTCAAGGCAAAGACGGGCCGCCAGCACCATATCAGGGTCGTCGTCAATGATCAGAATCTTTGCCATCTATTCCCTCGTTTACATGCAGGTACAAAACAGCGGGCTGAAGCAGGTCACTCCAACCGGCGCAACTCTTCAAGGACAGCGGCACAGAGGGCTGGAATGGCCGCCTGTAACGATTCACTCAGCCCTGCCGTGTAACTGGTATCCAGCGGCTGGATACCGAAGATAATCACCTCATCCGGCAGGATGCCAAGCGCCTCAGCCAGTTGAAGCGCCTCGCCCAGACCGGCGCTGTGCAGAGAGCCTCGCAGAGCCGGGTCATCTGCCTGGAATACCACCTCGTCAGGGGTAAACCGTGCCCATTCGCCGGGCGCACGGCCCATATCAGCCGCGTCTATAATGATGACCCGCCGGTAGCCCTCAAGCAAGAGGGCTGTTTCCAGCCCGGCAGTTCCGCCGTCGAGCAGAGTCACATCCGGCGGGATACCCTTCTGTTCGGACAACGCATTCAGCACCGCCGGGCCAATCCCGTCATCGCCGCGCAGAGGGTTACCCAGCGCCAGAACCAGCGTTCCGCCCGGCATGGTGTGATACCCCCTTCGCCGCATGAGGTGGCGGGGGCCGGCGTAAACAGGACGCTCAAACAAACTTGACATCCAGCATGTGTGCCGAGCAGGAAATGCATGGATCATAAGCCCGCACCAGCATCTCCAGCGCCAGCGTGATCTCCTGCGGCTGACGATCCAGTATGGTCGGCACCAGCGCACGCATGTCGGCCTCGATGTTGGCGAGGTTCTGACCGGTCGGGATGATGCAGTTCGCACCGACCACTACGCCATCCTCGATGACGTAATTGTGGAACAACGTCCCGCGCGGCACATCACACGCCCCTACTCCCTCACCGGAGAGCCGCGCCGGCGGGGCAGGCTGTTCCCACGTGATGCCGCGCTCCAGCAACTGATCAATCAGGCGGATGGAATCCTCGACACAATGCACGATCTCAACGACCTGCGCAACGGTGTTCATGTAGGGGTTCACGCACTTTGGCTTCAGGCCGAGAGCCGTCGCGGCGGCCTGCGCCTTCGGATGCAGTTTGTCGTGATTGACGTTGAAGCGGGCCAGCGCCCCCACCATGTACGACTCGCGCTGATGGCGGGTGTGCTTGGCCGAGGAATGCGGAACGAGATATTCGTTCGTGACATCCCGGTAGGACTCAACAGGCCAGCTTCCGCCGTCCGTGCTGGCGATCACGCCGTCAATGAAGCAGTATTCATCCTCTTTATGCAGAGCAATGTACTCAGTGTCGCGCTCAAAGGCCGGGATGGAAAGCGTCTGGAACAGCTCAACGGTCAAATCCACATCGGTACGCGCCGCCTCCAGCCGCTCGCGCAGAGCGGCCAGTTGCTCGGCTGAAGGATAGTGAGTGAAACCGCCCACTGTCATAGCAATAGGATGAGTATGCCGTCCGCAGATCGCCGCGCACAGGTCACCGGCCAGCTTCTTCATGCGAAGCGCCCGCAACACGACTTCCGGGGCACTCTTGGCCAGCGGGATCACGCTCCCCACGCCAAGAAAGTCCGGCGCAACCAGCATGTAGGCATGCAGGATATGGCTGTCGAGTATCTCGCCGTGGAAGTTCAGCTTGCGCAGTAGAACGGTCTGCTCGCTTGGCTCAACGCCGAGCGCCTTCTCAGTCGCCCGCAGAGAGGCGGTCGCATGCCCTACGGCGCAAATGCCGCAGATACGCGAGGTAATGTGAGAAGACTCGCTGTAGGGGCGTCCGCGCAACATGGCCTCGAAGAAACGCGGGGTCTCGACGATGTGCAGGTTACATTCCTTCAGCTCGCCGCCCTGCACATCCACGACGATGTTGCCGTGCCCCTCAACGCGGGTGATATGATGAACGTCTATCTTAACCGTGCTTGTCATCGCCGGACGCCTCTTTCTGCATCATCTGATAGGTCAGGAACATGGTCATCTTGGCAACTGTTTCCTCGTAGCTAAGGCCATGCTCCAACAGGACGTTCTTGAGCGATTCCATATTCGGGTTGGAGATCAGCCCCCGGCACCCCTCGCACCCATCGCCATAGGTCGGGCAGATCGCATCACAGCCCGCACGGGTGATCGGCCCAAGGCAGGTCTGCCCGCGCAGATACATACACACATTTTCCTTGAGCTTGCATTCGATGCACAGCGGATAATCCGGGATATAGGGCATCCGCCCCTGCAACAGATTACGGACCGCCCGGATAAACTCATTGCGATCAATCGGGCAACCGGGGATGAAGGCATCTACCTTGATCACCGCCTCCAGGGGGCGGGCTGGATAAGTCTCGTACCAGTCAGCCTTGTCGCCGTAGACATACCGGCGCACATCTTGAAGGTCCTGCCGGTTGCGGATGGCATTGATGCCGCCTAGATGGGCACATGCCCCCAGCGCCACCACAATCTGAGCCTGCTCGCGGATCGCCTTGATCCTTGCTTCATCGCTGGGGCGACTGCACGACCCCTCAATGAAGGCAATGGCATAATCCTCACCGCGTTCGCTCATTGCCTCACGGAACTGGACGATCTCAACCACATCAAGCAGTTCGGGATGTGTCTGAAGCGAGTCAACCACCGTTAGCTGACAGCCCTCACAGCTTGTGAACTCGAAAAAGGCGATCTTGGGTTTAGCCGCTGTGCTCATGCGAACGCCTCCTCCAGATGCTTGATCTCGGCGTACGAGAAGGACGGGCCAGACTGACAGCTATACAGGTGATTGATCTGGCAATGGCCGCATTTGCCGACACCGCATTTCATTCGCCGCTCAAGGCTGAACCAGATGTTGCCCTCCGGGATGCCCTTGCCCAGCAGTTCGACCAGCACAAAGCGGTACATGACCGGCGGGCCGACTGTGACAGCTACCGTGTTGCGCGGGTGAATCTGCACTTTAGGGAACAGCGTGGTGATGACACCCACGTTGCCCTTCCAATTCTCGTCAGGGCGATCAACGGTGACATGCAGTTCCACATCGCCGCGCTGTTGCCACTCGGCCAGCTCATCGGTGAACAGCAGATCGGCAGGCGTCCGTGCGCCATACAGGATCATGACACGGCCATAACTGCCGCGCTCATCGAGCACCTGATTGATCAGCGAACGCAAAGGAGCCAGCCCCAGCCCGCCCGGCGCAAACAGGATGTCTTTGCCCCGGAAGCGCTCAAAGGGGAAGCCGCGCCCCAGCGGGCCGCGAATACCAACCACATCGCCCGGCCCCATGCGGTGCAGGACGCTGGTCAGGTCGCCCGCACGGCGTACACACAGCTCAAACGTGCCGTTACTTCGGCTGGGCGACGACGAGATGCTGATCGGCGCTTCCCCGACACCAAACACAGACACCTCAACAAACTGGCCAGGCCGATGCCCCAGCGACAGGCCATCCGGCAGTTCCAGCGTGAACAGCTTTTCAAGCTCCGTCATCTGCCGTACAGAAAGGATACGGGCCGGAACGGGTGTATAGATAGAAGTAGTCTCCAGTACGTCTCTCAATAGGGTGGTCATTGTTCTGGCCTCCTAATCCTGCCCGGCCATATGACGGCGGTATAACTCATTGAATGTGTTGACCGGCGTGATATTGACAATACAGGCCTGCGCACAACGTCCGCATCCCACACATCCGACCAGCCCGTAGGCATCCGTTTGATATTTGCCTTTGCGGAAGAAGCGGTGACGCTGGCGGGCGGCGCGGCTGGGCCGGAAGTTATGCCCGCCGGCCACCAGCGCGAATTCGTCAATCTGGCATGAGTCCCATGTGCGCACGCGCTTACCGGCGCTCAGCGTCAGCTCAACTTCATCCTTCACATTGAAGCAGTAGCAGGTCGGGCAGACGTTGGTACACATGCCGCATGACACGCACCGCTCGCCCAGTTCCGTCCACAGGTCGCTGTTGTAGCTGACCGACAGCAGGCTGGGCAGTTCGGTCACGTCACATTCCAGCCGGTAAGGGAAGCGCGACCACTTCTCGCTCAATACCATATTGATACGCTTGTAGTCAGCCTCAGTGGCCTCGCGTACCCCGTCGAAGCCTTCCAGCAGGGCGGCCCCTTTCTCAGAGTCCACATCCACGCCGTAATCATCGCCCAGATCGGTCAGATGCAGGTCGAAGTTCTCCGGCACGCTGAGTGTGCCCATGCTCTTGCAGAATGAGTGTTCCATGCAGGGCTTGAGGCACTCGATGCTGACCAGCACGGTATTCTCACGGTGTGCCCGATAATGCTGGTCAGCAAACCCGCGTTCGAAGACCCGGTCGAGTAGCTGGACAGCGTGAAGATCGCAGGTATGGACGCCCAGCACCACAGTCGGCTGAGGGTTCAACACCGGCTCAATCAGACTGCCGTCCGTTCGGAAGTGGAACAGTTCCTCTACCGGCGGCAGTAAGTATTTCTTGGGCGGCAGGACAGTCGTATGATAGTCCAGATCGAACTCATCAGCAGAATGGACCTCACCGAAGATATACTGTCCATGGATGGGCTTTGGCCCGGCCACACGGTAGCTCTCCGTCAGACGGGCTACCCAATCAGGGAAGGCGGCCTTTGGCATGATTTTGAAACTCATAATAGTTCTGGCTCCATATCAATCAAAGCAACAGTTTGCTCCTGCTTTCAGTGTACCCTGCGGGGGGAGAAAACCCGCCTGATGGTTATCACCTTTTTTTGTGAATTACATCACAAACAGATGGGGCTTTTGCCCCATTGAAGCAGAGGAGAAGATAGGTCAACTACCGGAGCAACAGAAGAAGTATTTCCAGACAGATGATGAGAGACTGCCTGCGGGTGTCTAGACCCGCTCCTGAACAAACCTCCTGATCTCCTCTGCCAGCCGGTGCGGGCGCTGGAGCGGTACATCATGAATAGTATTATCCAGCCAGACCACCTCCACATCGGCAACCAGCTCCTCGGCCTGCGCCGCCCCGCGTTCTTTGGCGGCCAGCAGGGCCGGGTCTTCGTGATCCTTCCGCCGCGCCGGCAGGATGAGAACCGGGCAGATGACCTTTTCATACAACTCTGGCAGGCGCTGTTCCCACATGGCCCGCAGAATGCGGAGGTGATATTCATACGGCAGGCGCGGCTGTATCTTCCCCTCAGCATCAATCTCAAAATTGGCCAGGATAGCCGCCTCCACCGCCGGCGTGATGAGTCCCTGCGGCGCACGCTCCACGATCATCTCACGGAAGTCACTCACCAGCATTCCGGCCAGTTGCGGCGGGCTGAGGCGCTTGAGGGTCTCTTCCCATGACAGACTTGACAAGTCGGCAAGGCCGCCGTCCACCATCACCAGCCCGCCGATCAGCGCCGGAAAGACAGCCGCCAGCCACAGCCCTACTGCCGCACCCCAGCTATGCCCCACAAGGATAGGCCGCTCCAGCCCCAGCGCCTCGATTACACCACGCACATCCCCGCCGACAGCCTCGAAGGTGTAGTCCGCATCGGGCTTGTCTGACTGGCCATGCCCCCGCAGGTCAAGGGCAAAGACCCGGAACTCCTCAACCAGCAGGGAGGCCGTCAGATCAAAGATATGGCTGGTGCTGGCCAAGCCGTGTAACAGCAGAAGCGGCCACCCCCGTCCGCCCCAGTCACGATAATGGAAGCGCAGGTTGTTGACAGTAAGGGTCTTATCAATGGCGTAGCGGTTAGGCATGGATGTTGCCTCCATAGCGCACTGCTGTTCGCATTGTGAATGGGGGTCTTCCTTAATACTCCAGTATAGTATCGTTTTGTGCTGACAAAACAATGCAGGGAGGTCTGTCCATGCGCCCCTGCTGTCAGCCAGCCCTCAGTAAGTTTCGGTTACCTTTGTCAGGCCGCGCGGAGCTTCAGGGTCAAGGCCTTTGGCCTGCGTCAGGTAATAGCAGAAAAGCTGGGCAGGCACGATGCTGACCAGCGGGACAGCCCACTCAGGCAACTGGCCGGGCAGATGAAGAGGCATTCGCGCATCAGCAAGTGCCTCTTGATCGTCCGAGATAACCACCAGCTCAGAGCCATGCCTGCCGGCCAGCGTCTTGAGGAGTTCAAGCATATCGGGTGAAACTCTGCCGCGCGGAGCAACCGCCAGCACCGGGAAGCCCGGCTCGATCATGGCAATCGGGCCATGCCGGAAGTCAGCCGGAGAGTAAGGCTCAGCGGCCACATAGGCTAGTTCCTTCATCTTGAGCGCCCACTCATAGGCTGTCGCGTAGTTATATCCCCGCCCCAGCACGACACAGCGCGTCATACCTGCAAACGCCTCCACCCCCTGTTTGATTATCTCGCCCAGCCTAAGCACCTCCGCCATGACATCAGGGACGCGGGACAGAGCCTCCATTTGATCTGTCCCATCCGTCAGGGCGGCAGACAGCATGGCTATTGCCATCAGCGAAGCAGTATATGTTTTGGTAGCGGCAATGGCCTGCTCCTGCCCTGCGCTGATGTCAAGCACATAATCAGCGGCAGTGGCCAGCGGCGAATGGACATCATTCGTGAGCGCAACAGTTAGAACGCCCTGCCGGCGGCCTTCCGTCAACACTTTGACAATATCCGGCGACTTGCCAGACTGCGAAATCCCCACCACCACCGCATCCTGCAAGCGGGGAGGCTGTTCATACAACGTAAACAGGGATGGGGCGGCTAGTGCAACCGGCAGTCCGGCAAACGCCCCCCACAGATACTTGGCATAGATCGCCGTGTTATCGGACGAGCCGCGTGCCGCGACAAACACGTATGAGATAGGGCGCTGACGGATGGCCGCGGCGATCTGACGGGCTACATCCATCTGCGTATCAAGCAGACGGCGTAACACTTCGGGCTGTTCGTGGATTTCCGACCACAGGCTCATGTCTTATCTTCTCTCTTCCGATTGCCCGCCCGGTTGGTGTATCTACAGTTCCCTCACCATTATACCCCCACTGGTGTCTTTCGAATCAGCCCATAGAGGTCTCTTTTTGACAAAGTTATTTGTTGGTGTAGAATAGCCCAAATTTTTGCGAGGGGGAGGCAACCATGCATGAGATCGCCAGACAGGCCGAATCGGACGGTGTCCGCTTCATTGACCTTCAGTTCACTGATATTATGGGGACGATCAAAAGTGTGACGATCCCCGTAGCCCAACTGAACGGCGCATTGGAACGCGGAGTATGGTTTGACGGATCAAGCATCCAGGGGTTTGCCCGCATTCAGGAAAGCGACATGTTCCTGATGCCAGACCCGGCCACCTATCGTGTCCTGCCGTGGACGTCCCCAGAACGCCGCCGCGCACGCCTGCTGTGCGACATCAAAGGCCCGGACGGCGACCCGTTTCTGGGCGACCCGCGCACTGCCTTGCGGCGTGCCGTTGAGTATGCCCGCCAGAAGGGATATGCCTACCAGTGCGGCCCGGAGCTGGAGTTCTTCCTGTTCAAAAAGGGCAACGGAGAGCGCGTTGTTCCTGTGCCTCACGATGTAGGCGGCTATTTCGACTTCTCGCCCAAAGATGAAGCCCAGTCCATCCGTGCCGATATTGTGCTGGCACTCGAGCAGATGGGGATGAAGGTCGAGGCCAGCCATCATGAGGTCGCCATCGGACAGCATGAGATTGACTTCGAATATACCGACGCCCTGACCGCCGCTGATAACGCCATGACGTTCAAGTACACCGTCAAAGCCATTGCGGCCACTTACGGCGTGTATGCCACCTTCATGCCCAAGCCGATCTTTGGGATCAACGGCTCTGGGATGCACACCCACCAGAGCTTGGTGGACATCAAAACAGGGCGTAACGCCTTCTACAAGGCTGACGACGAATACAAGCTCTCGCCGGTAGCCTATGGGTTCATCGCCGGCCAACTCGAACATGCGCGGGCGCTGGCCGGCGTGGTCGCTCCGACCGTCAACAGCTACAAACGCCTGACCCCCGGCTATGAGGCGCCGGTGTACATCTGCTGGGCACAGATCAACCGCTCGGCCCTGATCCGTATCCCGCGTTTCACACCGGGCCGTGAGGAGGCCACCCGCGCCGAATTGCGTTTCCCTGACCCCAGTTGCAATCCCTATCTGGCCTTTGCGGCCATGCTGAGGGCCGGCTTGGACGGCATTGAGCGCGGCCTCCAAGCACCAGAGCCGGTCAACGAGGATGTCTTTCACTTCTCACCGGAAGACCTAGCCTCACGCGGGATCAAGACACTGCCGGGCACACTTGGTGAGGCATTGGAGGAGCTGGAAGCAGACAGCCTCCTGCATGATGCACTGGGTGAGCACATCATGTCGGCCTATCTGCGGGCTAAACGCACGGAGTGGGAAGAATACCGCATACAGGTCTCCCAGTGGGAGCTGGAGCGTTATCTGGAGACGCTGTAGCCGGCAGGTGAGCTTCCTCGTCTGGCTGGAAGCTCAAGTCAAGGGAACACATGAAGAGATACGCGGCACTCTCTGGCTCAGGGGGTGCCGCCTTCTTCTGTCTGGACAATTTCACCTTCCGGCACCTCCGCTGTCTCAGCCGCCGGCGCACGTGCCGGCAGGCGAGACTCAGGCGGCAGGGGGTTATCCGCCGCCAGCCGAAAGCCTACTGAGTTAAACCGCAGGTAAGGGTCATCGCCCGTGCGGAAGGTGTTGCGGGCAAAATGCAGGATCAAAAACCACGAGCCGCCCCGCAGGGTACGGTGAGCATCGCCATCGGGGTCCAGGTGATGGGGATGTCTGAACTGATTCTGACACCACTCCAGCACATTGCCGCTCATATCCAATGCCCCTACCGGCGAAACGCCATGCGGGTACATCCCGACAGCAGTAGCCCGCCGCAGCCGGCTCTCACGGGTATTGGCATGCAGAGGGTCTCCCCGCCGCCCCCATGGATAGACGTTCTCGGCATTGCCGCCGGTAGCCGCCTGTTGCCATTCCCATTCGGTCGGCAGGCGTACCTCATAGCCCAGCCTGCTGGTCAGCCAGCGGCAGTATGCCACTGCATCATACCATGAGACCTCCTGAGCAGGGCGGTTGTTCACCAGCCGGGCCTCACGGTCGTATTCGGCCCGCCAGCGCAGTCCTTCCCACCATTGCGGCGAGCCGAACCCTTCCGGGTCTTCCAGAAACACACAGTACTGCTCCCACGTCACGGGATATTTAGCGACAAAGAACCGCCTGACCTCAAACGGCTCATCAAAGTCGCGCAGATACACCTCCCCGGCAGGCACAGCGCACCAGACGATGTCGGGCAGGCCGTCCGGTGCCAGCCCCACCCCCGGACGGGTGTCGCCATTCTGAGCCAGCCAGTCGCCAATGACGCCCCGCCGCAGGTGGGTGATTCGAGGGCTGTTAAGCTGATGGATCAGCCAGTCGCGGTATAAATGAACCAGCCGCTCGCCGCTGAGCATCGGCTCCTGACCGCTCAGCTCAGGAGGAGCGGGTCTGCCGCCAAGAAAGGGTTCGTGGCCGCTGGGGGTGATCAAGAGGGGTTACTCCTTAGGCGGGGGCGAAACAGGCAGTTTGACGTGGAAGGTAGTCCCCTCACCCAACACGCTTTCCACCGAGATAGAGCCGCCGTGCAGGTCCACGATCTCCTTGACAATCGCCAGCCCCAGCCCTGTGCCGCTGATGTGGTGATGCCGGGCGTTGCTGGCCCTGAAAAAGCGCTCGAACAGGCGGGGCATCTCAGCGGGGGGAATGCCGATACCGGTGTCGCTGATCGTACAGCGCACCCACTCTGCCTCGTAAGCCAGTTTGACCTCAACCGTGCCGCCGGCGGGGGTGTAGTTGATTGCATTACTCAGCAGGTTGGTGAACACCTGCCGTATCTGTAACGGATCAGCATATACAGGCGGCAGGTCAGGGGGCAGGCTGGATATCAATTGCAGGCCGTGATCGGAGGCCACATCCGCAAACGTGTTGATGACCTCATGCAACAGGGGTGTCAGCGTGATCATCTCCGGCGCAAAGGGGATAGCTCCGCGGTCGAGGCGGGACAGGTCAAGCAGGTTGTTGACTAACGCGGCCAGCTTGTTAGCCTGATCCTCCAACTGGGAGAGATAATGCTCCTGCTTCTCGGCCAGCCCGCGCCGCAACAGGTTGATGTACAGTTTCAGTGCGGTCAGCGGGGCACGCAGTTCATGCGATACATTGGACACAAACTCGGTCTTCAGCCGATCCATAGCCTTCAAGCGGGTGACATCATGGAGCACAACCACCAGCCCTGCCTGACGCCCGTCATGAATCAGGGGGGCAGAACAGGCCTCCAAGTCCAGGTTGGTCAGGCTGATCTGGCTGATGTCTTCCTTACGGGGGTGTATGAACTGCTTGGCGATGTCTTGCAGAGCTTCGCGCAGCCGCCCCTGATCCTCCGGCGGTTGAAGCGTTCCCAGCCATCGAGCCGCAACCGGGTTGGCCAACAGGACCTCACCATTCTGGCCGAGTATCACTACGCCGTCGGCCACGCTGGACAGGATTGCCTCAGTCCGAATCTTCTCCAGTTGCAGGTCGGCTGTGCGAACGCTCACGGCCTCCTCAAGCTGGCTGGCACGGGCTTCAAGCTTGGCCTCAGCTTCCTTCCGCTCGGTGATGTCGGCTACCACCCCATCCAGCCGAACCCCCAGCTCAGCCTCAGATCCCGAGGAATTGATGCTGTTGCGCACCCAGCGCACTTCCCCGTCACGCCGCACAATGCGATGTTCGATCTGAACAGGCCGCCCCCCGAGTGCGTTCCTCACAGCCACTGCAAAACGAGCCAGGTCGTCAGGATGGATCACCCTCTCCCAGAGATTCCCTTCCTTCAGCATCTCCTCGGCAGAATAGCCGGTGATCTGCTTGACCACAGGCGAGAAGTAGATCATCTCCTGCTGATCATCCTTGACACGGGCGCTCCAGACGAAGTCAGAGATTGAGGAGAGGACCATCCGCTGGAGTCTCTCCACTTCACGCAGGGCCACCTCAGCCCGGCGCTCGGCGGTGATGTCGCGTGCCAGGCACAGAATGCCCTCCTCAATCGGGCAGACACGCACCTCAAAATACCCCTCCGGCCCGTCGGGCAACAGCAGAGTCGTGACAAACTGCCGCGGATGTCCCTCCTCCATCACCTGCCGGCAGACTTTGAAAAGGTCAGTTTGATCCAGATCGGGAAAAGTATCCGTCAGCCGTGCCCCTACCACCTCGTGGTACGGCTTAGCAGTGAAAGCACCTACAGCCCTGTTTGCCAACAGACAGCGCCAGTTTCGGTCAATGATGAGGCAGAAGTCAGCAAGGTTTTCAAGCAGTTGACCATACCGCTTTTGAAGACGGCTATGCCGGTCTTTGTCGGGCAGAACCCGCCTAAGGGGCCACCAACACAGACGCCGATCACCTGCTGAGTTGTGAGCCATCGGCCTGCCCTCAACTACAAAAATACGAACACGGACAAAGTTAGCACCATTATAGCACAGTTAAAAAACCGCCTCTTCGGGAAGAGCCGCGCAAAGGTCCCGCCGCCCTGATCTGACAGAAGCTGTTGCCCCAGCCCCTCTGTTGCGGATTTGCCTGCCGCATATTATCATGCCAGACGACCCAGGCCGCCAGCCCAGCCTGGCAGTCTGGCGGCCTGTTAGCTGTCCGGAATCTGCCCTTGGGAGCATCCACAGATGAGCAACCCTGTCGTTGTCATTGGCGCAGGCATAGGCGGTTTAAGCGCCGCGATCCGTTTGGCGGCCGCGGGACGGCCTGTGATCATCTACGAACAGAACAGCTTTCTTGGCGGCAAGATGGGCGAGGTCACTGAGGCAGGCTTCCGATGGGACACCGGCCCCTCAGTAATCACCATGCGTCACGTGTTAGAAGACCTGTTCGCCGCCGCGGGACGCCGTCTAGATGATTACCTGACGCTCATGCCCGTCGAGCCGACGACGCGCTACTTTTACCCCGACGGGATAGTTCTCGATGCCACCCGCGATCTGACCCGCATGATTGACCAGATCGCCGCGCTGGACGCCCATGCCCCGGAGGGGTATCTGGCCTTTCTGGCACACGTCACGCGCCAGTACCGTATCACCGCCCCTGTCTTCCTCTACAGCGATCCCCCTACCCTGCGCACGCTGACCCAAGTCCCCCTGCGCGACGTCCTGCGCGTGGATGTCACGCGCACTATGGACGCCGCCATCCGGCATTACATCCGCTCGCCGCACCTGCGGCAACTGCTGGGGCGCTTTGCAACCTACGCAGGGGCCAGCCCCTATCAGGCCTCAGCGGCTTTTAACGTGATCGCCTATGTTGAGATGGTCGGCGGGGTATGGTATCCGCGCGGGGGGGTGTATGCCATCGCCCGTGCCTTGAGCCGGCTTGCGGAAGAACTGGGGGTGGAAATCCACACCGGAAAAGCCGTAAGCCGCATCCGGGTCAAGGATAACAGGGTGCAGGGCGTTGAATTGGCCGACGGCGTCTACCAGCCGGCCAGCGCCGTGATCGCCAACGTGGATGCGGCAACTGTCTACGAAAAGCTCCTGCCGTCCACCCCAGCCGCCCGCCGGCAGGTCAAGCGGTTGGAGCGGGCTGGCCTGTCCTGCTCCGGCTTTGTGATTCTGCTGGGCGTCGAAGGCCGGCATCCCCAATTGGCCCAGCACAACATCTTCTTCTCACCCGACTACCCGCGCGAGTTCGATGACATCTTTAAGCGGGGCATCCCCCCTGCCGATCCAACTATTTATGTCGCCATCACCTCCAAGGCCGATGCCTCCCACGCACCGGAGGGATGTGAAAACTGGTTTGTGATGGTCAACGCGCCGCCGCTTGGGCCAGCCTTCGACTGGGAAAAAGAAGCCGCCGGCTACCGTGACCGTGTGCTGGCTCTGCTGGCCGAGCGGTATGGGCTGGATGTTCGGGGCCGGATTCGGGTTGAGCACCACTTGACCCCTGCCGGCATTGAACGGATAACGGGCGCACGGCGCGGGGCGCTGTACGGCATCTCAAACAACAAGGCAACCAACATCTTCCTCCGCCCGCCAAACAGGGCCGCCCATGTGCGCGGATTGTACTTTGCCGGCGGCACGACCCATCCGGGCGGCGGTGTGCCTATGGTGATGCTGTCGGGGAAACTAGCGGCCAAGATGATCCTGAACGGGTAGAAAAGACAGCCCCGTCCCGCCTCAGGGGATCACGATCACCGTCACCCCGCGCAGGGTCTGCGCCCTGTCAAGCGGGAGCGCCACCAGCCGCGACTCATCCCGCCAGTCGAGCGCCAGCGTGGTAAACGAGCTGACCGACCCCCACCCCTCGATCAGCCGTACCGCCCGCGAGGTGATCAGCTTCAGCATCAGCGCTTCCATGACCTGCCAGCTCTCCGGGCTGGTGTACGGATGAGCCAGCACAACCGGCTGGCCCCGCTTGAGCTTGGGCACGGCCTTATCTAGAATGCGGCGCCACAGGTAGGGAGTTAACCGGCGGTGCGCCGCCGCATAGACGGAAGGGGGGTAGGTCTCCAGCCGCCTTTCCAGATGAACCAGATACTCGCGGGCCGGCACAAGCGTAATCTCAGCCCGGCGGATGCCCCGCCGCCCCATCTCATCCTCCTGATCGGTGACAGTGACGAGCGACAGCGCCGCCGTGCGGGCATCAACGGGGAAGCACTTCAGCGACCGTGCCCCGATATAGTCATTGCCGCCCCACCCCTGACCGCGCGGCATCGCACACCGCCAGATCGCCCGCAGGACCTCCTCACTGAAGCCCCTGACAGGCGGCCTGAAGCGGTAACCGGGCTGGCCGCCGTCCAGCCCGTATTCGATGACCAGATCAGGCATCATGCGCCGATGCCCTCAGCCGCCGGCCTCGGCTGGCTGGCCTGCTGGGACCGTGGGCGGATGGCATCAAAGAAGTCAATCATGGCCTCCCTGACCCCTTCACCGGTCACGAGGCTGGTGGAACGGATCGTATAGCGGTAGCCAAGCCGTACAGCCTGCGATTTGAGACGGCGCGTTTCGTTGCGGTAGTTCTCCAGAATCGATTCCACCGTCACATCCTCGCCCCAAAGGTCCTTCTTATTGACCAGCAAGGTGAACATCCGCAACGGCTTGCGGGCGGCCTCTTCATCATCCAGCATTTGCAGGACGAAGTTGAGCGCGTCCTTGTGCTGGGCAGGGTTGGTGTGATCGATCAGGAAGATGATCCCTCTCGGTTTGGTCTGGCGGAACAGCTCTGCCCAGTCTGTATCCCACATCGAGTACTCGCCGCCCACATCACGACGGGGGCGCAGGCGCAGTGCCCCGCCGTCCGCGCTGAGGCGCGTGGTGAAGGCGGGCACAGGCTCGCCGCCTGCGGCGGTCGGATCGGGGCTGAATTCAGCCAGAAAGGCGGCGTCATGCCTCAGCCACTCCAGCAGGGTCGTCTTGCCAGTCTGACGATAGCCCAGCACAATAAACGGCAGTCCGAACAAGCGGGCATAGGCAAAGTCAACCACCGAGTCAATGCTGTCGGTGACACTGCGCGGGATTAACTGCGTGAGCGATTTAAGCAGGGTAGATAAAACGCGGCCCAGTGTTTCCATCAGGAATCTGCCTCTCCAGCGATCTGAGCGTGTGATGTCATAACGATCATTACGTATAAGCCGATGGGAAGTTACAGACACAGACCGGATGCCCAGCCCAAAGAACAACAAAAGAGCGCTGACACAACAGAGTGCTGTTGCACCAGCGCCCCGCGCCAATCAGGCTGTCCGCCCTTCCTGCCGGGCTAGGCCGGGCTGACCTCGCCCTTAAAGAAGCGCCGCTGGAAGGCCAGTGCCACATTGACCAGCCCGATCATGACTGGCACTTCGATCAGCGGGCCGATCACCGCCGCAAAGGCCGCACCAGAGTTAATGCCAAACACCGCCACCGATACTGCAATAGCCAGCTCAAAGTTGTTGCTGGCCGCTGTGAAGGCCAGCGTAGTCGTCTTGGAGTAGTCCGCCCCAAGCTGACGGCCCATGAAGAAGCTGACCAGGAACATGATCACGAAGTAGGCCGCCAGCGGGATGGCAATCCGCACCACATCCAGCGGAATCTGAACGATCAGGTTGCCCTTCAGGCTGAACATCACCACGATGGTAAACAGCAGAGCAATCAGGGTGATCGGGCTGACGCGGGGGATGAACTTCGTCTCGTACCACTCCCTGCTTTTGAAGCGCAACAGGATGAAACGAGTCAGGAAGCCGCCAATCATTGGTACGCCCAAGTAAATGAAGACGCTTCGTGCGATCTCCCCAATGGTGATCTCCACTACACTCCCTTGCAGGCCAAACAGGGTCGGCAGTTTGGTGATAAAGACCCACGCATAGACACTGTAGAACAGCACCTGAAACACGCTGTTGAAGGCCACCAGCCCGGCGGCGTACTCAGTATCGCCTTTGGCCAGCTCATTCCACACAATGACCATCGCAATACAACGAGCCAGCCCGATCATGATCAGGCCGACCATGTACTCCGGGTAGTTGTGCAGAAACAGGATCGCCAGCACAAACATCAGCACCGGCCCGACAATCCAGTTCTGCACCAGCGACAGACTCAGCACCTTCCAGTTGCGGAAGACCTTGCCCAGTTCTTCATATTTCACCTTGGCGAAAGGCGGGTACATCATCAGGATCAGACCGATGGCGATGGGGATGTTCGTCGTATCTACCTGAAAGCGGTTGATAAAACCCTCGACGCCGGGGATGAAATAGCCCAATGCAATACCGAGCGCCATAGCGGCAAATATCCACAGCGTCAGGAAACGGTCAAGCAGAGAGAGACGCTTCATGACCCCCGGTTGAACAGTTATGGGTAGAGGAGTTTCTGACATGGGTGATTGATCTCCTTGCCTAGCAATGTCAACTTGACGTTCGAATGCGAACTTACCGAGAATGCTTGATAACGATGTGGGGCACCCCGCTCATAGCATAGCTTCTAACGCGGCGCGGCGGTCAGCAAGAGCATGATCGCCCTGTAGAGGAAGGCATTCGTCCAACCCCCTTCTATGCTGGAGCAGTGCAAACGCAAAGGCCATGCAGGTTGCCTCACCGCACTGCTTGCAGTTGGTCTGCGGTAACAGCGTATAGACATCAAGAGGACGCGGGGTATGGCGGCGCTGAGTCACAGCCGTCAGCCGGTCGCGGTGCTCCCACGTAGCATTGACGGCATCCTTCAGCGCCGCCAACAGCGCCAGCCCCTCCTCAGTGTCTGCAACCTGAGTGATGTACACCTTATCGGTGTACACAGTCAGAAAACCCCGCGGGCGGCGGAAGGTGACGGTGAGAGAATCCGGGTTAAAAGCGATCACGTCCGGCAATGCCGCCAGATAAGGGATTACCTCATTTAACGGGCTGGACGGCTTCCCAACGACGATGATCTTGCCCGGCTCAGCCAGACAGGGCAAAGTACGGGTCAACGTGATGGCGCTCAGATACATGATACCCTTTCACTTCTTGAAGATGTTACCGCTCACCTGCTGGATTCCCGCGCCGGGGACCTCGATCAGGACCTTACAACCGCCCTCCAGCAACTCACGGGCTTTACTCTTGAAATGCTTCTTCAGGAAGGCCAATGCCGCCTCGGCATCTTCATCAACCAAAATACGCACCAGCTCAATCAGCTCCTCATCTTCAAGACAAAGCTGGATGCCTTTCTTCATGCTCGTACCGCCCTTCTCAGTCACCCTCCCGCCGAACGCCCTCATCGAGCAGAACAGATCGCACAGAACCCAAGCAGGGCACGGGAGGAATCCTGCCATCAATGTAACAGCTCAGTATGGTCAACCAGAGTCCCGTCAAGGTAAGCCTGCACGGCTTCATCAATCACAGCCACATCGGCAAGAATAGGACGAATACCCGCCTGACGCATACTTTCGTAAGCCCCCATCCCCATACCGCCCGCAAGCAGGACTTGGCAATCCGCAATAGCGGCGGCCATACGGGCATGACGATTCTGGGCGGCAGGGTCAAAGCCGTGCCCGCGCGGGTCAGGCTCACGCGCGTGCTCCTCATGCTGTCCAGCAAACTGGGCATGTCCCATCTTATCACGCATCTCACGTGAAACGATCTTGCCATCCTCGACTGTGATCACAACGTAGTACTGCGCCCGGCCAAAGTGCCGGCTGATGGTGATCCCATCATCGGTTACAGCGGCTATTTTCATTTCTTTCTCTCTGTTACACAGCTCAGTGGACAGGGCATCCCTTAGGATGCCCCATCCGCGAACGGCTGAATAATTGGACAACCTGCCCTGTTCAGAGGTTACCCGGCTGACTCAAGCGCATCTGCCAGCCACGTAGTCACCTCAGCTTCGGTCGGGATACGGCCCGAACAGACTACCCGCTCATTGATCACCAGTCCCGGCGTAGCCAGAATGTCATAAGCCATGATGTCAGCCATGCTGGTCACCTTCTCGAACTGAGCGGGGATGCTCAGACTGGCAACTGCCCTCCGGGCTACCTCCTCAACTTTCTTGCAATTAGGGCAACCCGTACCCAGAATCTTAATGGTAAGCATAAACTCTCCTCGATTTGAATTTGGAATCAACCCCATTTTACACACGTTGTTCTCAGGACAGAAATATTGTTTCCAGCTAGTCCTGCCCAGCGGGCTGAGTGACAGCCGCTAAACGACTGCGCCGGCTGGCCAGCCATAACCCGACTGCCAGCACGGCCAGCAGGGCGATCACGCCCGCCGCGATCAGCCAGATGCTGACACCATCTATCCAAAAGCCATAGATCAACCCGGCCAGTGTGCTGAACAGCGCTACCCACCCCACATAAGTCCAGGCTTTCAGCCGGCCAATGATCGGGATGAGGATCAGGATGCTTTGCAGGCTCAGCTCCGGGTCGGCCATCAAGTAGGCCAGCAGGGGGCCGCGATGCATCCCTAAGCTGAGGAACATGTTAGCAATGGGCACTTCCACCAACGTCGGGAAGTACATAAAGACGCCAAACACCACGCCCGCCAGATTGCCCAACAGCGTGTTTTGGCCGGCCAGCGTTTCGATCCACTCCGGGCGGACCAGCACACGGATGACGCCCACAGCAAACACGCCGACCACCAACAGCGGAAAGATCTGCTTGACAAAACGCCACGACTCCCACAGCCAGTCGCTCAGTTCCTCAAAGTTCAGATGCTTCCACCCGATGTAGAACAGCACCAGCAGGGCCAGTATCACCCCAAAGAACTTGCCGGTAAAACGGATCACCAACCCCTCAGGCTGTGCCTGCATACCGAGCGCGGCAACCAGCAGTGTTAACGCTGTCAGTCCCAATGCCGCCCACGTCCAAGCATTGAAGCCCTCGAAGACATTTTCCAGGCCCTTCCATGCAGACAGGCCAATGAGCGCCAGCAGGCCAATCAGGATCACCCCTTGCACAGCCAGCCCTTCTTCGCCCCGGCTCATATCGTGCGGCACTAGTTGATCCAGCACCCCCTGGAAGTGATCCACACCGGCCACGGGCACTGTCACCTGCCCGTAGGAGTTGGTGAGCAGGCCGATCTTCAACGTTCCCGACAGCAGCAACGCCACCAGCACCAGCAAGAAGATCAAGGCCGCCCGCTTCATCCCCTTCTTGCTCTGACCGGCAAACAGGGCATCGGTGGCCTGATCGTGCGCAATATCCTCTTTGCGGAAAATGAGCGCCATGATCATGCCGATCCCGATCCCGAAGGCGAGCGAGAGGAACAGGCGGGCAAAGGCCAAATCAACGCCAATCACACCGCCGGTATAGACCAGCGCCAGTACATTAGCCGCCGGAGCAAAGAACAAGAAGGTGATGGCCGGGCCGATCCCTGCCCCCTTCTTGTAAATGCCGGCAAACAGCGGCACGATGGTACATGAGCAAACCGCCAGCACCGACCCCGCCAGCGCCGCCGCCGGGTAAGAGATGAACTTAGGGGTGTTGCGCCCCAGGAAGCGGGTTACTGACTCCTTGGGGATCAAGGCCGTCATCGCGCCGGCGATATAGAAAGCCGGCACTAGGCACAGCAGGACATGGGCGGCCAAATAGGCCGCCAGATTACCCAGCCCGCCTTGTAGCAGACGCAAGGCAAATTCCGCTATCATTCTCTATCTCCTCGAACTATATCTAGTTTTTCGAATATGGTGTACCGCCAAAAGAGCGCCCTATATAGGCGCTCAGCCAATTCCTAAGAATGGTCACTGAGAGCTTCCCGCATCCAGTCCACGATAGTGTTAGTCGAGGCCACCCTGCCGGCACACACCAACCGGTCGTTGATCACCAGCCCCGGCGTTGTGAGCAATCCATACTGCATGAACACTTCTATATCACCTATCTTCTCAATGGTAGCCTCCACATCCGGATACTCGGCCTTGATCTTGTCGAGGGCCTGCCGTGTACGCTCTTCAAGAAACTCGCACTTTGAACAACCCGGCCCAAGAACTTTCACAGTAAGCATATTGACCTTCCCCTTCGGCTCAGCAACTGGAGGAGCTATTTTCACTCCTTTTCTTTCGCAATCCATGCACAGATCGGTAGCTCGATTGGTGGTATAGACCATCCCGCAACCGGGGCAGGTAACCTTTCTTAAGCCAAACCGCTGTCGTTTCTCCGCCTCGTCACCCCCGCTCGGGCGAAGCTCTGGGGGCAAGTCAGCAAACGGGTCTGAGGTACATGAACAGCCAGCGACAGGAGCCTTGCTTGATGGGGTCATTGCCTATACCTCTGCTTTGTTTGTCTTCCCAATTCCAACGCGGGCACGCGGCGCTGTGCTGGCATACGGCGGTGCAATTAGGCCGTCCAGTTGCGGACGGCAGTGGGGGCAAGAACAGTTCACCGCAGAGCCTTCAGGTGGCACAAAGAGCTCTACCTTCCTGCCTTTTGCCTTGGCCAGCGTGCTGACAGTCTCCTGAGCGACATCCAGCATCCGTACAATGGCTTCATCTGCCAGCGTGTAGAACACATTCATCCCCTCACGCCGATCCATGACAAGGCCGGCCTCACGCAAACGCATGAGCTGTTGAGAGATGTAAGCCTGCCGGTATCCCAGCACAGCTTCAAGGTGACATACACAGGCTTCCCCATGTGTCTGAAGCACCCGGAGGATTTTCAGCCTCGCCGGATGAGCCAGTGCCTTCATCACCTTCGCCAGAGCGTCATAGCCTTCCATGGGCCAAACCTTATTCAACTATACGAATACACATTCACCATGAGAATATATCTTCCAGCGATACTTCACTACGAGGAAGATCACAACTATAGGGTGACAATGATCACCTGTCAGCCGTCAGGTCGCCCGGCGGGGAATCAAGAGTGCCATCCCTAAACCATTGCTGGTTCGAGATAGCACTCGGAGGCGGGGGTGGATGGGAGTCGAACCCACCGTGGCTTGTTCCACAACCCACCAACGATTTTGAAGACCGCGCAGTCCACCGGGACCGAACCACCCCCACGTAAAGAATAGCCCGATATGGATGCGGAGTCAATGCGGGGCGTGCGGCTTCAACTCTCCGTGATTGGGGAATATTTCTTGACCATTTCGATCAACTCATCAATGGTGCGGGCAACTAGTTTGCCCTCTCTGCAGAAGCCCCACAGCATAATGTTCAGCGGCTTACGGAAGTCATCTGTAATGCCGTAAACCGGCTTCCCCATAGCGGCCATCCAGCCCACTTCGGCGGCTGTGCCTGAGTCAGTATCAGCGCCTGTCAACAGGGCAGTGGCAAAGTCGGCCTGTATCATGGCATTCAGGTCGGTGTGGAAGATACGGTGAAAGCGCTCCTCCGGCGTCTCGTTTTCAGGTGCGGGATGATCGCCGTCCCGGTGCGGCACAAAGGTTCTGTAACCGGCGGCCTCCAGCGCGGCGGCAATCCGTTCAATGTATTCACGTTCATGAGAGTTAAAGAGCGGGCCGGCCACATAAACATAGGGAACTGGCATATGTCGTTTCTCCTCCTTGCCCTCGATGATATGGCTGTGGTCCCTATTTTATCTTTTACCGGCACGGTTGACAGGGGACACAAGCCGCTGACTTTCACACTCACCTCCATTGCGCCGCCTGCTAATGTGATGTACAGTTGCAACAGGGTCATCCCGTGCTGTGTCAGGCCATATGAGGCGGTGCGCCATGTCTGCTCAGGGAACACCACTAACAGCCAGTCCCTTGGGGCTGGAACGTAAAATCAACGCCCTCAACCGCCTGGTTGAGGTCAGCCTCGTGATGAACTCAACGCTCAAGCTCCAGCCGCTCCTTCAGTACATCATGGAGTCTGCTACTGAGATCACCGGCGCCGAGGCCGCCTCGATCCTGCTGGTGGATAAAAACAGCGGAGAGTTACGCTTTGCGGCCGCTACCGGCTCAGCCGCCAAGAACCTAATTGGGATGATTGTGCCTATCGAGGGCAGTATCGCCGGCACGATCATCATGGAGAACCGCGCCCTCATCATTGACGATGCGCACAGCGACCCGCGCCACTTCGGGCAGGTAGATGAGAAGATAGATTTCTACACCCGCTCGATCTTGGGTGTCCCCATGCGGATTAAGGATAAGCTGGTCGGGGTGCTGGAAGTGCTGAACAAACACGAGGGGCGTTTCGACGAGGATGATACACGGCACATCACCATACTGGCCTCTCAGGCGGCGGTAGCCATTGAGAACGCCCAGCTCATCGCCGCCCTGCATAAGGCCTACGAAGACCTTGACAGGTTACACAAGCTGAAGAACGATTTCATCTCGATTGCCTCCCATGAATTGCGCACCCCGCTGGCCATGATTCTGGGGTATGCCTCCTTCTTGAAGGAGGATATACAGGATCAGGAGGCCGTCGCCCATGCGGAGGCTGTCCTCAACAGTGCACTGCACATGCGCAATCTAATCGAGGGAATGACCAACCTGCGCTATGTGCAAGTTGACGAATCAGAGCTGAAACTACAGCCGGTCATGCTGAACGAGATTCTGGATGCCGTCTACACCGATGCCATCTCGCTGGCTCAAGCCAAAGGACAGGACATGCTGTGCAACCGCCCGCCCCACCCCATCGAGGTGAAGGTTGACCGCGGCAAGACTGAGCTGGCACTGACCAACATCGTCAACAACGCGATCAAGTTCACGCCCGCCGGCGGCAAGATCGTGATCTCAGTTGAAGAGCGGCCCAGAGAGGTATGGGTTGAGGTACGAGATAACGGCGTCGGTATGCGGCCTGATCAGTTAGAACGCATCTTCGAACAATTCTATCAGGTAGAAGACCCCCTGACCCGGCATCAGGGCGGGCTGGGGCTGGGGTTGAGCATCGCCAAAGCGATCATCGAACGGCAGGGGGGGCGCATCTGGGCCGAGAGTGCCGGCCTGGGGCAGGGGAGCACTTTCACACTTGCCCTCCCGCTGGCACACCCCCGCTCAACCGGCACACTGCCTTCAGCCCCCATCGAGGGAACAGGCCCCCTGCCAGAGTAGCTCAGCCCTGCTCTAACGGTGTTCCGCCCTCTACACCGGATACAGACTGAAAGGTGAAGATCAGGGTGCGCATCTCACCCTGCTCATCCGTCCCGCGCAAAATAACCCGATCCACGACGGCCGGGTCGCCGGCACGCAGACACAGGTCGAACAGCTCATCCATGGTAGTGAAAGACTGCTGAAACTCAGTCAGCCCCTTATCCCACACACGCAGGACAATGGTCCCCTCCCGCACCGTTGGGCGCATATTCCCCCCGTTCATGCCTGATCAGGATACTGATTATGTCCCCTTCAGTGTATTGATCAGGTCATCCGGAGGCAAGCAGACATGAGGGCAGACCGATTCAGCTACCCTCTCCTTCAGACCGAAGAACGACCGTCAGCCATAGGCCGGCGGTCGCCCCGACGATCTAAGGATGTATGTTAGCTGAGACTACGTGCGTCGGGTGCGCACCCGCAGGGCATAGAAGGCTAGAACGTACATCGCCGTTGCCAGAATCAGACAGGCCAGCACACCCTTTCCCAGCGCCGCGCCATCCCAGCCGGTGTTGATCAGCGCCCGCATGGCCTCGATGACATACGTGATCGGGTTAACGGTCGCCGCCGTCCTGAGCCAGCCGTCCAGCAGATTCAGCGGAACAAAGGTAGGGGCCAGAAAAGTGAGCGGGAAGAAGATAAAACTGGCCCCCTGCGTGGCCGCCGCATTGCCGCTCCCCAGCGCCGCCGAGACGGTGAAGCCGGCAAAGCCTGTACCAAGCAGTACGGCCAGCCCGATCACAGCCAGAAGGCCGGGCAGGCCGGTAGCAGGTTGCAGGCCCATAGCTAATCCAACGCCCGTCACAATACTGGCCTGCAGGCCAAGGATCACCGCACCGGCCAGAATCGGCCCCAGCAACAGCGCCGACCGGCTGACCGGAGTCAGCAGGAGCTTGTCAAAGTACCCCTTCTCGATATCACGTACCAGATTCTGGGCGGCCACGCCTGCCCCTGACAGGGATGAACTGACAATAGACAGCGGCAGAATAAACCCCAAATAACTGCCGCCAATATCTGGGATGTAACCTGCCGCCCGTCCCAGCGTCGAACGGTAGATGATGAGGAAGAAGACACTGATCGCTACCGGCGGCAACAGTGCCTCCGGCTTGCGAAAGATCGTCACCAAGTTGCGCCATGTCAGCAACGCGATTTGCATGGGAAGCCATACCTTCGGCCCGGATGTTTCATCCTTTAATTGGATTGTCTGCTGGGTATAAACCTGTGTTGCCATAATTGCCGTACCTCTCTTTTTCCAGTTGGTTCTTAGCCTGCTAGGCCGCCTGCGCCGCATCCTGTGCCTGCAAGCGCTGTCCGGTGACTTGCAGAAACACATCATCCAGTGTGGGCTGGGTAAGCGTCAGAGAGATCGGGCTGAGATCAGCCTGCTGGAGACGGCTGACTACCGCCGGGATCGCCTGTGCCGCCTGACTCATGTACAGCCGCAGTGTGTCGCGGTCAGTCTGGATACGCTGAGCCATATCAGCCAGCACAGCGCCAGCCCGCCCGGCGGTCTCGTGGCTGTCAAAGGCCACGTTGATCGACTCAGTGCCAACCGCCGCCTTGAGGCGGGCAGGTGAACCCTCGGCAACAATGACACCTTTGTTAATGATGGCAACTACATCGGCCAGCCTGTCAGCCTCCTCAAGGTACTGGGTGGTCAGGAAGATCGTCATGCCCAGCTCGCGGTTGAGGCGGCGCACCTCCTCCCACACGTCACGCCGGCTGGCCGGGTCGAGGCCGGTAGTCGGCTCATCCAAGAACAGGATTTCGGGCTGATGTACCAGCGACAGAGCCAGATCAAGCCGCCGCCTCATGCCGCCGCTGTAAGTGCCAACACGCCGCCCGACAGCGTCGGTCAGCCGGACCAGCTCCAGCAGTTCGTGCGCACGCTTCACGGCGGCTTTGCGGCTCATGCCAAACAACTGCCCCTGCAAAGCGAGCAGTTCGACTGACTTCATCAGCGGGTCAAGGCCGATGTCTTGCAGGGCCACCCCTGCGATCCGCCGCACCTCACGGGCCTGTGAGACAACGTCAAAGCCGCCTACGCGGGCACTTCCGCTGGTAGGCAAAGCCAGCGTAGTCAGGATTTTGATGGTGGTGCTTTTGCCCGCGCCGTTCGGACCTAGAAAGCCAAAAATACTGCCAGCCTTGACTGTGAAATTCACGCCGTCTACGGCACGGACATCACCGGGGTAATACTTGGTCAGGTTCTCGACTACGATCTCACGGGTGGACATCCTTTATTCTCCTATACAACAGGTCTTCAGCATTCCGCCGCCCAAGCTACACATAAACTATACAAAGTTTGTACAAAAAGTGCAAATTTTGCCTCTGCCGGCCAGGGCTGAGCCGTCTTGTTTTCTTTCGTGCTTTATTTCCCGCCCCCCTTGCCGTATAATCGGCATGATGGCTTCTTGAGGTGAGGAGGAAACAGCCGTGCTGGTGCAGGAGGTCATGACACCCAACCCGATCACGGTGCGCCCCGACAGCGACTACCTGGCCGCTATTGCGCTCATGCGTGCCGGGCGCTTCCGCCACCTGCCGGTTGTAGATGAGCAAGGCAATCTGGTAGGCCTTGTCTCAGAGCGCGACCTGCGCACGGCGAAACCTGCCGCCCCGACCCCCAAAGCCGTCATCGGCGACGGTGTGCTCCTGCGCGTCAAAGAGGTGATGAAACGCAACCTGATCACCACTACGCCCGACTTCCCGCTCGAAGAAGCGGCCTCTGTGATGATCAGGCACAGGATCGGCTGCCTGCCGGTCATCAAAGACGGCAATCTGGTCGGCATCATCACCGACACCGACCTGTTCCGGCAATTTGTCGCCATCCTGGGCGGCGGCAGTCAGACCCTGCGGCTGACTGTTCAGGTAGATAACGCCCCCGGACAGCTTGCCGCGCTGGCCGGACGCATCGCCGCGGTTAACGGCAACATCCACTCTATTGCCTCTCATCCGGCCCCTACCCCTGAACGGTCCAACTTCACCCTGCGGGTAGAAGGGATTTCACTGGAAACCCTGCTGGAGGCGGTACGCTCCCATCCGGGCCTTGAAGTCCTGTCCTTCTGGACGGGGGAGAAATAACCCCGTCCGTCTTACAACCTTGGCAAGCCGATCTACGTATTCCATGTAGACACGTTGTGATACCCAAAAGCAGACCGCCGCGCCTGCCGGCAGGCCGTCTTGACGACCTTATGATATGTTGTTATAATTCTATATAGAATGATTTCTATAGTTCTTTATGACACAGGCCGAGCTGATGCCGGCACACTAAGATCGCTGATCCGTTCAGGATACTCATGCAACCGAAGGCAGGACCTATGAGTGAAGCAATCGAAGTCGAAGCGCTACCTGTTGAAACCGAGACCCTCAGTCCGCTTGAGATTCTGTTGGGCGTGATCACCCGCCCGTACCGCACCTTCCAGCGGATGCGCGAAGCCCGTCACGGGTACTGGTGGCTGATGTTCGTGATCGCCTTGCTGACGCTGTTGCTGGTAACAGTAGCCAGCGTCCCCATCGAGGCCGAGATCGCCCGCGCCGCTATGGCCGCCCAGATGGGCGGCACCGATACCTCCCAGCTTCCCGCCGATCAGCAGGCACAGGTACAGCAGGCCCAGAACATCGCCTCCTCTCAAGCTGTGCTGGGCGCAATCGGGCTGGTTGGGGGGGCGGTCGGCACTCTGATCGGGTATCTCGTGCGTGCCGGTGTGCTGTTTCTGGTCGGGCTGGCGCTGGGCGGGCATTCCAGCTTCAAGCAGGTCTGGCGTATGGCCGTCTGGACAACCTTCCCCGACGCGGTACGCAGTCTTGTGGCCGGGATAGTTATTCTGGTGACCGGCAGCCTGCCCTCACCCGGTCTGGGCTTCATGTTTACCAGCGCTGAGGCAAGCGCGATGCCGCCTGTCCTGCTGGCTTTTTTGCAGGGGATTGACATTTATCTGGTCTGGAGTCTGGTGCTGATCGGGCTGGGCGTGTCAGCGACTGCGCAACTCAACCGTGTCAAGAGCGCCTTTGTGGCATTCATCTACTGGGCGTTGGTTGTCATCATCACGCTGGGATATACGGCTATCATGGCATCTATCAGCAGAGCTTTTACTGGGGCTTGAGAGATATGTCTGATCAGCCAGCTTTCATTGCACTTCGCGGCTTGAAACGGCGCTTCCGCCTGGGGGACACAATCATTCGGGCGCTCGATGGGATCGATCTGGACATCCAGCGCGGCGAGCTTCTGTGCCTGATGGGGCCAAGCGGCAGTGGCAAGACCACCCTGCTCAACGTACTGGGCGGATTGGATAGACCCGACGAAGGCAGTATCACTGTGGATGGTTTGCAGATTGAGCGTCTCGACGCCAATGCACTGGCACATTACCGGCGGCAGAAGGTCGGCTTTGTCTTTCAGACCTTCAATCTCATCCCGACCATGACAGCCTTGGAGAACGTGGAGTTCCCCATGATCTTCGCCGGCACACCGGTAGCCGAGCGCCGCAGGCGGGCCATGGAGCTTCTGGAGCAGGTCGGGTTGGGCGACCGGATGCATCATAAACCCACTGAGCTGTCAGGCGGCCAGCAACAACGTGTCGCGCTGGCCCGTGCACTGGTCAATGCTCCGCAGATCGTGCTGGGCGATGAGCCGACCGGCAACCTTGATACCAAAACCGGCGAAGAGATCATGATTCTGCTCAGCGGGCTGAACCGGCTGGGGCAGACTATCGTCATCGTGACACACGATCCGCGCATCAGTGCACATGCCACACGCACCGTCCACATGCTGGACGGGTGCATTGTCAGCGAGGAAATTGCGCCGCTGTAGCGGATCAATTCCCACATTCTTGGACGGGAGAGCGAGTATGAAGAGGGCAGTGGTTCTTAAAAGTCTGGCGCTGGCAGGGTTACTGCTGGCCGTCTCTCTAACGGCGGGGGCGGCTCCAGCCTACGCCCAGGGCGGCACACCAGCCTTCAACATTGATAGCTGGTCTACTGACCCTGCTGAACTCCAGCGCGGCATGGAGTTTGACCTGACCATCACCTTCACCAACATTGGCACATTTGGCGCTAACGAGGTGACAGTCAACATCGGACAGGGCGGCACATTCGTTGGGCTGGAGCCGGGGCCGCGTTTTGGCCACATCGGCATTGGCGAGACACGAACTGCCACCCTGAGGGTTGGTATTTCCAACACCCTGACAACCGGTTACTACTCAATCCCAATTGAGTTCACCTACCACCATGAATGGGGCATGGGCGGGCAGGCTGTTACCAGCGGGAGTGTGGGCGTCTACGTCAAAGGGCTGGCCCCTTCGACCGGGCAGGATACAGGCCGCCCCCAGCTTGTGATCGAGGATTCGTCTGTCACCGTCGACTCGGAGACCGGCTGGCTGATGCTGACTCTGACGCTCCACAACACCGGTAACCGCTGGGCTACCGGCGTGATCGTCAACTTGGGGCCAAGCCAGTACTTCAGCCCGGCGGAGGGCAGTAGTGCCTTCCCGCTTGAAGGGGCGATCAAGGTCAACGAGACTGCCTCACTTACCCTCCCTTTGGTGCTCATCCAGTCGCCGGGAGAGCGCGTGACGCAGGACTTCACCGTTGAGTACACCAGCCCAAGCGGCGGCATGTATCAGTCTCAGCAGAGCGTCCCGATTGAGATGAGCGGGGCCGTTGCCCGCACGCCGCGCCTGCTGATCGAACGCTACTCGACCGATCCGGCCACCATTTCGCCCGGCTCGACCTTCCGCCTCAATCTGGAGCTGGTCAACGTCGGCGGCGGCCCGGCCAAGCAGGTCATTGTGCGGCTGGGCGAGAACGCCGCCGCGCTGGGGCCGCTGGCGCCGCTGGGAAGCAGTAACGTCCGCTATGTGGAGCAGATTGATGCTTCGACGCGCATTCCCCTCGGCTTCGACCTGATCGTGGATGGCAATGCGCAGGCCGGCCTGGTTGCTTTGAACGTCAGCCTGGAATACAACGACGCCTACGGCGTCCACCATAACGAAGTGGAGACGATCAGCCTTCAGGTGATCGCTGTCCCCTATTTTGAGATTCGCCTGTTCGATGCTGTGCCGGAGACGATTACAGTCGGCGACACATTTGAGATTCCGGTTGAAGTGATCAACATTGGGCGCAGTATGATCAACGTCAGCACGATTGAGGTCGTCAGCGACGATCTGGCCATCACCGACGGCTCGCTTTATGTCGGCCCGCTGGACGGCGGCACGTCCGGCTCGCTGGTGGCACAGGCAGAAGCGCTCCATGCCGGCACGGCTGTCGTTGAGGTCCGTGTCAACTACCTTGACTCTTTCCAACAGCCCCAGGTTGTCACTCACACGCTGACCTTCGAGGTCAACGAGGGCGCTCTCTTCAGCACGGAGAGGGGAGCCAGACCGGCTCAAGCCGATGCAGGGAATGACAACAGCCTCTCGTTTGGTGAACGGCTGTGGCGGGCTGTTCTAGGCTTCTTGGGGCTGGGGACACGCCCGGTTGAATCTGAATTGGAAGGGATCACCAATCCATGAAACCGCGTGATCTGCTCCGGCTGGTCTGGTCGAACCTGAACCGTATGCGCGGGCGGGCAATCATGACGGCGATGGGCGTGCTGATCGGCACGGCGGCTATTGTCGTCCTGATCGCGCTTGCCTCCGGCCTGAGAGAAAACTCCATCGGCAGTATGGACGAATTTGGGCCGCTCAACCAGATCACAGTCATGCCGGGGGCGTTCTTCCGGGCACTTGGCGGCGGCATGGTTACCACGACCACTGAGGAAGGGGGACGGCTGACACCCCGCGCTCTCGAACGGATCGCTCAGATGGAGGGGGTAGATGCCGTGACCCCCTACGAGCCGTTATCTGTCCCCGCTACCCTGAAACTGAACCGCTTGATCGGCTCAGTTACACTGACCGGTGTTGACCGGTACGCCATCCGTGACCTGAACATGGAGATGGCAGAGGGGACAGGCACACTGGGGAACTGGACAGTCGTGGTAGGGTCGAAGGTCGGGGAAAGCTTCGTGGACCCCCGGCGGCGGTCCAGCACAGCCGCCAGCGAGCCGCTCGACCTGTACGGCCAGACGCTGACCGTCCAGATGACACGCACCGGCGAGGATGGCCGTCCGGTGACACGCACGGTGCGCCTGCGGGTGGGCGGTGTACTGGCCCCTCGCGGCGGCTCGGACGACTACACCGTCTTCCTCTCGCTGGATGATGCCGAAGAGCTGACCGCCTGGTACACCGGCCAGCGTCCTAACCGGCGCATTGAGGGCTATTCGCAGGCTATTGTGGTAGTCAACGATCCAGTGCTGGAACTGCGGGTTGAACAACAGCTCCTTGAAGATGGCTTCTTCGCCTTTTCGGCCCGCTCAACACTTCAACAGCTCAATATCCTGTTTGGCGTCATTCAGGGCGTATTTGGGGGGATTGGAGCGATTGCCCTGATCGTGGCCGCCATCGGCATTGCCAACACCATGATCATGTCCATCCTGGAGCGCACCCGCGAGATCGGGCTGATGAAAGCGGTCGGAGCGACCAACCGTGATGTGATGCTGGTCTTCATCTCGGAGGCGGGGGCAATCGGACTGCTGGGCGGCATTGGCGGGATCATATTTGGCGTAGGTGCGGCCAAGATCATTGACCTGATCGCACGAGCCTACATCAACGCCCAGATAGCCGCCTCTGGCGCAACCTCCAGCGAGCCGGTCAGCATTGCGGTTATTCCCGTCTGGCTGTTGATCTTCGCCCTGGTCTTCTCGCTGATCATTGGCCTTGCGTCAGGGATTTACCCGGCCCTGCGGGCGGTGCAACTGAATCCAGTCACGGCGTTGAAGTACGAATAGGCGGGCGCGGCCAGTCAGGCAAGAGCTGTAACTGGCCGCCCTTTTATTTATCCCTTGTCTCAATGATGCCATGCAGCATGGCAAAGCGCACCAGCCCCGTCACATCGCGGATGTTCAGCTTCTCCATCAGGTTGAAGCGGTGCTTCTCGACCGTCTTAACGCTGATAGACAGATAAGCCGCGATCTGGCGGTTGGTCTTGCCCTCCGCTACAAGCTGAAGCACTTCCCGCTCACGGGGGGTAAGCCGCTCCAGCGGCGAGGCTGTACCGGCACGAGTGCGCATCAGTTCCTCGATGTTCTCACGCGGAATCTGCTCTGAGAGGTAGGTCTGCCCCTCAAAAACCGCTCGGATGGCCCGCGGCAGTTCGTCAGCTACAGACCCCTTCAGCAGGTAGCCGCTGGCCCCTGCCGTCAGAGCCTGAACCACATATTCCTCCCGCCCGTATTGAGACAGAATGATCACCTGCGGAGGACGCGGCAATTGCCGCAGGCGGGCGGTCGCTTCCAGCCCGTTCAGGTTGGGCATGGCAATATCCATGACCACTACATCCGGGCGGCGGCTTTCAGCCAGTTGGATCGCCTGACTGCCATCCTCAGCCTGAGCCACGATCTTAAAATCCCCCTGCTCTTCCAGCAAGGCCCTCAGCCCTTCCCGCACCAGATGGTGGTCCTCTGCCAACAGCACTGTGATTGTTCTCATGGCCTGCGCTCCTTGCGCGGCAGGTGGACCTCAACCCGTGTACCCTTTCCCGGCGCAGTCACAATCTGAATGCGTCCCCCGACCATATCCACACGTTCCTGCATTCCCAGCAGACCCAGCCCTACCGCCGCATCGCTGGTATGATCAAGAGCGGCCATATCGAACCCCTGCCCGTCATCTTCTATGGTCAACGTCAATTCGTCGGACGACAGGTCAGCATGGACCACTACCTGCCGGGCATTCGCGTGACGGGCTACATTGGTCAGCGACTCCTGTACCACGCGGTAGGCTACCATCTCGACATCGGGGTCAAGCCGATCCGCACTGCCGCTGTGCCGATAGATCACCGGCAGCTCTGTGCGTTGGGAGAAGGTATCACACACCAATGCCAGCGCAGGCTCCCACCCCATCTCATCCAACAGGGGCGGGCGAAGTTCATGTGACAGGTGCCGGACGTTCTGTAACGTCTCATCCAGCAATGTCCCCAACATCTTGAGCTTCTCATGAACGGCCTCAGCCTCCGCCGGAAGGGCGTTCTCGACCATCCGCAGGCGCATCTTGGCGATAGTCAACTCCTGCCCGATCTCATCATGCAGTTCGCGGGCGATCCGTCTGCGCTCTTCCTCCTGAGCCTGCGTCAGCCGCGAGGTAAGCTCGCGCAAGCGGGCGCGGGCGATCACATGCTGGCTGATGTCACGAGCGATCCCCTCAATGGCCACCAGCTCGCCGCGTGCGTCAAAGATGGGCGTCATACGCATTTCGACATGCACAATATGCCCGTCCTTATGAAACCAGCGGATCACACAATAGCGGCGCGGCCCCTCCGGATCGGCAAGGTCAGAGAAGACACTCTCGTACACCGGAATATCATCCGGGTGGATGACCCGATAGCCCAGACCGGGGTCGGCATAATGCTCCTCCGGCGTATAGCCCACGACCTCCGTCGAAGCGGGGCTGACATACTCAAAACCCCGCGCATACGACCAGCGGAAGATCATATCGGGCGCGTTTTCCGCCAAACGCCTGAAGCGTTCTTCTGCTTCGCGGGCGGCCCGTCGCGCCGCAACCCGCTCCAGAACCCCGCGCACCGTCGCGGGCAACAGTCCCCCATGCGATTCGCCCTTCAGCACATAACCGGCAATACCCTGATGAAGCGCCATCTGGGCCGCCAGGCCGATCTCGTCCGTGCGCACCAGCATCACAATAGGCAGTTCCGGCACAGCCTCCTGAATACGCTGGACGATCTCAGCCCCTGACAGGTTCTGCAAGCTCATAGCCGCAAGCGCTAGATCATACCGCTGTTTCTGGCGGAGCAGACGCTCAAGCGTTTCAATGTCAGGCGCATCATCTATCAGGCACATCAGCGACGGGTCAGCCGTCAGCTCCGTGTGCACCAGAGCATGATCAACGGGGTCGCCATCCACCAGCAGTAAACGGGGTTGGAGAGTCTGCATCCTGTTAGAACCTGTTACCTCTGACCACAAATCCGGTCAGAAAAGGATCAAATTGAGATAAACGGGTAATCGGACGGACCGGCCCGTCCCTAGGACAGGTGACTGTGCGATATATTCCATTTTACCCGCCCTGTTACTTCCCACGCAAGCAGTGCATCCGGCCCCGTAATGGGTTACAATCGCCGGCATGAAAGACCACAGGCGGCTGTCCGACGCGGCAGAGATACTGATACCGGCGCTGACGGCGGTTGGCCTTGGTATCTTGATGGCCGACTTCCGGTTAGATGACAGCTTCATCTCGTACCGCTACGCCCGGAACATGGCACAAGGGCTTGGCTTTGTGTACAACGCCGGCCAGCCCGTGCTCAGCATCACCAACCCCCTCTACACCCTCCTGCTGGCCGGCGGATACTTCATCACCCGCCATCTGCCGGTGCTGGGCAACTGGCTTGGCACAGCGGCGGTCGGCATCGGCGGGTGGCTCATGGCAGGGCTGGCCCGCCCCGACTCCTCAATTCAGCCTTCCGATGGAGACAGCAGGGGGGCAGGTCTGGCTTCAGCCCTTTTCTACGTCGGCTTTCCTCTTGTCTGGCTGGCGCTGGGGCTGGAGACGCCCCTCCAGCTTATGCTGGGACTGCTGGCCGTATGGCTGTACCTGCGCCGCCAGATGGCTTGGGCCGGGCTGGCGGTCGGACTGGCTGTCCTCACCCGCCCGGACATGGTGATCCTGGCCGGCGTGCTGGCCCTCGACTATCTGCTGGCGGGACGGCTTCTTCCCCCCGCCGCAGGCGCAAAACGTGCCTTCCCCCCTCTGCGCCCCCTGCTGACAGCGGGCGGGGTTTTCACAGCCTCACTGCTTCCGTGGGGAATCTGGGCGACGCTTGCTTTTGGGTCGCCGCTCCCTGCTACACTTGGCGCAAAGAGCGCACAGGCTGTGCTGGGCATTACCGGCATCAGCGTCGGGACTACCTTCGCAGGCGGGCTTGCCGCACTAGGGCGCGACCTAATCGCCCAGTCGCCGCTGTGGGCGGCGGTCGGGCTGATCACACTGGCCGGCCTGATCTCCCTCCCCCGCCGACGGTGGGTATTTCCGCTGGCAGGATGGGCGATCCTTCATATGGCCGGTTACATCGTATTGGGGGTAGCGCCTTACCGCTGGTATTACGCTCCGCTGGTGCCGGCGCTGGCGGCACTGTTTGGGCTGGGGCTGGAACGGCTAACGAATCATCTGACAGGGCGCTGGCGGCAGGCTGGTCTGTCAGCCGGCCTGCTGATATTCGGACTGGCGGCGGGGCGTTCCTTCTACCTGATTGACCAGACCCCCCGCCATGACACCGCCTTTCTAGACAGGCACGGCCCCTCCATGCTTCCCACGGTGGACTGGGACATCTACCGCACAACCGGCCTGTGGCTTCGTGAACACACCCCCCCTCAGGCTCAGATCGGCGTAGCGGAGATCGGCCAGCTAGGCTACTGGGCTGAGCGGCCTATGGTGGACTATCTGGGACTCCTGCACCCCGATATGGCCGACGCTATCGCCCGCCGCGACGTGTACTGGTGGCTTCCCCATGCCATGCCTGACTACCTTGTTCTGAGCGGCACAGAGGGGGAGACACTGTACGGATATTCGCTGGAGGGCGATCTATGGTTTCATTCAACATACCGCGAGATCGCCCGCTTCGCCGACCCGCGCTACCTGCGTAGCCCGCTGGTAGTCTATCAGCGCAGTTATGAAGCCCGCCTCGTCGAGGAGATGAACATCACCCCGCAGGAGTTTGCCGGCGGGCTGATCCTGACCGGCGCCGCCGCTGACTTTCCTCTCAGGCCGCTGGAGGCCGGTCTGGCTGTACGTGTCCGCCTGAGCTGGTCTCTGTCACAGCCGCTGGAGACCCCCCAGCATCTGGTCGTGCGTCTGCTGGGCCGCCAAGGGACACTAGCAGGGCAGGCCGACCGCTTGTTTGACCTCTCCACTTGGCCTGCCGGCGTGCCGGTGACAAGCTACCACACCTTCATCCTCGCCCCTCAGCTCGACCCAGGCGTGTACGATCTGGCCGTCGGCGTAGGGCCGGCACCGGAAGAAATAGACTGGCGGGGCGTCGCGCAAGCCAAAGTACCCTTCAACGATCCCATCCCCGCCGCCCTGACGCCGCTCGGCACACCGCTCGGCAATCAGATCGCGTTGAACGGTTATCGGCTGGCACACTCAAGGGGGACGCTGGAAGTGAAACTGGCATGGCAGGCACTGACTGCCCCGCAGGCCGACTATGTGATGTTTATCCACGTCAGGGACACCGAAGGGAACATCGCGGCGCAGTTCGACGGTGAGCCGCACGCCGGCCTCTACCCCACCTCCATCTGGGACGCGGGGGAGATTGTCCTAGAGACAGTTTCTGTTGACCTCAGTGCTGTGCCGCCCGGTCAGTACATAGTGTACGTGGGGCTATATACCCGCGAAGGGGGACGCCTCACCGGGCCGGACGGAGAAGACTCGCTCATGCTGGGGGAGATCACCCTCCCTTAGACAGCAGAGCAGAGAGCCGCTTCATGTTTAGACCGACTGTTCCTTCGATGTACTCGACAAGCTCTCTCAGATTGCACGGCTTGGGAAAGTAGGCGATCTTTTGTTCTTCCAGCGGGCCGAGGAACTGGCTGGGGGTGGCCGAACACACAATCACAGGCATATCAGCCAGCATCGGGTCCTCACGGATCATGCGGCACAACTCCAGCCCGTTCGGGCCGGGGTGACAGATGTCCGTGATCAGCAGAGTGGGACGGTTAGCCCGGCAGTAATCCAGCACGCCTTCCCCACAGGGGAAGCTCACCAGGCCATTGTAGCCGGCAAGGCTAAAAATGAGCTTGATTAATTCGGTCAGGGTCGGCTCATCATCCACCAGCACAATGAGCGGATCAGTGCTCTGCCGCAGGCCGCTCAGCTCAGGCTCCCGCCCGCTGATCAGCTCCCTCTGCCTGCCGCCAAGACACGGAATGGAATGCCCCTCTACTCCCACCTCACCGCTCCCTGCCAAGATTCTCGCTCCTATCTACATAGTATAATCCCAATTCTCCTCAGGCAGTAGCTGTAGAATCCGTGTAAAATGTCTCCACAAATATAGAACACAAGGAATCAGCTATGGCCGAAAACCCACGCTGGGCTGACTACGCCACCCCCAAGCACTATCAGGCAGGGGAGTATGTGTTTCGAGAGAACGACCCCGGCGACACGATGTATATGATCGAAAAGGGGCAGGTCGCCGTGATCAAAGGGGCAGATACGGATGCGCCGCTGGTACTGGGCTACCGCTCAGAAGGCGACCTGATCGGTGAGGTCAGCCTGCTCGGCGACAGCCCCCGCTCAGCCTCCGTGCTGGCTCTTAAACCGACTACCCTGTTGGCCATTAACCACGATGATTTCTGGCGTCTGTTTGAGGGGGATGCCGCCTTCCGGCGGATGGTCTTGCAGGCCCTCATTGACCGCCTGCTGGCCGCCGACCAAAGCCGCGTCCGTGCCGCGGCGGCAGAACACGAACTGTTCGAGCGGCTGGCATCCCTCTCGTCTGAGGCTGAGCGGTTAGCCCAGATTATGCAGTTGCGGCAGGAAACAGTGGGATTCATCATCCACGATCTGCGTAACCCCCTGACACTGATCTCGATGGCGCTCGCTATGCTGGAGCTGGACCCCTCCCTCCAGTTGCAGGAAGAGACGACCCGCTTCCTGGCAATGGCCTCCGGCGGCGCACAACGGATGCAGACATTAGTCGAAGCTCTGCTGGATGTCGAACGGCTGGAAGGGGGCGAGGCCGAGCTGGAGCTGGAGAGCTTAGACGTGCTGGCCCTGCTGAGCGAGATAGTCGAGCGGCTCAAGCCGATGGCATGGGCCTCCCGAATTAACCTGGGGTTCAACCCTCCTGCCGGGCCATTGCCAGCCGTCCGGGCTGACCGTCAGCGCATAGACCGCGTACTGACCAACCTGATTGACAACGCCCTCAAATACACACCCCTTGGCGGGCAGGTCACCGTCAGCGCATGGTCAGACGGTGAAGCGGTCTTTGTGGCCGTCAACGACAATGGGCCGGGCATCCGGCCTGAGTATCGCGAGCATGTCTTCGACCGCTTTGCGCAGGTAGAGGCGCGGCGTCAGGGCAGTCGCGGATTTGGGCTGGGGCTGGCCTACTGCCGCTCAGCCATCAACGCACATGGCGGGAAAATCTGGGCGGAGGAGGGAGAGGGCGGAGTCGGAACGCGCTTCGTCTTCTGGCTCCCTGCCGCCCCGATGGAATAACAGCAGGCCGCCGTCTACTAGCCGTTAACATAGACGTTAGATCGGCGGTTCACCAGGGCTTCAAAGTCAGGCAGGGCCAGATCAGCCAGCGAGCCGACCACGCGATCAGCCTGTGCCAGTGCGGCGGGCGTCTGCGTGGTAGCCACACCGACACAGGCCATGCCGGCCAGACGGGCCGCCTGTATCCCTGCCGGCGCATCTTCAACGACGACACACCGCTCAGGCTTGACCGCCAGCCGTTCAGCCGCCAGCAGGAAGGAATCCGGCGCAGGCTTGCCCCGTGCGACATCCTCCGCACATACAAAGACCTCAATCCAGCGATTCAACCCCAACAGCTCCGTAACCAGCCGCGTATTGCGGTGCGACGAAGAGGTAGCAATCGCCTGCCGCCAGCCAGCCGCAGAGAGCATCTGCACTGTCTCCAGCGCACACGGCATCAGCCGGACATGTTCGGGGGCATACCGGCAGAACTCCTCATCCACCCTGTCCGAGAGCCGCTGTTCTAATTCAGGCGGAGGGGTATACCCCAGCAGGCTTCGGATCACACTGAGGTTGTTGGTCCCAAACACCGCCTTGAACTGCTCACGGGTGACGGTTCTGCCAAACTCGCTGGAGAAAACCTCACAGACGAGCTGATAGTATAGATCGCCGGAGTCGATCAGGACTCCGTCCATATCCCAGATGACAGCTTGTGGTATCATAGGGCCAGAGTTTAGCGTAAAGAAGGGATAAAGACGAGAGGAAGATGAGGAATCTGTCACGGCGCGGCTTTCTGAAATCGGTCGGAATGGCCGGGATGGGCATCGGCCTGCGGGCGGTTGACTATAGGCCGTCTCTGCAAGGTGGAGCCATCACAAACTGGGACGGCTCTCCGATGGGGCGCATCCTGTTGAACGTCATGACCGCCTACACCGAGCCGGACTGGCGTGCCAGCGCCGCCGGCTTTCTATATTGGAACGACGTAGTCACGGTGCAGGAAGCCGTAACAGGCAACGGCCTGTATTCAACCAACGCCACATGGCTGAAGACAGAGGCCGGCTACCTGTACTCCTCATGGGTACAGCCGGTAGACAACCAGCCTAATAACCCGACTGTGCCTGTCGGGGAGAACGGGGCATGGGGCATGGTCACTGTCCCGATGACATGGGCAAGGGGCGCTCCCGCTGATGATGGGCCGCGCCGCCAGCGTATGTTTTACAGCACGGTTCACCGCATCAGCGGGGTAGAGAATGATTACTATCGGGTCAGCGAGATTTACGGCGGCTCATATTGGATTAAGGCCGGCCATGTGCGGATCATCCCGCCGGAGGAGGCCGCGCCTCTCTCACCGGATGTGCCGCCGGAAGATAAGCTCATTGTGGTCCGGATCGGCGAGCAGATGCTCCGCGCCTACGAAGGTGACAACGAGGTGTTCTCAGCCCGCGTCTCTACCGGCATGCCGGATACCCCTACCCCCGCCGGCGAGTTCCGCGTGCGCGATAAGCGTCATGGCCAGCGCATGACCGGCGGGCTGGGGGCAGGAGCGTACAACCTGCCCGGCATTCCGTGGGTATGCTATTTCACCGCCAGTTGGGCCGCGACACATGGCTGTTACTGGCACAACGACTACGGGCGGCGGCACAGCAACGGCTGTGTCAACCTGCCGCCGGCGTCGGCACAGTGGGTCTTCCGCTGGACAACGCCCATAGCAGATTACAACGCCTACTCTACACGCTCTAACCCGGAGGCCGGACAACCCGGCACGCGAATCGTGGTGCGGTGGTAACCTCCTGATACGGTCTATCACGAAGCTCCTCATGGGGGTAAATCCCCATTTCGCCATCCCTCTGAATGTGCGATGATCTAGGCATCAGACAGGTTGGAACGAGGAGCACTCTGTGAACATTAACCCTGAACTGGTCTCAGCCAGAGAAGAAGGGGGACGGCCAACTACCATCCTGCTGGTTGATGATGATGATGCCATTCTGGACGGCACATCTGACCTCCTGCGGCTCTATGGATACAACGTCATCACAGCCCTCAACGGGCATCAAGCTCTCGACGTGATGGAGACCTGCCTTCCTGATCTGGTGGTAGCCGATATCATGATGCCCGACATGAACGGATACGAGTTCTTTGAGGCGGTGCGCCAGAGGCAGGAATGGGCGGCCATCCCGTTTATCTTTCTATCGGCGCTTGGCCAGCAGTCTGACGTTCGGCGGGGGATCAGGCTGGGTGCTGATGCCTACGTGACCAAGCCTTTCGAGCCGGAGGACCTGCTGGTTGCCATTCAGGCACGGCTCAAGCGGGTCCATGAGATTCAGTCTGCCACTCAGGCTGATGTCGAGCGCATGAAACAGCAGTTGATCACCATCTTCGGCCACGAACTGCGCACCCCTCTGTCTTACATCTATGGGTATGTCAATCTGCTCCAAGAACAGCATCACGAGCTGGACGAGCAGTCATTGAAAGAGATGCTCGACGGCGTTCAGCGCGGGGCCGAGCGGCTGGTCCGGCTGATCGAGGACTTGATGCTGGTTGTCCGCTTGGACAGCGGCATGCTTAAGATGGAGATCGAAGTCCGGCAGGGACCTGCACAAGTCCGCCCGATTGTGTGGGAAGTTTTCGGCAAACTCAAACAGGCCGCCGAAGAGCGGGACGTCACGCTTGAAAACCGCGTATCTGAAGACCTAACGGTCTGGTGTATGTCCAACTACCTAGCAGAGGCGCTCTTGCGGCTGGTGGACAATGCCATTAAGTTCTCCAAACGGGGCGAGCCGGGTTACGTCCTGGTTGATGCGTTCACACAAGGCGATCAGGCTGTCATCCGCGTGCACGATCAGGGAATTGGGATCGACCCATCACAATTTGAGCAGATTTTTGACCGCTTCCATCAGGTTGACCGTCAGAAGATGGAACAGCAGGGTGCCGGACTGGGTCTGACCATCGCCCGCGGCCTGATACGACTGCACGGCGGCGACATCAGCGTACAAAGCGAACTAGGCAAAGGGAGTATCTTTTCGATCCATCTGCCGCTGAACTCGCACCACCCGCCTGAGAGGTCATAACAGGACATGCAACAGGGGCGTGCGCGCCCCTGTTTTTTTATCCGTTTCTCCATCAGGGGGGCGGGCCGAGCGGCAGTTCCATTTCCAGCCGCCGGAACGACTCAACGTAGCCATGCCGTTTATAGTCAGGCAGATGAGGGGAGTCGGCAGGCACATTCTCCGCTACTGTGTCCAGCAAAGGGAAGCGGCTGTGCAGATGATAGAGCAGGCTGTAGGCCGGCGCGGCCTCGTGGCCCGGGTCAGGAGCGATCAGCACACGGCGGAGTTGAAGCGGCGAGGTCTGGTAGCTGATCCACCCGCTGGCCTGAGTAGCCTGATCAATCAGATGCAAGGCTCCGACCGTCCGGGCGTTGGCCAGCGACTCGGTCTGATTGGTCCACGCAGGCCGCCAGTCGCGGGCCGCCGCACGGAGCAGTGTCTGGGAAGGGTCAAGCCATGTCAACATGGCAGGCGGCGGACTAGAGGCATGCGGCAGGCCGGGGGGGCGGCGCAGGACCAGCAGTTCACGCACATCGCGGAAGCCCAGCTTGGTGAACAGCCTATAAGCCGGCACGTTGCCGACGATCACTTCCAGATAGACGACCTGACATCCCCGTTCAACAGCCCGTTGGATGACATACTCCATCAGAGCCTGCCCCGCCCCGTGACGGCGGCAGGTTGGCAGGACTCCCAGCCGCGTAGCCCAGCCCCATGCGCCGCGCACTCCCAGCATACACAAGCCCAGTATCTCACCCCCTTCTTCCGCCACGACCGAGTCATCCAGCGAGACATCATAGACCTGAATATACTCCATCAGACGGTGGGCGCTCATAGGCATAGGGACCAGATAATCCACCCGTGTCTGATTATAGGCTTCAGTTAATTGTTGAATAGTGTACCGGCTGGCCGGGACCAGATTCACGTCGCGCCCCTTCCCTGCTGAAACCGCTTAGGGCTTAGGGCGGTTGAGATAGCCGGCAACCTGCAAGGGGAACTCGCGCGTGTCAATCGGCTTGGGGATGTACCCCTCACATCCATAAGCCTCGACCATCGCGCGGGCTGTCTCAGCGGGCCATGCCGTGACAACAACCAGGGGAGTATCGGGCAGGGAATCGGGCTGTTTGAGCATCCCTGCCACACTCTGGCCATCTACATCGGGCAGGCCCAGATCAAGCAGAATCAGATCAGGCCGGTGGGCAAAAGCCATCTGCAGGCCTGTTTCTCCGTCCTCAGCATGAAGCACCGTGAAGTTATGGCGCTCCAGCACGCGGCACATCAGACGGGCGTTGTTTGGGTTATCTTCGATCAGCAAGATGGTGTACGTTCTGCCGGTTTCCTCATCGGACGGCATGAGCTGTCTCTCCCCCATTGGTAAAGGATGGCAAGGCAACAGGGATCACGCCTGATTGCTCTCCTTGAGCACTCTGGCCGCATCCCCGTTGTGATGCAGGAATTGATCCAGCACCTCGCGCAACTCGGACCGGCTGAACGGCTTGCGCAGGTAGCCGTCGCACCCGCCGGCCATATACCGCTCCCGGTCACCGACCATGGCATTGGCAGTCAGCGCAATAATGGGAATACGGCTCAGCCGCTCATCGGCCTTGATGCGGCGGGTGACCTCCATCCCGTCTATGTCGGGCAGGTTAATGTCCATCAGGATCAGGTCGGGCTGAAATTCCCCTACCATGCGGAGGGCGCTTTCGCCATCCGGCGCCTGACAGATCTCATACGCCTGATCTTTCTCCGCCGCAAGCATGCGCATCACCAGCCGATAATTCTGGAAGTTATCTTCCACGTACAAGATTCTGCTCATCACCCTTTCTCCAGTTAGCGGAAGGTCTGGAAGGCTGCTTTCTCATCTCAGTAAATAATCAGTAAATAATTGCCTTGCCCTGACCATTGGGACTGGCTTGCGTTGCCGCCTTCTCTTCGCCTTCCGTGCTGGCCCCTGCGGGCTTCTGCTGACTCTCGCTTTCCTGAACAGACTCCGCCGGCAGGCTGTCCTGCCCTTCAGAGGGAGAACCGTTCTCTCGACTACGAATGAACTGGGCAACCTGATCGGGAAAAGCGCGGGTATCAATCGGCTTAGTGATGTAGCCGTCACACCCATACGACATGGCGCGCTTCTGGGTGGCCATGTCGGTACTGGCCGTCACTGCAACCACCGGGATATTGCCGGGGATGCGGTTGATCAGCGCGGCGATGGTATGCCCCCCGATGTCCGGCAGGCCCAGATCGAGCAGTACCAAATCAATTTGCTCCTGCGAGGCGATCTTCAAACCTGTCAGCCCTTCACTGGCGTGCAGAACCTCATGTCCCCGCCGCCTGAGTACCCGGGCCACGATGTCTGCGCTATGGGGATCATCCTCAATAACCAATATCCTAGCCATAGGCTTCCTCACTCACGACTGCCTGCTATACTTCCTCAATTACCTTCACAATATGTTCCTGTAACGCCGCACGATCCGTTGCGCCCTTCGCCCACGTAGACTCCACCCGCCCCTTGGCAAGGCGGGCCTGTTCCTCAGGTGTCAACTCCTTAGCACTCAGGACAACAACCGGCAGATCACGGGCGGCTGGATTGGAGCGCAGGCGTTCGAGTATCTGGAAGCCGTCCATGCCGGGTAACATCAGGTCAAGGATTATCAGGTCGGGAGTGTCTGCCTCAATCATTGCCAGAGCCTGCTCGCCTGAGCGGGCCTCAAGCACACGGTACATGCCGCGTGATTCCAGTGTACGACGCACCAGCCGGGCATCCAGCGGGCTGTCATCAATGACCAGCACCGCAGGCCGGCGTTTGCCTTCGGGAGTGCCGCTTGCATCCGGCGTGACCGCCGCCGAGACGCCCGGCTCACCCAGTTGACGCACAATGTGATCGACCAGATCGTGGGTCGAGTAGCTCCCCTTGAGCCACACCGAGACGGTTTGATCCTGTAACCGTTCACGCTCTTGAGTGGTCAAGGTCTTGCCGGAAACCACAATGACAGGGATACGTGCCGTCTGGGGGTCGGCCTTGAGGGCACTCAGCACATCAAAGCCGTCCATATCCGGCATCATCAAATCCAAAATGATCAGGTCAGGGCGGCGCTCGCGTACCAGCTCAAGGCCTGTTTTGCCCTCATTGGCTTCAAACACACGATACGAGCGATGCCGTTGAAGCAGTCGGCGGATCAGGCGGCTGTCATGCGGGCTGTCATCAATGACCACCACACGGGTGATCTTCTCATCCAGATGCTCCAGCGCCGCACTGAGGCCTTCCTCCCGCATCCCCCACTGCTCGGCCAGCTTGCTGTTGACATCAATATCAACGATGGCCTGATCTTCGATCACGAACTTCTCGACCGGCAAAGTGTGGCCGGAGGCATTGACCACCACCGTATGGCGGGGCTTGATCACATTCTCGGTCAGCAGTGCCTCTAGACCGGCAAAGGCCACGCCGGTTGCCGGCTCAACCGACATCCCCTCCGCACGGGCCAGCCTGCGCAGGGCGCGGAAGGCATCCCGGTCCGGTACGGAGGTAATCACACCGCCGTTGCTCTTAGCCGCCCGATACAGCAAGGTATAGGCAAAACCCGGGTCACCGGTCGAGAGGATCGTGATGGCCGTGCGGGGCGTCACCGGCTCAGCAGTCTCGCGGTCAGCCTCGAAGGCGCGTGCCATCGGATCGCATCCCTCCGACTGGATGATCGCCAGACGGGGCAGTTTCTTGATCAGGCCCATGCGCTTGAGTTCTACAAACCCCTTCCAGACGCCAATCGGCCCGATCCCCCCGCTGACGGACTGGATATACCAGTCAGGGGCACGCCAGCCCAACTGCTCGACGATCTCGAAGGCAATGGTCTTCATACTCTCTTTGCCGACTATGCCCTTCGCCCCCGTATCGAAGTACAGGCCGCGCCGTTTGGCAAAGTCGGCGGCAATGGCCTTTGTCTGGTCATAGGTGCCGGTGATCTTGATCACCTCAGCGCCGTACAAGGCCGCCTCGCGCATCTTCTCTGCCGGCACAAGGCTGGTCACAAACACCCACAATTTGATTCCGGCACGGGCGCAGTAGGCCGCATAGGCTGTCGAGGCGTTGCCGGTCGAGGCGATCACGCATTCTTTAATACGGGCCGCCTTCAACGCTGAGATGGTCAGGGCCGCCTGCCGATCCTTGAAAGAACTGGTCGGCGACTGGCGCTCATCTTTGATGTACAGCCGGCTATGCTCAAGCTGATGCCCCAATTCCTTGGCCTTCAATAAGGGCGTCCAGCCCTCATCCATGCTGATCCGCGCCTCCGGCACGACAGGCAACAGCTCCTGATAGCGCCACATGGTCTTGCCGCGCCCGGCCAGCGCATCCGGCCAGAGGGCCGCAACCGCCTGATAATCATACTGAGCCTCCAACCATGGCGAGCCGCACCGTTCACACTTAGCCCGTGTGAGGGAGGGAGGCATGGTATGACCGCACTGCTGACAGGCCACGCCGGTAAAGTAGGGTGATAGTTTTGCCATGTCCGCCTTGATAGTTAGCCGGGGGCAGGGTGCATCCCCGCCCCCTGAATTCTCAGTCGCCTGTCACCTTTGCTTCCCGCTCAGCCTCGCGCCTAGCGCCATTGCCGCCTGCTCCGTCCGCTGACTCCTCAGCGGGAGTTACAGCCGGCTGTACAGCCCCCTCAAGAGGCAGTTTGAGGGTAAACAGGCTTCCCTTGCCAACCTCGCTCTCCAATTCGATGTCGCCCCCATGCAGACGCGCCAACTGCCGCGAGATAGTCAGGCCCAGCCCGGTGCCGCCTGCTTTGCGGGTTGCCGAGCCGTCCACCTGACGGAACTGATCGAACACTGTCTCATGATGTTCCGGCGGAATGCCAACGCCCGTATCCTGTACAGCAATGTACATCCAATCGCTATCTGCCCAGCACGACAGCCGGACAAAGCCATGATCGGTGAACTTGATGGCATTGCTGAGCAGATTCCAGACGATCTGGCGCAGGCGTACCGGGTCAGCCTGAAGCGCCGGCAGGGCATCCGGCATATCCAGCCGCAGTTCGACATCCGGCTTGTCCTTCAACAGCACGCGCGACATATCCGCTATCTGCGGCAGGAAGGCGGGGATGTCTACCGCCATCTTATTCAGTTCCATGCGGCCCGCCGCAATCTTGGACAGGTCAAGGATGTCATTGATGATCATCAGCAGGTGATTGCCGCTGGAGTGGATGGCCTTCAGGTCTTCGAGCGACATCTCATCCAATGTGTCGCCCAGGTCGTCAATCAACAACTCCGAGTAGCCGATGATCGAGTTGAGCGGGGTACGCAGTTCATGGCTCATGTTGGCCAGAAACTCGGATTTGAGCTTATCCAGCTCACGAAGCCGCTCGGCAGTCTCCAACTGCTCCAAGTACAGGGCCGCGTTCGACAGCGCCACCGCGAGCTGGTTGGCCACGATGAGCAGTGTACGCACCTCGTCTTCGTCAAAGTGCCCCACCCGGCTGTCCTGCACGTCGAGCACGCCCAACAGCTTGTCGCCCAGCACCAGCGGCACAGCCACCTCAGAGGCCGTCTCCGGCAACAGGGGGTTGGGCAGGTGGTCAGGACTCTGGGTCACATCATTGACCACCACCGGCTCCAGTGTACGGGCCGCGCGGGCCACCAGACTACGTTCAGCATCTACAGGGATGGTATGCCCCATCTCCTTGAGTATTTTCCCTGCCTCGCCAAGGCCCTCACGCACCACCAGCTTGGTGCCGTACTCCTTATCCAGCAGATACACGTGAGCATGGTAGTAGCCGAAGGTCTCTTTCAGGCGGACCAGTGTCTCACGGAGCAAGGTATCCACATCGAGCAGGGTAGTCAACTGCCGGGCCAGCTCATAAGCGGCCTGCTGGCGGCGGCGTGCCTCCTCACGCTCGGTTACGTCACGGGCCAGCCCCAGCACACCGATCACCTCCCCTGTTGTATCCCGCAGGGGGAGCTTTTCAGTTTCAAACACATGGAGTGTGCCGTCAGCGTAGTTCACCACATCGTAGGGGTTGAAGATAGTTTCCCCTTGCTCCAGCACAGCCCGGTCATCGGTACGGAAACCGCGTATGCCCTTCTCCGGGTCACCCTCGATCAGGTAGGCCGGTGTGCCCAGATCGTAGTCATCCTTGCCCACCATCTCCTCAGGGGTACGCTGGCCGTAGTACTCAGCAAAGGCCTTGTTGACCAGCATGTAGCGGTACTGGAGGTCCTTAACGAAAATCCAGTCCGGGCTGGTGTCAATGATCAGGCGGAGCAACTGCTCCTGCTGACGCCGGGCCTCCTCAGCCTGCTTGCGTTCAGTGATGTCCGTGATGATGGCGGCGATGTTGCGGGGCTGTCCCTGCTCATCATGGATGAGGAAGAGCGTTACCTCAGCCGGGAAGGGAGAGCCGTCACTGCGGTACAGCGTCGCCTCGCCGTGCCATCTGCCCCGTTCATGCAGAAGGGGCATGATGGTTTCCGCTACGTACCTCCGGGTCTCCGGATCAACCAGATCGGCAAACTTATGACGGCGCACCTCTTCGGCTGGTATATCACCCAACAGCCCGCGCAGGACTGGGTTGCCATAGATAAACCCGCCGTTCAGATCACCCAACGCTACTGCGTTAGCAGAGTTCTCTATGATGGCAAGGCGCTGGGCATTCTCAGCAAACAGTTGAGCGTTGGCCAGGGCAACTGCAAGCTGATTGGCAATGATGGACAGGGTCCGGATTTCATCCTCGTCAAATGCCCCTGCTTCCTTCTGCTGGACGTCCAGCACGCCCACCAGCCGTGAACCGACGATCAGCGGAACAGCCACCTCAGAGCGCGTAAGCGGCAGGAGGGGGTTGGGCAGGTGATCGGGGTCTTCAGTCACATCGTTGACGATGACCGGCTCCAGTGTACGGCCAGAGCGGGCCACCAGACTGCGCTCGGCATCCAGCGGGATGGCATGTCCCATCTCCTTCAGCATCTGGCCGACCTGCCCCAGACCCTCGCGGACGACTAACCGTTGCCCCTCTTCATCCAGCAAGTACACATGCACATGGTAATACTCGAAGGTCTCAGCCAGACGGTTGACCGTCTCCTTGAGCAGTTCCTCAGGATCAAGCAGGGCGGCCAGCCGCTGGCCCAGTTCATAAGCGGCCTGCTGACGGCGGCGGGTGCGTTCGCGCTCGGTGATGTCACGGCCCACGCCCAGCACGCCAATGATGTTCCCCTCGGCGTCGTACAGCGGCACTTTGATCGTGTCCAGAATATGCTCAGAGCCATCTTTGAACTGTACCACATCATAGGGGTTGTGGACTGTCTCTCCCCTTAGAGCGGCCTCATCATCAACACGGAAGCCGCGAATCCCACGTGAGGGGTCGCCGTCAACCAGCTCCTTCGGGGCGAAATCGTAGTCATCCCTGCCGACAATCTCCTCAGGCGTTAGGCCGTAAAGCTGATCAGCCATGATACGGTTGGCCAGAATGAAGCGGAAGTTGCGGTCTTTAGCCCAGATCCAGTCGGTGCTGGCATCAATCACCGAGCGGACCAACTGCTCAGAAGTCTTGGTCTCCATCAGCAGGCGCTGGCTCTCCAGCAGGGCCGCCGCCTGCGGGCCAAGCGTTTCGTAAAGACGAAGCTCCCGCTCATCGAACTCACGCGGCTGTTGCCATGTCAGGGCAACCGCGCCTAAACGGCGGCGGCCAATGGTCAGGGGAATAGCCACAATAGACCGAATTCCGCCTATCGGTACGCTTTGGGCAATCTCTACGCTAGCCTCATTGCTGGCATCCAGCAGGTCGGTAATGTGTTGCGGACGGTAGGGGTCCTCGATCAGCCAGCGCGTCAACATCAGGTCGGCAACAGGGAAGCGCGTGCCGACACTCATAGCAGGCTCGCCGCTGATCTGAACCTGTGCCGCCAGCTCCGCCCATATCGGCTGGCCCTCTTCGTCCACATCGTAGTAGAACAACAGCACGCCAAGCGTGTCGCGGTAAGGCACAATGTCCGCCAGAGCCCTCAGAACATCCTCAGGGCCGCCTGCCTGAATGAACTTCTGGCTGGCCTGATACAGCGTCTGCGTCTCAGCCAAGGCCTCCTGCGTCTGCTCAAACAGGCGGGCATTGGCAACTGAGGCCGCAAGCTGGTTAGCAATGATCAGCAGGATACGAAGTTCGTCCTCTTCGAAGGCATTGACGCTGTTCTGTTGTACGTCCAGCACCCCCAGCAACTGCTGGCCTACGAACAGAGGTACGGCCACCTCAGAGCGCGTCTCCGGCAACAGGGGGTTAGGCAGGAAGTCAGGGTTTTGCGACACGTCGTTAACAATCACCGGCTTCAACGAACGGGCCGCACGGGCCACCAGGCTCTTCTCGGCATGGAGCGGGATGCGGTGCTTCTGCTCCTTCAGCACCCGGCCCGCCTCACCCAGCCCCTCACGGACCGACAGGTAAGCGCCATCTTCGTCCAGCAGGTAGATGTGCGCATGGTAGTAACCGAACGCTTCGCTCAAACGGGCTATCGTCCGCTGAAGCACCGTGTCGAGATCAAGCAGGGTTGCCAGCTCCTGACCCAGTTCATAGGCGAGGTTCTGCCGCCGCTCGAAGTTCTTCTGGCGGGTGATGTCCTTGTCAACACCGCGATAGCCGAGCAGGTTGCCGCCGGCATCCAGAATCGGCACGCCGCTGGTCAGCATGCAGACCTCCGTGCCGTCTTTGCGATAGTTCCAGTTTTCCAAGTCAACGATACGCCGCCGGTTGGCCGCGATATCACGGAACAGATTCAGCACCCGCTCAGCCTCACCTGGGATCATAAAATCAAAGGGGGTTCTGCCGATCACCTCCTCCGGCGCGTAGCCCAGCACATCCCTCACACGCTCCGAGCAGTAGGTGTAGCGCCCCTCTGCGTCTGTCTCCCACACCCAGTCAGACGAGCTGAGGGCCACGTCCTCGAACCGTTTACGGGACGCCTCCGTCTCCTCATACAGCCGCAGGTTTTCGAGTATGGTCGCCATCTGAGGCGCTACAACCTCGTAAAGCTGTATCTCCTGCTCGCTTACCTGATGCGGCTCCGGCCATGTCAGGGTAATCGTTCCCAGCAGGTTTCCGCCGGGCGGGACAAGAGGTATAACCGCCGCCGAACGCATCTTGAGGGCACGGAGCATCTCGACAAACGGAGAATTGACAGCCTCACCTTCCGCCTCGCTGTCGGCGATCACCGTGATCCCGCGCTCGCCGGAGAGGATCTGCTGGGCCGCGGCGGAGGTGATACGCCGCTTGGTGCCGATGGGCTGATCAACTGCCACCGGCACCCTCGTCACATTGCCGGCCACCTCAGACCACTCCGGCATGCCGTCTTGATTAAAGTGGATGTAGTTCAGGTAGGCGTTGTAAGCGCCGGAGGACACATTCAACCCAACAAACGCCTCCAGCAGTTCCTGCGGCCCCCGTGCGCCAATGAAGGCCCGGCTCATGGCATAGAGGGTCTCTACCTGTGCCAGTGCATCCTGCGTCCGCTTGAGCAGGCGGGCGCCGGAGATGGCATAGGAGATCGCGGTGCTGACTGTCTGTAACAGCTCGATCTCCAGCGGAGACCACTCGCGTTCCTGCTCGCAGTCATCCAGGCCGATGAAGCCGTACCATTCCTCTCCAATATAGATGGGCAGTACCGCCATTGAGCGGATGTCCTGCCCGGCCATCAATCCGTGTTCCGGCTCTGGCAGATCACGCACCAGCCCCTTAAAGACCTCGCCCCGGCTTAGGGCATCGCGCAGGTGGGGCAAGGCATCATAGGGGAGGGACTGCAATTCCTCATTGCCAATCTGGGGGGTGATTCCCTCCGCTACCCACTCATGCGTCTGGCGCATACACAACGCGCCGGCAGGGTTGGTGAAGTTCTCAAAGATATACACCCGGCTGACACTTGTGATCTGCCCCAGTGTCTCCAGCGCGTTCTTAAGCTCGCTCAGACCGCCTTTCAGGAGGCTGGTAGCAATACGAGATGTACCGACGGAGAACATATCCCGCTGGGCCAGCTCGAGCAGGAGGGCCTGCGTTTCTTCCTGCGCCTTCTGAAGCTGAGCAAAGGCGCGGGCATTCTCCACCGCCACTGCCACCTGACCGGCCAGCGTGGTCATGACCAGCATCTCATCTTTAGAGAAGCGGTCCACCTGTTCGGACTGAACGTCCAGCACGCCGATCACTTCCTCGCCCCGAGCCATCGGCACAGCCATCTCAGAACGGGTTTGCGGCAGGAGGGGGTTGGGCAGGAAGTCCGGCTCCTTAAGCACGTCGCTGATGATGACGGCTTCACGCTCACGGGCCGCACGGGCCACCAGACTGCGCTCAGCGTTCAGAGGGATTTTGTGCCCGTGTTCCTTCATGATCCGCCCGGCTTCGCCCGCGCCAGCCGTCATGATCAGCCACTCGCGTGCCTCGTCCAGCAGATAGACGTGGGCATGGTAGAGGCTGAAACTGCTCTTCGTCAGCTCAACCAATTGGGGCAGTAGCTGATCCAGATCAAGCAGGGAAGTAAGCTGTTGTGACACCTCCGCCGCGACCTGCAGGTCGCGCGTGCGGGCTTCGACGCGGTGTTCCAGCGAGCCGATCATATCCTGCAACTGATCAGCCATCGTGTTGAAGGCAGAGGCCAGCAGACCGATCTCGTTTTCTTCCTTGACCTCCGCCCGCTCGCTCAGGTCGCCTTCAGCAATGCGGGTTGCTGTCTGAGTTAGAACGGTAACAGGCTGGGTGACTCGTGAGACGGTCAGGTAGCCGACCGCTACTGCCGCCATCGCCGCCAATATCGCCGACCCAATGCTGAAGTTGCGCGCCCGGACCGCATCAGCCAGCGCCTCGGCCTGGTCCTGTTCAGCCAGCAGGGCGGCCTGAAGCTCCGGCACCCACCGATAAGCACCCAGTACCTGCACCGGCGGATCTCGGTAATCATAGTAGAGGCCGACGCCGTTCTCGCCCCGCAGGGCCGCATCAATGCCTTCACTGTGATAGGCACGTGTCAACGGATAGCCCTCAGAGCGGCTGGGAGTCAGCAGGTAGTTACTCTCAGCGCTGACCAGATAGGTTTCACCCGTCTCGCCAAGGCCGGTACGCTCGGCCATGAGATTGGCCAGCATATCCAGACTCAGCCTGCCTGCCAGCACACCAATGATACTGCCGTTTGATGACCGCACAGGCCGGGTAATGATCAGCGTCAGGTTGCCGGTGCGCAGTTCATAGTAGGGCGGCTGAACCACATTTCCCGCCAGACTGGCGCTGAAGAACGGCTGACGCGCGACCACCTTCCCGATCTGATTGGGGTCAGAGGAAGCGATCACTTCGCCGCGTATGTTGTACAGGAACAGCTCAGCGAAGTTGGCATTCGCCTGAACAGCCTCCGCCAGAATAGCATTGGCTGTCTCCTGTTTGGTGCGATCCACTACAGGAGCGAAGGCCAACTCAGCAAACAGGTTCTGGCGGCCCTGTCCGGCTAGGATGGTATCCATCGCCATCCCGGCATCAGACAGCCAGTTTGAGATCTGCTGGCTTTTGAGTGCCGCCACCGACTCAAGCTGGTTAACGACCTGTTCCCTGCTCTGTATGCTGGTCCGCGCCAGCAGGATAGAAACAACTATCCCTAATGGCAATACAGCCAGCAAAACGAAGTAAAACACCAGATTCCAGCGGAGTTGCCGGTGTAAGGGCAGTTCCACCTGGCTCTCTTTGTTTGACGACGCAGTCACACTCATAGCGTCTCCCCCGGCGGACAGCTACCCGCCATAAATCCTGTTAAGAAACTCCATCGTATAGACCTGATTGATGTCCAGCGTCCTGTCAATGAGGCCTTGGTCAGCCAAAAGCTGATAGGTAACATACCACACATCGGCACGCATCATACCGGGCCGGCTTCCTGCCGGCGCAAGCAAGGGCAGAGACCTCTGCATGGCCGCTGTCTCCACTTCAAGGGTTCTTTCGCTGTTGTAATTCAACACCAGCGCCGCCGCCGTATTAGGGTCTTCAATGGCACTCTGCATCCCCCGTAGTGTGGCCCGCAGGAAGCGCTCCACCAGATCGGGATGGTTGGCAATCATGTCGGTGGTGGTGAAAATGAGGTTCGGGTACATGTCCAGGCCATACTCAGAAGGCAGGATGATACTGCTCTCGTATCCTGCCATCTCCAACGCCACCACTTCATTAGTGAGCCATCCGTCAATCACATCCGTCTCGCCGCTGATGAGCGGCTCAATGCTGAAGTCAGTGCGTTGCACAACGTTAACCCGTGCAGGGTCAATATGCTGGTTGGCCAGAAGGGTGAAAAAGAGGGGGCCGCTGGAGGCCAGGTCAATCGCCGCGTTGGCCCCGATCAGGTCCTGCGGTGAGACAATCCCCTTCTCCGCCAGCGACACAAAGGCCACCGGGCTACGCTGATAAATGGCCGCGATGGCCACCACCGGTATCCCTTCGTTTCGTGCTATCGTCAGCGAAGCGCCGTCAAACACTCCAAACTCGGCGCGGCCTGCAACAACCTCGTCAATGGCGTTGATGACATTCCCTTCGGCATCCAGCCCGCCCGGACGCAATTCAACCGCCAGATTCTCCTCCGAGTAATATCCCTTCTCCTCGGCCATGTAGAATCCGGCAAACTCGATTGTGTGAACCCACGAAAGCTGAACAGCGACGCGGTCACGATTCCCCGTGTCGGCAGGTTCAGACGCCGGGCCGCCGCAGGCAGACAGACAGAATGCGGCGGCGAGAACCAAGGCGATCACAAGAAACTGATGTCGGTAGGTCATATGTCCTTCTTGACGATCCCGCTCGTGAAGTTACCTCCAAGGATGGCAGGGGATAATTGAAATAGATAAAAGGCCCCCGCCCACAATGAAGGCATCTTCACTGTAACATCAACCCCCTTCCTTTTGAATGGGGATATACCCTACCGCTTCGCGCTTGATTCAAACCATACCATAACCTTAAAAAGCTGTGCCGCTCAGGCTGTTCAGAGACGGGCGAGGTGCTCCCCAGCCCGCTTGCAATAAGGGAAGGCCTGTGAGTAGACTTACTTCATTGGCACAGCCCCCCTCACCCGTGTTCGTTCTCAAGAGAAAGGTTGCTGACGATGTTCTCTTCGCTGACACGCTCTGCCCTTGACTGTATGAGCTGGGAATGGCCGCAATTCGAACCCTACTTCGCCGAACTGGCGGCCCGCCCGCTGACCGCCGGTACTGTCGCAGGCTGGCTGGCTGACTGGTCACGGCTGGCTGAGCTGTACGACGAAGCCTACTGGCGGCTGTATGTGGCCACAACTGTCAACACCGCCGATCAGCAAGCCCAGCAACGCTACGAACACTTTGTCGAGCATGTCCGTCCGCCTATTCAGCAGGCCGAGAATGGACTCAAACAGAAGCTGTTAGACAGCGGCCTCCAGCCTGAAGGTTTTGACGTTCCCCTGCACCGCATGCGCGCACAGGCCGAGATTTTCCGCGAGGCTAATCTGCCCCTGCTGGCTGAGGAGAAAAAGCTCTCCAGCCAGTTCGAACAGATCGCCGGCGCCCAGACCGTCGAATGGGAAGGCCAGTCCCTGACGCTCCAACAGCTCACCCTGATCTATCAGAACCCTGACCGCCCCACGCGCGAACAGGCCTGGCGGCTCGGCCTGGAGCGCCAGATGGTTGACCGTCAGGCCGTCAACGAAGTATGGGCTGGATTAGTCAAGCTCCGCCAGCAGATCGCAGAACAGGCCGGCCTGCCGGATTACCGCGCCTACCGCTGGCTGGATCAATCACGTTTCGACTACACGCCGGAAGACTGTCTCTCTTTCCACCGTGCCATTGAGGAAGTAGTTGTTCCGGCGGCAGAGCGCATCTACGAGAAGCGGCGCAGGCGGCTGGGTCTGGATACCCTGCGCCCATGGGATACCTCTGTGGACCCGTTCGGCAGACCTGCACTGCATCCCTTTGAGACCGTGCCGGAACTGGTTGAGCGGACGGCTGTCATCTTCGACCGGGTTGATCCGGCGTTAGGGCAATATTTTGACATCATGCGCCGCGAGAATCTGCTCGACCTGGACAGCCGCCCCAACAAATCCCCCGGCGCCTACAGCATGCCCTACGAGGCCTGCCGGCGGCCCTTCATCTTCATGAACGCGGTCGGCACGCATGACGACGTGATGACCCTCCTGCACGAGGCCGGCCACAGCTTCCACGTCTTCGAGACAGCCGGCCTGCCCTACTTCCATCAGCGTAACTCGGTCGGCGTGCCGCTGGAGTTCGCTGAGGTCGCCTCGATGTCTATGGAACTGCTGGCATCCCCCTACCTGCCAGCCAAAGAAGGCGGCTTCTACACTGACGAGGAGTTCGCCCGCGCCGGCATCGAACATCTGGAAGGCATCATCACCTTCTGGCCGTACATGGCCGTAGTAGATGCCTACCAGCACTGGGTGTACACCCATCCCGACGAGGGAGCTGATCCTGCCCGCTGTGATGAAGTATGGGACGCGCTATGGAAACGCTTCATGCGCGGCGTGGATTTCACCGGCCTAGAAGACGCTGTTGCCATGCGCTGGCGGCGCCAGCTTCATCTGTTTACTGATCCGTTTTACTACGTTGAATACGGGCTGGCTCAGCTTGGCGCGGTACAGGTCTGGCGCAATGCCTTGCGCGATCAGGCCGGAGCGGTTGCGCAGTACCGCCACGCCCTGTCGCTGGGCGGCAGTGTGAGCCTGCCGGAGATGTACGCCGCCGCCGGCGCCCGCTTTGCCTTTGATGCCGGCACCCTGCGCAGTGCGGTCAGTCTGCTGGAAGAACGCATCGAAGCGCTGGAAAGCCTGTTGGAGTGATGACGGCTGCCCGCTACCCTATCCCCGGCGCGACGACACGTGTTGAGATCGTTGTGGTAAATTCGCGCTTCATCGCCACCATCGGCGAAGCACGCACCCCCGACGACGCACGGGCCTTCATTGAGCGGATACGTGAAGAGTTCCACGATGCTGTTCACAACGTGTACGCCTTTCGGGTGGGATATGGCGCATCCGTGATCGAGGGAATGAGCGACGACGGCGAGCCGCCCGGCACGGCAGGCCGCCCGGCGCTGGCCGTCCTGCGCGGTGCTGATCTGGGCGATGTGGTGCTGGTGATCACCCGCTATTTTGGCGGGACCAAGCTCGGCACGGGCGGGCTGGTGCGTGCCTACACGCAGGCCGCACAGGAGGCGCTGGCGTCCCTGCCCCGTGCTGAGCGGGTCGAGCGGAAGGCGGGACGAGTAGCTGTCCCCTATGCACTCTATGAGCGGGTCAAACAGCTTGTTGAGGCCCATCATGGGCAGATCGTGGACGAGGATTTCGCCGGCGAGGTCACTCTGCGGGTTGTCTTCGCCGTGGACGACCGGGCAGGCTTTGAGGCGGCACTGGCGGAACTTTCCGCCGGTCGGGTACAAATGGTATGGGAGGAAGAAACTGCCGGCGGATGAAACCATCCCACGCACGGGGCTTCGCGCCGGCAGAAGCGGGACAAACGACTGGGAAACACAGAGGAGCAGGCCGCCAGATCGACTATAATACAGGATACAGATGACAGCAGGCCGGGAGGAGGCAAATGGGTTCTCGGTTCAGCAAAGGAGGTTAGCTGTGGAGGAACTCGACAAGCGCCGTCTGTACCGCATGCCTTGGTCAATGAATGACAACCCCATCGGCTGGCTGGAGACAACCGACAAGTGCAATATCTACTGTCTGGGCTGTTACCGCCAGCAGATCGCCGGACACAAACCCCTCGACGAACTGAAAGAGGACATCCTGTTTTTCAAACGCTGGCGTAAGGTCTACAACATCAGCATCGCCGGCGGAGAACCGATCCTGCACCCCGACATCGTTGAGATCGTGGCGTTCATCCGACAGCAGGGCATGGAAGCACTGGTGCTGTCAAACGGCCATGCCCTGACGCGCGAACTGCTGGTTGAACTCAAGAAGGCCGGGGCGCTGGGGATCGCCTTTCACGTGGACAGCCTGCAAAAGCGCGGCCCCCGCTGGAACGGCAAAACAGAGGCTGAGCTGAACGAACTCCGCGAGGAGCTGATGGAGCTGGTGGCCTCTGTGCCGGGCCTGTATTGTAACTTTGGCATGACGGTCTACCGCTCCAACTTTGACCAGATCAACGATGTGGTGCGTTGGGGCAACAAACATATTGACCGGGTGCATGGGCTGGTCTTCATCACTTTCCGTGCGGCCGGGCTGGATACCGGTGTTGACTACTACACCCCTGCCGGCGAGAAGGTACAACCCGCCGACTTAGGCTACGCGCTGGAGCGTGAAAAGGCCGAAGATGCCGGCGTGACCTCGCGGGACGTATGGGCCAAGATTCGCTCAGAGTTCCCGCACTACGACGCCTCAGCCTATCTGGGCGGCACTCAGCGCCACGACTCGATCAAGTGGCTGATGGGCGTACAGATCGGGCTGGCAGGCGGCCACATGCTTGGCTCAATCGGCCCCCGCCTGATGGAGGCCGCTCAGGTGTGGCATCACTGGTTCAAGGGGACCTACTTGACCTATCGCCGCAGTAACCGTGTTGGCCGCACGGTCTTTCTGACCGGCCTGTTTGATGAGCCGGTACGCCGCGCCTGGCGGGAATATGTCCGCACAGTGATACGTAAACCACTGTTGCTCTTCTCGCCCGTCTATATGCAGTCCATCGGGATCGTTCAGGCCCCCGACCTGTTGCCCGACGGTCGTGTGGACATGTGCGACTCGTGCCCCGACATGTGCGTCTTCAACGGCACGCTGATCAACTCGTGCCGTATGGACGAGTGGCGGCTGTACGGCGGCTACCTGCGTCCGCAGTACCAGACCGGGCAGGAAGCGCCGGAAGAAGAGGAAGAACACGAGAAAGTACTGGAAGGGGTCTAAACATACATCGGGAAGATCACAGGGGCAAGGTTCAGAAGCCCTGCCCCTGTGGGAGGTTCGACACTTTGCCCGGCGGTTAGTCCGCCGCTGAGGCCTTGACCGTGACAGCCTCCAGCCCTTCCTCCTCAACCAGCGTGACAGTACGGTCAGAGCGGCGGACAGCCCACACCATCGCCAGCAGGCCGCCCACGATGATCAAAATCACCGGCCACGAGAAACCGGCCTGTTCCACCACGATGGGTGCCATGATCAGCCCGACCAGATTCATCACCTTGATCATCGGGTTGAGGGCTGGACCTGCCGTGTCTTTGAGCGGGTCGCCGACAATGTCACCCACGACAGCGGCGGCATGGTTAGGCGTGCCTTTGCCGCCAAAGTTCCCATCCTCCACGAACTTCTTGGCATTGTCCCACGCACCGCCGACGTTCGCCATGAAGACCGCCAGCAACTGGCCGCTGACGATGATGCCGGCAAGGAATGACCCCAGCGCCCGCTCTTTGAGCAGCAGGCCGATCACAATGGGGGCCAGCACAGCGATCAGCCCCAGCGGGATCAGCTCAGCCTGCGCGGCGCGGGTGCTGATCGTCACGGCACGGCTGTAGTCCGGCTTTTCCTTGCCTTCCCAGATGGCGGGGATGCGGAGCTGACGGCGCACCTCAGTCATCATCTGAGAGGCGGCGCGGTTGACGGCCTTGATCAACAGACTGCCGAACAACAGCGGCAACATCCCGCCGATCAGCAGGCCGACAAAGACAGTGGGATCAGCCAGATTGATGACTTCCTCGAACGGGCCGCGCAAATCCACCGGCCACACCCGCCGGATGTCCGTGAAGAACGCGCCATACAGCGACAGCGCCGCCACGACCGCCGAGCCAATCGCCACGCCTTTGGTGATGGCCTTGGTCGTGTTGCCAGCGGCATCGAGGTCAGCCATGATCTGGCGCTGTTGCGGCTCCATACCTGCCACCTCGCCAATGCCGTTGGCGTTGTCAGAGATGGGGCCGAAGGTGTCCATGCTGACGTTGTTGCCCGTGTGCGAGAGCATCCCCACGCCGATCATACTGACGCCAAACAGGATAAACGAGAATGTGACTGAGGGCTTGAGCGTCCCGCCGACCACGCCGTCCACAAAGAAATCCGGCAGTGGCTGAACATTCGCGGTAGTGATGGGCGCCATGCTGTACAGGAAGAAGCCCAGTACCAGCGTCCACATCAGGAAGATCACGCCGTCAATCCACATCTTATGGCGTACCCACTGGATAATGCCGCCGATCACGCCTATGGCCGCCGCCGCATAGACGATAATAGGACGGATGGCATCCGGCAGGCCTACCGAATAGATCAGGATGGACGCCGACAGTGCCACAATGATCGCAATCACCGCAAACACGCTGGACAGATAACCAAGGCTCAGCCCCTCAAGGATCACCAGCGCCGGGCCAAAGCGCGTTGCTGAGGAGATATGCTGGACCCGTTTGCTGTTGGCGCTGGTCGCATAAGCCGTGAGCGGGTTAAAGGCAACCGCCAGTGCTACACCGATGGCGTTCAGCACGCCCATCCGCAGGTCGCCGGCATAGAAGTAGGAAAGCAGGAAGGCTGAGGTGATGGTGATGGCGCTGGAAAGCTCGTAACTCTTGTACATGGCTTCCTCAGCGTCCACCCCTTTCCACAGCGCCACCGCATACGTCCCGATGATCGAGCTGATCACGCCTACCCCGCGGATCAGCAGGGGGATAACGATCCAGTGATAGTTGCCTGTGATCTGCGAGAGAGCCAGCCCAAGGATCAGGCTCGAAACGACCGTCACCTCATAGCTCTCGAAGATGTCAGCGGCCATGCCGGCGCAGTCGCCTACGTTGTCGCCTACCAGGTCGGCGATCACGGCGGCGTTGCGCGGATCATCTTCCTCCATGCCGGCCTCGACCTTGCCCACCAGATCGGCGCCAACGTCAGCGGCCTTCGTGAAGATGCCGCCGCCCACACGCATAAACAGCGCCAGCAGGGTGCCGCCAAACCCGAAGCCAAGCAACACATCAGGAGCGGCTTTACCGAAGATGATGAAGATCAGCGTGCCGCCCAGCAGTCCCAGCCCGTCAGTCAACATGCCGGTGATCGTGCCGGAGCGATAAGCGATCTTGAGCGCCTCACTATAGCTGACGCGCGAGGCGGATGCCACACGGACATTGCCCTCGACCGCCATGTTCATACCGAGGAAGCCCACCGTCGCTGAGAAGGTAGACCCCATCAAGAAAGCGCCGGCACGCGCAAAAGCGATCACAAGGCGGGCGTTTTCACCGAAGATTTCCTCAGCCTCTGGCGTGGGACGCACCAGAAACACACTCAGGAACATCAGGACGGTCAGGGCCACTATCAGGATCGCTACAGTCCGGAGCTGGGTACGGAGATAGGCGTTAGCCCCTTTCTTGATGTCCTGCCAGATGGCCTGCATCTTCTCGGTGCCTTTGTCGTAGCGCAGAATTTGCCTCGCCAGCAGCGCCGCGTAGATCAGGGCCAGGATGGCCGTACCAAGCACCGCAAAGATCATCGCCCATTCGAACGTGGTCATACCCATGTGTTGCATATCCGTGTGTCTTTTGCCTCCTTACATGAGAATGTTCATCAGGCTGTCTGCCCGTTTTAGGCGAATGTTTTTGAGCAAGGCGGGGTTAGTATTGCACACAACAGGCCGGCATACAAATCCGGAACAACCCTCCCCTTTCAGATAAAAAAACCCGGCAGGGCGCAACAGGCCACGCCCTGCCAGTTGAGTCAATTCTCTCAGAGGCTCATCAAGCGCCATCCCGTCAGCGGGTGATGCCCTTATGGTGTCGCAATGGTGCCCGGCGCCGCCGGCGTGACAGCCGCCCCAGCGGCAGGTGAACCGGTCGGCGCGAGTGTACCGGCAGGAACTGGGGTAGCAATCGGCGCCGCCCCGACTACATCCCTTACACAGCGGAAGCCGATCCAGTTGGTGGACCGGTCAAAGCGGGCTGACAGCCGATGTCCGCCCCGCGAATAGGCGGCCAGCTCCAAGAACGAACCGCCGCGTACTACCCGCTCCGGCTGGGGCAACGGCTGACTGGCCGGCCCGGTCGGGTTGAGCGTGCCCAGACCGGTGTAACCGGGGTAGTACCAGTCGGCGACCCACTCGCTGACGTTGCCTGCCATGTCAAGGATGCCCCACGGGCTGATGTCCTGAGCAAACGCTTGGACTGCGCTGGTCCCGCCCAGCCCTGCCGCCCGTGTGTTAGCGCGGCCCGGCTCCCAGCTATCCCCCCACGGCCAGATGTTCGAGCGGCTGGTGAGCGGGTCCCAGCGGGCGGCCTTTTCCCATTCTGCCTCAGTAGGCAGTCGCCCGCCTGTCCACTCGCAGTAGATTCGGGCCTGTTCCCATGTCACATACACTACCGGGTGCTCGGCGAAATTCGGGTCAGCATAGAACTCCTGATTGGAAGGCGGCGTGCAGACCTCAGCGGCTACGCAAGCCGCATAGGCGCGGTTGGTCACCTCTGTGACATCCATAAAGAAGGGGCTGAGGGTAACCTGCTCAACCGGCTGGGCATCATAGAAGTTTTCCTGATTACATGTCCCGCCCTGTGATTCCTGAATGCACAGCAGGATAGCGGCCTGAGCTTCCTCATCGCCCACCCCGCGCGTGAACGCCCCGCCCTCAACCAGCACCATGCCGGGCGGCGCCACAATCGAAGTCGGCGTAGGGGTGACGGGAGGCGGCGTCGTCGGCAGGGAAGGCGGCGTGATAGCCGAGGCTGTCAGCGTCAGGTAGAGCGATGCCTGATCCAGCGTAGAGGTCGCTGTCGGCTGTGCCCCCTCGCCCAGCGAGATGGCCGGCAACTGCCAGTTGAACGGGTTGACCAGTGCGACCACCATCAGCACGGTCAGCAGGACGGCCAGAAAAGCCACCAGCAAAAAAGTCCCCAGTGTGATACCCCGCCGCGGCGGCCTGAGCGAGGCCGGCTGGGCAGGCAGTTGGTAGGCACGCGGCACATAACCGGCAGGCTGAGGGCCGGTCCAGCCGGAGGGGGCGGGCGGCACAGGCGGCAGGCCGGTAGCAGGGTCAATTCCGTACCCCGGCGGCGGTGTATACCCCGGCTGGGGCGCTCCACGCTGAGGGTAGGGCTGTGCCGGCGGCTGAGGAGGATAGGGCTGTGTCCATTGCTCCGGCGGCGGGCTGGGATAAACCGGTTGTGCCGGCGGGGCAGAATAGGGCGGCTGTGCCGGCGGCCTGACAGGCTGTGCCCTGACTGTTTCTCCAGCCGGTGAAGGCGGCTCAGGCGGCAAAGGCGGTATCCGTGCCGTCGGATGCGGTATCTGGGTAGGTGTTTCGACCGGCGGCGCAGGCGGACGTTTCACTGAAAGCGCCGGCTGTGCCTCAAAGCTCGGCGGCTGGCCGTTCCATGTATATGGCACTTCGACTGCCAGCGGCGGTGCGCCGTCACGCAACACCGCCGTGACGACCGTGACATTTTCCTTGCCGCCCTTCTCAGCCGCCCGGCGGATCAACGTCTCAGCGGCGGTGCGCGGCGCAGTATGAGCGGCAATCTGGGCGATCTCGTCATCCTCCAGCGCACGGAACAGCCCCTTACTGCCCAGCACCAGCACGTCATCAGGCCGCAGGCGCAGATCAAAGACATCTACCGCGACCGTTTCCTCCATACCCAGCGTGCGCAGGACCACATCACGGCGGGGGTGCTCACGGGCTTCCTCAGGCGAGATCGCTCCTTCGTCCACCAACTGCTGAACCAGCGTATGGTCATGCGTGATCCGATGAACAGCCCCCTCCCGGATCAAGTAGGCACGGCTGTCTCCGACAGAGGCAATATGGGCCTGCTCACCGCGCACCACAGCGGCTACCAGCGATGCCCCTACCTTGACCAGTTCCGGGCGCTGGCGGGCATAGGCAAACAGGTCAGCGTTGGCGGCCAGCACAGCATCCCGCAGGCGCAGGCCAAGGTCAGGCTCTGAGTTATTGAAATACTCATGCGCAACCTTCTGAGCCGCATAGCGGCTGACGATCTGCCCGCGCCCTTCACCGCCCATCCCATCGGCCACAACGTACAGACAGCCGGAATAGCGTAATTCGTTGGGATCGGCAGGCTGGTAAACCAGCACAAAGTCTTCGTTTTCTCCGGCCTGTCCCGAATCGGTGACCGGCCAGACCTCTGGCGTCAATCTGGAAGGACTCATGCGTTCCATCCCATTGTTATTGGCCGGCATAGCTCCGGCACTGAATAGTCTGCCCTCCCTCTCTCAGCGATCTGAGCGGGCAGATGACACCATTCTAGCAATGTCTAGGCCTCAGGCCAAATGAAGCAGGGTACGATACACATCCCACACCGCCTGCGCCGCTCGTTCCCACGTAAACTGCCCAGCCCGAAGGCGTCCCCTCCCGGCCAGCGCGGCCCGCAATCCCTCGTCATCCAACAGCCGTTCCAGCGCCGCCGCCAGCTCCTCCTCATCGAGCGGGTTGATCAGCAATGCCGCCTCTGGGCCGGTTACCTCCGGCAATGAGGACACATTCGAGGTCACGACCGGCAGACCGCAGGCCATGGCCTCCAGTACCGGCAGACCAAATCCCTCATACAGCGCCGGGTAGGCGAACAACACCGCCGCACGGTACAGCGCCGGCAGGTCTGCGTCATCCACAAAGCCGGTGAAGATCACCCGCCCTGACAGATGCAGACGGGCTGCCTCATCACGCACAGCATCATAGGCCCACCCCTCCCCGCCGGCAATGACCAGCACGGCTCTGTCGCGCACCCGGCTGAACGCCCGCACCAGCCGTCTGTGATTCTTGCGCGGCTGGAGCGTCCCCACCGTCAGGATGATGGGAGCATCCGGCAGGCCGTATCTGACCCGCACTTCGGACTCGCTTCGAGGAGCAGGCTCATGAAAACGCGGCGACAGTCCCGGATACACCACGCTGATCTTCTCCGCAGGCAGATCGTACAGCTCGATCAGGTCACGTCGTGTTGCCTCGGAGATGGCAATCAGGCGGCTGGCACGCCTCGCCGAACGCGGCACGACCCGCCGCAGGTATCCCAGCATACCGGGCATGGTTTCAGCAGGATAGCGCTCAAACGCTAGATCATGGACATTCAATACAGTAGGCGTCCCCGGCAGGACGGGCGGCAGGCTGAAGTCAGTCGCATGGAAGAGGGCCGCCGGCCCCGTCCACAACTCAACGGGCAGTGGCAGTTGGAGTCTTTGCCACAGCCGGGCATGGGTGCGCTCAGAGAGAGGCGAAGGGCAATAGACGCATCCCGGAGGGGCAGGCGGAAGATCAAGCCCCCATGCGCCGGCGACAAACAACCGTAAAGGCTGGAACTCCGGCGGCGCACTAGAGGCCAGTGCTGATGTCAGTTCCCGTACATACCGTCCAATGCCCGCCGACTGATGCACAGCGGCGGTGTAGTCGAGGGCGATCACCCGCTCAGCCATCAGGCTTTGTCTTCAGTCATTTCCTACGACAACGTCTAAGTTTGAAGGGGGTGCACGCCCTTGTGCACCCCCCAGAACGTTCTAGAACCCGCGCGGCAGAAGGTTATCCTCTTGGCAGTGTCACAGTAAACCGCGCCCCATGCGGCAGGACATTCTCAGCCGTGATCGTGCCGCCATGTGCTTTGGCTGTCGCCTGAGCCATAGTCAGCCCCAGCCCCACACCGCCGCTTCCTTTTTCGCCCTGAAAGTATTTGTCAAACAAGTGCGGCAATTCTTTCTCTGGAATGCCTGCGCCGTTATCCTCTACCTGCAGGATAACCTCCTGCGGCGCATAAGTCAGTGTCACAACGACCTTGCTCTTCTCCGGCGAATACTTGATGGCATTGTCTATCAGATTCATCAGACAGCGTGCCAGCCGTTTGGCATCCGCCCGGATGGTGTAGGGATCGCCTTGTATGTTGTAGGTCAGCTCAGTAGATTTTGCCAGCGCCGCGCCGCTCAGATCAGCAACCACATGGGTCACGATCTCATCCATACGGCAGTCTTGCAGGTTAAGACGGGGGGCTTCGCTGAGCAGGGCCACATCGAGAAGCTGTTCGATCATCCCTAACAAGCGTGAAGCGGCCTGATTGATACTCCGTACAAACTGGACCCCCTGCTCGTTGAGCGAACTATACTTGACAAGCAGGTCAGCCCACCCCCGGATGGATGTCAGCGGGCTTTTCAGATCATGCGACAGGACATACACAAACTCGTTGCGGGCCTGTTCCAGCTTCTTGACATAGGTGATGTCCTGCATGACGGCAATCGTGCCTACGCCGGGTGAATACTCGGTAGTCGCAATGTAGGTGCTAGGGCCGACCGTGATCTCCGTGGTGCGCCCTACCCCGCCGCTCAGGCCCTGCAACACCTGAGACAGGTGCTTTTCCACCAATTGCTGAGCCGCCTCATTTGAGATGAGCACCTCACCGCTCTCATCGAGTATCAGCAGGGGCTGGCGCAGGGCGTTGGCCGTCGCGCGGAAGGTCGCCCGCTCACGCTCGGACTGGGCATACAGCCGCGCATTCTGAATGGCCGTGGCAACCGGGCCTGCAAACACGCCAAGCCGCTCAACATCCTCTTCTGTGAAGTGGCCGCCCTTCTTATTGAACAGTGCCAGCACCCCCACCGGCGCATTCTGAACAAGCAACGGCACGCAGGCCATTGAATGTGGAGGTGTCTCCGTTACCATATCTGTATCGGGGTTGTAATCAGGGTGTTTGGACACCTCGCTGACAGCAAGCGCCTTCCCATTACGGGCTACCTTGCCGACGATCCCCTGCCCCAGCCGGCCTGTTCTGGGCTTCTGGGCAATGGTCTGGCCTACCCCGTCAGAGAAGAGTTGCATTCTCTGGGCGGCCTCATCCACCAGCCACAACGCCGCCGCCTCTACCTCCCAATGCCGGCGCACCTGCTCCATCAGCACCTCATGCACCCGCCTGAGGTCAAGCGAGGAAGTCACCGCCTGCATCAACTCATTGAGCGCCGCCAGCTCCTTGACCCGCACCGCCAGTGCCTTGTCAGTGGCCTGATACAGCCGCGAGTTCTGAACGGCAATAGCGGCAAAATCACCGATGTCACTCAGTATCTTCTCATCGCGCTGGGTAAACTGTTTGCCCCCCTCACGATGAGCCGCCGCCAGCACCCCGAACGTCACCCCGCCCAGAGTCAGCGGTACATAAACCAATGATTCCACCAGATAACCCGTCTTGACCTTGATCGGCTCACCGCCCGGCTCACGGCTGGCACGGACCGGCTGACCGGTCTTGATTACCTTGCCTACCAGGCTGTCGTCAGTGGCAGGCAAACGCATCCGCCTGATGCGCTCATCCTCAATGCCGCGCTGGGCCTCCAGAAACAGCTCGCCGGTCTGCTCATCCACCAGCCAGACAGCCGCCTCCCCCGCCGAGGTCATGGCCACCGCCATATCCAGCACCTGAGCAAGCACCTCATCCAGCTCAAGCTGTGAGGTGATGGCCTTCGCCATCTGGGTCAGCGCATCAGCCAGATCAGCCTTCTTCTGGAGGACCCCCGTCTCCCCTCGCGGGCGTTCAATGATACGCACAACAAACTGAAGCCGCCCGAAAGTCAGCGTGTCACGGTCTACTATGTTATAGGGGGTATTGACACCAATCGAGCGGCCATTGCGCCATGTCCCGTTGGTGCTCCCCACATCCAGCACGTACAGCTTAGAAGGGGTAGGACGCAAGACAGCATGGCGGCGCGACACGCCCATCTCTGCCGCCTTGTACGGCCCCAAATCAAGGAAGTCCGGCCCGCTTCCTGCCCGGCCCAGTGTAATCTCGTCGTTGATGTCCAGCCCGAAACACACACTTGGGTCAGAGGCCAGCTCAAAACGCACCCGCCACACAGGGCGCGTTCCGGCGCCGCCCGCTACGTCGCTGTGAGGCATAGGGCGGTAGGTGATCTCTGGTTCTAGGATGGTCAAGTCTTGTACAAGTTCCTCACCGAGTTTATCGGTGCCCCGCTTGGAAGAGGTATCCATATTGTCTGACATGTGCTCCCAGTCCTTCGTGCAGTCAGCTCCCTTGTTCTCTAGGATAGCATCACTCTAAAATGAGCACAAGGGGAGACCGGCACTCAACGGCTGAGCTGATCATATACGGCCCATGTCTCACGCGCCGCCCTCTCCCACGAGAACCCCGCCGCATGAGCCAGCCCCCTTTGGCGCAGTGCCTCGCGTAAATCGGCATCGGCCAACAGACGGCGGATCGTGCTGGTCATCTCCTCCACGTTGAGCGGGTCAAAGGTGAGCGCGGCCTGCCCGGCAATCTCCCCTAGGCTTGAGGAGCGACTGCACGCCACCGGTGCGCCGCAAGCCATTGCCTCCAGCACCGGCAGACCAAATCCCTCATACAGCGAGGGCTGTACAACGACCTCCGCACCGGCATACAGCGCCGGCAGATCATCATCGGCAATATAGCCGGGCAGGATGACTGCCTGCTCCTGCCCATGCCGCTCGATGGCCTCAAAGAAACCTTCAAACAGCCATCCTCTCGCGCCGGCCACAACCAGCCTCAGGTCAGGGGCATCGAGGCGCAGGACGGCCAGCACTTCGACTAGGCGCGAGAGGTTTTTGCGCGGCTCAATTGTCCCCACTGACAGCAGATAGCGCTTCGGCAGGCCGTACCGTGCGCGTACCGCCTCGACACGCTCCGGCGGCTGAGGACGAAACACCGGCGAAGCCGCCTCGTAGATCACGGTGATCTTGCCCGGCGGCAGGCCGTACAGCCGGATCAAGTCGCGCTTGGTGGACTCGCTGACCGCGATGACCGCATCGGCACGGCGCACATAGAGGGGCATAGCGGCGTTGAGATACCAGAAGTTCAGGCGCTTGTGATGGGCTGGAAAGAGCCGATAGATCAGGTCATGTACCGTCAGGACGGTCGGCACACCCCGCACCGGCACAAGCAGATGCTCAGTGGCATGGAACACCGCACACTCCCCGATCAGGCGGTTAAACCCGACTCCGGCCAACTGCCCCAACCAGACGGCCATGCGCCAAGCCTTGTAACCGGCCCGGACTGTCCGCAAGGGCAGGCTTCCAAGCTCAGGGGGGATGCGGGCCTGCGCGGTCAGGTTAGCAAACAGGCGTACTTGGCCGGGGCGCTCCTGCGCCAGTGCGGCAGTCAGAGAGGCGGCATAACGGCCCAGCCCGGCCTTGCCGTTGACAGCAGGTGAGACATCTACAGCGGCGATCATACAGGGGAGTGTAACGTCAATCGGCAAAATCGGAAAATAGCGGGGGAATCAAAACGGGGGCGCCTTTTCATGCGCCCCCGCCCAGCCCGCGCGATGGTTATACCTCTGCCACGCTGTAAGGCATAGCCCGCTCAACAGGGAAGAAGATCAGCCCGCTGGCATCCTCATTGACATCTACCCTGACGCGGTCGCCCTCTGCGATCTCGCCGTCCAGCAGGGCCAGCGCCAGCCTGTCAACCAGCTCGCGCTGAATAGCCCGCTTGAGTGGACGCGCCCCATAGACCGGATCATAACCGATCTCTGCCAGATACTCACGGGCGGCATCAGTCAGCTCGATGCTCAACCGGCGGTCGGCCATGATCTCCTCCAGACGCCGGAGCTGGATTTCGACGATCTGCTTGATGTCTTCCTTTGTCAGGTTGTGGAAGAGGATGATCTCATCCAGCCGATTGAGAAACTCAGGCCGGAAGTAACGATCCAGCTCCTGCATGACCATCTCACGGGCGACCTCCGCACCATGCTCCTTGATGATGTGACTGCCGATGTTGCTGGTCATGATGATCACAGTGTTCCTGAAGTCCACCGTGCGCCCATGCCCGTCTGTTAAACGCCCCTCGTCCAGCACCTGAAGCAGGGTGTTGAACACCTCAACATGTGCCTTCTCGATCTCATCAAACAGCACTACTGAGTACGGCCGCCGCCGCACGGCCTCAGTCAACTGGCCCCCTTCGTCGTAACCCACGTAGCCGGGCGGCGCACCAATCAGACGGCTGACGGTATGCCGCTCCTGATACTCACTCATGTCAATACGCACCATGGCATCCTCATCATCGAAGAGGAACTCGGCCAAGGCGCGGGCCAACTCCGTCTTGCCGACACCGGTCGGCCCAAGGAACAGGAACGACCCCACCGGACGGTTTGGGTCTTGCAGGCCGGTACGGGCGCGGCGTACTGCGTTTGAGATAGCCCGCACTGCCTCGTCCTGCCCCACAATCCGCGTGTGCAGACGCTCCTCCATATGGCGCAGTTTCTCCATCTCGCCTTCCAGCAGGCGGCTGACGGGGATGCCCGTCCAACTGCTGACCACATTGGCAATTTCGTCGGCATCAACCTCTTCCTTGAGGATCGCCCCTTCAGCCTGCAACTCTTCCAGATAGGCCTCGCGCTCGGCAAGCTGTCTCTCAAGCTCGCGCAGAGTGCCATAGCGGAGCCGAGCCGCCCTTTCGAGGTCCGCCTGACGTTCAGCCCGCTCGATCTCAATGCGCGTATCCTCGATCTGCTGTTTGATCTCACGCAGGCTGACAATAGCCTCCTTCTCGCGTTGCCAGCGTGCCCGAAGGGCATCAGCCCGTTCGCGCAGTTCACCGATCTCCCGCTCGATGCTCTTCAGGCGCTCCTGACTGGCCTTGTCCTTCTCCTTCTTGAGGGCCTCACGCTCGATCTCCAACTGCATGATGGCACGGTCCACTGCATCAATCTCAGCGGGCTTGCTGTCAATCTCCATCCGCAGGCGTGCCGCCGCCTCGTCAATCAGGTCAATGGCCTTATCCGGCAATTGACGGTCGGTGATGTAACGGGCCGACAGCGTGGCCGCCGCAATGACGGCCGCATCCTGAATGCGCACGCCATGATGCACCTCATAGCGCTCCTTGAGGCCGCGCAGTATGCTGATGGTTTCCTCAACGCTTGGCTCATCCACAAACACCGGCTGGAAACGCCGTTCCAGGGCCGCATCGGACTCAATGTGCTGGCGGTACTCGTCCAGCGTCGTTGCGCCGATGGCATGCAGTTCGCCGCGTGCCAGCATGGGTTTCAGCATGTTGCCGGCATCCATTGCGCCTTCAGCGGCGCCGGCTCCTACGACAGTATGCAGTTCATCAATGAACAGGATGATGTCCCCCGACTCACTGACTTCCTTCAGCACCGCCTTGAGACGCTCTTCAAACTCACCCCGGTATTTCGTTCCGGCTACCAGTGCGCCCATATCCAGCGCCACGATGCGTTTGTTTTTCAGGCCCTCAGGCACGTCGCCGTGTACGATGCGCTGCGCCAGCCCCTCAACGATAGCTGTCTTGCCGACGCCTGCCTCACCGATCAGCACCGGGTTGTTCTTAGTGCGGCGGCTGAGGACCTGCACCACACGCCGGATTTCCTCATCGCGCCCGATGACCGGATCAAGCTTGCCCTGCCGCGCTAATGCTGTCAGGTCGCGTCCGTATTTTTCCAGCGGCTGATAGACTGTCTCCGGATTCTGGGAGGTCACGCGCTGTGAGCCGCGTACCACACGCAGGGCATGGAGCACGGCATCGTGCGTCACGGCATAGCGCCCCAGCAGTTCGCCCGCTGACGAGCGGTCATTGGTCAGAGCCAGCAGGATATGCTCGGTCGAGACATACTCATCACGCATCCGCTTAGCTTCCAGCTCGGCGTTGACCAGGGCATCTGCCGCCGGGCGGCTGAGGCCGATCTGAACATTAGACCCATGTACCTTCGGTCGTGCATTCAATAGGCGTCCCAGTTCAGCGATCAACGCAGACGGCTGTGCCCCGATCTGCATGACAACCTCAGGGACGACGCCGTCACTCTGTTGTAAAAGGGCCAACAGCAGGTGTTCCGGCACAATCTCGTTGTGATGGTAATCACGCGCCAAATCCTGTGCACTGAAGACTGCCTGCTGGGCCTTCTGGGTAAAACGATTGAGGTCCATACCAATAGATTCTCCTATCTTTCTCTCTCATCCCGTTTAGATTTCCTGACTATCTTAGGCGGCCCATATCAGATATATATAAGCGGAATGTAGGTTCTGCATTAGAGAACCCACGGCGCAACCCGCCTCGAACACTTAACCTGTGCTGAGCTTGTGCTATACTGTAATCAATCACGTATCTGCGCGGGAGCAGACATCAACTAGGAAGGTGCAAGTGGCCCGTCGTCCACGCCGTTACCCTCCCTTGCCTGAGGGGCTGTACAAACTCCTGCGGGTCATCATCCGTTTTCTAGCCCGCCTCCTGACACGACTGCATATCGAGGGCGTCGAGCATGTGCCGGCCAGCGGAGCCTGCATTCTTGTCTCCAACCATCTCAGCTACATGGATTCGCCGATCAACTTTGCCGCCACGCCGCGCGTGATTCATGTGCTGGCCGGGGAGAAGTACGAGCATCACCTGCTCTTCGGCCCCCTGTTGCGGGTCGCAGGGGCGGTCTTCATTCGGCGCGGGGAGGTTGACCGTAAGGCTCTGCGGCAGGCACTAGCCATTCTGGAGGACGGGCATTGTCTGGGCATGGCCATCGAAGGGACACGCAGCCGCACCGGCGGTCTGATTCAGGGCAAGACCGGTGCCGCCTATTTGGCTACGCGGGCTGATGTCCCCCTTGTGCCAGTAGCGATCTGGGGCACAGACAAGATAGGGGCCGCCCTGAAACGATTCAGACGGGCCGACGTGTACGTCCGATATGGCAAGCCGTTCCGCCTGCCGCCCGGACATGCCCGGACAGCACAGCTTGATCAGTACACCGACGAGATCATGGTGACACTGGCCAGCATGCTGCCGGAGGAGTACCGGGGCATCTACTGCGATCACCCCCTCCTCACGCAGAAGCTGGCCCAACTGAGAAGTTCATCTTAGGGAAGAGCCGCCCGGCATAAGCAGGCTCATTGCCCAAGGGCCGGAGGCACAGAGCCAAAGACAGGGGGCGCTCAGCATGAGAGAAGAAAAGGAATCTCTCCCCGTACCCAATCCAAACCCCAAACCGCGCCGCGCGATTCCGTTGTGGGCGGCGGTAGTGTATGCCGTCGCGGGCGGGCTATGGTTCACGTTGACGGAATATGGGGGCCGGGCGCTGACGGCCAATAACCCAGCCCTCCTCAGATACATCCATGAGTACAGGTGGGCTGTCTTCGTCGCCGGCACAGCCGTGCTGATCTACGCGCTGGTCCAACGCACCCTCAAAGCTATAGAGCAGGAGAATGAAACTCACCGCGCCGCACTGGAAGCCCTGCACGAACGGGAAGCCACCCTGCGCGGCATCTTCCTTGCCGCTCCTATCGGCATTGGGCTGGTCAAAGCAGGACGCGTGCTGGGCTGGACAAACGAGCACCTTACACGGATGCTTGGCTACACCGCCGAAGAGCTGGAGGGGCAGAGCGCCCGTATCCTGTACGACAGCGACGAGGAGTACGAGCGGGTGGAGCGGATCAAACACCCCCAGATCGAGGCACATGACGTCGGCACAGTCGAGACACGCTTCAGACGCAAAGACGGCTCGCTGATTGACATCTCCCTGACCTCTGCCACCCTCGAAGCGGGGCACATGGAGAAGGGGTTGGTTTTCACGGCGCTGGACATCACCGAACGCAAGCAGGCCGAACAAGCCCTGCGCGAAGCTGAGATACGCTACCGCAGGCTGGTCGAGCAAATGCCCGGCGCCTTCTACCTTGCCGGCCTCAACGAAACCTTCAGCACGCTGTACATCAGCCCCCAGATTGAAAAGATAACCGGCTTCACCGCCGAGGAGTATGTCGCCTCGCCCGATCTGTGGTACCGCCTGATCCACCGCGATGACCGCGAGCAGGTGCTGGCCGCCTATAACCGCACCCGCAACACGAGACAGCCCTTCTTGCAAGAGTACCGTGTGATCACGCGGGATGGCCGCCTGATCTGGCTGCGCGACGAAGCCGTTGTTCTGGCAGACGAGAGCGGCACACCTGCCTACATTCAAGGCATGTTGTTGGACATCTCCGACCGCAAGCAGGCCGAAGAGGCGCTCCGCCGGCGCAATACCGAGATCACCCTCCTCTACCAGCTTGGTCAAGAGCTGAACCGCTCCCTCAGGCTGGAGTCGGTCTACGATGCGCTGTTCAGCGCCGTCAGCCAGATCATGCCCTGTGACGGGCTGTATGTCTCCTCTTATAACCCCGAAGACCAGTTGATCCGGTGTGTGTATGCCCGGCACGAAGGTCAGCGGCTGGATGTCAACGAGTTTCCGCCCCTCCCCCTTGAGCCGGAAGGACACGGCACGCAGAGCAGGGTGATCCGATCAGGTGAGCCGCTGAGGCTGGATAACTATCAGGAATACGTTAAAACTTCCCTGAACAAGTATACCGTCAGCGAGAAGGGGGTTGTGGAGGGAGACCCCCCTGAGGATGCACAGGTCACCCGTTCAGCGCTGATCGTGCCTCTCGAGCTGGAGGGACAGGCGGCAGGCGTCCTTCAGGTATTCAGCTACCAGAGCGGGGCCTACAGCCAGGATAATCTGCGCCTCTGCGAGGCACTGGCGGCACAGGCGGCGGTGGCCGCCCGTAACGCCCTCTTGTATGAACAGTCCCAGAACGAGAATGTCGCCCGCCGGCAGGCTGAAGAAGCCGAGCGCGAACAGCGTGCCCTGGCTGAGGCCCTGCGTGACACCGCCGCCGCACTGACCGGCACGCTCGACCTCGAAGAGGTGCTGGAGCGCATTCTGGACAACATCGAACGGGTCGTGCCGTATGATGTCGCACACATCCTGCTGGTTGAGGAGGGGGATGCCCGCGTGGTACGCTATCGCGGGTACTCGGCAGATGAAGGTGAGGCCATGCTGAAACGCTATCTGACTGTGGCCGAGACACGCAACCTGCGCGAGATGTCCCAAACCGGACAGCCCTTCATTATCCCCGATGTGCGGGCCGACCCGTACTGGATTCCAGGGCCGGAGACAGAGCAGATGCGTGCTCACTTGGGCGCACCCATCCGCATAGGGGATGAGACAGCAGGCTTCATCACGGTAGCTAAGTTTGTGCCCGACTTCTACACCCCCGAACACGCTGAGCGTCTGGCCGCGCTGGCCGATCAGGCCGCCATCGCTATCCGCAATGCCCGGCTCTACCGCGAGAGCCAGATTCAAAACCAGCGGCTGGCCACCTTGAACGCCATCACGCGCATTGGGACGGCCACCCTCGATCTGGAAGAACTGCTCCAGAAGTTGGCTGACACCGCCGCCAGCATCATTGGGGGGGACGGGTGCTACATCACGTTTTGGGACTCCGAGAATCGCTGGGTTGTCCCCATGGCGGCCTCCGGCCCTCTGGGCGAGGAATACCGCCGCCTGTTCCCTCCTCAGCCCAACGAGAAAACGTTAACCGAGTATGTGCTACGGACAGGCCGCCCGCTGGTCGTTGAGGATGTGTTCAACAGCCCCCACCTGAGCCGCCACATCGCCGAGCGTTTCCCTGCCCGGTCGGTTGTAGCATTGCCCCTCCAAGCCGACGGGCGCAACCTGGGCGGGATGCTGTTGGCCTTTAACAGCCCTCATCACTTTACAGAGGATGAGGTCTCGTGGGCCGCACAGGCGGCTGAGCTGATCGCGCTGGCCATCGCCAAATCTCAGGCTCACGCCGAGCTGGAACAGCGGGTCAGGGAACGCACGGCTGAGTTGCAGGCCGCCCATGATCGCTTGGTCAAGCTTTCCGCCGTCAAGGACGAGTTCGTGGCCAACATCTCCCATGAACTGCGCACCCCGATTGCCAGCCTCAAGCTCTACCATCACCTGCTGACCGCACGCCCCGATAAGGCCATGGCCTACCTCGACCGGCTGAACCGCGAGACCGACCGCTTGGAGTTTATCGTCGAAGACCTGTTGTTCCTCTCGCGCATGGATCAGGAACAGATCACCATCAACCCTGCCCCTTTGAACCTGAATGCCCTGATCAGCGTGTATGTGACCGACCGAACTATGCTGGCCGAACAGCGCGGCTTGCGGATCACTTTCAAGGAACAGCCCGATCTGCCAGCCGCGATGGGTGATGCCATGCTGTTGGGGCATACGTTGGACATCCTGATGGCCAACGCACTGCATTACACGCCCTCCGGCGGCAGGGTGACACTGCGCACACGAACCCGCAGGCGTGAGGGGAAGAGGTGGGTCACCTTCAGCATCAGCGATACCGGCAACGGCATTCAGCCTGACGAGATGCCGCATCTGTTCGAACGCTTCTTCCGCGGGAGGGCTGGACGCGCGTCCGGTGTGCCGGGCACCGGACTAGGCCTGGCAACGGCCAAAGAGATCGTCGAGCGGCATCACGGCTTCATCGAGGCCGCCAGCACGGGCGAGCCGGGCAAGGGAGCCACCTTCACGGTCTGGCTGCCAATCGCAGAATAGACCCTCCCATACGGTTCACCAATGTGCGCTGATGGCCGCTGATTCGATACAATTTATAGGGATTACAACTTTTTACATCTGACTTCCCTGTACTGGAGAGACCTGTATGGCATTGACCAAAGAACAAAAGCTGGAGGCCTACCGTATGATGATGGTCATCCGGCGCTTCGAGGAGAAGTGCGCCGAGCTGTACGCGGCAGGCGACATTGGCGGCTTTCTGCACCTGTACATCGGGCAGGAGGCCATCGCCGTAGCGGCACAATATGCTCTCCGCCCGGATGACAACATCATCACTGCCTACCGCGATCATGGTGTGGCGCTGGTGCGCGGGCTGGGCACGAAAGCCGTCATGGCTGAGATGCTTGGCAAGGCGACCGGCGTCAGCAAGGGTAAGGGCGGCTCGATGCATCTGGCCAGCAAGGAGAAGCGTTTCTGGGGCGGGTGGGCTATCGTCGGCGGGCATCTGCCGCTGGCGGCTGGCCTGGCGCTGGCCGATCAGTACACCGGCTCCGACCGTATCACGCTGGCCATGATGGGCGACGGCGCGACCAACATTGGTTACTTCCATGAGGCCCTCAACTTAGCCGCCGTCTGGAAACTGCCCGTCGTGTGGCTGATTGAGAACAACCAGTACGGCATGGGGACGGCGGTCACACGCGCGTCGGCAGTAGCTGACATTGCCAAAAAGGCCGAAGCCTACGGAATGCCGTGCTGTATGCAGGTGGACGGCATGGACCTGCTGGCCACCTACGAGATGATTCAGGAGGCCGCCGAGTATGTCCGTTCCGGCAAAGGCTCATTCCTGATGGAAGTGATCACCTACCGCTACCGCGGCCACTCCATGGGTGACCCGGAGCGTTACCGTCCCGCCCACGAAGTCGAGGCCAAGAAGGCCGAAGACCCGATTGACCGCTGGGCGGCTTATCTGCTCAGCGAAGGGCTGGCAACCAAAGAAGACTTGGAGGCCCTCGACCGAGCCGCCGATGAGGAGATTGCTGAGGCAGTCGCCTTTGCCAAGGACAGCCCCCTGCCTGCACCGGAGGAGTTGTACACCGATGTCACTGTCTAGCACCATTGCCACACCCGCCGCCAGCGGGGAAAAAGTCATCAAGACATTCCGCGAGGCCATCTCGGATGCCCTGTGGGAGGAGATGGAGCGCGACGAGCGTATCTTCATCATGGGAGAAGAGGTCGGCGTATGGGGCGGCACCTATGCCGTCACGCGCGGATTTATTGATCATTTTGGCGAGAAGCGTGTCCGTGATACCCCTATCGCCGAGCAGGCCATTGTCGGGACAGCAGTCGGGGCGGCCATGAACGGTCTGCGCCCTGTAGCCGAGATCATGACCATCAACTTTGCCTTCCTTGCCTTCGACGCGCTGATCAACCATGCCGCCAAAGCCCGTTACATGTTTGGCGGACAGTTTACCGTACCGCTGGTTGTCCGCACTACCACCGGCGGCGGAAGACAGCTCGGCGCGACGCACTCACACAGCCCGGAACATCTGTTTGCGCACTTCCCCGGCCTGATGGTGGTTGTGCCTTCCACGCCCCATGACGCTAAGGGGATGCTCAAGGCCGCGCTGAGGCAGGATAATCCAGTGATGTTCGTCGAGCACAGCACCCTCTACCAGACACGCGGCGAAGTGCCGGTCGGTGATTACACCGTTCCGCTCGGCACAGCCGACGTCAAGCGTGAAGGCAAAGATGTAACCCTCGTCAGCTACGCCAAGATGGTGCATGTCGCGCTGGACGCCGCTAAGCAGTTAGAGAAGGAGGGCATCAGCGCTGAGGTAGTTGATCTGCGCTCCTTGCGCCCGCTCGACATCGGGCTGGTCATCCAGAGCTTCAAGAAGACTAACCGCTGTGTGGTCGTCGAGGAGGCACATGCCCTGTACGGTGTCGGCGCAGAGGCAGCCGCCCGCATTCAGGAGGAAGCATTCGACTGGATGGACGCGCCGGTCAAGCGTGTCTCCACAGAGGATGTGCCGTTGCCCTACTCACGCGAATTGGAACAGAGCGCTTTGCCCAACGCTCAGAAGGTTATTCGGGCCGTCAAAGAGATTTTGTGATCCCGGACCGGCGGGCATACAGCGGAACACCGCTCCCTGCCCGGTCGGTAGATGGATTCTTGGAAAAGGGGACAACATGGCAGAACTGGTCAATATGCCCAAGCTGGGCTTTGACATGCGAGAGGGCCAGCTTGTCAAATGGGTCAAGCAGGTCGGCGATACGGTTAAGACAGGCGAGATCATCGCCGAGATCGAGTCCGATAAGGCTACTGTCGAGGTCGAGGCATTCGTCAGCGGCACGATACTGAGCCTGCTGGTTAACGAAGGGGACTGGGTCCCTATTGGTGCGCCGATTGCCGTAGTCGGCGAGCCGGGCGAGGCCGTTGATCTGGCCGCGCTGGGGGTAGCACAAGCCGCCCAAGAGGGCGGTGCACCTGTTCAGGCGCCTGCCGCACCCTCACCGGCGCCCGCCGTGCCGGCACCGGCAACCGGCGATGACGGCTCCGGCTTGCCGGAGGGCGTGCGGGCCAGTCCGCTGGCTCGCCGGCTGGCCGAGGAGCGCGGCATAGACATCCGGCAGGTAACCGGCACCGGGCCGCAGGGCCGGATTGTCAAGGCTGATATAGAGGCCTTTCAAGGGGTCAGCGTACCCGCTCCTGTGCCGCCTGTTCTGACACCCGTTGCGGTCAGCGCCAGGGACGAGGTGATCCCCACCCCCCGCATGCGTGCCCGCATTGCGGCGCGTATGGTCGAGAGCAAGACCACCATCCCCCACTTCTACATTACAACGGAAGTGGATATGGGGGCGGCTATGGAACTGCGTGCCGACTTGAACGCACGGATCGACTCAGAGGACAAGAAGGTCTCAGTCAATGACATGATCATTAAAGCGGCGGCGCTGGCCCTGCGCGAGTTCCCGAACCTGAACTCGTCCTTCAACGGCGACACGCTCATCCGCCATGCCCGAATCAATATCGGGATTGCCGTTGCGCTGGATGAGGGGCTGATCAACGTGGTCAGTCAGGACGCCGACCGCACCCCTCTGACGGTGATGGCCTTCACCCACCGCGCTCTGATCGCCCGCGCCCGTGAGGGCAGGATCAAGCCGGAGGATGTTGAAGGTGAGACCTTCAGTGTCTCTAATCTGGGCGGCTTTGATGTAGAAAACTTCGCGGCCATCATCAACCCGCCGGCGGCGGCCATCCTGGCGGTCGGGACGGCGCGGCGCGTGCCGGTTGTGCAGGAAGACGGGACAGTAAGCGTTGGCTGGCGGATGAAGATGACGCTCAGCGCCGATCACCGCGTCACAGACGGGGCAGAGGCGGCCCGGTTTATGCAACGGGTCAAGCAGATTCTCGAAGACCCCCTCAGGATGCTGATGTGACATCTCCGCCGGCAGTCTTGCCGGCCCGACTCCTCCGTGAAAACAACAGTGCGGTGTGGGCAGACCCTCCACACCGCACTGTCATCCTGCCGAAGGTCTCTCTCTGCCTTACCCCTTCTCCGAATCCGGCACACACACCGCCAGACTGGTATCAATCCTCAAGATGTGGTTGACGACCCAGTCCAACAGCCGGCGGTAGACTTCCTGCGCCGCCGCCGTGTCCAGGCCGGTCTCCTCATACAGTTGGTGAAGCTCGCCAAAGCGGCGCAGAAACTCCTGATGCCCCTGCTTATTCGCGTTAGCCAGCGGGCAGTGATACTTCTCCATACAGGCTTCTTCGCGTTCAAAATGCCATGCGGCATAGAACTGCAAAAAGTCGAGAAGCTCGCCTGCTCTCTGCCTGCCCTTGCGCTGTTCAATAGCCTCTGAAAGCTCATTGAGCTTCTCCAGAAGTTCCTTGTGTTGTCCGTCTATTTCGGGCAGACCCGTTGCCATTGACTCATCCCAGAGTATTTTTGCCATTGCATCCCGCTCGTTGATCTAACTCATGACTGAAACCCTATTATGCAAGTCCCGCGATGACGCGCAAGCAGAAGACCAAAGACGCCGAAGGAAACCAGGCCGCCAGGAGCACACAGCGGCTCTCTAAACCTTGCAGTCATGTTACAATACTAAAGTGAACCTATGGATTACCAGACAAAGATACATTAAAATAGAATGTCAAGGTATTTGTTCCTCTTCACTGGCACAGGGAACACACAGGGCCGCACACATGGAGCATTCACAGCCCGATACACAGGGTGAGCCGTCATCCCTGAACAGGGCCTTCCTCGAACACACCTTTAGTCAGATCGTCCACCAATTGGAGGAAGGCATTGCCGTCTGCGACCCGGACGGCGTGGTGCTGTATGCCAACCCGTCTTGGGCAACTCTGCACGGCTACAGCACCGCTGACGAACTGACCGGGCGGCAGATGGCCGTCTGCCACCCCAAACAGGCATGGCAGTCCGCCATGCGCCCCATGCTTAGAGAGGCTGTCAAAGGGAAAACCCGCCTCAAACGGGTTGAGCGGATGCGCAAGGATGGTTCAACTTTCATCTCAGAGACAACCGTACAGCGGCTGTCTCTGGAGGGAGACCCGCCGGCCTGCCTGCTCGTCACCTGCCGGGACATCACCGACTGCATCCGGATGGAGCAGGCCCAACAAGAAATGGAAGCTCTGCGCGACACAGCCGCCCTGCTCACCAGCACCCTCGACCTGAACGAGGTGCTGGATCGCATCCTAGAAAATATCGAACGCGTAGTGCCGCACGATGCCGCCAACGTCATGTTGATCGAAGGGGGCACAGCCCGTGTGGTGCGCTTCAAGGGCTACCCGCCGGAACGTCATAAACCGCTGACCGAGCTGTGCTTCTCGGTTTCAGAGACGCCTAACCTGCGCCATATGGTCGAGACGGGCCGCCCCATGAGCATTCCCGATGTGCGGACGTACTCCGGCTGGATTCTGTTTACCAACGGCTACTGGCAGTATTCATATGCCGCCGCCCCCATTGTGCTCGAAGGCGAGGTGATCGGCTTCCTCAATGTGGACAGTCTCACGCCGGGCTTTTTCAATGCCTCCCACGCTGAGCGCCTGCAAGCCTTCGCCGATCAAGCCGCCATTGCCATCCGCAACGCCCGTCTGTACGAGACAGCCCGCCGCTACACTGCTGAACTCGAACAGAGCAACAAAGAGCTGGATGCATTCAGCCACACAGTAGCCCATGACCTGAAAGCCCCCCTTCAGGTGGTGGTAGGCTATACCAACCTGTTACGCACAGATTTCGCCGAGGTTGTTCCCCCCGACATCCAGACATATCTGGCCACGATTGAGGCTTACGCTTTCAAGATGAGGGACATCATCGAAAACATCCTGACGCTGTCGAAGCTCAGCCGGGCAGAAGTTCAGCCGGAGACCGTGCTGATGTGGGATGTCATCGAGTCGGTACGGGAACAGTTCAGAGAGCGGCTTGAAGAACGGGGCTTTGTCTTTGAAACAGCCTCGGAACTGCCGGCAGTGCTGGGTTTCAGGCCATGGCTGGAGCATGTCTTTGCCAACCTGATTGACAACGCCATCAAATACATCGGGGATGAGAACCCTGCCCCGCGCATCGTGATCCGGGGGATACGACAGGGCAAACAAGTCCGCTATGAGGTTGAGGACAACGGCACGGGCATCACCCCTGAGGATCAGCCCCGCGTGTTTGAGATGTTTGCCCGCTTTCATCGTGAGGCAATAGGCGGCTCTGGGCTGGGACTTTCCATCGTTCAGCGTATCATTACCAAGCTCAACGGCGAGGTAGGTGTGATCAGCACACCCGGACAGGGCAGTATCTTTTGGTTCACTCTCCCTGCCCCCTGAAAGAGGCGTGAACCAATCTTCCGGCCCGCTGTTGTAACTGATCCGTAACACCCAACAGGCTAAAAAAGCCTGCGCACAGAGATATAGACCGGTATAATGATGATGGAAGTCCGAAATTGCCCCCTGCCTTAGCCGCATGGGGCAGCGGCTGGGAGCAGTGCATGACAACGTCAGGGCCGGACGACACCATCAACTCGCACCTGCCTGAGACTCCATCCCACCCTTCACATTCTCTCCCGCAGGGCGAGAAATTCTACCGCCGCTTAACTGAATATTCCCCGGTAGCGACCGCTCTCTGTTATAAGGGGCGGCTCGTCTATATCAACCCGGCTGGGGTCAAGCTGGCAGGCGCTCAGCAGGCATCTGATCTGCTTGGCAGGCCGCTGGCTGACTTTGCCGCGCCTGAAAAACGTGATCAGTGCAAGGCATCGCTCACCGCACTCGAGCAGAGCGGGACGCCGCAGAGCTTCCCCATGCAGAGAATTACCCGGCTGGACGGTCAGGAAGTGGTGGCTGATGTCACCTTCACGCCGGCGGCCTACCGCGGCAGGCCGGCCATCCAGATCATGGCGATTGATGTAACTGATCACGCCAGAGCCATGCAGGCCCTTCAAGAGAGCGAGGCACGCTACCGCCAGATTTTCAACGGCATCACCGACATCTGTTACATCATTGACAGCGAGTGGCGTTATACTCATGCCAATCAGGCCGCCTCACGTGCCACCCGCCTGGAGGAAGAAGAACTGCTGGGCCGCGACTTGTTTACCCTCCATCCGGGCATTGAAGAGACGGTGCAGTTTAAGGCCTACCGGCAGGTCATGGAGACCGGCCAGCCGCGCCGTTTCACCATGGAAGGGTCTCTGTTGCCCGGGGGATTGCCGGGAACATATGAGGTACGGGCCTACCCCATCCCGGACGGCATCCTGTGTATTGCCTCCGACATCTCTGATCTGCGCCGCACAGAGAAAGCGCTCCGCGAAAGTGAAGCACGTTACCGGGCACTGACTGACAGCATCACCGATATATTCTTTGCCCTCGACCGCGACCTCCGCTACACCTACTGGAACAAGGCCAGCGAGGAGATGACAGGTATTCCAGCCCACGAGGCCATCGGCAAAACGCTCTTTGAGGTCTTCCAAGGGGAGAAAGATAAGCAGGCCGCTCTCCTCTACCGGGAGGTGATGGAAACCCAGCAGTCCCGCATTATGGTAGCTCCCTTCAGGTTCAAAGGCCGGGAATACTACCTTGAGGTGAACATCTATCCCTCGCCGGACGGCGTGGCAGTGGTCGCCCGTGACATCACCGAGCAGGTCAGAGCACAAAAGGCAGAACGGGAACAGCATATGCTGATCGAGGCTCTGCATGACGCCGCCCTGACTGCCGGCAGTACCCTCGATCTAGACAAGGTGTTTGACCATATCCTCGACAGCGTAGGGCGGGTTGTCCCCCATGATGCATCAGTCATCCTGCTGATTCAGGGAGATGAGGCAGTCTCTATCCGCACCAGAGAGTACATCGAGGAGATCAAAGGGCAGGCACCCCCCCTCATACGCCTGCCGGTTGCCGCAACCCCCAACCTGCATGAGATGTATCAGACAGGCCGCTCCCTGACTATTGAGGACGTCCACGCCTATCCGGGCTGGGAGAGAGAAAACAGCTACTGGATTCGCTCTTTTGCAGGCGCACCCATCCAGTTAGGCGATGAGGTTATTGGCTTTCTCAACCTCTACAGCAGAGAAGTGGGTGCTTTCAACGAGACTCATGCCCGGCGGCTTCAAGCCTTCGCCGATCAGGCCGCTATTGCCATTCGCAACGCCCAGCTCTACGAATCAGTCCGTGAACATGCCAGAGAGCTGGAAAGAAGCAATCAGGAACTGGACGCCTTCAGCTACACAGTAGCTCATGATCTCCGGGCGCCGCTCCAGGTGATCGTCGGCTATGCCAACCTGTTGAGGACGGAATATGCCAATACCCCTCCTGAGCTGGCGGCTGAGTACTTACAGAGCATCGAGACATTCGCCCAGAAGATGGACACCATGATCCAGAGCCTGCTGTTGCTTGCCAAACTGCATCAAGCCAGCGAGATTCCGGTCGCTGAGGTGGACATGAACCGCGTGGTACACGATGCGCTGAAGCGCTTCCGGGAGGTCATCGAAGCCCAACACATCTCTGTCGAGGTTGCGCCCGACCTGCCGCCCGCGCTGGGTCACGCCTCATGGCTGGAGGAGGTATTCGCCAACCTGATTGACAACGCCATCAAGTACATTGGGGAAAACAATCCTTCCCCCCGCATTGCCATCCGGGGGATGCGGGAGGGCAGTATGGCCCGCTACGAAGTAGAGGACAACGGCATCGGCATCGCCAGAGAAGAACAAAACCGCCTGTTTGAGGAGTTCACCCGCTTGCACAAAGGAGAGTCGATCAAAGGGTTTGGGCTGGGCCTTTCGATTGTGTTGCGCATCATCACCCGCCTCAACGGACAGGTGAGCGTTAAGAGCGAACCGGGGCAGGGGAGCACCTTCTGGTTCACCCTGCCCGCTCCGGCAGAGAAGCAGGCATCCTCCCGCGGCAGTTGATTTCCTTTACGGGACTGCTCAAAAGGGTGGACATGGTGTTAACGGGTTAGGCGATTTTAGCCCTTCATATCCATTCTGTTAGCCACTCCCTCCTTTACCGTCTACTTGCATCCTTTCTTATCTTGATGCAAACTAAGCCAGCATGGAATACCGGGCAGGCGGCCCGGTCTGCCTCTTCCTGACCCACAGCGAAGCGGTAATGAGGAAGAACGTGTTATACAACCAAGAGGCAAAGTGTAGGCGGCCTGAATAAAGAGGATAAGAGCGCATGCCAGATGTCATCCAGCCTAATGAGAACGAGACCGATAACTTAGTCGGCCAGACATTCGGCCAGTATGAGATTGGCCGGCAACTAGGGCAGGGCGGGATGGCCACTGTTTACCTTGCCCGTCAGAAATCCATCGGACGGACAGTGGCTATCAAGGTCATGCCCCGTTACTTCCTGCACGAACCCAGCTTTCTCCAGCGCTTCGAGCGGGAGGTCAAGGTCATCGCGGAACTGCAACATCCGCGCGTCTTGCCCGTCTATGATTACGGCCAGATGAACGACCGCCCCTTCATTGTCATGGCCTATATGCCCGGCGGCACGCTGGCCGACCGAATCAAGCAAGGCCCCCTGCCGCTTGACGAGGTGGTCCGGCTGGTCAACCAAATCGCCGAGGGGCTGGACCACGCCCACAACAAGGGGGTCATCCACCGCGACTTTAAGCCCTCCAACGTCCTGTTGGATGAGAATGGCAACGCCTACCTGTCTGACTTTGGTATCGCCAAGATCACCGAGTCAACCGTCCAGCTTACCGGCAGTGGGATCGTCGGCACGCCGGCCTACATGGCGCCGGAGATGGCCGACCGGGGAGTTGTCACCCCGGCTGTGGACGTGTACGCGCTGGGGGTCACGCTCTACCAGATGTTGACCGGCAGGTTTCCCTATCAAGGGGAAACACCCCTGCGCGTCATGATGGCTCATGCGACAGAGCCTGTGCCTGATGTCCGCCTCATCCGCCCCGACCTGCCAGAAGCAGTAGCCGAAGTGGTCAAGCGGGCAATGGCCAAGAACCCGGATGATCGGTATGCCTCAGCCGGCGAGCTGGCTGAAGCACTTCGAAACGCTGTGCAACAGCCTGCCGTTCCCAAGTTTACAGAACAGCCCCTCGCCTCTACCCTCCCTGTAGCCGAAGTACCGGCGCCCGCGCCTTCTTACACGCCGCCGCCGGCGGTGCCGCCTTCCCAGCGCCCGACCATGCAGACGCCAGCCGCGCGCCAAGCTCCCACCGACATACCGGCCTATACCCCGCCGCCGCCTGCCGCTGAAGCACCCAAGAAGCGGCTGTCCGGCTGTGCCGTTGCCGGCCTGGTCATCGGCGGGATTGTGGTGATAGGGGGATGCATTGTATTTCTAGCGCTGGGCGGGCTGGCCGCGCTTGGCTCGATGGTTGCCACGCCCACCCCCACCCCTACCC
>DAOTYH010000068.1:0-26629 GCA_034435015.1 Anaerolineae bacterium | reverse complement strand
TGGCAGCTTTGCCAGAGGGCAGCCAGGTGGTCGCCGATAAAGGCTATATCCGCCAGAAAGACGAAGTGCTAGCCTACGTGTATGGGGGAGTGCGTCTGATCTCCACCTATCGCCGTAACATGCGCGGCAACAGTCCGGAAGATGCCCGCTTGATCCGTCAACACCGCTCGATGATCGAGACGGTCAACCGCCAATTAGAGAAAATGGGCCTGCAGCGTCTTCACGTCCGCACCAATACTGGTGTTGCCCTCAAAGTCCTGGCCTCGCTCATCGCCTTGGCCTTGACCAACGCTAACTAGCAATCAGGGTACTCTTCTATAATCTGGTATTCTGTTTCGATTGGCACAACCTGCTTGATCAGATTAGCGACCGGGCAGTACTTGGTGATGGACAGATCAATAGCCCGGTTCACTGCCGCAGGGTCAACTGCTTCCCCTCTGACTACATAGGTCAGCCAGATACGGGTATATACTCTGGGATGCTCATCCGCGCGTTCGGCCCGCACGCGCACCTCCAGCCCCTTGACGGTCTGTTGTTTCTTGCGCAGGATGCTGATCACGTCCATGCCTGTGCATCCTGCCAGGCTGACCAGCATCAGCTTTTGCGGTCGAGTCCCCTTGCCCTGCCCGCCGAACTCCTCTGCCGCGTCAAGTTGTACCGTGAACTCGTCTCCGGGCGAGCCTTCAAAGTGCATTCCCCCCAGCCACGTGACGCTGGCCTCATGAACTTCGCTCATATCTTCTGCTCCTGTGATGATATAGCTGTTGGAATGGGCGCGGCCTGCCGGACCTGCCTCAGGTTGCGCCGCCCCTCCCGCTTAGATGTCCTGCCCACCATCCCAGCACCGACCCTGCCCCGTCCACTGCTAGATCAAAGGCCGAGTTGACGACATACAGCCGAGTCCGCAGGATGGCCTGAAGCGCCTCCTGACCCAGCCCCAGCGCCAGCCCCAGCCCTATCAGCAGAAGTCCCTCGCGCCCCGACAGCGCCTGACTGCTCCGCCGGGCCGCCCGCACGATCAACCCGATCTGGACGGCGAAGGCCAGCGTATGGGTGGCTATATGCCGTGCCTCGAAGGCCAGCCGGGCCAGCCTCTCCTGCGGAGCGGGATCAAGCCCTGCCATCAGCGCTGTTCCGATGTACATGGCAATCAGCCAGATGGTAGGAAGCAGGTAGGTACGCATCATGCTTCAAATACTAATGTTGAAGTGACGAATCCGCTAAGCAAAGACTTGGTTAGGACGAGATATTAAGTTTTTTGTTCATAGGGGAATCTCCTCGATGTCGGTGTACAGTTTATGCCAATGATTCTGCTTGATCCTGAATTTTGTTCCGTGGTTGTGTCCCGTCCGTGCATCAAAATCTACCAGTACTACGCCTTCCTCAATGCACCTGAGGAAGCCATCGAACGAAAAACCAGACAATACGAATAGCCTTATATACTTGAAGAACTCTTGCCCATTTTCAATTTTCGTGTCTGCCACCACATAAAAGCAGTTCTTTATCTTTGATCCTATTTCATACCTCAAGTCGTCCAGCCCCCAATATGGCTCAGGTGTGAGGGGACCAAGTCCCACTCGTTGCTTGACTGATTCAAGCCAGTCCACAACCTCAGGGTTGCAAGTGTCAGCGTGAGAGGCATCGAAGATAAAACGGAGTTTTTCTTGTTCCCGATCAAGGACTAGTCGAAATCCGCGGTTGGTATAACTTGCTGTACTTGTGGTTGATCTAAAACTTCTCTCAGTGTCCGGGTATTTTCTTCCAGCTTCCCGATGTTTCCAGCCGTATAGCGGGATCAAGAGAGTTGTCACAATCTTTAAGCTACGCGGGGAAGGCTCTATGTGTTTTAGAGTTACTAGAGATCGCGTCTGTGAGCGTTGCCCTTTAAGCTCCCATTCCTGCATGTTAGGGATGGGGAGATTATTTTCATCAAGACCAAGTAATCTCTCTAGAGTATTGCCGACAGCGCCATCGTTGCGGATGTCTATGATCTTCTTTACGCTTTTGTGCCAGCCTTCCGTACTAATCCTGCGGATTGCTTCTACTAATTCGCCTTTAGTGTAGAGTTTCATCTCGGCGGTTTCCAGAAATCTAGGAGATACTCAAAGGTTGTCCCCATTGTTATATAATTGCTCGGCCAGCCAAATATGCCTACCTTGTTCACGATATTTGTTCTATCCCAAATGATAATATTTCTCAGTTCATACCCGCGTTTTCGTAACTCCTCGATCAGGGCCACATGGATTGTGATCCGCTGATCCTCCCACCACATATCGGGGACATTAATGACACAATGGGCCTTAGGCTTCAGTAAAGGAAGCAATGCCTCGAAGATATTTCCCATTGTTTGGGTATACTCTTCAAGCGGCATTGTGCCTAGGTCTTGTGGGTCTTGGGAGTATTGCTCGATTCTCCCGAATTGTTCGTTCCGTCTGTCACGCCTGGATTTATTGAGACGTTTTCTGTTTAAGAGATTAGCATATGGAGGAGAGGTCCAGATAAGACTGACCATCTCAGGGTGTAAATAGGCGGGGACATTTCTTGCATCATCTTGGATAGCTAATTGTTGAGTTTGGTTGAAAAGGTTATTAGTAGCTAGACGCTCGACGCAAAGATCAATGTACTTTTTTTGGAGGTCGAAGCCTATTGCATTCCTGTTTAAATCTCTAGCCGCTACTAGGGTTGTGCCGCTACCCACGAATGGGTCGAGGACAAGTTCGCCTTCATGTGTAAAGAGGCTGATCACCTTTCTAGAAAGTGCAAGTGGAAACGTTGCCGGGTGGAGGTTTTTGTCACGGATATCCCTGCCTTCATAAGCGAACTGCCAAACCCCGAGTTGGCATTTGATCCACTCCTTGGCTGTCAGGCAGTTCAAGTGATTAGGAGGGCAAGAGCAAGTTTTCGTGTAACTAATTGGAATCTTGGAGCGATAAAGATAGTGTGACTCCCGTACGTCAAGCGGTAAGACCGTGACCGGGTTCTCATTGCTCACAGTGGCCTCCATATCTCGACCGATACTCGCTGTCAAGGCTTGCTGGGGGCAGGCTGCATCATGCAGATTATAGGGTGTGATCCCCTCCTGTGGCAACCTTGCGCCTTGGGGCGTCTTGTTTTGGAGTTGCGCTTCTTCGCTTGCCATTTTCCATACTCTGCGCCATCATTAGCTTGTCTTGCTGAGGGCGTAACCTTCTTGTGCTTTTCTACGTATCTTGTAGTGGTAGTAAGGTGTATGCGCCTCAGAAGCGTTTGTCTTGGCAGACAGCCTGATGGACGTAGAATCCATGACCATTCCATCCAGATTTGGCCGTTATGAGATCAAGGCTGAGTTAGGGCGCGGCGGTATGGCGACGGTCTATCACGCCTACGACCCTACAGTCGGGCGCGATGTGGCTGTCAAAGTACTGCCCGGTCAATTCCTCCATGACCCGGCTTTCCGGGGGCGCTTCGAGCGTGAGGCCAAAATTATCGCCTCACTGGAGCACTCGGCCATTGTGCCGGTTTATGATTTTGGCGAGCAGGATGGCCAGCCTTTCCTGGTTATGCGCTACATGACCGGCGGTTCATTAAGCGACCGCATCAAGGAAGGCCCTCTCTCTGTTGCCGAGGCCGCCCGCATCTTCCGCCGCCTCGCCCCGGCCCTTGATCAGGCTCACGTGCGCGGCATTGTTCACCGCGACCTCAAGCCCGGCAACATCCTCTTTGATCAATATGACGATGCCTACATTGCCGATTTCGGCATTGCCAAGCTCTCGGAGGCCAGCATGGCCTTCACCGGCAGTGCCATTATTGGCACACCCGCTTACATGAGTCCGGAGCAGGCCCGCGGCGATGCCGCTATTGACGGGCGCAGTGACATCTATGCGCTGGGCGCGATCCTCTTTGAGATGCTGACCGGCAGGACTCCCTACGAGGCCTCTACGCCGATGGGGCTTGCCATGAAGCACATCATTGAACCTGTGCCGCGCATCCTTGAGGTGAACCCTGACCTGCCGCCCGGCTGTGAGGCAATCGTCATGCGGGCGATGGCCAAAGAGCCGGAGCACCGCTTCCAGTTGACCGAAGAGCTGGCCGACGCGCTGGAGAAGGTTGCCAGAGGGGAGCCGCTTCCTGCCGCTGTACCGGCAGTGGATGATCTGGCCACAGTCCAGCTTAGCCCGTCTGTACCTGCATCTGCATCGCCAGCCGTCGCGCCGCAGTCGGCCTCAGCTCCGACGGATCAAGTTGTCCAGACCATTCAGAACGGCCTCGAACAGCTTGCCGCCCATGTTCCAACAGTGGCTCAGAGCATTCAGTCCGGCCTGCACCGCATCGCCGAGCAGGTGCCCTCAGCGGTGCAGGGCATCCAGAGCGAGATCAGGGGCGAGGCTGTGCCGGCGGTGCCCGTTCCGATTGTGGAAGCGAAGGTAGAGGTCCCCGCCGCGCCAGCCCTCCCTGAAGATGTGCCTGTCTCCTCGTCCCGCCTTGTGGCGATCATGTCTAATCCGCGCCAGTGGGTCCCCCTGCTGGTGGGTGCGGTGCTGGTCACTATTGGAAGTTGTTCCCTCGCCTCGGCGCTTGGCCTTGAGCCGATGAGGTTTATCTGGCCTTTCTTCGTCATCGTGCCGGGCGCGGCGATGTTTACGGTTGGCATGACAAACCGTCATGTGGCCGGCCTGGTAGTCCCCGGCACTATTGTCGGCGGCATCGGGCTTATCCTGTTGTTCCAGAGTATCTCCGGCCATTGGGCAAGCTGGGCGTATGCGTGGGGGTTGATCCCCGTTTGGATCGGTGCAGGCAACATGCTGAGGGGGCATCTTCTTGAACAGCCTGAGCATGTTGAAGAAGGACGCAAGCTTGCCCGTGTGGGGCTGATCTGCTTCCTGATCGCCGGTACGTTCTTTGAATTGCTCGTCAACCTCAGCGGTTCTCCGTTGGGGCGTTTTGCATGGAGTGCCCTGCTGGTGGTGTCCTTTATCGTGTGGGTCAGCTCACGCCGCCGGCACGCCGTTGTCTCGCAATGAAGTTGCCGCGTTATTTGACCTTTACGGCCCTCGCCTTGGCCGTCATCCTGCTGGGTGCCGGCTTTACAGGCGAGGGTGTTTTGCCGTGGCCTGAAGCCCTGATCGTGATCCTCCTGCTGGGGGCGCTTGGTGAATGGCGCGGCTGGGGCTGGCTGGCCACGCTGGCGTTTGTATTGCTGATCATGATGGCGGCAGGCGGCCTGTCTCTTGGCCGGCCAGCGGGGTGGATGTTTGCCTCCGGAATTGCCGCTTTGTCGGCGTGGGTGCTGGGTGATTTTGTGCGCCGCGCCGGCGCCGCGCCGCCAGAAGAGTATCCCTCTTTTCTGCGGCGTTTCCTCCTCCGCCTGCTCATGCTGGACCTGCTTGCCGCTGGGATGGCCGCGCTGGCGTTGACCGTTCACCTCAGCCTTCCCTTTTTCCCTGCCCTGCTGTTGGGGATCGCCCTGATGTTCGGTCTCAGCCGTGTGCTGGCAACTCTCAGGCGTGAGGCATAGCCCTCTCCCGCTGAGACGTGCTGTGCTGAGGCTACGTCTCCAGCCGAATGATGCCCCGCTCCAGCCCGGTGGTGACTGCCGCCGTGCGGTCTGAGACGCCCAGCTTCCCGAAGATATGGATCAGGTGAGACTTAACGGTCGCCTCACTGATGTGCAGGGCATGGGCGATCTCGCGGTTGCTGGCCCCTCGTGCCACCAGCGTCAGCACCTCGATCTCGCGCTCGCTGAGCGACTCTTCGGCGGGTGCACGCATCCGCCCCATCAGCCGCGCCGCGACCGGCGGCGCCAGCACCGACTCGCCGCGGCTGGCCGCCCGCACCGCCCGGAACAGTTCGTCGCGCGGGATGTCCTTGAGCAGGTAGCCGGTCGCGCCCGCCTCGATAGCGGGCAGGATGTCAGCGTCGGTGTCGTAGGTCGTCAAGACCAGAATATGAACCTCCGGCCACCTTGCCCTGATCCGGCGGATGGCCTCGACCCCGTTCATGCGGGGCATTCGCAGGTCCATCAGGATCACCTCCGGCCTCACCCGCTCAACCATCTCAACTGCCTCGATGCCGTCAGCGGCTTCGCCTGCAACCTCGAAATCCGGCTGGCTGGCCAGCATGCCTTGCAGTCCGGCGCGGACAACCTCATGGTCGTCTACAATCAACAGGCGGATGCGCTCCATCAGCGATTCTCCTGAAGATGGACTGCCTGCAAGGAGGATGTTGAGCCGTTGGCTGACAGGGGCAGTGCGATGGCAACGGTGGTCCCTTCGCCGACTGCGCTTTCGATGGACAGCATACCGCCCAGCGCCTCGATCCGTTCCCGCATTGAACGTAGTCCGAATCCCCCTGTCATCTGGTCAGGTTGCAGAGAGGTAAGTTGGGGGTCAAAGCCTCTGCCGTCGTCTTGGACATCCATCGTCACAAGGTCACCCATATATGAGAGAGTCAAGATGACATGGCGGGCGTGTGCATGTTTGCGGGTGTTCGTCAGTGCCTCCTGAGCCGCACGCAATAGCGTGACCTCGAATTCAGGGGGTAGCGGGCAGGGAGTGCCCGTCACAGCCAGCTTGGCCTCGATGCTGTTTTCTTCTGACCAGCGCTCTATGAGGCGTTGAAGCACCTCAGCCAGCGAGGCGCGTTCCAGTGATTCGGGCTGTAAGGCCCATACCATCCGCCGGGCTTCAGACAGGCTGTCACGCGCAATTTGGCGTGCCTGATGCAGGTGCTTGTCTGCGACTGCCGGGTCGGAGTCGGAAGCCGCCTCAGCGGCCTCAAGGTGCAGAATGATGCTGGTGAACCCCTGTGCCAGCGTGTCATGGATCTCGCGGGCCAGCCGCTGGCGTTCCTGTAGTATGCCTGCCTGCCGTTCGGCGGCGGCCAGCTCATCACGCGCCGCCCTGAGTTCCTCGATCAGTTGCCGCTGGCGCTCCCCCTGATGGATAAGCGCCTCGATCAACAGGGCCAGCGCCAGCGTGGCAACAGCCGAGATGACCATGATGAGCAAGTAAATCCACGAGAGGTAGCCCGCCATGGCGGCCTGCCGCCAGATGGACAGCGTTGTCAGGATCACAGCGCCAATGATCTTCCAGCGGGTAGGCAGCATACCAAAAATTTGCGGATACAAGCCTACCAGCAACAGCAGGAACATGGCTTCATAGTAGGTGAGCCAGAACCAGATCACCCAGCCAACCGCCAGATACCCCAGCAGGAGCGGCAGGCTGCGTCGGAAGACCTCGTACTCGGTGATGATGCAGACCGCATACCATCCGGCAAACAGCACCGAGAGGATCATCATCGGGATAATCTCGGAGGGAGGGCGGGGGGTAGAGGCAAGCGCATCGGCCAGGGCGATGACCAGGGCGATGTATGTCAGCACATGCCATGTCCATACCCAGCGGCTTAAGAGCTGTTGACCCCGCTCTGCGTTGGCGCTCTGGGAAGACATCTAACCACCCTCCTGAGTATCCAGCAGTATCGTGCTTTGCAGGGGGAGGAAGCAAGACCTCCCCCTGTTGTACCTCCAGTATAGCATCACTCCCATCGGAATATCCGTGCTGAGAGGATCAGTCCTACGACCAGCATACCAGCCAGCACCGCCGCTGAGACCGGCTGCCAGCCCTTGCCGAACCATAGATCGCTGATCAGGATGTTGACATGGGTCAAGGGCAGGAATTCGGAGATGCGCCGGATCGTTTCCGGCATGACCTGCCGCGGCACGCCTGCACCGCCCAAGAACAACATCGGGTAGAAGACAGCCGTCGCTACGATCTGGGTCGTCCGTGCGGTCGGCAGGGCAGATGCCAGCGCGAAGCCAGCCGCCAGAAAGCTTGCCAGCGCAAGACAGAACCCCGCCGCCACACCCAGCGGGTCTTCGGGCAGACGCACATCATAGGCAAAGTAGGCCGCTGTCACCAGCAGGGCAACCCCTAACACGGTCATCAGAAAGTAGATGATCACCTGTGCCCCGATCACCACCGCCGGGCTGACAGGGGCGGCCCGGAAGCGGCGCAGAACCCCTTGATCGCGGTAGACAGCCAGCGAGATCGGCCCGCTCATCAGGCCGACCGTGCCAATGATCATCCCGATATAAGCGGGGGTAGAAACATCTACCGAGCCAAGCCCCCCCATAAACTCGTTTGGATCGTTGCCAAAGACGCTCCCAAACACGAACAACAACATCAACGGGAATACCAGCGTGAAGAACGCGCCTACCGGCTCACGCAGGAACAGCTTACCCTCAACCCAGCTCATCTTCAGTAATGCACGCATGATATTTCTTGCCTCCTCGTGTTAGCGGATGTGGCGCCCGGTCAGCGTCAGGAAGACATCTTCCAGCGTTGGCTGTTCACTGCGCAGATCGGGCGCGGCGATATGATGCTCAGCCAGAATGACGGCTATGCGGGCCATCAACGGGCCGTTCCCGTAAACAGTCACCTCGTCGCCGTCACGGATGACCCGGTTGACGCCCTCTACCTGCTCCAGCAGGCGGGGGTCAAAGCCGTTCTGAAGTGTGAAACGCACCCGACTCTCAGGGTGGGTCTCATGGATAAGTGCGCGCGGGGTGTCGAGAGCTATAATGCGCCCCCGATCAATGATCGCCACCCGGTCACACAGTTGTTCAGCCTCATCCATGAAGTGGGTGACCAGCACCACAGTTGTTCCACGCTTGCGGATGGCGCGGATGTGATCCCATGTGGCACGCCGCGCCTGTGGATCAAGGCCGGTGGTCAGCTCGTCCAGAAACACGAGTTCGGGGTTGTTGATCAGCGACAGGGCAATGAACAGCCTCTGGCGCTGACCGCCTGACAAGCTGGCAAAAGAGGCGTTGCGCTTGTCGGCCAGGCCCCACTCTTCGAGGAGGACAGACCAGTCAGCCGGTTGATCGTAAAACGAGGCATACAGATCAAGCGCCTCCCATACCTTCAGACGGTCGGGCAGGGCGGCCTGCTGTAACTGCACCCCGATCCGTCGGCGCAATTCCATCCCCTGCTGGAGGGGATCAAGCCCCAGCACGCGCACTGTGCCGCCGTCGGGCTGACGTAAGCCCATCATGCACTCGACGGTGGTGGTCTTGCCGGCGCCGTTCGGCCCGACGATGCCGAATACCTCCCCCTGCCGGATGCTCAGTGTGACATCCTCAACGGCTACTACAGATCGGTAAGTCTTTCTTAGATGCTCTGCTTGAATGACAATCTCCATGGGTTCACTCCTCTCTGTCTGGTTTGACCTCATTATCCCGCTCATGCCGAAGGGAGAAATCCACCTGCCGGCGGAAACTGGGAATCAGATCGGAGGATTTAGCGATCAACCGTTCGGTTGATTCCTATCCTGCCGCTTGACCTTGGCGGGCTGAAAGGGGTATTATATATCAACCTGTCATCATGTAATGACAGGCTGATGTCCTTCCTTCGACCTGAGGAAGCCTCGTATGTACAACAGACCCTACGCTTTCAATGTTGCTCTGCCGCAGGGCCGCCCCGACCGCTTTGACAGGCATGTTCAACGCCGTTTGACGGAGATGACCGGCCAATTTCTGGATCAGGATGCTTTTGAGGCGATGGCGGCCAGCGGCAACCCTGTGATTTATGAAGTCTATGAGCTGGTCCGCCCGCAGACAGCCGGCGAGCTGAATCACGGCCTCTCGGTTGTCCACGCCGGTAAGGTCGGCGATGAATACTTCATGACCAAAGGGCATTTCCATGCCCGGCTTGAGAGAGCCGAGCTGTACTATTGCCTATGGGGTGAGGGACTGATGGTCATGGAGACGCCCGAAGGCGAATGGGCGGTTGAGGAACTGCGCCCCGGCAGAGTGTTATATGTTCCGCCGCGCTGGGCACACCGCTCTGTCAACACCGGCAAGAGCGAGGACCTGATCACCCTCTTTACTTACCCCGCTGATGCCGGCCATGACTACGGCACAATCGAGCGGCAGGGTTTTCGCAAGCTGATCATCGAATACACAGGCCAGCCCATTGCCGTAGATAACCCCCGTTGGCGTCTGCCGGAAGGGAAGCCATGAACGATGGATGACCTGAAAGCCTGCTGTGTGCTGGTCACGGCCACCTCTTACGGGATCAGCGATCCGAGACTACGCACTGAACTAGAGGAGCAGGTAGGGCGGGTGATCTATAACACGGCTGGTCATCCCCTCTCATCTGCTGAACTGGCCCGGCTGTTGCCGGAGTGTGACGGCTGTATTGCCGGCTTGGATGAGTTTAACCGTGAGGCGCTCTCTGCCGCACACCGCCTGAAGGTGATCGCCCGCTACGGCGTGGGTGTGGATCGGGTTGATCTGGAGGCGGCCAAGGAAAGGGGGATCATCGTGACGAACACGCCGGGGGCTAATGCCGTCTCGGTGGCCGAGCTGACCATCGGGCTGATGCTCAGTCTGGCGCGTTCGATCCCGTCCCTTCATGCGGCCACTTGTGCCGGTGAGTGGCCGCGCCTGACGGGGGTAGCGCTGGAAGGCAAGACGGTCGGCCTGCTGGGGCTGGGGGCAATCGGCAGGCAGGTAGCCCGCCGACTGTACGCCTTCGACTGCGTGCTGGTCGCATACGATCCGCGCCCGGACGAGGCCTTTGCCCGCGAGTATCATATCGAGCTGGCGCCCACCGAGGAGGTCATCCGTCGGGCTGATTTCCTCTCTCTGCATGTGCCGCTGACGCCCGAAACGCGGCAGATGGTCAACGCCGATTTCCTCAGCCGGATGAAACAGGGCGCTTACCTGATCAACACCGCACGGGGTGAAGTGGTAGATGAGCAGGCCCTCTATGAGGCGCTCAAGAGCGGACATCTGAGAGGTGCGGCACTGGATGCCTTTCAGAAAGAGCCGCCCGGCCCGGACAACCCTCTGCTGACACTGCCGCAGGTGATTGTCACGCCGCATACGGGCGCTCATGCTGATAGTGCTGTCAATGCGATGGGCTGGGCCGCTCTGCGCGATTGTCTGGCTGTGCTGTCAGGCAGGGAGCCGGCCTTCCGGGTGGTGTAGGGATACCTTAGCACAAATGGAACAGGAAAAGATGACCAGAGAAGAGACGCTGGCAAAAATCCGTGAGCTGGGCCTGCTGGCGGTCCTGCGCGGGCCTTCGCCCGAACTGACTGTCAAGATGGTTGATGCGCTGATAGCCGGCGGTGTGACCGGCATCGAGATCACCTATTCGACGCCCAACGCGCCGGAAGTAGTCCGGATGCTGAAGGCCAAGTATGGCAAAGATATTCTGCTGGGGATGGGGACGCTGACCGAACTGCATCATCCCGCTGAGGCGCAGGCCGCCGGTGCGAGATTTCTTGTCAGCCCGCACTGCGATCCGGGGCTGGCAGTCAGCATGGCGGCAACCGGGCTGGTGGTCATGATCGGTGCGTTGACCCCCACTGAAGTCTTTCAGGCTCACCGGCTGGGTGCAGACATTGTGAAGATATTCCCCGGCTCGCTGGCTGGGCCGGGCTATCTCAAGGCCCTGCGCGGGCCTTTCCCGCACATCCCGCTGATGCCAACCGGCGGGGTGAGCCTCGATAACATCAGGGACTGGTTTGCGGCCGGGGCTGTGGCGGTCGGGGCGGGCAGTGAACTATGCCCGCCGGCTTGGGCGAAGGAAGGGCGTTTTGACGAGATCACCCGCAACGCTGAGGCATTTTGTGAGGCCGTCAAGCAGGCGCGGGGATAAGGGCGGAGGGGTCATCTATGACAATCCATCCATCGGGCGCGGCGGAGCATGCCTCCCCTTATCCGGTTGTAAACAGGCAAGTGCCCACCTTCTACTTCATCGGGATCACCACGGCCAAGTCCTCGATTATGCGGGTTTTCCCCTTGTGGGTCAGGGAGCTGGGGCGGCCTGAGATCGTGATCGAAGGGATTGATCTCAAAATACATGACGAGCCGGAAGCCTACCGGCAGGTAGTGGCCCAGATCAAGTACGATCCGCTTTCGCTGGGTGCGCTGGTGACAACGCACAAGATCGATCTGCTCAACGCCGCCCGCGACATGTTCGATTACCTTGACCCTTATGCTCAACTGTGCAGTGAGGTATCATCTATCTCTAAACGTGACGGGGCGCTGGAAGGGCACGCCAAAGACCCCATCTCTTCCGGGCTGAGCCTTGATGACATCATTGGAGCGGGTTATTTTGGCCGTACCGGCGGGGAAGTGTTGTGCTTCGGCGCGGGCGGATCGGGTGTGGCGACAGCGCTCCACCTGATCAACAAGCAAGACCCAGCCGACAGGCCCAGACGTTTCGTGGTGGTCAACCGCTCGCAGGGGCGGCTGGATTCGATGCGGAAGATGGTTGAAAGCCTCCAGACCGACATCCAGTTTGAGTACATATGCAACTCGGACCCGGCCCGCAATGACCAGATCATGGCTCAGATGCCCCCTTACAGCATCGTGATCAATGCAACCGGCATGGGCAAGGACACGCCCGGCTCACCCGTCACCGATGGGGGGCTTTTCCCAATGAACGGCATTGCGTGGGACTTCAACTACCGCGGCGAGCTGGATTTCTTGCATCAGGCACTGGCCCAGCAACAGACCCGCAACCTGATCGTTGAGGATGGGTGGCTGTATTTCATCCACGGCTGGACACAGGTGATCGCGCAGGTGCTTCACATCACCATTGACGGCGCCCTGCTCCAGCGGCTGATGGAGATCGCTGAAGTTGCCCGTCCGCCCAAAGCGCCCGGTCTGCGGCGCTAGGGCAGGCGGCTGGGGCAGGGAGCGGCTTGGAGGGAGGAGGATAGATGATTGCTGACAGCCGCAGTCAGGTCTTGAGCAATACCAGCCAGATCGTCCTGGATGAAGGGGATATCCTTGACTTCGACAGCGCGATCCCCTACTACTACCAGTTGTTCAAATACATGGAGAAGAAGATCAGGGCAGGGGAGTGGAAGGCAGGGCAGAAACTGCCCAGTGAGGGCGCTCTATGCAGGCATTTCGGCGTAAGCCGGACGGTCGTCCGGCAGGCCCTTCAGGAGCTGGTCTCAGACAATCTGGTGGAGACCTTTAAGGGCAAGGGCAGTTTCATTGCTCCTCCCAAACATGCGTGGCTGCTCATGCAGAGCCTGACCGGTTTCTATCAGGATGCGGAGGCCAGAGGGGAAAAAGTCTCAACCCGTGTGCTGGAGCTGAAGGTGATCCCCGCCAGCGGTGAGGTCGCGGACTTGCTTGCCCTGGACGAGGGAACGCCGGTGATCTGCCTCAGGCGGCTGCGCTTTGTTGACGATGAGCCGGTCGTGGTAGTGGTGACCTACATCCCTGAGCATCTCTGCCCTGGGCTGGTCAACGAAGATTTCACCAGCCAATCCCTGTACCGCCTGCTGGCTGAGAAGTACGGGCTGGTCATTGCAGAGGGAGTGCGTACCATTGAGAGCATCAATGCACCGCCCGACCTGGCTCAACTGCTCGGCGTGCCGGCGGGCGCCGCGCTCAGCCTGCTGAAGAGTGTGGGGCAACTGGCGGACGGCACACCCCTTGAATATTACATCGCATGGCATCGCGGGGATCGGAGCCGGTTTCGGGTTCAGCTGGTTAACCCGTCACGGGCGGCTGTCGCAGGGGGGCTGGGGGCAGACCCTGCCCGCCGAGATGACAGCCTCTGAGACGGCAGGCCGCCTTCCCCTTTCTTGACTCTTTATCCTGCCTGTACTATCCTTTCCCCTACAACCGCAAGCTGTAGACCCTTGTCTCTGCACCCTCTCCGAACCCCCTTTTGATTGCGGTTCTTCCCGGCCTGCACTTGCATAGAAAATTGTGCCGCACTGATCCGTATGAGCAATGGAGTCAGTTGTGCCAGCCCTTTAGAGCCTCGCAGAACGATCAGGCCTCCTTGAGATGGCCGCCTGACGGTGTGGATCATTGTGTTGTCGTGTGCCTGTGATTCCCGGCAAAAAGTGAGGCTGACCAATGACCCCTTCACTGGACGAAGCTCTGACGTATGCGGAACACTGGATTGACCTGATCCACAAGGACTCCCTGTCTGAGGCAGAAGGGAAGCAGATCATCGAAGAGTCCAAGTATAATTTTGCTGAGCATTTCAACCGGGGATGGCTGGAATATCGTAAGTCGGTGACGGAGGCCGGCGGCTGGGCGGCCACAGAATGGACGGGCAGGGGCGCGGTCTTCCGCGACATTCTGGGGCGGGAGTATCTTGACTGCCTGGGCGGCTATGGGTTGCTGATGCTGGGCTGGTCGCACCCTGATGTGATTGACGCCGTGCGTGCCCAATTGAATCGGACTCCCATGCCCAGTCAGGAGTTGATCGATCCCCTGCGCGGGGTGCTGGCCCGGCTGATGGCGCTGATCACCCCCGGTGACATCAAGTACAGTTTCTTCTGCGCCAGCGGCACGGAAGGCATTGAGGGGGCCATCAAGCTGGCCAAGATGTACACCCGCAAAAGCGGCTTTATCGTGGCGGTCAAGGCCTTTCACGGCAAAACCATCGGCTCGCTCAGCATGATGGGCAAGGCTGACTTCCGCCAGCCGGTCGGTGTGCTGTATGGAGGCCCGGTCTATCACGTGCCGTTTGGGGATGCCGAGGCAGTTGAGCGCCAGCTCGACATCTGCGCGAGGGTGGGCATTGACATTGCCGCCGTCTTGATGGAGCCTATTCAGGGCGAGGCCGGCGGGATCGTCCCCCCTGACGATTTCTGGCCGCGCCTGCGGGAGGTGACCCGCCGCTATGGCGTCCTGTTGATTGCCGACGAGGTGCAGACCGGCATGGGGCGCACCGGCCAGCTTTGGGGGGTGAATCACTGGAACGTCGTGCCGGATATTCTGGTGGCCGGCAAGGCGCTGGGCGGCGGGGTCATGCCGGTCAGCGCCTTCTGCTCGACGGAGGAAATCTGGCAGGTGATGATGTACCCGAACCCGTTCATTCATACGACCACCACAGGGGGCGGGGCGCTGGCGTGCAGTGCGGCCATTGCGGCCATCTACGTCACCCTGCGGGATCGTGTCTGGGAGCAGGCGGCGGCCAAAGGAAACTATCTCATCCCCAAGCTGGAGTCGCTGGCCGCCCAGTACCCCGACATCCTGAGAGAGATCACCGGCAGGGGACTGCTGGCCGGGATGCATTTCCATAACGCCGAGATCGGGTATAAAGTAGCGGCTGGTCTATTCAAGCGGGGGGTGCTTGTGGCCGGCACTCTGACCAGTGCCCATACCATTCGCATTGAGCCTCCCGTGGTGATCACCTACGAGCAGATTGACGATGTGCTTGACCGGCTGGCTGACACGCTTTCGGAGACCAAGAAGGCACTTGGAAAGCACCTCGTGCCTGCCGGGGAGGGGAAGGAGGGGTGAGAGTCTCTTTACGGTCTGGTGACAGCTATCATTTGCACATGCTATAGACAGGAGGTGAGGTCATGTCTGAGATGGCTTTTGCCCGTAAAGCCAGCGGGCTGGTGCGGGGCCTCTCGCTGATTGATGCCTTTGGCGTCGGCTTCATGAATCAAGGGCTGACGCCAAGCATGTGGGTGATGATCAGTCTGGGGCTGGGGGTGTACTCGGCTGGCAACCTGATCATTGCCACCGTGTTGTCGGTTCTGCTGTGCGGTATTGGCTTCTCGCTGGTGTGGGGCATTCTGGGGGGGAGTATGCCGCGGAGCGGCGGCGAGTACATCTACAACTCGCGCATCCTCAGCCCTCTGATCGGCATTGCCGAAAGTTTTGGCAATGCCTTTGTCTGGATCATGTGGATTTATGTCCTCGCTCCGTGGACAGTTGACCCCGGCCTTGTCATGATGTTCCAATTTCTGGGGATGCCGCACGCCGCAGAGTTCCTGACGACGCCGCTGGCTCTCTTCCTGATCGCTACGCTGGTCAATGTCATTGCGTTGCTGTTCCTGATCTTCGGGATCAAGGTGTTTGCAACAGCCCAGAAGGTGGTCATGGCGCTGGGGATCGGCGGCACGCTGGTCATCCTGCTGGTCTTCACCTTCACTTCGCACGAGCAGTTCGTGCAGGCGTGGAATGCGCTGGCGGCTCAGTACGGCTCGCTGGATTATAACGCCTTCTTGACGGCGGCCCGTGAGGCGATGGCAGAGGTTGGCGATGTATTGCCCACCACCTGGAACTGGTTCGATACGCTGGGGGTGATGGTGGCCGGCTCGTGGTTGTTTGCCTACTCGTACTGCATTACTTTCATTGCAGGCGAGGTGAAGCGCCCCGACAAGTCCATCATTCTCGGCAACCTGTTTGCTATTCTTGTCCCTGGTATCTTCATGCTGTGGCTGGCGATTGTCCTCTACCGAACGGTTGGCTTCGAGTTCCTCTCGGCCACCGCCTGGGTGGACAACTCCGGTGAGGCGCTGGCGGGTTACACCTTCCCGTGGTCGCCAAACTTTGTCGGGCTGGCCGCTGTCATCAACCACAACCCGATCATCGTCTTCCTGATGGCCATGTCCTTTATTGTGTTCAACATCTGGTGGGTGGCTCTGTCACATCTTGCCTTCCCGCGTATTCTATTTGCGTGGGGCATGGATCGGATGGGGCCTAAATGGTTTGCCGACATCCACCCCCGCTGGGCTACCCCCGTCAAGAACATGATCCTTGGCTTTATCTTGGGCGAGATCGGGATTGCCATCTACGCCTTCTGGCAGAACCCCATGACCGGCCTGTCCGTGACCGGCATGGAGATCGTCTCCGTGTTCGGCGTGACGGCCATCTCGGCCTTGGTTTTCCCCTTTGTCAGGAAGGTGAAGAACATCTGGGAGTCTTCCCCCTATAAGAACTGGAAGATACGAGGGATACCGGTCGTTTCCATCGGGGCGGTTGTCAACTTGATCTATCTGGCGATCCTTTTCTATTTCTTCGTGGTGATGCCCGACCTAGAAGGGCTGGCGATTGGCTCGCTGATCCTATATGCGGTGGTGTGGGGCGCCGGGATCGCGTGGTTCTTCTTCTGGAAGGCGCGTAACAAGCGGGTAGGCGTAGATGTGTCTATGACCTATGGCGAACTCCCGCCTGATTGATCTCACGGATTGCTGTGGACAGCCGGCTCTCTTCTCTGTCAGAGAGAAGAGGCCGGCATCTAGGTCTTAAGGAGAGGGACATGGCTAAACCATTGAGGGTCTTTTTTGTGACCGACGTTCACGGCTCGAACACCTGCTACCGCAAATTCTTGAATGCCCTGAAGGTCTACAACGTGGATGTGGGCATTCTGCTTGGCGACCTGACAGGCAAAGTACTGATCCCGTTGATCGAGAAGGCTGATGGAACGGGCTGGGAAACAACCCTCATGGGTCACTATACGGAGGTCAACACGCAGGAGGAGCTGGACAAGCTCAAAAAGACTATCGAGATGATGGGCTACTACTGGGTTCACCAGACACGCGAGGAGTTTGAGGCATACCGCTCAGACCCTGTGAAGGTGGATCAGTTGTTCAAGCAACAGATGATGGCGCGTCTGAAGGAGTGGATCGCCTTAGCAGATGAGCGGCTGGGGGATACCCCGTTCAAGGTGTACATGGCCCCCGGCAATGACGATCACTTTGAGGTGGATGATGTCATCGAGGACTCGAAGGTGATCGTCAATTGCAACAATAAGAAGGTCATGGTGGGGGATCATGAGATGGTCACCTTTGCCTGGGCCAACCCCACCCCATGGGACACCCCGCGTGAAAAACCCGATGAAGAGTTAGAGCCTATGCTGGAGGAGTTGATCGCGCTGGTTGATGACAAACCCAGTGCCATCTTTAACTTCCATGCTCCCCCCTATGGCTATGCACTTGATCTGGCCCCCGAACTGACCAAAGATTTGGTTCAGGCGGCTGACCGAAAGGTGCATGTCGGCAGTCGTGCAGTCGCCAAGATGATCGAGAAGTATCAGCCGCTGATCGGCCTGCACGGCCATATCCACGAGTCACGCGGTGCTCAGAAGGCCGGACGCACGCTGTTGCTCAACCCCGGCAGTGAGTATTCGGAGGGGATTCTAAAGGGTGTCGTGATCATCCTTGAGAGAAACAAGGTCGTGGACTATATCTTCACTTCCGGCTAGTGCCGGCAAGAGGATGCTATGGCAGAGAAAAAGTTTCGCCTTCCCAAAGATATACCCCTTGAGGAATACCCAAAGCCGGAGGTCTATCTGGATGAGGGCCGCCGTCTGATAGATGAGGCTCAGAAGCAGGGCATCATTCTCAGGGTCATGGGGCCGATTGCCCTCCACTACTACTTCCCTGACTATGTTGAGCTGTACCGCCGCATGGAGCGGCTGGGGGAACGTGTCTTCACCGACATTGATTATGCCAGCTATGGCAAACACCGCGGCAAGATGATGGCCTTCTTTGAGGCGCAGGGATACGAGATCGAGCGGCGTGCCCTGATGGTCAGCGGCGGGGCGCGGCATATTTACTTTGGCGGGCGCGTCCCGATGGTGGATGTGTTCTTTGACAAGCTCGATTACAACCACCCCATTGACTATCGCGGACGTTTGGAGATTCACCCCTACTGCGTTTCGCTCACCGACCTGCTGTTGCAGAAACTGCAAATCGTCCAGATCAACGACAAGGACCTGAAGGACGCCATGCTTCTGTTGCTGGCCGCGCCGGTCGGCGAGAGGGAGCAGGGCATGATCAACGCCAAGTATGTGGCTGACCTGATGGCCAAGGATTGGGGGTTCTATTACACGGCCACGACCAACCTGCAAAAGGTCAAGGCCGGTGTGGACGATGTCGCCGCCCTGACCGATCAGCACCGCGCCGCCATCCGGCAGAAGGCCGATCAACTGCTGGATGCCATCGAGCAGGCGCCTAAGTCTGGCGGGTGGAAACAGCGGGCTAAGGCGGGCACTAAGAAAATCTGGTACAAGGAGATCACCGACTGGGGGTAATCAGGCCGGCCTGAAGACAGCCGCCGTGCCGGAGGCGATCACTCACCGTGGGGCGCTTCCGGCGCGGCGGCCTGATGGTTCATCCCCAGCGGGCCGCCAGACGCTGGGCCTGCGCCAGATCGTCGGGCCGGTTGATGTTGACGAAACTGAGGTGTTCCGGATCAAACGGCTCGATCTCGCTAAGCGTCACCTCGCGCACACGCACATCAGGGTAGAAGCCGATCACCTTCAGCTTATGGGCATCCAGCCGTTTTTTGATCGGCTCAAGGCAGGCTTTGCTGTAGAGGGCATGCAGGCTCTGCGGATAGCCTTCGGCGTTGAGCGGTACGACCACGTCGTAGCCCTCGCGCAGATCGATCAGATAGCGCAGAAGAGCCGTGTTCAAGAAGGGGTGATCACAGCTCAACGCCAGTGTATGCTGTCCTTGTGTGCTGGCAATAGCGGTGTACAGGCCGCCAAGGCTGGCCTTGCCGGGGATCAGGTCACGGTAGATGGGCAGGCCCAGATGGCTGTACCAGTCAGGGGTGTTGGCTACAATGATGATCTCGCCGCCCAGCCCCTGTACCCGCTCGATGATTCGTTCAATGATCGGTTTGCCCCCCACCTTCACGAAGGCCTTGTTCGTGCCCATCCGGGAGCTTAGCCCCCCGGCCAAGATCGCGATGCTGACCGAGCCGCTCATCCTGCCTCCCTCCCTCGTCGGACAAAGGTTGCCTTGGATAGGAGTATATCTTTTATCTTCTGAACCCTCATGTGATACATGGTGACCAAGAAGTGACATTTGATAATTGACGCTCGTTTTCCCTGTTTGATACACTGAGCTTCGAGTCTTTCCAAGCCGAAGGGGACCTCCGTTGCAAAGCCATTGTTGATTTGTTAAGGAAAAGAGGCCATGGCACTGGTGAATATCACTATTGACGGGAAAAAGATTCAGGCGGACGCAGGCCAGACGATCATTCAGGCGGCGCGGGCCGCTGGGATCGAAATCCCTGTCCTGTGTGATCATCCTGCCCTGCCCCCAGAGGGGGCCTGCCGTATCTGTGTGGTCGAGATCGAAAATCAGCGTGCCCTGCAAACGGCCTGCACCTTCCCGGTGGCTGAGGGAATGGTGATCCACACCCGCTCACCCCGCGTCGTGGAAGCCCGCAAGTTCACGCTGGAGCTGTTGCTCTCCGACCATCCGCTGGACTGCATGACCTGCGATGCAACAGGCGACTGCCTGCTACAGGATTTGGCTTACGAGTACGGCGTCAAAGAGGTTCGTTTTGAGGGGCGGCGGCACGCCTATCCGGTGGATGACCCTAATCCCTTTATTCAGGTTGATCGCAACAAGTGCATCCTCTGTACGCGCTGTGTGCGGGCCTGCCGCTACATCAATGGCGTTGAGGCTATCCACGTTTTCCAGCGCGGCTTTGACGCTTACATCGGTTTTGGCGCTGACGGCCCTATGGCAGAAAGCCCCTGCGAGTTCTGCGGCTCGTGCGTAGTCGTCTGCCCGACGGCGGCGCTCTACCCCAAGATGGCGGTCGGGCAGGGGCGTGCCTGGCAGACTCAGAAAGTCCAGACTACATGTCCCTACTGCGGTGTGGGTTGCCAGATTGTGCTTGAGGTAAAGGACAACCGCATCATCAAAGTAGACTCAGCGTGGGACGGCCCCGCCAATCATGGCTGGACATGTGTCAAGGGGCGCTTTGGCTGGGACTTTGTCCATCATCCGGATCGGCTGACCAAGCCGATGGTGCGGCAGTATCTGTTGGACGGCACAGAGAAGCCCAAAGGCAATCTGGGTGACTGGGTGGAAGTGGATTGGGAAACCGCGCTTGACATCACCGCCGGCAGACTGCGCGGCATATGTGACACACACGGCCCTGACAGCATCGGCGTTTTGACCTCTGCCAAGTGCCTCAATGAAGAAAATTACCTCATGAACAAGCTCGCCCGTCAGGTGATCCGAACCAATAACATTGATCACTGCGCCCGTTTGTGTCACTCCAGCACAGTAGCCGGCTTGGCCATCTCCTATGGCTCAGGCGCGATGTCCAACTCCATTGACGATGTGGTCGAGCAGGCCGCCGCCTTCTTTGTCATTGGCTCTAACACAACCGAACAGCATCCGGTTATTGGGATGCGCATCCGTCAGGCAGTGCGTCAGCGCGGGGCGATCCTCATTGTCGCTGACCCGCGCCGCATCCCGCTGACCGATTTCGCCGTTCTTCACCTCCGTCACCGCCCCGGCACGGATGTTGCGTTGATCAACGGCCTGATGCACATCATCCTCGCAAACGGCTGGGAGGACAAGGAATTCATTGCCTCGCGCACGGAGGGCTTTGAGGATTTTAAGGCAGTCGTGATGACCTATCCGCCCGAAAGGGCGGCTGAGATAACCGGTGTGCCCGTTGAACAGCTCCAGCAGGCCGCCGAGCTGATGGCCTCCCATAAGCCGATGGCTGTGCTGTGGGCGATGGGGATCACCCAGCACACGACCGGTGTGAACAATGTGATGAGTCTGGCCAACCTCCAGATGCTGTTGGGCAATATGGGCATCCCCGGCGGCGGAGTGAACCCCCTGCGCGGTCAGAACAATGTGCAGGGCGCGTGTGATCTGGGCGGCCTGCCGAACGTCTATCCCGCTTACCAGCCGGTTGCCAGCGAAGAGGCCCGCCAGAAGTTTGAGGATGCATGGGGCGCAACCAGTGAGGCTAAGGTCGGGATGGCTGTCACTGAGATTATCCCCGCCATCCCGGAGGGCAGGATACATGCCCTGTACATTCTCGGCGAGGACCCGGTGATGAGCGACCCGGACGCCTCCCATGTGCGCCATTGCCTGGAGCAGGTGGACTTCCTGGTGTTGCAGGAGCTTTTCCCCTCTGAAACCTCCCGCTACGCCGATGTCCTTTTGCCGGGTGTTTCGTTTGCCGAGAAGACCGGCACTTTCACCAACACCGAGCGGCGTATCCAGTTGGTGCGCAAGGCCATCGAGCCAATCGGTGAGGCCCGCGAGGACTGGCGCATCATCGCCGACTTGGCCAAGCGTCTGCTGGCCGCCGAAAAACGCCCCCTCAAGCCCGCTCCCTATGCCGGCTGGGATTACGAGAACACCGCCCAGATCATGGATGAGATCGCCGCGCTGGCTCCCAGCTATGCTGGAGTCAGTCATGCCCGGCTGGAGCGCGGCGAGACCTTCCAATGGCCGGTCAAGGATGAGAATCACCCCGGCACCCCCATCCTGCACATTGGGAAGTTCACACGCGGGCTGGGGAGGTTCAGCCCCGTCGAACATATCCCTCCCGCTGAGATGCCTGACGATGAATACCCGATGGTTCTGACTACGGGGCGCGTCCTCTATCACTGGCACGGCGGGCAGATGTCACGCCGTTCGAAGGGCCTGCTGGATATTTACCCTGAGCCGCTGATTGAGATCAGCGAAGAGGATGCGGCGCGTCTGGGGCTGAACGGCGGCAGGCGTGTCCGGGTTATCTCACGGCGCGGCCGTATCGAGGCTCAGGCGCAGGTGACCGACCGCGTCCCGCCCGGCATAGTATTTGCCAACTTCCACTTCCCGCAGGCTTCTGCCAACGAACTGACCATCGCCGCCCTCGATCCGGTGGCCAAGATACCCGAATATAAGGTGTGTGCCGTCAGAGTTGAGCGTGCTGATTAGCTGAAAGGCGGATAACCTATGAACACCTTAACCCATCAGGACCTAAAGCCTCTCCCCCCGCCCCTTGAAGACCCTCAGCGGCGTGCCCGTCTGCTGGCGGCCCTGTATGCCGCTCAGGATCAGGCCGGCTGGCTCAGCCCTGAGGCTGTTCAGGAGGTGGCTGACAGCCTTCATATCCCGGTCGGACAGGTCCTGTCAACGGCCAGCTTCTATACCATGTTCAGGCTGGAGCCGAAGGGCCGCTATCACATTCAAGTCTGCGAGGGGCTTTCGTGCTATCTTGTTGACGGCGCAGAGACGCTCCTTGAGCACATCGCCCGCACGCTGGGGATCGCCCCCGGCCAGATGACGCCTGACGGCAAGTTCACCCTCGAAGTGGTGCAATGCCTGGCCTCCTGCGGCACAGCACCCGCCATGCGCGTCAACGATGAGCTGTATGAGCACATGACGCCGGACAGGATGGATGCCCTGCTTGAAAGGCTGAAAGGTGAGTGAGAGATGTTTGAGCCTGTTCTGACCCGCCATGTCCACCTGCCGGCCTCCGAGAAGATCACGACCTACCTTGAAAACGGCGGATATACGGCCGTACGCCGCGCTTTGGAGAAATCCCCCGAAGAGATTATTGACATGGTCAAGCGCTCCGGCCTGCGCGGACGCGGCGGGGCGGGCTTCCCTGCCGGCGTCAAGTGGGGGTTCATGCCGCGCGATCCCAGCATACCCAAGGTGGTAGTGATCAACGCCGATGAGGGTGAACCGGGCACATTTAAAGATCGGATGCTCATCGAGCGCGACCCCCACCAGATCATTGAGGGAGTCATCATCGCGGCCTACGCGGTCGGCGCCAGCCGCGCCTATGTCTACATCCGCGGGGAGCTTTCGCTCGCGGCCAGGCGCTGGGTGGAGGCCATTGCTGAGGCCTATGAGCATGGCTTTCTGGGACGTGACATTCTCGGCTCTGGCATGAGCCTTGATATGGAAGTGCATCGCGGCGCCGGCGCTTACATCTGCGGGGAAGAGACTGCCCTGATCGAGTCCCTGGAGGGCAAGCGCGGACAGCCGCGCATCAAGCCGCCTTATCCGGCCCAGACCGGCCTCTTTGGCCTGCCGACCCTTGTCCAGAACGTGGAGACACTGGCCTGTGTCCCCCATATCATTGAGCGCGGCCCGGAGTGGTTCGCCAGCATCGGCACAGCCGAGAGCAAAGGCCCCAAGATTTTCTCTGTGAGCGGCCATGTCAACCGTCCCGGCAACTATGAACTGCCGCTGGGCGTCTCTCTGCGCGAGATCATCTATGAACATGCCGGCGGCATCCGCGGCGGGCGGAAGCTGAAGGCAGTCATTCCCGGCGGCGCTTCTACCCCTATGCTGACCGCTGAGCAGATTGATGTCCCGATGGCCTTTGAGACGCTCAGAGCCGTCGGCAGTGAGCTGGGGACAGGGGCAGTCGTTGTGATGGACGAGACAACCTGCATGGTCGAAGTGGCGCGGCGGCAGGCTAAGTTCTTTGCTCATGAGTCGTGCGGGCGCTGTACGCCCTGCCGCATTGGCTCGGTCCGCCTGTATGAGCTTCTGGATCGCATCGAGCAGGGGCAGGGGCGCGCCGGCGACATTGAGACGGTGCTGGAATTGACAAGGGGCATTGACGGCCTGACCTTCTGCCCGATGGGAGCGGCCCTGGTCAACCCGCCGCGCTCTGCTATTCAGCACTTCCGGGCGGAGTTTGAATATCATCTTGAGAAGGGGGTCTGTCCCCTCCATTGAAGGCCTGACGGGAAGCGGTTATCAGCCGAGGGCCTGCCCCGCGCGGGGCGGGCCTCTTTGATTCATCCCGTATGCTGGTAAAAGGTCAGGCAGGCGGATGCCTGCTGTAGGACTTAAAGGCCATTCCTCTTTCGGCAGGACGGTTTTACACTGGAATAAGGAGGTAGACTGCTTCGAGGCGGTTCATGCAGGTTGTGCCCTGCCGGACAGCGGCCTGTCTGGCAGAGGGTGTTTAGCAGACGGGGAGGCTGTTATGCTCAGGAGAAGTTGCTTAATCCTATCGGTCGTGCTGGCAGGCCTGATGCTGGCGGCCTGTGAGTCAACGTCTGCCGTTCTTGGCGATACAGCGTCGGCGGCTGGCATGCTGGGGGAGACACCAGCCCCCGAAGAGTCTCCCATCCCTGAAAAGGAAACCGCTTCGCCGGAGGAAACCCCTGCCGTTGCGTCTGCCGAGTCCATTGACTGCGCGGGGGCTGAACCGCATCCGGTCGGCAGTGCGTTGGCTGAGCAGTTCGACGTTCCCTATGAGGAGATCATGGGCTGGTACTGCGCCGGCTATGGCTTCGGTGAGATCAGTATTGCCTACTCCCTTGCGGCTGAAAAGGATATGCCGGTTGCCGATGTGTTTGCTCTCTATGCCGAACTGATGGACTGGGGCGAGGTCGAACGGGCGCTGGCCTCTGCGGATGAACCAGACGCAACCGAAGAGCCGGTTGAGGATGATCGAGCGGCGATCTGCACCGGCACGAATCCGCATCCGGCTGGCGTGGCGCTTGCCGGGCAGTATGATGTGCCTTATGAAGAGATCATGGGCTGGTTTTGCTCCGGCTTTGGCTTCGGTGAGATTGATCTGGCCTACAGCCTGAGCCTCAAAAGCGGCCTGCCGGTGGATGCCGTGTTTGCCATGAAGGCAGGCGGAATGGGATGGGGGCAGATCAAGCATGAACTGGAGGGCATTGCTCATCAGCCCGGCGGGGCCAGCCCTCCCGGCCACGGCAACCCTCATGCCGGCGGGAATGATGATCATCCTGGCAACAGCGATGATCACCCCGGCAACGGCGGCGGCCATCCCGGCGGCAATAACGGTCATGGCAATGACAATAACAGCGATGAATGCGGCCACGCGCAGGATGATGATCAGCAGGATGATCACTGATGGTAGGAATCGAGGGGGGCGTCCTCTGCCCCCCTCGTGCTAACGGAGCGTCAGAACAGCCCGATCAATGACCTGCCCCCCCAGCGCAATGGCCTGTAGCTCGATCCGATCGTCGGTGATCTCCAGTAACACAAAGTGATGTTCTTTGGCAAAGAACTGACTTTCTGGCAGGGGGGCGGTCAGGCTGTACAGCACTGCCGATCCGCCGCCGCTGACAATATAGGTCACGCCGTCTGCAATCAGGCGCTCGTAATTGTGGTCATGTCCTGACAGCACCAGCGGCACTCCCGCCTCTACGAACTGCGGACACCATATCGAGCGCACAGCCAGCCCGTCTGAACCGTGTAGCCCGCTGGTGTAAGGCGGCACATGGAAGACCGGAATAGTCAGAGCGAAACGCGGGTCGGACAGGCGCTCCCGAAGCCATGCGTCCTGTTCGGCCCGGCCTCCCTCCCCGAAGAAGGTCTGCGTGTCCAGCAGGACAAACTGCACATCCCCGTAGGCAAAAGCATACCACTGGTTGCGCCCCTCGTTGTCTGATGGGTCAAAACGGGGGTCTGTGAAGGGCGGGAAGACCTGATAATAAAAGGGGCTTCCCTGCCACAGGGCGGCGGGTTCGACATCATGGTTGCCCACGACCGTGTAAACCGGCATCTGCCGCAAAAGCGGCGCAAAAGGCAGATACCACTTCAGGGCGTAGGCCTCATACGGGCCGGCATTTTCGCCGATGCGGTACACCACATCGCCCGTGTGAAGCACAAAGTCGAGGTCGTAGCCGGCCATCTCCTCAGCCAGCGCATAAGTCACCTGATCACCGAAGCCGGCATCGCCGATCACGCCGATCCGCAGTGGCCGCTGGCCGGATGTGGTGTGAAAGCGGATCGGCCCCCATGGCTGTCCCATGAAGCCGGGTTGCTGAAAGAGGCCGTCTTCCCTCATCAGCGCCGCTTCAACCTCGTAATCTGTGTCCGGCAGCAGGCCGCTCAGCGTGATCTGATGGCGGGCAGTCTCCGATGTGAAGTCAACCTGCATCTGCCCGCCCGTGTCCGGGGCGGCAGGCCAGTAGATCAACTTCCCGTCTGCCGGCCTGTCCAATTCGAAGAACAACGTTGCGCTCGTGTCGGTGACGTGCTGGATAACCAGCGGCAGGCGGTAGGAAACATCCGACAGGGTATCTGCCAGCGGAATGGGGGTGGGGGAGGCCGTCGGAGCAGGGGAAGGCGTCAGCGTCGGTTGGAGGGTCGCCAC
>DAOTYH010000067.1:0-6291 GCA_034435015.1 Anaerolineae bacterium | reverse complement strand
TGCCCCCTGCCCCCTCTGCGCCGCCGCCCCGCCGTTCGCTGATGGACTGGCTGAGAGAGACCGAAGAGACCGAAGAGGCTGAAGAAGCTGAAGCTGAAGAGGAGGCCGGCCCTGTGCCCCCGCCCCCCGCTCCGGCGGGTGCGCCGTCCCGCGGGCCGCTGTTTGGGAGACATGCAGAGACTCCTTCCCCGGCCCCTTCTGCTCCGCAGGCCGCTCGGCCTGATTCAGCAGAAGAACGGAGACGCCATGCGTCTTTCTTTGCAGATGGGGCTGGGGCGGTAGACGAACGCGAGGAGGTTTACTTTACCCTCTACCATCCTGACGAGGCCGCCGCCGGCAAGTGGTACACCCTGCTGACCTATGCCCATATCGGGTCGGTGCTCAGGCAGGTACAGGAGGACGCCCAACGTTTCATCCCTGAGATGGGCGGGCAACAGCGTGAGGTGCGCGGCAAGAAGCCTGCCCGTCTGGCACGCGGCACAGAACTGCGCTTTGTGCCGGAGGCGGAGGGCGTTGAGTTTAACCCCCCGTCGCTGACGCTGAAATGGAACGAGGATATGGAGCGGGCCGGCTTCCGCTTCCGTGCCGCCGCTGAACTGATCGGTGAGCCGTGCTTTGGCGAGATGAGCGTCTATGTCGGCCCGTTGGAGATCGCCTGCCTGCGCTTTGCCGTTCATGTCGTGGACCCTGCCTCCGTAAAAGAGGATCGCCCCTCCAAGACCCAGGTGGTCACGGCGCGGCAGTACCGGCATATCTTTGCCTCGTACTCGCACCGCGACACGCCCATTGTGCAGACCTGTGTAGCCGCCGCCAAGGCAGTCGGGGATACGGTGTTGATCGACTCGGAGACGCTCCGTGCAGGCGAGGTGTGGGATAAAGCGCTGGAGCGCATGATCGAGCAGGCAGACGTGTTCCAGTTGTTCTGGTCGGAGAATGCTAAGAACTCGAAGTATGTCCGGAAGGAATGGTCCTACGCGCTGGAACATAGTCACGGCAAGGGGACGGGCGAGGCGCCGGGGGCGGGCTTCATCCGGCCTGTGTACTGGCAGAAGCCAATGCCCGCCCCGCCGCGCAAGCTTAAGCATCTGCACTTCAAGTACCAGCCTGACCTGCTCCGTTCTTCCGGCTGATGCCTCTGTGGGGCGTGGAGGCAGGCAGAATACCAAGCACCCTCCGGAGACGAGGGTGCTTGGCACAAGGCTGCATTACAAAATGATTACATAAATATGAAGGTTTTATCAAAACTTTGTTTGGGGGCTTGCCTTATTCGGCGGAAAGATGTAGATTCTAGGTGTAAAGCGGGTTAGGCGGTTCCCCACAGAATGCTCCCGGCCCAATAAAAACATTCTTTTGCCGCCTAACTCGCTCCCCCTTTTCTATCTCCCAATATCTCAATAATAACATATTCTAATAGCTTTTTTGTAAAAAACTTCGTAATCTTTCTCAATGATTTGTGAAAACCTAAACAGATGTGAAGAACACAACAGCCCCGCCTGCCGGCTGGTCTCTTCACTTTCCCAATTGGGCTGACCTGTATTAGACTATACCTGTTCGTGCATCGAGCTGTGCTCAGTGAGGAGGAGATCGCTCATGGTAGACCAGTCTCAACCGAAACGGGCCGGCACGCCCCGCCGTGCTCCGGCGCCGGTTGATCCAGCAGATGAGTCACAGGCGGCCCCCCCTGATGAATCTGCGGCGGTATCCGCCGCCGCAGGCGGTGTGCAGGTGCCGCCCCCGCCGGGCGGAGGGCGGCCCGCTCCTAACTATGCCGCGCAGGTTGCCGCCGATGTCAAACGGCCAACCTTTGGCCAGCGGGCGGGGAGGGCGGTGCGGTGTTTTCTAGGCTGGGTGCTGATGATCCTGCTGGGGGCGGCAATTGGCACCGCCCTGTTCCTGTATGCCCCCCGCCTGTTTGAACGGTGGATCAGGCCGGTGCAGGCCAACACGGCGGCTGTCAGCACGCTGGAGGCCCGTATCAGCGGACTAGAGTCGGCTCAGTCGCAAGCATCACTGGAACAACTGGGTATGCAGTCTGCTGTGACTGCCCGCCTGGCTGAAGCAGAAGGGCGTCTGGCTGAGGCTGAGTCGCGCCTGAATGAGGCTGAGAACACGGCGGCTACCCAGGCGGCCCAGTTGGCGGAACTGCAATCTGCGCTGGATGATACGGCCGTTCAGCTTGACGTGCTGGCTGTTCAGCTTGCCGCCCTGCAAGCCGAGATTCCCGGCGCGGCAGAGTACACTGAATATAACCGTCAATTGTTGCTGATGCGTGCGTGGCAGCAGTTGATGCAGGTACGCCTGCGGATGCTTGAGAACAATGTCGGGCTGGCGCAGGACAACCTGAATCAGGCTCTTGAGACGCTTGGTCAGGCTTATGCCCTCTCTTCATCGGCTCAGCAGGCGGCCCTCGACCCGATTCTGGATCGACTGGATGCCGTCGTGCGCAACTTGACGCAGAATCCATTTGCGGCAGTGGGCGATCTGGAGATTGCATGGCACGACTTAGGAAGGTTGATCGCTCCGCCAGCCGTGCCGGGCGGGACGCCTGCGCCGTCCTCATCCCCAACCCCAACCCCCGCTCCGACTGAGACGCCCGTCCCAACGTCCTCTCCGGCTCCGACGGCAACGCCCTGATCGGAGGGGGAGCGTAACAGGGACGCCTTTGCTGGAAGTGACTCGTCATAGAGGGGGCAGTACCGATGATGTCTGATTCACTGGTTGGCCAGAAAGTGGGCGGGTATGAGGTCCTCAGGGAACTCAAGCGCGGCGGGATGGCAACCATCTACCTTGCCCGTCAGTCTTCGATTGGGCGTGAGGTCGTCCTGAAGACCCTTTCGCCGCTGTTGCTGGGTGACCCGACTTTTATGGAGCGCTTCACGCGCGAGGCGGCCACGACCGCCCGCCTCCAGCATCCGCATATTATCCCCATTTATGACTACGGCCAGGTCGGTGAGCGGCCTTACGTGGTGATGGCGTACATCTCCGGCGGATCACTCGAAGACCTGCTGACGGGGGGACCTCTGCCGCTGGATGTCACCGTGCGTATTCTGGGGCAGGTGGCACAAGCACTCGACTTTGCACACGGTTTTGGCGTCATTCATCGGGATGTCAAGCCGGCTAACATCCTGCTGGATGCCCAACAAAACGCCATTCTGACCGACTTCGGGATCGCCAAAGTGATCGCCGAGACCCAAGAGTTGACCGGCGAGGCGCTGGTCGGGACGCCGTCCTTTCTTGCGCCAGAGCTGGTTAACCTGAGGAATCCTGTCACACCGGCGGTTGATGTGTACGCACTGGGCGTCACAGCCTACCGGATGCTGGCGGGGGTTCTGCCCTTCCCCGGCAGGTCGGCGGCAGAGCTGTTGTGGGCGCATGTCCATGAGCCTGCTCCTCTGATCAGCCCGCTCCGGCCTGACCTGCCCGTTGGTGTGGATGCCGTCCTGCAAAAGGCGCTCGCTAAGACGCCCGCCGCCCGCTATGTAACTGCCGCCGAGATGGCCGCTGATCTGGCGGAGGTAGCGGCAGGCCGTCCCCCCGCCTTGGCGGAGCAGGCCTCCATTCGCCCCGCCGGCCAGACCGGCCCTCTGCTCCCTGCCCACGATCTGCAACAGGCCGTCCAGCGCGTCATTGACTATGTCGTGAAGATCAGCCGTCCGGACGGGGGGGTAGGCAGTGGGGTTTATCTGCCCGGCGACCGGATACTGACTTGTCTGCATGTGGTGGACGGGGCCGCCGGCCTGTACGTCCGCTTCCGGAGCGGCGAGCAGATCGAGGCCGATGTGGTTGCCGCTGACCCCCTTCTTGACTTGGCCATGCTCAAACTGCGTGCCTCTCCGACTGCCTCCCCGGCGGCACAGGCAGAGGGTCTCTTGTTTGAGTTTGAACCATTGGAGCCGGGCGACACGCTGGCGGCCATCGGCCACCCGCTTGGCCTTGACTGGTCTGTCACGGGGGGGCATTACAACGCCCTGCGCTATCCCGGTGAACAGCCCCTGCCGCGCTTTGGTATTGCGCTGAATGCCCCGCTGATACAGGTAGATGTATCCATTAACCCCGGCAATTCCGGCGGGCCGATTATCAATACAGCAGGCGAGCTGGTTGGACTGGCTGACAGCATCATCAACCCGGCAGTGGCAAACAATATTGGTTTTGCCATTCACGGCCCGACCGCCTGGCGCTTTTGGCAGGATCACCGGTCTGATGAGGAAGCCCTGACTGCCTACACCTGCGGACATCATCACCGCGCCGGCGAGGCCTACTGTCCGCTGACCGGCAAACCGGCCAAGCCGGTCGAGCCTGTCCCCATGCCGTCCGGCGGCTCAATCCCCTACTCCTGCGGCCACCTCCACCCTCCCGGCCTGACGTACTGCCCTCTGCTCGGCAAGCCTGCACGTCCGGCGGAAGAATCTACTCAGGAGACCCGCCCCGGCCTGCCGACAGAGTCCGAGCCGCCGGGCAATTGCACCAACTGCGGCCGCGCCTATCCTGCTCATCTGCCGGCTTGCCCGGCCTGCGGCAAGCCAAGACGGAAGTAAAATTGCCCCAACTAGTCCATTCTGCCTAGAGTGCTTGTTGGGGCAGAAGAGAGAGAGCTGTCCGTGAACCGCATCTTCTGCTTTCTCAGGCAGAGCAGGCGAGGCTCTGCGGCTGTGTCATTCAGAGGATCGTTGTCATGACCGACACCCCGTCCGATTCCCAGCCTGACACAATCAACCTCTTGGGTCTGCGCCTGCCATGGAAGGCGACGCTGATCAGCGTGCTGAGTACCCTCCTGTTGATCGAGGATCACTACTACGACCCCACAACACTCTTTCTGCCGCATGAGCGGTATGGTGACTTTCTGCGTGCGTTGGCCTACGAGCATCTGATGATTTATCTGGTTGTCCCTCTGCTGGTGATCGGGCTGATATTCCGCGAACGTCCGTCTGACTACGGCTTCCAGTTGGGCGACTGGCGTACAGGACTCAAGTGGACGCTGGCGGCTTGTGTGACAGCCGCTCCGATCCTGTACTTTGCCGGACGCACGCCGGCGATGGTGGAGTACTATCAGGTTCGTTATAACCAGCCTCTCGGCGAGGTGGCGCTCACCGGCGCGATGGAGCTGTTTGGGTGGGAGTTCTTCTTTCGGGGTTTCATTCTGTTCGGGTTGTACCGGATAGCCGGGCCAAGTGCGGTTGTCTTGCAGGCCGTGCCGTTTGCGATGGCGCACTACGGCAAGCCGCCGCTTGAGACGCTCAGCACGATCTTTGGCGGCACAGCCTTTGGCTGGCTGGCATGGCGGACACGCTCGTTTGTGTACCCGTTTCTGATTCACTGGTTCGTGATGACGTTCGTGGCGTGGGTGGCAGTTGCGCTGGGGTGAGGCTGCTGGACGAAAAAATGGGAGGCAGTAATGACCAGCCTGATAGGCCGGACCATTGGACAGTATGAGGTGATCGAGGAGATCGGACGCGGGGGGATGGCAACCGTGTATCGGGCGCGTCAGGCTGGCATGGGGCGGGATGTGGCGATCAAGGTACTGCCGCAACAGTTCACGCACGACCCGACCTTCCTGGCACGCTTTGAGCGGGAGGTACAGGTTGCGGCACAGCTACAGCATGCGCGGATACTGCCGGTGTACGATTACGGCGAGTTTGAGGGGCAGCCCTACATTGTGATGGCCTATATGCCGGGAGGGACACTGGCAGATCGGATAGCAGGGGGGGCGCTCCCGCTGGATGAGGTCGTGAGGTATGGAAGGCAGATTGCGGAAGGGCTGGATTATGTCCATGCGCAGGGGGTGATACACCGGGACTTCAAGCCTTCGAACGTTCTGCTGGACAGAGAGGGGAACGCCTACATTGGCGACTTTGGGATTGCGCGGGTGCAGGAGGCCACTGCCCACCTGACGGGAACAGGGATACTGGGGACGCCGCCGTATATGGCACCGGAGGTGTTTCGGGAGGGGGAGGTCAGCGCGGCAAGCGACCTGTACGCGCTGGGGGTAGCGCTCTATGAGATGCTGACGGGTCAGTTGCCGTTTGAAGGGGAGACGCCGGCCCAAGTGATGAGGGCGCATCTGGAGCAGGCGGTGCCGGATGTGCGGCGCTTGAGGCCGGAACTGCCGCCGGAAGTTCAGGGGGTGATAGCACGGGCGCTGGCCAAGGACCCTGCCCGGCGGTATGCGACGGCGGGCGAGTTAGCGGAGGCGCTGGCAGAGGCAGTGAAGGCCGCCCTGATCGAAGAGAAGCAGGGCCGGAAGAGGCTGAGGGGGGTAGGGCTGTGGGCAGGGTTGATCGTGCTGATCGGGGC
>DAOTYH010000066.1:0-3407 GCA_034435015.1 Anaerolineae bacterium | reverse complement strand
GTGATGAACCTCAACCGCAGTAATAACACTATTCCGTTGGTGACCCTCGATTAGGTCTTCCGGTGGTAGTGGCTTTGCTGGGGCGCACTATCTTGTGCGCCCTACCGCTTTCTATTAAAGGTTGCAGTTTTCCAGACCGTCTTCTAAACTATTGAGCGAGCAAACTACTCCCAAGCCGATTCGAGGTAAGTAGGTTATTTGGAGAACTTCTCATGTCTGTTGATCCCTCCCTGTATGTGGTGGGTGTCCGGTTTCATGCAATTGGCAAAATCTACCACTTTGATTCATCTGCCTATCCTCACCTCAAACTAGGTGACTTTGTCATTGTCGAAACAACGCGAGGTCGTCAAATAGGCCAGATTATGGCTCTTGTGCCTCCTGAGCGTGCTGATCTGGCTAACCTCAAACCGATAAAGAGTCCCGCAACTGCCAGAGATTTGATGCTCAAGAAGCTCTGGGAAGCCAAAGAGATCGAGGCGCTGATCACTTGTCGGGAAGCCGCATCTCAGTTGGAAGAACTGCGGGGAGTGAAATTTGTGAAGGCCAGCTACAGCTATGATGGGAGTCTGCTGGCGATCTTGTACACCTCTGAAGAGACTACCATCAATACCAACCGCCTGCGTAAGGTCCTTTCGCGGGAACTTCATGCCCACATAGAGTTGCGTCGGATCGGGGCGCGTGATGCCGCCAAGTTGATGGGCGAATATGGGGCCTGTAATGGGCCGCGCTGTTGTTCGACCTTCTTGACCGACTTCAGCCCCATCTCAATCAAGATGGCCAAAGCGCAGGGCATTTCCCTGAATCCTTCTGAGATCACAGGCATGTGCGGCCGTCTGCGCTGTTGTCTGGTCTATGAGTATGAACAATACGTGGAGGCTAGCAAGAACCTGCCTAAGGTCAACAAATGGATAGGGACGCCTCACGGAGAGGGGAAAGTCATCGAAGTCAACCCTCTTAAAGAAACTGTGACGGTGCTGATCGAAGAGACGCGCTATGAGGTCCATCGTGATGATCTGCGCCCTGTAGAGGAACTACGCGCCCTGCAAGCCAAAGCCGCCAGCCCATGTCCCCGTGAAGGAGTTGGAGGCCCGTGTGAGTGCGGTGCACGTGTGCGTACAGGCGGCATGGAAGCCAAGCCCTCTACTGACGAGCCTCCCCTGCCTGCTGACTCTGGGGAAGAGGGTAAGCGTAGTGTAGAGATCAGCCGTCGTAAGCGCCGCCCTAGATTGCGCCGATCCGGCAAGCGTAAACCCCAGTAAATGACTTCAATACCCTATTCGTTAAATTAGGAGTCTATATGAGCATCAATTTTCATAGTCAGGCACAGGCGCTCAGAGAGGAACTGATTGTCCGCCGGCGTGATCTTCATCGCCACCCGGAGATTGCCTTTGAGGAGACCCGCACGGCAGGTATCGTTGCCGCGGCCCTGAGCGAGATGGGGTTGGAAGTGCAGACGGGCATAGGGAAGACGGGGGTAGTAGGCTTGCTTGAGGGTGAAGGTAATGGTCCCACCTTGTTAGTTCGGGCCGACATGGATGCTTTGCCTGTTCATGAGGCCAATGAGACAGAATATGTTTCTGAGATACCCGGCAAGATGCATGCCTGCGGCCACGACGGACATACCAGCGTCGGGCTGGCAGTGGCAAAGATGCTCAGTCAATACCGCGCTCAAATCAAGGGGCGGGTGAAGTTTGTCTTTCAGCCTGCTGAAGAGATTGGCGAGGGCGCACTGGCAATGATCGCTGACGGTGTGCTGGAGAATCCACGCCCGGATTACAGCATAGGGTTGCACTTGTGGAATGAACTGCCTGTCGGCATGGTGGGAGTTACCGCCGGGCCGAGCATGGCCGCCGCCGACATCTGGAAATGCGTCCTCACCGGCTATGGCGGGCACGGTGCTCAGCCTCAGAAGACGCATGATCCTATTGTTGCCGCCGCACAGGCCGTCACGGCGCTTCAAGCTGTTGTCAGCCGTAATGTAGACCCATTGGATACAGCGGTCATCTCGGTCTGCTCGATCCATGCCGGTGAAGCCTTCAATGTGATTCCATCCGAAGTTGAGATGAAGGGGACTATCCGCTCCTTCAATGAGCAGACCCGTGCAATGCTCCACGCTAGATTGCATGAGGTGATCGAGGGAGTGGCCGGTGCGATGCAGTGCCGGGCAGAGATCGAGATCATGCCTCGGACTAAAGCGGTGAACAATGCCCCCGATCTAGCAGAGAGGGTAGCGGCTATTGCCGCCGGTATTGTCGGTGAGAGCAATGTGAAGCGTGGTGTGCGCACCATGGGAGCTGAGGATATGTCTTACCTGATGGATGACATACCCGGTTGCTATTTCTTTGTCGGTTCGTCGAACAAAGAGCGCGGCCTTGACTATCCGCATCATAATCCGCGTTTTGACATTGATGAAGAGGCGCTGGTGATCGCGGCAACAGTGTTGGCAAACGTGGCCGCTAGTTTCGTTATCCCGAAGGGTTAGAGCGCAGAGGCAGCTTCTGCGTATTAAGTCTTGTTGATACCCTTGCGGTGGGGCACAGCGAGTCTGTGCCCCGCTTTTTTCTGGGGTGTGATGCCGCAGATCACCCGCCCTTAACGCCAGCCGTTGTGAAACTCCATGAATTCCCCTGTGCTGGATTGGATCACACATAGAGACGGGCCGCCGGGGACGGAGTCAAAGTACAGGAAACCATTACACGAGCCGCGCATTCCCCACTGATACTGTTGGACGACCCAGTACATCTCAGCATCAGGAGCTGGCTGGCTGGGGTCAAAGTCGAAGTTGAACTGACCTGGCCGCCTCAGGGTGCTGATCACATCCGTCTCAGCAAAGCCGCTGCCATAGGCATACCGTGCCCGCACCGTTGAAATCACAGACAAGCACGCATCCACTCTTGCCTCAGCCATCCCCCTGACTTCATAATAGCATAGCCAAGAGAGGGCGTTGATCTCCTCTTGTGTCCATGGGATGGGGGTAACCGGGGCGGAAGTCGGGGTTGGTGAGGGGGATGGAGATGGTTGCGGTGTGGTGATAGGGATGAATTGCCGCTCAACGATGGCCTGCCGGGGCAAAGTAGGTGTGGGGAGAGGCGTCCGGGTTGGTGCAGGGACATAGGAAGCTGTTACAGACGTCGGGGCGAACCGGAGTAGCAGAAGCCCTCCTGCTGAAAGAATCGTCAGCATCGTGCCAGCTACAATCAGCAGGACAGCCCAATGTGGGGCTGGACGGGAAGGAGAAGTTTTGTGAGCCATAGTACGTTGTGATCATAACCTTCTTGTATGGTGGAGACAACAAGACGCTCTACTTTGACATGGAGTTGGTAGAGTCTGGACAGCCATGTACCTGTGGGTTAATGATGTTTGCGTCCAGCACTTGCACAGAAAACAGGGAAAGACTATCCTTCTGA
>DAOTYH010000065.1:0-80401 GCA_034435015.1 Anaerolineae bacterium | reverse complement strand
GTTAAGAGCATGTTAAGACAAGGGAAAAAGAAACAGGGGCACATGGCCTGTATGCCCCTGTTGTGCTCAGCGCGGCTGGAGGCCCTTAAGGCTGCCACATAGGGTTGAAATCTTCGCCGGCGCTGTTCGTCAGGTTGCGCGCGTCCCTGCCGTCAGCGGTCATGATGAATACTTCAGTGTTGCACCCCTCACTGACACTCCAGCAATTGTCAGGGTCGGCTTCTTCCCGCATGGACACGAACAGGATCATCATGCCGTCAGGCGACCAGGCCGCCCCGTAGTCGTTGCCGTAGGAGGTCGTCAACCGCATCATACCACTGCCGTCAGCGTTGATCACATACACGTCGTCCTCATACGAAAAGAGGATGCGCGAACCATCTGGTGACCATGGACCTGCCCACTCGTCCCCCGGCATGTCGGTCAGTTGGAGGCGTTCCCGTGTCTGGACGTTGACGACGTACAGATCAGTGAGTCCATCACTCTCACCCTCGTAAACGATGCGGGTCCCGTCTGGTGACCATTCAAGCCACCAGTCGTCGCTGTTGCTCGCGGTTAGGTTGCGCAGGTTCGTCCCGTCCGTGTTTATGACAAAGATGTCCTTGTTACAGCCGGAAGACCAACAGCTATCAGGGAACGGTTCGTTACGCTCGGTGACAAAGGCGATCAGATCGCCCGCCGGCGACCATGCGGGGTAGAAATCATCGGAGGGGTGGTCGGTGAGCTGAATCGGCTCCCCGCTCCCATCAACGTTGAGAATGAAAATGTCTCCGTTGCCCTCCTGATAGGAGGTGTAGACGATCTGCGTCCCGTCTGGTGACCATGAGGGGGTATGATCGTTCTCTTCGCTCGTAGTCAGTTGAGTCAGGCCGCTCCCGTCAGCGTTGACCAGGAAGATGTCGTTGTTGCCGTTGCGGTTCGAGACAAAGACAAGCCGTGTCCCGTCCGGCGACCATCTCGGCCACCAGTCGTCAGCCGAGTGATTGGAGACATTCACCTCTCCTTTGCCGTCGAGCCGGGCGATGAAGACCTCGCTGTTGCAGGTATTAGACAGCCAGCAATTGGTGGGGTCTTCCTCATAGCGCAAGGACACAAAGGCGATCAGGCCGTTCCCGCCGCCAAAGGGGGTTGGCATAGGGGTAGGAGTAGTGGTGGGGGTAGGGGTCTCGGTGGAAGGCAGTAATGAAACTCCCCCCACACTGCAGGCCAGCGAGATCAGCATGGCCAGCGTAGTCAGGATGATCAATAAGCCCAGCCCAAGCCTGACTCTCGCGGCTGGCAGTGAGGGTGTTTGTTGCATATGTAACTCCTTATGGGGGCAAAAAAAGCCGGGCCGAACCCGGCACAGTGACTCGGATGAGGGCCGAATCTACGGCTAGTATAGCACAAAAAAAGATTCGCTCAAATGCTAAGGGGGAGCGGTCGCCGGACAGGATAACCGCATTGAGCGGATGCGCTCCACGCAAGGGAGCGGATGCCGTGAAGCAGGTTTGAATGACTTTGTGCTATAATGGCCGCGGCATCTATCCATAGCTTGTCGGGGTGTTCGCCCTAAGATGATGCCCCCTGTCGCGCAGAAGGCAACACACATTTTCGCAGGGGTCATGCCATGATGGTGCTGACGCGCATACTCTCCGTGCTGTCTGAGGGCAACTTCTACTCGGAGGTCATCACCGAGCGGGTGCGGGATGTAGTCAAACAGTCCGGCATCCGCGAGGGAGCAGTGTTTGTTTTTTACAAGCACACCACCGGCGGGGTGATCATCATCGAGCACGAGACCGGCATTCTGGTTGACATCCAGGACTTGTTGGAGCGAATCTTGCCGTCTGCCGGTGATTATGCCCATCACAAGCGGGGTTATGATGTCAACGGGGCGGCTCATGTTGGCGTAGCCCTGCTGGGTGTTTCAGTCCATGTGCCGGTGATTGAGGGTGATCTGCAACTAGGAGACTTTCAGGAGTTGGTGGTGCTGGACATGGACACCGCCCGCCGCGAGCGCTCAGTGATTGTTCAAGTCATTGGGGAGTGAATGGTGCCTGCTTTCACGTCGGTCGTCTTCTGGCTGGACGGAGTCATTGTACCGCCTGTGTGGCAATGTGCTCGTGCGGTGATTGAGGCTGAAGGCGTCGCCGTAACACCGGCGCTGTGCTTCAGGCTGATCGATCTGGCTGGGGAGTTAAAGACGGGCGCAACGGACAGTGAGCAGTTCTGCCGCCGCGTTATTGAGCACGCGCCGGTGAAGCTCTCTCCCCCGCAACTGGCCGCCGCCATCGAGCGCCGGATCGAGCCGATCTTCGGTGTTGTGCAGGTGATGAATGAGCTGGCCAGAGCGTCTTATCGTTTGGCCGTTCTGGCTGACTATCCCCCCCTGTGGATGTCAACAGCCTTGTCGCGGGGCGGCCTGGAGCGCCTCTTGGTTGAGCATCAGGTCGTCATGACGGCGCAGTATGCCTCTGCCGATCTGTTCACGGCGATAGGCCGGATGCTGGCCGTCCTCCAGCTTAAGATCGAAGACAGCCTGCTGGTGGACGCCGATCCACTGCGCGGCATGGCCCTGTTGCGGGCCGGTTTTAAAACCGCTACCTTTGTGGACGCACCGCGCCTGCGGCGTGAGTTCGTCCTGCGGGCGATGCTGCCTGCGCGGGGGTTGAGCCTGCGTGACATGATGGCAGATATATCCGCCTGATGCCGTTGCGCCTGAAGGGAGTTGTAAGCGGCCTCCCCGCCCGACAAACTATCACGGGTGTATCCCGCCAAGAGGGATACACCCGTGTATGCTTGATCCAGTAGGGCGGGTGGGATTCGAACCCACACGAGGTCACCCTCAGCGGATTTTAAGTCCGCGGCGTCTGCCGTTTCGCCACCGCCCCATGCCACGCTCATTATACCATCCCCTGTCTGGAGCGCTAGCCTATTTGTCCTAACCCTGCTTCTTTCTCTTGACACAGTTCATGCCTGCCCCTATCATGGGCGTATGGGGGACGCGCTGCCTTCATACCCTGTTGATCCTGTTTTAACCTCTTGGAGAAGTACCTCATGGCTGGCAAACATATCATTGTCGTCGGAGCGGGTATTGCCGGCCTGACGGCGGCCTATCGCCTGCGTCAGGCTGGTCATGATGTCACCGTTCTGGAATCAAAGGAGCACGTCGGGGGGCGCATGATCACCGTCCACTGGGAGGGCTATCAGATCGATCCCGGCGCCAAGTTCGTCACCGGCGGGGATGTCTATCTGATGGAGATGGCCCGCGAGTTAGGGCTGTCGGATGAGCTGTATCCGATGTATCAGGACGGCGTGCCGGTCGTTATCTGGCGGAACGGCAAGGTTTACGCTTGTGACTTTGTCTCCATCCCTTCCTATCTGACTTGGGGCGGGGTGTCTTTTGGCGCACGCTTGGCAATGCTCAAGCTGTTGCCTTACCTGTGGCCCATGCGCAAGGTCAAGAACATGTATCATCTGGAGCAGGCCCCCGGCCCGGATGAGGAGACGCTGGAGGAGTTCTTCTACAAGCACATCAACCCGGAGATGTTTGAATACTGGGCCGCTCCGACCTTTGAGGTATATTGCAGTTACGGCGGCCATGACATCTCGCGCAAGGCCTTTCTGGCTTTGATGATGAGTTACCTCAACCAGAAGAGCTATGGTTTTAAGCGCGGCATTGGCTCACTGCCGGATGCACTGGCAGAGCACGTTCAGGTGATCCGGGGGGCGCGTGTCGAGCGTGTCAGCGCCCGCCCCGACGGGAGTGGTGTAACGGTCAGTTACACCCATGACGGCCAGAAGAAAACGCTCGACGGCGAGCGGGCGGTGCTGGCCGTGCCGGGCAACTACGTCCTGCCCTTGCTGGATGATCCGCGCCCCGCTTGGCAGACCTTCTTCCCCAAGGTGGGATACACCAGCACGGTGGCCCTGTTCCAGACGGTCAAGATGCACTTCGAGCCGGGTGTGGTCGGGGTGATGATCCCGCGCAAGGAGAAGCGCGTCATCAACACATTGGGTGTGGAGCATTACCGCGATGGGGAGACCTTGCTCCTGATGGACTCATCGGTCGAGGGCTATGACCCCTCCATGCCGGATGACGAGTTCGTCCGGCAGGCGCGGGTCGTCGCGGCTGAAATCTTCCCGGAGCTGGAGGGTAAGTTTGGCGACTATACCCTTTTCCACTGGTCGGAGAAAGTCCCTACCTACAAGCCCGGCTATCTGGATGCGCTGGCTGAGTTCTGGCGCGACCCGCAGGAAGGACCGATCTACTTCTGCGGCGACTACTTCGCCGGTCCGAGCACCGGCGGAGCGTTGTTCTCCGGGTGGGAGTGCGCCGATCGTGTGCTGTCGGCCCTGTAGCTAATCCCTGTCAGGAGATGCGGCCATGCTCCGCTTTAACCGCAACACCCGCTTCTATCTCAGCCTGATCCTGTTTGTGGCGGCTGTCGGGCTGGCGATGTTCCGCTTTGCCTCATGGTGGGGCGGCGGGCAACCCGATCAAGCTGGCGGAGGGGTTCTGGTTGTGCCGCCCCCCCGTCAATTGACTGCTCAAGGGCGCGAGCTGGCTCGTTACAGCGGCGCTCTGAATTGCGCGGCCTGGTCGCCGGACGGCCTGACGCTGGCGGCAGGTGCCGCCGACGGCAAGGTGATCATCTGGGAGGCGGCATCGGGGGCACAGGCGCATCTGCTTGAGGGGCACACCGGCCTGGTGAGCAGTGTGGCCTACAGCCCGGACGGAAGCAGGCTGGCCTCGGCCTCAGCCGACGGGACGGCCATCGTGTGGAATCTGTCGGATGGTTCATCGTTGCCCCTTGAAGGCCATACCGACGCTGTGGTCAGCGTGACATGGTCGCCGGACGGGACGCGGCTGGCAACCGGTTCATACGACGGCACTATCCTGATCTGGGATGCCGCGACAGGGGAAGCCGTCCAGACGCTGACGGGTCACGCTGACTGGGTGTTCAGCGTGGCGTGGTCGCCGCACGGCGGGCTGTTGGCTTCCGCCTCACAGGACGGTACGATCATCCTATGGGATGCGCTGACCGGCGCCCAGCGGCTGGTACTGCGCCAGCCGGGCGTGACCAGCGTCTCGTGGACGCCGGACGGGGCGCGGCTGGTCAGCGGGGCATGGTCGGATGAGCGTAAGATCATGGTGTGGGATGTAGCGATGGCCATCTCCACCTATTCGCTGGACGGCCGCACCGGCCTGTTACTGCGTGCCCCTGCCTCGCCGGACGGGACGCTGATCGCCTCCGGGGCATGGACGGACGATTACACGGTGCTGGTATGGGACGCCGCAACGGGAGCTTTGCTCCTTACCTTGACGGATCAGACCAGCGAGGTGCGCGGGCTGGCATGGTCTCCTGACAGCCTGTCGCTGGCTTCCGTGTCATGGGACGGGATGGTAGTGGTATGGCGGTTTGCCCCGCCAAGCGACACACAGGCCTGAGCCTGTGCTTGGGCAGGAGGGATGAGTCTGAGCATGTTACGGCCGCGTTTGACCTTCTTTTGTGAGCTTCCGCCTGATAAGCTGGAAAGGCTGTTCACCGAGCCGGCGGTGATCGCCGATCTGAAGGCGCTGGGAGCTGGGCTTAGCCTGGCCATCCTTGACCTCAGCGGCCAGCGGGCCGAAGTCGTGCGCCGCCTGAATCAGGAGGGCATCCCAGTAGTGGCATGGCTGCTACTGCCGAAGGAAGAGGGCTACTTCTTCCATCTGGACAATGCCCCGCAGGCGGCCCGCTTCTACACCGACTTCAAGGCCTGGACGGCGGCGCATCAGCTTCAGTGGGCAGGCGTTGGTCTGGACATCGAAACTGACATCAACGAGATGGAGCGGCTGGCCCGCAGGCAGTGGCTCTCTTTCCTTGCGGCGGCGCTGAGGCGTCTGCTCAACCATGAGCACTTCCGGCGGGCGCAGATGATCTACAGCGGGCTGGTGGCACGTATTCAGGCTGACGGCTACCGCGTGGACAGCTACATCTTCCCCGCCGTCTTCGATGAGCGGCGGGTGGGTGCGTCACTGCTTCAGCGCCTGTTTGGAATCATAGACATCCCCGCTGACCGTGATGTCCCGATGCTGTATTCCAGCTTTGTCGGTGCAGACGGATCGGTGCTGTGCAGTTACGCACCGGAGGCCCTGTCTATCGCGGTTGGCAGTACAGGCGGCGGGATCGAAGTGGGGGAGGCAGGCGAACTGCGTGCCCTGACCTGGGACGAGTTTGCCCGCGACCTGCGCTTCGGGGCGCGGCTGTGCCGTGATCTGCACATCTACAGCCTCGAAGGGTGCATCCGGCAGGGGTTTCTTGCCCGCCTGAAGACGTTTGACTGGGGATACTATACCCCCATGCCGCACGAGTCGATCCGGCGGGTCAACCGGATCAGGCGTTTAGCGCGGGCGGGCCTGTGGCTCACCGCCCATCCATGGCTGACGCTGGCTGGGTTGATCGGGCTGGCATGGCTGATCGCAAGGCCTAACCGCAGGGCATAACCCCCTCTCTCGTTGTGAACGGCTGACCTCATCCCCCTCTCCGCTGAACCCGCCGGAGAGGGGGATGTCATTTTTCGGCGCCTGTTTCTCTTCAGGCAGGCGGCCTGCCCTCAGATTTAACATGGCCTTAATAACGGCTTTACCTGCTTTGCGTATAAGAAAATAGGAGAAGAAGGCTTGATAACCGGTTTTCGCCTAGCCGGTACACATACGACAGGAGCACCAAATGAACGTGAATGAAGCCATGATCACAATGACTCCCTTCCAGAGGGTGCGCGGCCTGCCGCTGGCCTGGGTTCAGCCCAGCGGCTGGAAGCACAGGTACGAACTGCGGGCCGGCGAGGACGCTCTGATTGCGGTGATGGAATGGGACGGCGCGTTCAAGTCCACTGCTACCGCTCAGACAGCCGAGGGGGTGTGGCATCTGCGCCGGAGGGGCTTCTTTAAGATGTTTTCCGAAATCCAGCAGGAAGGCGCGTCCGAGCCGGCGCTGTCCATGCGGAGCCGTTGGAACAGAGGCGAGCTGACACTGCCCGACGGACGCACCCTAGAGTGGCGTCCCGATAACTTCTGGAGCACGCACTGGGTCTTTGCCGATAAGGCGACCGGCCAGCGCTTGATCGAGTACCGCTACGGCGGGTTCTTTAAGTATCATGCCGACCTGATCCTTTACCCCGAAGCAGAGGAACTGCCGTCTCTGGATTTGCTGATCGTGCTGGGGTGGTACGCCCTGCTCATGTATGTCCGGGATGCCTCTGCGGCCGCTTCTTAGCACAGTACCGGGGCATCCCCGCGCGGGTTAAGGGGATGCCCTGACCTCGATGTGTCCGATCACCACATAGTCCCCCTCTCCGCCGCCTGTGACCCGCAGACGCAATCCGCTGACGGGGTGATAGATGCCCGCCCGTATCTCATACAGGCCGGCGGGCAGATCAGGGGGCAGGCGGATGGCCAGCCGGTCGGTGACTGTCTCGCCGGCCTGCCAGCTTGTCATCGGCAACAGACCCCCGCCGGGGATGCTGTCGCTCTGTGCCCACAGCCTGCCTGAACTGTCCACCACATGCACGAAGACCTTGAATGAGTCGCTGATCGGCGTGGAGGTACGCCATGTCAGCGCAAGGCGTAATACACCGCCCGCTTGCGCCTGCGGGTCGAGCAGGGCGATCGTAACCAGCTCGATGGCGTCCTCCCAGACCGCTCCCAGCGCCTGACCCTCCGGCAGGGCAGGGCCGGCGGCGTAGCTCATGCGGTGTAACACCCCATACCAGCTTTCGTCCAGCCGGTACAGGCGGGCTTGAAGGGCCTGCGCGAACGCCTGTGCCGGGTCGGAGCGGGTCTCGTGGACTAGAATCACGTGAACGACCTCGCCTGCTTCGCCCAGCGTCATCTGATCAAGCGCCGCGCCTGCTGTCTGCGGGGTCAGCGGCCACGCGCCTACAAGGATCGGCTCTGCACCCCGCTCGTCCAGCCCGGACGCCTGCGCCGCCGGAAAGACCAGCACCCGTCCCGCCGGCTGGCCCTCCAGCGCCGCCGAGAGGCTCGCGTAGTCGCCCGCGATCTGCTCCGGCTCGGGGGCACGGGCGGAATAGGCCTCATCATAGAAAGAGGGATCAGCCAGCGTGACGCGGTACAACGCCCCATGCCATGCCTCAGCCCGATAGCGGCGGATGAGCGTCAGGCTGAACTGATCGGGCAGGGGCGGGCGGACGTACTGCCCGAAGATGTTCCAGCCGTCCACAAGGTAGGTAGGGCGCGGCCCGGCCACCCAGCCGGCCAGCGTCTCGCGGTCGAGCAGGTAGTAGAACCCCGTCCGAACGACGCGCGGCCCCAGCGGCGCGCTGAACAGGTCGGTGTTGAAGCCGTAAACGATCAGGTTGAGCGGCTGGCCGCCGCTCTCGTGCCAGATCGTGAGCAGGTCATCACACACGGGGCGCAGGTCATAGGCGAATGCGCCGCCGTACTGGTATTCACGGTCCACGCGCGGCAGGGGCACTGACTGGGGGTCGCGGATCAGCGTGCCGTTGAACCACAGCATCGGCACGGCGATGGCCGTCACGACTGCGCCCGCCGCCCAGCCGCTCAGTGCCGGGCGGTGCCGTCCCAGCCAGCCGATCAGGGCACGCAGTCCCATGGCGGTCAGCACAGCCAGGGCAGGCTGGTTGACCATGAAGTAGCGCGGCACCAGCACATCCTCGGCTGTGACCCGCCGGATCACGAAAGGCACAGCGGCCAGAACAACCGCCGGCACAGCCAGAAAGGCGGCTTCGCGCGGATGGTCCTGACGGCGTATGGCCGCGAGGAGCGCTATCCCTGCCAGCGCCGGCACAACCGGCCCGGTGTAGTGAGACAACGCATCGGCTGTGATGCCTACGTCCGTCAGGAAGCGGGCCAGTGTGGCCGGCTCAGTCAGGCGGCCCAGTATCGAGTTAGACAGGCCGGGCTGGAAGTTGGGCAGAGGGGCATAACCGTAGAGGGAGGCTGTCCCCTGCACCAGCCCGATCAGCGCCCCAGCCAGCACCAGCGATCCGATCTGGGCGGCCAGCGCCCGCCGCCAGTCTGCCCCCCCGGTTGGCAGGATCAGAGCCGCCAGAGGAACAATAAAGAACGGGAGCGCCATGGCTGTTGTCAGGTAGGCCGCCGCCAGCATGATCCCCTGCAGGATGGCCGGCCCGGCGGCAGGCCGGCGCATCAGGCGCACCGCCAGCACAGCGCTGAAAGTCAGGCAGGCTATCATCTGGGGCTGGGTCAGCGCCTGCCGTTCATGGAAGACGGCAAGGGGCATGAGCGCATACAGCAAGCCAGCCGCCAGACCGGTAACGGGCCGGTCAAGGGAACAGCCCAGCCCGATGCAGGCGGCAGTCGTCAGCACGCCGGCCAGGCCGGCCAGTGCGCGGGACAGCCACAGGGCTTCCGGGCCGGCAGGGTAGAAGATCGCCAGCGTGACGGGCAGAAGCCATTTGTTATCAACGAGATGGCCGAAGAGGTTGCCCGCCAGCACTTGATGCACCCATCCAAGATGGAGCGCTTCATCGCCGAACAGGGGCAGACGGGTCAAGGCGGTCAGGCGCAGGCCTGCCGCCAGCAGAAGCACAACCGCTACAGCCGGCCAGAACAGGCGGGGGACAGCGGTGCGGACAGATAAATGGTTAGAGGGTGGGCGCAGCATGCGCCTGATTATACCGGTGATGCCTGCGGATGGACAGGCTGGAGGCAGGTCCAAAGCCCCCAGCCTGACAGGCGGTGCGTGCTAGAACGTGTCATAACTGCCACAGGCGGACCGCACCCCCTGAGTCAGCCGAAGCCAGCGTGCGCCCGTCTGGTGAGAAGCTCAATGTGCGCACCCCGTGCGAATGCCCCTCTAGGATTTTGAGTTGCCTGCCGGCATGATAATCCCACAGGCGGATGGTTTGATCCCGACTGCAGGTTGCCAGCAATGAGCCTTCAGGTGAAAACTTCACACCGTGTACGGCGTCGCGGTGACCCCGTAGTTCGTCCACGATGGCGCCCGTTGCCGTATCAATCAGCTTGACCGAACTGTCCCTCGCCGCTGAGGCTGTCAGCGAACCATCGGGCGAGACGGCAACGTCATACACGGGGGCATGGTGGGCTGTGATCCTCATCAGTAGTTGCGGCGCATCTGGCTGTGAGACATCCCGCAGGCAAAGGTCGCCGTTGGCCAGCCCGTAGATCAGCACGGGCGCTGTAGGTGAGAAGGCCAGTGCGGTCACCGGTACGCGATCCGGTTCATGAAAGGTCGTGAGGCGTCTGCCGCTTGGTAAGTTCCACAGGGCCAGCCAGAGGGCAGATGCAGTAGCGAGCAGGGTATGATCGTGACAGGAGAAGGCCATCGCTTGTACCTGATTCACCATTCCTGCGATCAGGCCGGCGGGATTCAGGTGCGGCATAGACCACAGCCTAATCTCGCCATCCCATGTCGCAGACAGCAACAGCCTGCCGTCAGGCGAGAAAGCGGTTCCGCACACCCATGCCGGATGTTCTATCTCCTTGATAAGCGTCAGGTCTGGCATCTTCCAGATACGCATGTACTTGTCTGTGCCGCCGGTTACGAGATACTGGTTGTCTGGCGAGAAGGTCAGCGTTAACAGACTGCTTTGGGATGTCTGGAGGCGGTGGGCTTCGCGCACGAAGGCCGCTACGTCGCGGGTGAGCAGACGCAGTCCCTCCGGGTCGTCGTGCGCAGGGCTGTGCCTGGTCAGTTCCTCCAGTAATTTGACGGCGCTGGCCCGATCACCGGTTGCCATTGCCAACTGCGCCAGGTGATAGTGCTGGCGGGCGGCTTCCCCTGATACCCCCATGTGGTAGATGCGGCGGGCAAGCAAATGCGAGGGATCAATTGACAGCAGTTGTTCGGCCAGCTTTTCTGCCTCCAGCCAGTCTTTGGTTTCAAGCGCTGACTGGGCTTTGGTCAGCAGGTCAACCATTTGCTGAGCACCCAATTCCCTTTCGAGCCGTGCCAGCCGCTCGATAGTTGCCCCGTTAGAATACTGTGGTTCGGCCTGTACGATCTCGCGGTAGAGCATGGCCGCCTTGACGGGGTCATGATTCTCCAGCATCAGGGCATCTACGAACTGCTTGCTCAAGCTGACATAGCCGCTCTTAAGCCGCCGCTTCTGGAGTTTGCCCGGCCTCTCTCCGCGCTGGCTGTAGAACAGCCTGCCATCCCTTGTTCTTCCTGTACTTAGGGATGCTTGTTCAGCGATTTCGCCGTTTGCGGCCAGCCCTCCTGCCTGTACAAGGTCTTGGATGAATTGAACGGCGCTGGCATACCGGTTGTGGGGCAGTTTAGCCATGCCGTCGTTGAGCACGTCCTGCACAGCGGCAGGAAGATCGGGGCGCAGATGACGTATGCTGGGTAACGGTGTATTGACGTGGCCGTTCATCTGCTGGGCATAGCTAAAGCCGCCGTAAGGCAGTTCGCCGGTCAGTAACTGATACACGATGATGCTCAGAGCATAGATATCCACAACGGGGGTGCACGGCATCCGCAGGTAGATTTCAGGGGCGGCATAGGGCATAAATGAGGCGGGGATCAAGCCCATGTCAAAGGACAGTTGCCCTATCCCAAAGCGGGAGAGCACATAATCGTTTCGGCCTACATCAGCCCGGTAGATGGCGGATGGTGTCAGCAGATAGTGGGTGATGCCCCGATTGTGAGCCTCATCCAGGGCCTGTGCGATTGGCCCTAGATATTTAACGACCTCAGCCAGCGGGAAAGGCCCTCTGATACGCAGATGTTGCAGTAAAGAGCCGCCGGGGTAGTAGGGCGTGATCACATAAGGCACGTTATTGTGAACACCGAAATCTAAGACTGGTGCAATAGCGGGGTGATACAGCCAGGCCTCCGCCTGCATCGCCGCGGTGAACCCCTCGAAATAGGCGTCATCTGGTTCTTCCGGCTGAGGGGGGATGATCAAAGCGGCATACTGGGCGCTTGGCTGATGCCAGACGAGATATTCCGTCTCCCCGTTGAGCTGGTCAATGATCGTGCAGTTATTGAACTCTGACGACGTTTGGTGCAGAGGTTGGTTCAGGCATGCGGCGGTCATGCGGCCTCCTCATGAGAATGGGGAGTGTCGTTCCTCAGTTCAACTATGCTCCAGAAGGGGCAAGTAAATGTAAAACGGCTGTTAAACTGTTGTTAAGACAGAAGGGGAAAAAAGCGGCAGACGACTGCGCTGGCCTGCTTGGACCTGCAAAACAAAAAGAGCGCAGTACCGAACGGTACTGCGCCCCCTTTGATTCAGCTCATCTACCAAGTGCGCCGAGTGCGCGGGCGCGAGGTGCGCCTGTCATCATCGGTGCGCGGGCGGGCCACATTGACCTTGATAGCGCGGCCATCCATGTCTGTGCCGTCCAGCGCCTTGATGGCGTCCTGAGCCTCCTGCTGGGTGCTCATCTCAACAAAGCCGAACCCCTTCGAGCGGCCTGTTTCGCGGTCGGTAATGACGGATGCACTGACAACGTTACCGTAGGGGGCAAAGGACTCACGCAGTGAATCATCTGTAGCCGAATAAGGGAGGTTGCCGACGTAAAGTTTGTTTTCCATTGTCTGGTTTATCTTTCTTTTTTTGTTTGATAGTGATAGTGCCTGTTAAACGGACAAGCGCCGCAAGGTAACTTTATTCGGGGCGATGCCCCTGTCTTCATTTCTCTCTGCCCTGTAGGTTCAGGTTACCTTTCCCTGATCCACAGACGGCGTTTGTCCTAGCTTCTCTTAAACCAGACGACCCTCTCCTTATCCTTCATGTGATGACAGCAGTGATAGTAACCTTTCTGATGCGATATGTCAAATAATGGTCAGCGGTGGGGATGCCTCGACAGCCGAAGGCCGGCTTAGGACGTGCCGGCGTCACAGCGCATAGTCACCAGCCGGACTCCGGCGCGGTGTATCTGCCGGAAAGTGCCCCCCTGCTCGATGGTCCTCAGCACCGGCTCGACCGCCTCGACGACTGCTCCCGACAGCATGGCCACGCCGTACCGCCCCAGCAAGGGGCTGAGCGGCGTGCTTGGCCCCAACACTAAAATCTGCGCCTGCGGGGAGCAGAGGGCCAGCAGACCTTCGAGGGTGTGGTTCACGAAGGTCATGCCGGTGATGGCTACGACATCCGCCTCCGGCAGGATGGAGGCCGCCTCTTCGGCTGGGCGTTCGTCGTCGTGCGGTTGTTGTTCCAGCACGATCAGCCGGCCTGCCTGTTCCCTCAGGCGCGGGATGAACGGGAAGCGCCCCACAAGGGCGACCGTCCTGCCCCTCCCCCATTCTATGAGCACTTCCTCTGCGTTGAGATCGCTCCATCGTTCGGGTGTGCGGGGGAGCAGGGCGTTCAAGGCGGCTACGCCGATGCTCCTCAGCAGGGGATGCGGCTCGCGGGCAAAGCGGGCCAGTTCCAGCGCCGGGAAGGTATGCAGATGGCCGGCCTGAGGCGCATCCGGCTCGCCGGTGTGTTCGTGACTGCCGCCCAACGTAGATGCCAGCCCGCACTGCCGCTGGCCGTTGACGGTGACCACGACAGCCGTCCAATGCAGGCCGATGCGCACATCATTGACCTGCCCGTCAGGAAGGGTTGCCAGTAGTTCTTCTGTGAGAGACATGGTTGTTACGTCCTATTTGGAGTCATAGGGTTGAAGATGCACACGCCCGTTGGGTGCGTTCAAGTCCGCGCAGGCAGACATCAAGCCCCTAGCGGCGTGATTTAATAGCTGGCATTGACTACCACGAATACGATCACAAACCACAACAGCCATGCCGCGCCCATAACGGCTATGGCCGCTACAGCGCCTAAGAACTTGTTCTCGATGCCGCGCATGATGCCGACACTCAGGTAAGCGGCGGCCAACCCGACCGCAACCCCTACGATCCCGCCAATGATCACGATGCTCACAATGGCCAGGATCAGGCCCAGGGCGGCAATGACATACTGCCATGCTTGCAGGCGCTTCACATAGCTGACCTCCTGACCGTTGACGAACACTTTCGGTAGCGGGTCAACAAGGCCAGGGCGTACCTGGACTTCGTATCTCTGGCCGTCAGTGCCGTCAAGCATGATCTTGGGAGGGCTGAACAGGGAGGTTTTTAGCCGTTTGTCTTGAAAGAACAGGCGGTTGCCGAATATAGGATGGGCTTTCAGTAAAAGGTGATCACCTGAGGCTCCCAGTGGAATCTGGTAGTCTGTCATGTCGTTCCTCTCCGGTGTGCAACAGATACGGATAAACAGGAGGCCATTATATAGTGAAGGGTTGCACAAATGCAACAGTTCTTTCTGCCGCAGAAAACGAACCTCCCTCTTGCGCCTCTACCCTGTCTCTGTTATAATGCAAAGCGTAGGCGGGCGTGGTTCAGTGGTAGAACGTCTCCTTGCCAAGGAGAAGGTCGTGGGTTCGAATCCCATCGCCCGCTCTGTCCGATCTCTTTCATCAGCCAATCGGCGACGTAGCCAAGTGGTAAGGCAGAGGTCTGCAAAACCTCCATCGGCGGTTCAAATCCGCCCGTCGCCTCTCAATGTGCCCGTGGTGTCCAGCCGAGGGAGATGATCCCCCCGGCTCTTTTTGTTTTTTGGAGCGTGTCTGAAGACCTGCCATAGAAAGGACTGCCTGTATGCAAGACAAGCTGAACCAGCTCAAGAAACTGATCGGGCGTGCGGTAGATATGGAGCGGGCGGCCTCCGTGCTGGAATGGGATCAGGAAACTTACATGCCGCCGGGGGGCGGCGAGGCCCGCGCTGACCAGATCGCTACCCTGCGCAGTGCCTTTCACGAGATATTTGCCAGCGACGAAGCGGGCAGACTGCTCGACGAGCTGGAGAAGGAAGCCGCCGGCCTGGACTATGACTCGGATGAGGCCAGCCTGATCCGCGTGCTGAGGCGTGAACATGAGCGGCGGGTGCGTGTCCCGCTGGAGCTGGCCGAGGAGCTGGCCCGCACGGCCTCACTGGCTCAGCAGGTCTGGCAGAAGGCCCGCGCCAACAACGACTTCAAATCCTTTGAGCCTCTGCTGGCCAAGACAGTTGAGTTGAAACATCGCTGGGCTGAGTGCTTCAAGCCGTATGAGAACATCTACGATCCCCTGCTGGACTACTATGAGCCGGGCATCACCTACCGGCAGATAGATGCCGTCTTCTCGGCGCTCAAGCCGCCGCTGGTCAAGCTGGTCAAGGACATCACGGCTCGTCTGGATGTGGTGGATGATACCCTGCTCAGCCAGCCGTTTGGCGCCGAGGGGCAGATGGCCTTTGGCCGCGAGGTGATCACAGCGCTGGGATATGATTTTGAGCGTGGCCGGATTGACTTCTCAGCCCATCCCTTCACCATCCACTTTGGGCGGGACGATGTGCGCATTACGACCCGCATCGTTGAAGGGATAGGAAGCAGTGCGCTGATGAGCACCGTCCATGAGGCCGGCCACGCCATGTACGAGCAGGGCACCAGCCCGACGCTGTACCGCACATGGCTCGATCAGGGCGCTTCGATGTCGGTGCATGAGTCGCAGTCGCGCTTCTATGAGAACATCATCGGGCGCAGTCGGCCCTTCTGGCGGTACTGGTATCCGCGCCTTCAGGCCATCTTCCCCAACCAGCTTGGCCAAGTGGATATGGAAACCTTCTATCGGGCGCTGAACCGCGTTCAGCCGTCGCTGATCCGCGTTGAAGCCGACGAGGTGACGTATGGCCTGCATGTGATCCTGCGCTTCGAGCTGGAAAACGACCTGATGAATGGCCGTGTGAGCGTGTCGGACCTGCCCAGAGAATGGAATGCCCGCATGGAGGCCTATCTGGGTGTTGTGCCGCCCAACGATGCGCAGGGCGTGCTCCAAGATGTTCACTGGTCGGTAGGCTACATCGGCTACTTTCCGGATTATCTGCTGGGGAGCATCTTCTCGGTGCAGTTGTGGGAGCAGATGCTCAAGGAAAGGCCGTCTGTGCCGGCGGAGATCGAGGCGGGGCAGTACGGCGCGATCCTTGACTGGTTGCGGGAGAAGATTCATCGGCACGGCATGAAGTTCACCCTGCCGGAACTCTCTGAGCGCATCACCGGCGGGCCTCTGCGCTGGGAGCCGTACATGAACTATCTCCAGACCAAATACGGCGAGATCTACGGGTTGTAGGTCTGCCTGAGTATCCGCCGCCTTTCCCTGCGAAGGGACGGTCTCAACTCATCTATCCGTTGGTTAGGAGGACTCTCCATGCAGGACAAGATCGCACAACTCAAGGCAGGTGTAGCCCCGATTGTTGATCTGACCCGTGCGCTTATGATCCTTCAGTGGGATCAGGAGACGATGATGCCGCCGGGCGGGGCGGCAACGCGCGGTGAGATGTTCAGCACGCTGGGGGGGCTGATCCACCGTTTCACTATTGATCCGGCGGTTGGGGCCTTGCTCAAAGAACTGGAGCCGCTTCTGGATCAACTTGACTTCGATTCAGATGAGGCGGCGATGATCCGCTTGGCCATGCGTGAGTACCGCCGCCGGGCCGCCGTGCCCATCGAGCTGACGATGGAGATTTACGGCACGATGGCGCTGGCTATGCAGGCATGGAAAGAGGCACGCACCAAGAATCAGTTTGCCCTGTTTGAACCGCTGTTGGCCAAAACAGTTGAACTGCAAGTGAAGCAGGCTCGATACCTCCAGCCGGATGGCAACCCTTATGATGCCCTGCTCGACCTCTATGAGCCGGGCATGACATACGAGCAGATTAATGCCGTCTTCTCGGCGCTTAAGCCGGGGCTGATTGAGCTGGTCAAGGCTATCGCCAGCCGCGCCGACCGGGTGGACGACTCGCCCCTGCACCGTCCGGTTGCCCCCGAACGCCAGATCGCCTTTGCGCGGGCAGTGGCCGCGCGGATCGGGTTTGACTTTTCACGCGGGCGGCTGGACCTGTCAGCGCACCCCTTCACCTCCGGCTCAGGGCAGGGCGATGCCCGTATCACCACGCGGGTTGACCCGGACTTCCTGCCTGCCTGCTTGATGTCCGTCATCCATGAGGCCGGTCACGGGATGCATCTTCAGAACATCAACCCGGCCCTCAACCGTACCGGCCTGGATATGTTCTCGACGATGGCCATTGCCGAGTCGCAGTCGCGCTTCTATGAGAACATCATCGGTCGCAGTCGTCCCTTCTGGCGTTATTTCTATCCACAGCTTCAGGCGGCCTTTGCGCCGGCCTTTGATGATGTGGACATGGAGACCTTCTATCGGGCGATCAACAAGTCTCAGCCGTCGCTGATCCGCGTCGAGGCCGACGAGGTGACCTACGGTCTGCACATCATCCTGCGCTTCGAGCTGGAGAACGATCTGATCAACGGGCGGGTGAGCGTGTCAGACCTGCCCAAAGAGTGGAACGCCCGCATGGAGGCGTATCTAGGGGTCGTGCCGCCGAGCGACACCGAAGGGGTATTGCAGGACATCCACTGGTCGCAGGGCAATATCGGCTACTTCCCTGACTATCTGCTGGGCAGCCTGCTTGCCGCGCAACTGTGGGAGAAGATGCAGCAGGACATACCGGATGTGCTGGCCCAGGTCGAGGCGGGGCAGTTCAAGGCTGTTCTGGATTGGAATCGGGAGAAGGTCATGCAGTACGGCCAGAAGTATACCCTTCAGGAGCTGTGCGAACGGGCTGTCGGCGGCCCTCTGCGCTGGGAGCCGTATCTCAATTACCTGAGGGCTAAGTACAGCGAAATCTACGAGCTGTAAGGCTGAAAGGGAAGGACGGGGCCGCAGGGGCGCATCACCACCGCGCCCCTGTGCCGTTCGTAGCGGATGATCGTTTCGGAGGGGGAGTTTTCTCATGCAGGACAAGATCGCACAGCTTAAGGAGCATATAGCCCGTGTCAGCGACCTGCGGCGTGCCGCCGCTGTGCTGAACTGGGATCAGGAAGTCCAGATGCCGCCCGGCGGCGTGCAGGCCCGCGCCGCCCAGATCGGCACATTGCGCGGGCTGGCGCATCAGCTTTTCACCTCTGATGAGGTAGGGGCATTGCTCAATGACCTCAAACCCTGCCTTGACCAGCTTGACTATGACTCGGATGAGGCCAGCCTGATCCGCGTGCTGGCCCGCGAGTACGATAAGGCCGTCCGCGTGCCGCCGGCCTGGGTCGAGGAAAATGCCCGTGTCACCTCGCTGGGGCGTCAGGCATGGGCACAGGCCAAGGCCCGCAACGACTTCTCAACCTTTGAGCCGCTGTTAGAACGGATCGTTGCGCTCCAGCGCGAGTGGGCTGACTTCTTCGCTCCCTACGATAATCCTTACGATCCTCTGCTGGATCGCTGCGAGCCGGGGCTGGACTCGGCGCAGGTAGGGGCGTTGTTTGCCGGCCTGAGGCCCCAGCTTGCCGCGCTGGTTGAGCAGATCACACGTCAGGGCCGTCCGGTAGACGACAGCTTCCTGGAGCGTCCCCTCCCGCCGGATCGTCAGGTGGCCTTCGGGCGGATGCTGGCCGCCCGGCTGGGTTACGATTACCGGCGCGGGCGGCTGGACCTCTCGGCGCATCCCTTTACTACCAGCTTTGCCCCTGATGATGTGCGCATCACGACGCTGGTTGACCCGCACAACTTCTTCCGTTGTGTCAAAAGCTCGATCCATGAGGCGGGGCATGCCCTGCACGCGCAGAACCTTGACCCGGCCCTCTACCGCACCAGCCTAGACTGGGGCGCCGGCATGGCCATCGGCGAGTCGCAGTCGCGTTTCTACGAGAACATCATCGGGCGCAGTCGGGCTTTCTGGAAGCGTCTCCTGCCGGTGATGCAGGCTTTCTTTGCGCCCCAGTTAGATGACCTTGAGCTGGAAGCCTTCTATCGGGCGATCAACAAGGTCCAGCCGTCGCTGATCCGTGTCAAGGCCGACGAGGTGACTTACGGTCTGCACATCATCCTGCGCTTCGAGCTGGAAAACGATCTGGTCAACGGGCGGGTGAGCGTGTCGGACCTGCCCAAGGAGTGGAACGCCCGCATGGAGGCGTATCTAGGGGTCGTGCCGCCAACTGACTCGGAGGGGGTATTGCAGGACATCCACTGGTCACAGGGCAGTATCGGTTATTTCCCTGACTATCTGCTGGGCAGTATCTTTGCTGTGCAGTTGTGGGATGCCATGCAGAAGGACCTCCCCGACGCGACCGCTGAGATCGAGGCGGGGCGTTTTGAAGGCATACTGCGCTGGCTGCGTGACAAGGTCATGCGGCATGGGCGCAAATTCACCCTGCCGGAACTGGCCGCACGGGCGGTCGGCGGGCCGCTCAGCGCCGAGCCGTTCATGGCCTATCTGCGGGCCAAGATGGACGACATCTACGGGCTGGGATGATCGTTGAGGGAGGCACGCCGGCTGTACCATTCGATGGTACGCTGAAGCCCCTCCCGGAAGGGCGTGCGGGCGCGGAAGCCAAACTCGCGCTCGGCGCGGCTGGTATCGAGCAGGCGGCGGGGCTGGCCGTCGGGGCGGGTAGCGTCCCATACGATCTGCCCGCGGAAGCCGGTCAGCTCGGCGATCAACTTCGCCAGCTCGCGGATGCTGATCTCCACCCCTGACCCCAAGTTGACCGGTTCGGGCTTATCGTAATGCTCCGTGGCCAGCAGGATGCCCTCAGCGGCGTCTTCCACATACAGGAATTCGCGCGTCGGCGAGCCGGTTCCCCAGGCCGTGATGGTGTCGTCGCCGCGCCGCTGGGCCTCCAGACATTTGCGGATCAACGACGGGATGACGTGGGCGGTGGCTAGATCGAACTTGTCGCCGGGGCCGTACAGGTTAGTTAACAGCAGGTGGATGGCGTTGAAGCCGTACTGCTGGCGGTAGGCCTGCCCCTGTACCAGCAGCATCTTTTTAGCAAGCCCGTAGGGAGCGTTAGTCTCCTCCGGGTAGCCGTCCCACAGCGACTCTTCGCGGAAGGGCACGGGGGTCAGGCGCGGATAGGCGCATACCGTCCCAACCGTGACGAACTTCTGGACACCTGCCCGCCATGACTCGTGCAGGAGGTGTGTTCCCATCAGCAGGTTGTCGTAGAAGAACTCAGCGGGGCGGGCCTGATTTGCGCCGATGCCCCCTACAATGGCGGCGAGGTGGATCACCACGTCAGGGCGGGTGTCGGCGAGGAGATCAAGCACGGCCTCGCGCCGGCGCAGGTCGTACTCACGACTGCGTGGAACGAAGACCTCACCCGCGCCGCGTTCGCGCATCTGCCTGACGACTACCGAGCCGAGAAAGCCGGCTCCCCCTGTAACGACAAATCGGCGCTCTGACCAGAAGCTCATGACAGGCACGATCCTGTTCTTCGTGTCGGGTTATGTGTCTGTGTGTGTAACGCATTCCGGCGGAATCTGCAAGGCAACGCGGATTCCGCCGGTCAAGCCCTGTGAGCGAGGATCGGCTGGGGCGGGCAACTCAAGGCTCTTCGGGTATGCGGCTTAGCCGATCTGCCCCCCAGACGCGGATGATCACTGCTGTCGCCGCGATCAGCAGGGCAACCGTGAAGCCGATGACGGGCAGGCTGACCTGCATGTCAGGCATGAACAGCCAGATAGACCAGTTCATGGAGGTATGCAGGAGCATCGTAGCCAGCACGCTCCCCCTCGTGTTGATGCGTCTGGCACGCAGGGTGAAGCCGCGCTTCAGCGGTAATCCTCTATTCTGGCCGCCATGCTGAGTGTCTCCTGTGATCAGCTAAAGACCCTTCACTCACGGCGCGGGCTGGATCGTCGCGCCGGGCGGCAGGGTGGGGAGGGGCGGCTGGGTCGGGACGAGGCGCGGCGTAGGCGCGGCCTCTGAGGCGGGGGCCAGCGTCGGGATGGACGGTATCCCCTCACCCTCCGGTGCAGACATCACCACCCGAATATGCCAGTCGGCGCTGAGTGTGCCTTCAAAGTAGAGTGTCCTGCCGTCTTGAGCGCCCACAGCCGGCGTTGCCTCCAGCAGGGCGGAGCCGGGCGGCAGGGTCACCCTGACCGTGATCGGATGATCGGGCAGGCCGGGCTGTTTTTGGATCAGCAGGTCGTAGATCAGCGCCCCATCTGCCCGTTGGACAAGCACGGTCGGCGGCAGGGTATAGACGAACTCCGCGCCAAAGGTGGCGCCGGGCGGAAGCACCATCAGCCCGCCGTAAACCTGCCGGCCCCGCTCATCCTCCAGCGCCCGGAACACCCCCGCCGCCGGATCATCTACCCAGGGGTAGGTAGGCGGCAGGCCAAAGACCGGCATCTCATGCATCTCAACCCCCTGCGGCACATAGACGCGCAGGTAGTCACCGTAGCAGTCGTCGGCTAAATCCATGTAGCTGGCAATCGGGTCGAGTGGCCAGCGGCACTGCGGGCGTGTGCCGAAGTTCTGATATACCAGCCTGAGCGTGGCTGAAGGGGCTGACAGGCCGGTCAGGTCTATCTCGTAGGTCATGCGCCGTTGCACATTCAGGTTGGCCTTGTTGTAGCTGATGTTTGTATCTACCACATACAGCGAGTCGCCCTGCCAGTCTGGGATTGAGCCGTCCCACCCCATCCGCTCGACCATTGCCTGTACGGTCGGGTCCGTTGAGTAGATCAACAGATCGCCGCGTTCGCCCGCGTTCAGGGCTGTCTGGAGAAGCGCCGCCATGCGGGCTGAGTCGCCAGCCTGAAGCACATTCTGGAGGATCAAGGGGGCCAGCTCAGCGATGAAGTCCTTGCGGCTTGTATATCCGCGTTCAGCGGCATACTGAAACCACAGCTCACGGAAGTAGTCAAGGATGTTATCTGCGTGGATGATCGTCCCGTCTTCAAGCGTCAGCGGGCCGGTCGCGGCGATAAAATCACGGATGGTGTACTGGGTGATGGCGATCACGGTATCTATCGGCACATCCTGCCCCTGCTGATACAACCATGCCGCCTTCGCCGCGCTGGTAGGGAAATCCGGCGACCAGTTGGCATCCCGGAAGGCCCACAGCGGCAGGTGCATATATTCATAGAGCGGCTGGGGCGGCTGTTCATAGGCGATCTGGTAGAAATGGTCAGTCTGGTCGCTGTTGCTGGGGCGCACCTCCATTTGGACGATCCGCCCCTGCTCAATCACGATGTAGGCGCTGGCCGTGATGAACCCGCCGGTCGGGCGCAGTTCATCGGCGTTTTGGAGCAGAATCAGGATGTGGTGCGGGCTTTCAGTCCCCAGCAGGACAGGCAGTGTCTTCAGGCCCGACAGCCCCACGTCAAGCAGACCGATCACCTGATCGATCCCGTCAACTGCCTCACGGAGGGGGGGGATCAGGGCGGAGCTGTCAGGGATGCGGGCGCGGGCGCGGCGGGCCGCCTCCAGATCGTGGGCGGCCTGCTCAAGGAGGGGCGCGGCGTTGGCCGCTGTCTCGGCGGCCAGCGCCAGCCTGCCCTGTGCTTCGGTCCCTCCGCTCAGCACCGGCTCGATCAGCGGGGAGAAACCCTGTTCCAGTGCGCTGGCCGCGTTCAGCAGTGACTCGGCTGTGTCGAGGATGTAAGGGACGGCGGCCAGGTCGTCGCCGTAGAGCGGCACCCACCCCAGCGACCTGAGCAGGCCGCCGAACGGCCATATTGCCCCGCGCAGGTTTGCTGTCAGGCGCCGGGCTTGGGCCAGGTCACCGCGCAGTTGCTGAATCGAGGCAGTCGTGTCGGGCGACTCGGGCAGGGCCGGCACTTCAGCCTGCATCGTGCCGGCCAGCGTCTTAAGCTGACGGGCTAGACAGACAGCATAGACGGCTCTGAGCGCGACAATTGCCAGCAATATTGCCAGCATATTGAGCAGAATGATATGCCAGCGGAGGCGGAAGAGACGCCGTTTGGGGGGCGGGGGGGCAGTCGGCTTCTGGGTCATCTCATACTACCTCACCGTGAAAAGGCCCGGCTGAAGCGGAAAGACAGGCTGATCGGCTGGCCGGTCACTTGAACCTCGATCACATGCCGCAGGAGCGCAGGGCGCCGCGCCCCTGCGGCAGACAGCGGGGGAAGAGAAGGTCTTACTCTCCCACCAGCTTGAGCAGTTCCTCGTAATCTTCATCCTTCATGCTGAAGTAGTTTTCCGGCTGGGGGAAGGTCTTGCTGGTTACCTCAGCCACGTACTGCTTCAGGCCGTTCAAGATCACCTCGCCGGCGTTGGCGTACTGTTTGGCCATCTTGGGCGTGAAGCGCGGGTACAGCCCGAACATATCATGGTAAATCAGAAGCTGGCCGTTGGCGTGCGGGCCGGAGCCAAGGCTGATGATCGGGATATGGGCACGCCGTGTGATCAGCTCGCATACGCGGTCGGGCACCAGCTCCAGCAGGATCGAAAACGCGCCGGCCTCCTCTAGAATCCGCGCATCCTCCACGATGCGGGCGGCCTGCGCCGCACCCTTGCCCTGTACGCGGAAGCCTCCCAAGGCGGAGGCGCTTTGCGGCGTCAGCCCCAGGTGCCCCATGGCAGGGATGCCTGCCTTGACGATCCCTTCCATCCGGTCGGCCATCTCACGCCCCCCCTCCAGCTTGATCGCGTCACAGCCTGCCTCAGCCATGAAGCGCCCGGCGTTGCGGATGGCATCTTCTACGCTGGGCTGGTAGGTCATGTAGGGCATGTCACCGATCAGCCAGACGTTCGGGGCGCCGCGCCGCACCGCCTGCGCGTGGCGGATCATGTCGGCCATTGTCACCGGCAGGGTGCTTTCGTAGCCCAGCATGGTCATACCAAGGCTGTCGCCGACCAGCACCATGTCTATCCCGGCCTGATCTTGCAGGCAGGCGGTGGGGTAGTCATAGCAGGTCAGCATCGTGATCTGCTCGCCGTCGTGGTACTTTTTGTACAGGGCGGGCAGAGTTACCTTCTTGCGTTCGGTCATGATGTTTCTCCTATAGGGTTGAAAGAACGGGTTAAGTTACAGCCCAGTGGGCAGAGGCTGGTACTATCGGGTGATTTTTTTCGTGATTCGGGCATCTTGCTATATTATAGTAGTGGTGGCTGATAAACCCAATGCCGAGATGGGGGGTATCTCATGGCGGGCAGGTCAGCATCGGCAACTCCCCGATTCTCGACCCTCTGTCTTCCTCTGCATTGTCAGAGGGGGCACAACGTACCCCCGCCTTCCTTAGACGTAAGCTGATAAGGCAGATGAGCGCCGGTCATGCGGGATCGGCCTGCCGGGTGGATGGCTTGGCAGAGAGCGCCTCCCGGTCTCTGCTTGAGTTTGGACATTGTGGGGAGAAAAGTCGTATGGCAACTGGTCAAAAGCGTGTGATCCATGCCCCGACAGGCACACAGTTGACCTGCAAGGGCTGGCTGCAGGAGGCCGCCTACCGCATGATCCAGAACAATCTGGACCCCGACGTGGCAGGCGACCCTGACAACCTGATCGTGTACGGCGGACGCGGTAAAGCGGCCCGCAACTGGGAGGCGTTTGACGCTATCCTTGAGTCGCTCAGGAATCTGGAAGATGACGAGACCCTGCTCGTCCAGTCTGGCAAGCCGGTTGGAATCTTGCGCACCCACCGCGACGCCCCGCGCGTGATCCTGGCCAACTCGAACATTGTTCCGCACTGGGCTACTCAGGAGAACTTCGACAAGTGGGAGCGCGAAGGCCTGATCATGTACGGCCAGATGACGGCAGGCTCATGGATTTATATCGGCACGCAGGGCATTTTGCAAGGGACGTATGAGACGCTGGCCGCCGCCGCCCAGAAGCACTACGGCCCCGGCCAGTCACTGCGCGGCAAGTTTGTGCTGACTGCCGGCCTGGGCGAGATGGGAGGCGCTCAGCCGCTGGCTATCAAGATGAATGAGGGCGTGGGGTTGATCGTCGAGGTGGACCCGTGGCGTGCTCAGCGCCGCCTCGATACCGCCTATCTGGATGTGGTGGTGCGCGATCTGGATGAGGCGCTCAAGATGGTGGAGGACTACAAACAGCGCGGCGAGGGCGTCTCAATCGGGCTGATCGGCAATGCCGGCGATGTCTTCCCGGAGCTGGTGCGCCGCAACATCATCCCCGATATGGTCACCGATCAGACCAACGCGCATGACCCGCTGATGTACGTCCCCAACCGTATGACGCTGGAGGAAGCGGTTGAACTCCGTCAGCGTGACCCCAAGACCTACCAGCAGGAGTCACAGCGCACGATGGCTGAGCACTGCGCGGCGATGGTCGAGATGCACAAGCGCGGCGCGATTGTGTTTGACTACGGCAACAACCTGCGCCAGCGTGCCTATGATTACGGCGTGAAGGATGCCTTCATCTATCCCGGCTTTGTTCCGGCCTACATCCGCCCGCTGTTCTGCGAGGGCAAGGGGCCGTTCCGATGGGTGGCGCTTTCCGGCGACCCGGAAGACATCTACGCTACTGATGCCAAGATCATCGAGCTGTTCCCCGAACAGGAGCATCTGGTGCGCTGGATCAAGATGGCGCAGGATCAGGTGCATTTTCAGGGACTGCCCGCCCGCATCTGCTGGCTGGGCTACGGCGAGCGCATCAAGGCCGGGCTGGCCTTTAACGAGATGGTAGCCCGCGGCGAGGTCAGTGCGCCGATTGTGATCGGGCGTGACCATCTCGACTCCGGCTCGGTCGCGTCGCCTAACCGTGAGACAGAGGGGATGAAAGACGGCTCCGATGCTATCTCGGATTGGCCACTGCTGAACTTTGCGCTCAATGCGGTCTGCGGCGCAACGTGGGTCTCCTTCCATCACGGCGGCGGGGTAGGGATCGGATACAGCCAGCATGCCGGTCAGGTCATCGTGGCAGACGGCACGCCGGAGGCCGCCGCACGGCTGGCTCGTGTGCTGACTGCCGACCCGTGGATGGGTGTCATCCGCCATGTGGATGCCGGCTATGAGGAGGCCATCTCCTTTGCCCGCAAACACGGCCTCAAGATACCGATGATGAAGTAACCGGCCTGCGAAGCCGCACCTGTTGTTATCTGAAAGATGTGAAACCCGCCTGTCAAACGGGAAAGGAAAAGAAACCCATGCAAACTATTCTTCGCAGTCAGAGCAAGACCGTCGTCATTGATATTGCCAAGCCGTTCGTCGTGATTGGCGAACAGATCAACCCGACTGGCCGCAAGAAACTGGCGGCGGCCTTGCAGGAGCGCGACTTTGAGTATGTGAAGCAGTTAGCCGTCGAGCAGGTCGGGGCCGGCGCCGACGTGCTGGATGTGAATGTCGGCGTGCCCGGCATGGACGATGTCGCCATGCTTCCAGAGGTGATTCAGGTGGTAGCCGGCGTGACGGATGTGCCGATCTGTATTGATACGCCCAATCCAAAAGCGCTGGCGGCGGCCCTGCCTGTTACACCCGGCAGAGCGCTGGTTAACTCAGTGAACGGCGAGGAGGCCATGCTTGACGCTGTCCTGCCGCTGGTCAAGGAATACAACGCCGCTGTGATCGGCCTGACGATGGACGACAGCGGCATCCCCAATGATCCGGAGAAGCGCCTGGCCATCGCCGAGAAGATCATTGAGCGGGCCGCCCGGATCGGCATTCCCATTGAGGATGTGGTCATTGACCCGCTGGTGATGACCGTTGGCGCGGACAGCAAAGCCGGCGTGATCACGCTGGAGACCATCCGGCTGGTGCGCGAAAAGTTCGGCGTGAACATCAATCTGGGGGCAAGCAACGTCTCCTTTGGCCTGCCTGACCGCCAGACGATCAATCAGGCGTTCCTTGCGCTGGCGATGCAGATGGGGGCGACCTGTGCCATCACCCATCCGGCCAAGCTGTGCCCGACCATCCGCGCCACTGATCTCCTGCTGGGGCGCGATGACTACGGCTCGCGCTACATCTCGTATTGGCGCAAGCATCAGCCTAAGGAGGCGGGCTGACAGGAGCGCCCGTCCAAGTCAGGGGCGAGGACATCCCTTGTAGCGGCATAAAAGGGCGTGCAGTCTCACGCCCTTTTGTGTTGCCGGCGGAAGGGCTGTTGCTACTGCCGCAGGCCGTCAGGCCGTTTCCGCTCTTTCGCGCCGGCGCAAATGGTTATATGATGGGGGCATGCTTGCCGCTTTCCTCCTCGTCACCCTGACTGCGTTGGCCGGCTTGGCGCTGGCCGCTCTATGGCTGATGGCCGGGCGGGTGATCCGGCGTTACCGCCCCGACCCGGCTGTCACCCCCGCCGATTACAGCCTGCCCTTTGAGCGTGTGAGCTTCCCGGCGCGGGACGGCCTGCGGCTGGGCGGCTGGCTGACCGGCACGGGAAAAGGGCGTCCGGTGGTGATCTTCTGTGCCGGCCTGTTCGGCAGTATGGACGGCGATACGCACTTCCTGCCGGATTTTGCGGCGGCGGGTTTTGATGTGCTTCAGTTTGACTGGCGGGCGCATGGGGCCAGCGAGGGGTCACAAGTCACCTTTGGCATCCATGAGGTATCTGATCTGCTGGGCGCGCTTGATTTTCTGCGTTCGCGCGGGGTGGAACGGATCGGGGTGCTGGGTTTTTCGATGGGCGGGGCAGTGGCCCTGCATGTCGCGGCGGCGGACAGCCGCGTGGCCTGTGTGGTCTGTGACGGCGGCTTTGTGCATCCTGCTCACGCTATCGAGGGATTCTTGCGTGAGAAGACAGGGCATCCGCTCAGGCCGCTGGCCCGGCTGATCCAACACGTCATTGAACTGCGGCTGGGCTTGAATCTAGATGAGGCCAGCCCGCTCCCTCATGCAGGCCGGATCGTGCCCCGTCCGGTGCTGTTCATCTATGGGGACCGCGATCCGTTTGTGCCGCTGGCTGATCAGGAGGCTCTCTTCACGGCCTGCGGCGAGCCTAAGCTGTTGTGGCGCGTCGAAGGGGCGGGGCACCGCGAGGCACACGAGCGCGAGCCGGCAGAATACCGGCGGCGGGTGCTCGGTTTTTTCCGCGCCTGCCTGATGGAAGAAAGGCAACCGAATGTTTGACTTTCCTGTTGGGATAATACCCTCCCTCGTCCTCTGGGGGACTGTGCTGGTCATCGTAGCTGTGGCGCTGATCATCTTCTTTGCCGCTAGGAGACAAAGGGCCGTCCTGGAGGCCTGGGATCAGTTGTCATTGCGCACCGGCCTGCTGTTGGAGCGCGGAAAGGGAATTCGCCGCCGGGCCAGCCTGAGCGGTGACTACCGCCGCCGACCGCTGACCTTGACGACCTACGTGGTCGATTCTGGGGAAAGCTCTGCCATTTACACTCTGATCTCGGCAGGGGTTCAGAACAGCGCGGGCGGCTTCTTCCAGCTCTCTCCGGCGGGGATACTCAGTAAGCTGGGCGAGGCGCTGGGGATACAGGATGTGAAGATCGGCGATGATGCCTTTGATCAGCGCTATGTGGTCAAGAGCAAACCGCCGGAGTTCGCGCTTGGGTTGCTGGGGGAGAGTGACATGCTGCGCCATGACCTGATGGCGAAGGTCAAGAAAAACGCCGTGATCAAGTTGGAAGGCCGGCAGTTGACTTATACCTGCATCGGTCAAGAGAAGGACGTGGACTATCTGGAGGCCCTGTTCAATCTGTTGTGCGACATCGCTGACCGCGTGGACGGCTCAGCGGAGAGCGAGGAGGAGTTCTAGCCCGATGGCCGATCCGGAGGCGCTGTTTGAGCAGGCGAGAGCCGTGAAGGCCCGCTACGAGTCTGACCTGCTGGCCCGCCCCGGCGTGGTCGGGGTCGGAGTGGGACTGCGCCAGCGGGGCGGTGCATACACCGATGAGGTGTGCATTGTGGTCATGGTACACCGTAAGTACCCGCCCTCTGACCTTCCGCCCGAAGAGCTGTTGCCTGTGATGCTGGAGGGCATTCCAGTAGATGTGCAGGAAGCAGGGGACATCCGGGCGCTGAAGTAAAAAAGAGGGTCAGGGTCTCACTTCCCTGACCCTCTTGGTGTGGCAATTCCCTACAGCAGGGCTTCAGTTGCCGCTGGGGCGTGTCCCCAGCGTGACCGGTACCTCCAGCGTTTGACTGCCGCGCACGACCGTCAGGGTGACCGTCTGGCCGGGCGAGCAGTAGGAGACAAGGTAGCTCAGCAACTCGTCGAAACTGCGGAGCGGTGTGCCGTCAATGGCTGTGATGATGTCCCCGCCGAGCTGTACCTCTGCGCCGCGAAAGTTGACCGTGCGGCTGCCGCCCCGCAGACCGGCCCGTGCGGCGGGACTGCCCTCAGTGACGGTGCTGACCAGCACGCCGCGTGTCACCGGCACGTCGTATTCCAGCGCTAGATCGGCCAGTGTGGGCAGGGTCTGGGCGCTGATGCCTAGATAGGGATAGGCCGCACGGCCCGATTCAATCAATTGCGGGACAATGCGCTTGACCGTGTTAATCGGGATAGCAAACCCGACGCCGGCGTTCACGCCGGTTGTGCTTTCAATGGCGGCATTGACCCCCACCACCTGCCCGGCTGAGTTCAGGAGCGGCCCGCCGGAGTTGCCGGGGTTAATGGCGGCGTCGGTCTGGATGATCATCGGGTTGCTGTAAGCGCCCTGCTGAGTCTGAACCTGCGTGGGCAGGGTGCGCCCGATGGCGCTGACAATCCCGACGGTCATTGAGCCGGTCAGGCCGAATGGGTTGCCGATAGCCACCACCCGCTCGCCGACCCGCAGGGTATTGGAGTCGCCCAGCTCGACTGTTGTCAGGCTGTAGCCGTCCGGCGGGGTGATCTGAATGACCGCCAGATCGCTGTAGGCGTCCCGCCCGATGATCTCCGCCTCCAGCACCGTCCCATCGTTAAAGGAGACGCGCACAGCGTCGGCGTTGGCCACGACATGGTTGTTGGTGACAATATGCCCGTCCGAGTCAATCACAAAGCCGGAGCCGTTGGCATAGTCCACCAGTTGGCCCTGACTGGTGCGCCGGCTGACGGTGATGTTAACCACGGCTGGCGAAACCCGCTCATAGAGTGCCGCCAGCAGTTCATCTTCGGCCTGCGCACTGGTGATGATCTCCGGCTGGACGGTGACCTGTGCGGTCGGACTGCCGGCTTCGGCCCCGCCGGCCCCCCCCGGCGTCGCTGTGACGATCTGGACGCCCTCGCCGGTCAGCACGGCAGGAGTAGCACAGGCAAGGCTGACTGCCAGCAGTATGCCGGCCACGAAAGCAATGACCCACCATTTTCTGTTCCCCATACGCTCCTGTTATCCTCCTGAGGCGGGGACGGCGTGGTTTGATGCCCCGCCTCCCCCGACCTTTGGCGCTGTCTGCGCGTTATGTGTTGTGTATATGGTAGCGCAGGAAGGGGCAGGAAGGGGTAATTTGTGAAGGATTTCCAATATTCTCCGGCCCGTTTGAGCTGATCATCCGCCGTTGGGCAGGACCTGCCGCAGTATCTCATCATCTACCTGCCCCAAGGCGGTCATCAGCTTGGTCTTGGCGGATACCCACAATCTGCCCAGCAGGGCCGGCAGGGAGCGCAGGTCATGCCGCAGGGTCAGCCTTTGCTCGGAAATCGGGACACCGTCCGGCTCACGTTCAAATGCCTCAGCCGATACCAGCGACAGCAAAGCATGTTTGGCCGACTCAGAGGACACAAGGCCGTCTAAGCCGGCCACGGTCTCCTCAATCATTGAGCCTAGATCGGCCTGCTTCGGCGGGTACTGGACTATCCAGGCGGCCACAGCTTGGAGTTCGCTTGCCGGCGGCAGGCGGAAGATCGGACTGCCGGTTGCAAGGAGCGAGCGGTAACTCTCGGCTGAGTGAAGGTCGCGCAGTTCGAGATCGGGCAGGACCTCAACCCCTCTATGGACGGCGCTGCGGAGGGTCAAAACGGCCTGCGAATGAGGGGGACGGGCGATGCACAAGGGCGTGCCGGCACAGATGAACTGCATGTACTCAATGAACTTCGGGAATCCAAAGATGATGGGCTGAAAGCCGGGGATCGCAAAGCGCATCCCCTCCTGTACCACTGAAAGATAAATCCCCGTCCGGATTAGATCGCTTCGGCTGACCGGGTCGGAAGCGTACCAGTTCAACACCTCTCTGGCCTTAGCAAACACAACGTCCGGCTCCAGTGAGGCGGCCCGTCTGATGCTTGAAGCCAGCCGCACGTTGCGCGGATCGGTCACCTCCAGCGCCGCCCCGCCGGCGGGGGCAGGCTCGCCGCGCCCCTGCCGCTCTTCTTCGTCCGGGTCTGCGATCCACACAAAGTTGTCGCAGACAGCCTGAAAGGTCCGATTGGTGGCGCTCTGGTAGCCGCACCCGATCACGATCTTGCCGTACTCGTGAAGCTTCTTGGCCAGCGAGGCAAAGCCGCCGTCACCCGAGACGATCACAAACACCTCAAGCGACGGGCGGACATGGGCCAGGTCAATGGCATCAATGGCCAGTTGGATGTCTGCCGCGTTTTTCTTCTGATCTCGTGAGAAGCCAAAGACCTGAATCGGGTCAATGCCCAGTTCGTTGATCTCGCCGCGCATGATGGCCAGACGGGGGTCGCTCCAGTTAGCATAGGCCCGCTGAAGGGCGATATGGCCGATCTGTTCGGTCTGCCGAATTGCCTCCAGAATCTCTTTCAGCGACAGGTTGGCCACCATTTGTTGTGAGAAACTATACCCCTTCAACAGATTCTCAATGTCATAGAAGATGGCGGTATTGAACGTCATAGGCGTTTATTCATCCTGTTGATGCAATTGTTGGAGGATCAATGCCCCGGCCCCGGAGGGGCATATATACCCCTCATTATAAGCAAGATGAGCCGGCGCTCAACTCCCTCTTGATGTTTAGACAGGGGCGGGTGTAAACTGACAGTATGAAGACAATTGTGGTCATCCCTACTTACAATGAGGCGGACAACATCCGACCCCTGGTAGAGGCGCTGTGGGCATTGCCAGTTGATGATCTCTCTGTCCTGATCGTGGATGACAATTCGCCCGACGGGACGGCAGACATCGCTGAGGAGCTTGCTCGTCTTCACCCCGGCCGGATCGAGGTGCTCCGGCGGCCCGGCAAGATGGGACTCGGCACAGCCTACAAAGACGGCTTCCGCCGGGCGCTGGAGCAGGGCGCTGAAGCGGTTGTCCAGATGGACGCGGATTTTTCCCATTCTCCCTCTTACATTCCCCAGATGCTTGACCGGCTGTCCGAGTATGATGTGGTGGTCGGGTCGCGCTATGTCCCCGGCGGCAGGCTGGACGAGCGGTGGAGCGTGTGGCGCTACCTGTTAAGCTGGTGGGCTAATGCCGTCTACACCCGCCTGATCCTGCGCACCCGCACCCGCGATACGACCGCCGGCTTCAAAGCGTGGCGGCGTGAGACCCTGCTCGGCATTGACCTCAGCCGCATCCGCTCGAACGGCTATGACTTTCAGGTCGAGATGGCTTATGTCACTGAGCGTCTGGGTTACCGTGTGCTTGAGATACCGATTTACTTCGAAGACCGGCGCATCGGGCGCAGTAAGATGAGTATGCCCGTCAAGATTGAGTCAGCCCTGCGCGTATGGGACATCCTGTGGCGGCACCGCCGACTGCGGCCCGCCATGCGTGCGCCGGGCGGGGGCAGTGTCACGGCGGGGTGACCATCCCTGACCCTGCCGGCAGGCAGGGAGCGTGTGTTGAGGGGAGGGAAAAACCATGCTGTCACCGGTCTATACCATCGGGTATCAGGAACGCAGTCTTGAGCAGTTTGTGGCTCTGTTAAAGCGCTATCAGGTTGCGGTGCTGGTGGACGTGCGCTCGCGCCCTACCTCATCGTTTGAGCCGGACTTCTCCCGCCAGCCGTTGCAGAGCTATCTGGAGACGCGGGGCATTCAGTATGTCTATCTGGGCAAGACGCTGGGCGGCTTCCCTGAAGACCCTGACGCCTACACCAACGGCAAGACCGATTATGCCAAGTTGCGCCAGAAGCCCTACTACCATGAGGGAATCGAGCAGTTGCTCGAGCTGTGGGAACAGGGCAGGCGGCTGGCGCTGATGTGCTTTGAGATCAGGCCGCAGGAATGCCACCGCGCCCTGCTGGTCGGTGAGACGTTAAACGAGCAGGGCATTGAGGTCGTCCATATTGACGAGACCGGCAGTCTGAAGGCGCATCAGTCGGTCATCGAGGAGGCACGGCAGGCACGCGCGGCCAAGCAGTAGAGATGGACAACTGCCAGAGAGGAGACACGCTCAACCCTATGCTGTTGGATGACATGAACTGGATGGATGTCGAGAGCTACCTCAAGCACGATGACCGTATCGTGGTGATCACCGGTGCGTGCGAACAGCATGGCTACGTCAGCCTGCTGGCAGACATCCGCGCCCCGCTGGCCATTGCGCAGGCGGCCTGCCGCCGTCAGAATGTGCTGATCGCGCCGCCCCTGCCGTATGGCATCTCGCCCTATTTCACCGCCTACCCCGGCACGGTCAGCCTGCGCCCGGAGGTGTTTGCGGCGGTAGTCCGTGAGGTGCTCGAAGGACTGCTGGCGCAAGGCTTCCGCCGGATACTGGTCAGCAACGGGCATGGCGGCAATACGGGGGTGCTGGTCCCTCTGCTGGTTGAGCTGGGCAATGCCCACCCGGAGGCGCACTTTGACTTGTTTCAGTGGTGGCTGAATCCGGCGGTTGAGGCAGTCGCCAGAGAGGCCGGCTTGATCCAGCGTCATGCCAACTGGTCAGAGAACTTCCCCTTTACACAGGTGGGTTCAGTGCCGGACGGCGAGAAACCGCTGGTTGACGTGCCGCGCACCGCATCGGCCAGCGCCTGCCGGGCTATCCTGGGCGATGGAAGTTATGGCGGCCCCTATCAGGCCCCCGATGAGGTCATGGAGCGTCTGTTTGATGCGGCGGTTGAGGCCATGATCGGGATGATAGAGGCGCTCTAGGGCGGGTTGGTCTGCTCTGTCTCGCCGCCCGCCCCCCGTTGCCAGCTCTCTTCGTAGGCGGCCAGCACCTCGCCGGCTGGCCCGTCCATGATCAGCCGCCCCTCGTGCAACCACAGACAACGTTCGCACAGCACCTGCACGACCGAAGCGTCATGGGAGACGAACATCAGCGTGCGCGGATGTTGTTGTCTGATGGCCAGCATCCGCGCGATGCATTTCTCCTGGAAGGCGGCATCGCCGACGGCCAGCACTTCATCCAAAAAGATCACATCCGGCAGGATATGGACCGCAATGCTGAAGCCCAGCCGGGCGGCCATGCCGCTCGAATAACGTTTAACCGCCGTGTCAATGAACGGCCCCAGCTCAGAGAAGGCGATGATGTCCCCCATCACCTGATCAACCTCTCTGGGCGGCACGCCCTGAATGGCGGCGTTCAGGTAGATGTTCTCCCGTCCGGTGCGCTCTGGGTTGAAGCCTGCCCCCAGCGCGATCAGGGTAGCGAAGCGGCCCCGTACCTCCACCTCTCCCTGCGTCGGCTCGGTGATGCCCGCCAGCACGCGCAGGAGTGTGGTCTTGCCTGCGCCGTTGCGCCCGATGATTCCAACTGACTCCCCCGCCTGCACGCTGAAGCTCACGTCCTTCAGCGCCCAGAAGGCCGCGCTGTCCCCGCCCTCTTCGGACGGCCTGCCCTTCAGGATGCGGATGGCCTCATGGCGCAGGCTGGGGCGGTGGCCGTCGCGCAGATAGCGCTTGGACAATCCCTCACAGCGGATCATCAGCCGGGCGGCTTTTTCAGCCAATGGGTCGTTTGCAGTCTGAGTCATCACACAAAATCTGCCAGTTGTCCTTCGTTGGCCTTAAAGAACATGTATCCGGTATAGAGCAGTGCCGCCGCCGCTACCAGCGGGTAGTGCAGGCTGATCAGATCAGGCGGCTGGCCGTAGGCGATGATCCCGCGGTAGGCCTGAATCAGGGCCGCCAGCGGGTTGAGCAGGGCCAGCCCGCGATAGCGCTCTGGTATCTGCTGGAGGGGGTAGATGATCGGCGTCAGGTAGAACAGTAGCTGTAAGATCACATTGACCAGTTGCGGGATGTCGCGCACCAGCACGCTCAGGTAGCTGATGAAGAACATCAGCCCCAGCGTCAGGCCGACCTGAATCACCAGCAACAGCGGCAAGTAAATAAACGCCGCGTTAGGCCAGATGCCGTTGGCCGCATTGATGATCAGCATGGCGGCAAAGGTAAAGGTCAGGTCAACCAGCGCCTCGCCCAGCTTGACGATCACGAGAATCTCACGCGGGAAGTAAACCTGATTGATCAGGTTCATCATGTTCAGCACCGAGCCTGTGCCGGTCACAATGCCCTGACTAAACAACCCCCACGGCACCAGCGCCGCTAGGAAGAAGGTGATGAACGGCACGCCTCCGGCATCCACGCGGACGATCTGCGAGAACAGGAAGGCAAACACCAGCGAGGTTGCCAGCGGGAGCAGGATGATCCAGAGGATGCCTAGAACCGTCTGGCTGTAGCGTGACTGGACATTGTAGCGCACCCAGATACGCAACAGCACGCGGTGACGCCACAGCCGCCTCAGATACTCAGGCAGGCTGGCGCTGTGCGCCGCCCGCCGGCCACCGGCAGGCCATAGGATGGTCAGAAAGCCCAACACCAGGCCGTTCATGACATAATAGGCCAATTGCAACAGCGACACGTCCGGCAGTAGAAAGGCCGTCATCAGAAAGGACAGCCCCAGCGCGGTCACCAGTGCCGTGAATTGACGGCGGGCCGGCTTCCAAAGAGCCAGCAGAGGAGTGCGTTCCAGCAAGTGGATCATGCCAACCCCCGCGCCTGCTGATCCTGCCATGATCGGATAGACCCAGCCCGGCAGGGCCACGTACTCCGGGCCGAGCGGCTTTCCGGCGAAAATCTGGAGGCGCATCTGGACGGCCACCAGCATCGCGCCGATCAAGACCGCCAGGATGGCAGAAAATCTCCACATCAGCGGGTTGACGGATAGTCTTGACTGCATAGCCTGTCTTTGGGGCGGGGCAGGTCGCCCGTTCGTTGCATCTGTGGTTAAATCGAGCTTATGCGGCTGGCTTTTATCCATCCTTCGTTTGAACAACGCGGCGGTGCAGAGAACCATCTGATCGCCGCCATGCAGGGCCTCGCCGAGCGCGGCCACACGGTAGACTTGTTCACCGCCCGCTACGACGAGTCGCTGTACCTGCCGCTGGAACAGGCTCGTTTTGGCGTCCATTGTATCGGCGGGCGCGGATTTATGGAAGGCATCCCCGGCACATGGCGGGCTGTCCGGACGCTCTCGCGTGCCCTGCGCGGCTATGATCTGGCCCTGCCGGCCAACTTCCCTGCGCACATCTGGACGGCGCTGGGCGATCACGGCGTGCCGACGGCGTGGCTGTGCATGGAGCCAAAGCGCAACCTCTACCCGCGCGTCATGTACGCTGAGGCGCCGGGCTTTGACGCATGGGCCTACCGCACCCTGTCCGACTATCGGGGCAGGGAGGGCCTCCGCCTGCTGTTGCGCGAGGACGCCCATGTGCTGTTGCCGTATCCGGTGCGGGCCGCCCTCCAGCGCCTGCTCGACCGGCTGGCCGTGCGGCGGGTGCGGGCGATTCTGGCCAACAGCCCCTACACCGCTGACAAGGCATGGCAACTATACCACCATCCGCGCATTTATGTCACCTGGGCGGGTGTGCCGTTGCCGCCGCCGGATGCGTTGACCTGGCCGCCTGAGCCGTTGATCCTGATCCCCACCCGGCTGGAGCGGATCAAGAATGTCGAAACCGCCCTGCGGGCCGTTCATCTGCTGGCCTGCGGGGGGCAGTTGAGCGGATGGCATGTGATCATCACAGGCGGGGGGGAGGATGAAGCCCGTCTGCGTGCGCTGTCTGCTGAGCTGGGGCTGGGGGAGCAGGTCACCTTCACTGGCTTTGTCAGCCGTGAGGCACTCAGCAGGCTGTATGCCCGCTGTGCGATGGTCGTCTATCCGTCGCTGGCCGAGCCGCTGGGTCTGCCCTGTGCTGAGGCGGCTCTATACGGCAAACCGGTGATCGCCTCACATCAGGGCGGGCCTGCCGCGCTCGTACAGGACGGAGTCAGCGGCCTGCTGGTGGATATGACCTCAGCGCCGGCGCTGGCCCGCGCCATTGCCGCCTTGATCGCTGACCCGGCCCGCGCCGCGGCGATGGGTACAGCAGGCCGGGCGTGGACTGAGCCGCGTCTGGGACTGCCGGCATGGGTAGAAAAGTTCGAGGCGGTGCTGGCGGAGGCGGCCTCATGACCTCAGTTGATCGTAGATCGCCTTCAACCGTGCGGTGATCTCCGGCCAGGTGAATCGGGCCGCTGTCTGCCGCCCGCGCTCGCCCATCTCCTGACGCAGGGCCGGGTTGCCCAGCAGATGCTCCAGACGACCTGCCAGCGCTGAGGGGCTGTTGCCGACCAGACAGCCGGTCTGGCCGTCTGTGATCACCTCGCGCAGGGCGGGGGCATCCCCGCCGATGACCGGTTTGCCCAGCGCCCACGCTTCGAGGTACACGCCCCCGAAGCTCTCCCGTGCCGACGGCACACACAGCACATCACAGGCGGCCAGGGCATCCGTCTTGTCCTGAAGGCTGACCGTATCCAGTTCGATGATGCGGGGGTCGGTGATGCGGGCGAAGATGCGGCGCGAGTAGCCGGTGCGCGGCCCGATGAACACAAAGCGGGCCTGAGGGTAACTCTGCCAAACCTTGCCGGCGGCCCGGAGCAACAAGTCGAACCGCTTGTAGGCGTACTTTTGCCCCACAAAGAGGATCATCGGCGCGTCGGCGGGGATGCCCTGTGCCGTCCGGAATCGCCCGCCGTCCCACGTGTGAGCCAGCACCGGCCCGATGCCGAGCACATGGAGGCGTTCCGGCCTGACGCCCAGCCGGATCAGCTCGTCGCGTTCGGCCTGCGTCAAGGCGATCACGGCGTCGGCTTCGCGGTACAGCCGGATGTAATGCCGGTAAAACCAGCCGCGCCAGATATGATGATGGTTGGGTGTCAGCACGAACGGCACATCCAGCCTCCGCGCCAGCTTGAGCGAGGCGGCGGTCAGCCCCTCGCGCCCCACCCGTGAATTGTGGATCAGGGTTGGCGTCTCCCCCAGTAACTCACAGGCCGCCGGGTGCAGGTTGTTCAGCAAGGCGCCGGCAATGTGCTCGATGGCTGTTCCCTGAGCCAGCCAGTACAGGCTCACCCACCCGCGCAGTGCCTGCCGCTGGCGCTCATCCAAGGACAGGCGGCAGACAGGCACGCCGTCGAGAGGCGCCGGTCGGCAGGGCGGCGGCGCGTTGACGGTTGTCCCCCACAGCCAGTCGGTGCGGTTTTCGTCCCACTGATAGACTACCCCTGCCCGTTCGTAGTGCACCATCCGGCGGGCCAGCTCGTGCAGATGGAGCTGTGCCCCTCCTACAGAGGGAGGATAAGCTGTGATGGTGTACAAAATGGTCATGACGGGACAGCCTGTCAGAGGAGGGCCTGTTCCCTATAGGGGCAGCCAGACGGTAAAGACGGCGCCTTGACCGGCTATCCCTTCGCTGGCCACCTCGATCCGGCCATGATGACGGGTGACAATCTCGTGGGCGATGGACAGCCCCAATCCGGTGCCCGGCACGCCGGATTTGCGCCCCACACTGCCCCGATAGAACCGCTCAAACAGGTGCGGCCTTTCTTCCGGCGGGATGCCTGGGCCGGTGTCGCTGACGCTGAAGCCGACCCAGCCTGTCCCTTCGCGTTGTTCATGCAGGGTTCTCACGGTCACCTTACCGCCGGAGGGGGTGTAGCTGAGTGAGTTGGTCAACAGCACGCTCAGCACCCGTTCAATGAGCTTGCGGTCGGCCTGTACGGGGGGCAGATGATCGGCCAGCTCGGCTTCCAGTGACAGGCCCAGCTCAGATGAGAGCGAGATGCGGTCGGCTACATGGGTGCGGACGATCTCGTTGAGGTCGAGCGGATTCATCTCCAGCGCCTCTGGATTCCAATCCAGCCGTGACACCAACAGCAGGTCCTCGACAATACTCTTTAACCGATCTGTCTCCCGTTGCAGGGTAGCCAGATATTCAGCATGCCTTTCTGGCCGGAGAGACAGGAGATGATGATACAGCTTGAGGTTAGCGATGGGTGTGCGTATTTCATGGGAGACGTTGGCAATGAACTCATCTTTCAGCCGGCTGAGAGCCTGCAGGCGCTCGTAGGCATCCCCCAGCGCGATGGTGCGCTCCTCAACCATCTCCTCTAGATGGAGGCGGTAGCGGGCCAGCGTCTCTTCCGCTTCCTTCCAATCGGTGATGTCGCGGGCCGCCGAGTAGATCAAACCCTCTGCCAGGTAACAACGCCACTCGAGCCAGCGGTACGACCCGTCCTGACGGCGGTAGCGGTTTACAAAGTTCAGCACCTTGCGCTGGACGGCCAGCTCGGCCAGTGCCGCCAGCGTGTTTTGGCGATCGTCCGGGTGGACGAAATCAAGGAAGCGGCGGCCCTCCAGCTCTTCGCGGCGACAGCCGAGCAGTTCTTCCCACTGTCTGCTGACCCGACGGAAGAGGCCGCTGGTATCGGTGATGCACAGCAGATCGAGGGTCATGTCGAAGAAGCGGTCCAGTTCCTCTGTTTTCTCCTGAAGAGACTGGCGGGTCTGTACCCACTCGGTAATGTCCATGAATACGGTGGCAAACCGCCCCTGCCGGGGTGAGAAGGCCGACACATGGAAGTGCTTTTTCATCGGGGCAAAGTAGGTCTCAAATGAGGCTGGTTCGCCTGTGGCGGCCACACGGGCGTAAATGTCAAGGTAGGGGGCCTGTTCTACGCCGTAGACTTCAGTCGCTCTGCGCCCGATGAACCGCTCAGCAGGTATGGAGAGGATTCTCTCTGCGGAGGGGTTCACGTGAAGGAAGGTGTAGTCAATCGGTTTGCCGGCGGGGTCGGTGACGATTTCATGCAGGATGACGCCCTCGCTCATTGAGACATGCAGAGAACGGTACAGGGCTTCGCTGACCCGCAGTGCGTCAAGCTCACGGCGCAGGCTGGCGTTAGCCTGTTCCAGCTCCTGCACTCTGGCGCTCAGGTCAGGAGAGGAGGAGGTGTCACGGTGTTTATACTGGTCGTTAAGAGGCATGTGAAAGTCTCTTTCGCGGGCAGGGCGGCCACTCGGACGTTACTCTGCTGAAGATTATAGTTAAAGAGGGTCTTGAGTGCACAAGACAAGAATAGGGGGGCCGGGACAAGAGGGAGGTCCTCGACCCTATGAGCCGCTATCCGGCCTTTCGGCTACCCGGTACAACAGTCCGCCCTCGATGGCGTCCAGACGGTAGCCGGGTGCGATCTCAGCGGGATAGGTGAAAAACACTGGTACATCCGGCGGGATGAGCGCCAGCAGACGGGCTGCATCGAAATCATCCGGCGCGGCTTCATCCGTGCTGAGGCCCAGATGCGGCCATCCCCGCACGATGTCCTGCCGAAACCACTCAAACTTCAGCAGGCGGGCGTCAATGGGCACGACATCGGGGCGGGGGACACTCACGGCGGCGGCGTAGCGGAGTGCAAAGGTGAGGCGATCCTCGTTGCTGATGATCAGACTGCCAGCCGGCAGGAGTTCGATCATGCGGCGGCTGGTTGTATCGGCCTCAATGGTGGCCTGCGACACAATAGGGACGCCGCGTACCAGCAGGGGGGCGCACACCGCCGCCGTCAAAGCCGCATAGGCCAGCCCGCGTAAGGCGGGGCCGCTGTGAACCTCTGCTGGTAACCATACACACACCAGTCTATAGACCGCTGAGCCTGCCGCCAGCGCCAGCAGGATCAATGTCGGGTAAATATAGGGCAGGGTATCTACCGAATAATAGCTGGCCGTGAAGGCAAGGTTCAGTGCCGCCGTGACCAGTGCCGCTGTCAGCAGGGGCTTGTGCTCCCGCCGCCAGCCGATCAGGCCAAGCAGGGCCAGTGCCGTCCCCGGCACAGAGAGCTGATCCACCACACAGCGCACCAGCGGCAGGATGCGCTCAGGGATCAGCGTGATGTCCACACGCCCGCGATAGACAGCCACGCTGATCTCGCCCCAGAAGCGGCTCAATGTGTCGGGGTTGCCCCAGTTGCTCAGAGGGACTGCACCAGCCCGCAGGGGCAGATAGGCAAACACGCTCAGCCCGGCCGCAAAGGCTGGGATCGCCAGCAGGCTGGAGGCCCGTAACAGCCTGCGCGGCCCTGACAGGAGCAGGTAGAGCGCCGCAAACATCCCTGCAAAGACCATCATATAGTGACTGCCCATGCCGATTCCGGCGATCAACCCAAAGAGCACCAGGCGCCGCGTATAGGGGCCGGCGGCGGGCGCCCGCTCGGTCCACAGGGCCAGCCCTATCAGGCCGGCACAGAACAGCGCCGCAAGTGCATACACCTCCACAATGATCGCTTGTGTCCAGACTACCTCGCACAGGCCGAACAGCAGTCCGGCTAGGCCGCCGGCCAGATACGCCCCGCCGCCGGGCCGGCCTGCTGTCTCAGCCGGCTCGGTACGCAGATGACCGGCCAGCACTGCTGACAGCGTGAGCACCGCCGCCGCCGCGCACAGCGCTGAGAAGGCGTTGAGCCGTTGGGCAAACGAGGCGAACGGCAGAAGACGGGCGATCTGTGCCAGCAGTAAGTAGGAAGGATACCCCGGCGAGTGGACCAGCCCCAGGGTATAGACGGCAGTCGCCAGCTCGCCGCCGTCTGCCCCGCCGAGGTCCCATGTCAGGCCGGGGGGCAGGGTCAGCAGATAGGCTGTCAACGCGATCAGCCCCGCCAGCAGAGGGACAAAACGCACTGGCAGGGAGGATTTCGATCTGGTGATCAAGGCGGCCTCAAATAAGTCAGGGGCGGTCAACTGGCCGCCCCCTCCGTTCTCTAGCAGGTAAACTGGTCAGCGTACCGTGAAGGGCAGTACAGCGATCAGCACATCACCCACCCAGACATGATATTCGTAGGCGCCCGCCGCCGGCGTGGGCAGGTCGCCGCAACGGATATTCTCGTTGCCGACCGGCAAGGCAGGGGTGAGGTCCGTGCGCGGCTCGACGTATTCCCGCGCGGCAGGGTTGTAGATGCCGACTGCCACTGAAGTCCCCTTGGTGACGGCATACCGGACACAGATAGTATCGCTCGTCCTGAAAGCAGTGGTCGGCACGAAGACCGGCGTGGTAGAGATAGTCGTTGCTGACATCACCCCCAGCTCGATCTTGGTGAAGTAAATGTTAAAGGTGGCTGTATCCGCCGCCATGGGCGTGGCCGTTACCTCTACCGTGGGGGTAGGTGTCTCGGTTGGAGTGGGAGTCTCGGTTGGCGTCGGGACACAGGTTGGGGCGCAGGTGGGGCAGGGTTGACAGGTGGGGCAGGGAGCCGCCGTCGGGACAGGCGGGCAGGTGGCAGGCGCACTGGTGCACCCCACGATCAACACCATCAACGCGCCTGCCAGCGCCAGCCCCTTCGCTACGACAATTGCTTGTCTCATGGTTCGATCTCCTCCAACATACTTCAGGGTTTTAAATGCATCATGGATGTAGTGAGGGAAGAAAAGGGGCATCCTATCCAAGCCTGCCCCTCAATTGCCCGCCATTGTAGGGCATAAGTAGAATAGTGTCAATGGGAAGTTACCCTTATCTCCCCCGTGTCAATATACTTGGGATCGGCGTGAGCGCCGTCAATATGGCTCAGGCGCTTGAGCGGATCGCCGATCACATTGCGCGGCGCGACCCAACCTATGTGGTTGTCTGTCCGGTCTATACGATTGTCTTGAGTCAGCGTAACCCGGCGCTCCGGACGGCGGTCAACCGGGCCGGGCTGGTCACACCTGACGGAATGCCGCTGGTATTCCTCAGCCGCCGGATGGGCTGCACCCACGTCCGGCGGGTGTACGGCCCTGAGTTAGTGACAGCCGTGAGCGGGATGGCCGCCGAGCGCGGCTATTCGTGCTTCTTCTATGGGGGAGCGCCGGGCGTGGCAGATGATCTGGCCCGTGTGATGGCATGGCGCTTCCCGGCGCTGAAGATCGCCGGTACTTACTCGCCGCCCTTCCGTGAATCGTCTGCGGAGGAGGATGAGGCGGTCATTCAGGCTATCAACGAAGCCGGCCCTGACATCATCTGGGTCGGGCTGGGCAGTCCTAAGCAGGAACTGTGGATGGCCCGTCACCGTGATCGTCTGACCGCGCCGGTGCTGGCCGGGGTAGGGGCGGCCTTCGACTTCCTGACGGGGCGTGTGCCGCAGGCGCCCCGCTGGATGCAGCGCATTGCGCTGGAGTGGCTGTTCCGCCTGCTGACCGAGCCGCGCCGCTTGTGGCGGCGCTACCTGATCGGCAACCCGCTTTTCCTGTACTATCTCTTCCTCCAGTTGACCGGCCTGCGCCGCTGGACGCTGGATGAGTAGCCGGCAGGCTGTGCAGGCGCGCAGGAGATGAAAAGCGGGCGACCGGTTGGGCCGCCCGCTGTGTTCTGATGACCGAAGCAGTTGGAGATAAGACTCAGTCCATGCGCCTCTTAAGCAGGCAGGCTCCGCCGGCCAAGCCGCTTAACCCCAGTATGGCCGCCAGCGCTATCAGCGGCGTAAGCGTGCGAACCGGCCTGCCGCCTGTCGGCGGGAGGGCGCTGGGGAACAGCGTGATGCAGGCAGGAGATGACGAAGCCGCCCCGGCGCGGGCCGTGTTGCAGACCTGCCCCGGCAGGGCGTTCTGGTTGCCGACTGTCTCGATCTGGATCGTCACGATCTGGCCCGGCGCCAGTGTGCCGATGTCCACCGTCACGACCTGCCCGTTCACGCTGGGCGTACCCTGTGTGGTCGTTACCCCGACAATGTCGAACTGGGCTGGAATGGGGTCGTTGACCAGCACAAAGTTGATCGGACTGCCGGAGGGGTTGGATACCTCGATTGTCCAGACGACCGTCTCGCCGATGGCCACAGCGGTCGGCGTGCCGCGCTTGGTAACGGCGGGGTCAAACACCGACGGCCCGCCCGCCCCTGTGCCGGTGCTCTGACCCGGTTGTTGCCTCTGGCCTGCGGTGAAATTGGCCGAAGCGGTGTTGTTGGCGGTGTCCGGGTCGGGTGTGCTGGTGCTGGTGATGGCGGCAGTATTGGTGAGGGTGGTGTTTTCTGTGCCGCTGTTGATCGCCGCAGTCAGATCGAGCGTGACACTGCCGCCGCTGGCAAGCGCCCCTACAACCCAGTCGCCGGTAGCATTGCTGTAACTGCCAGCCGAAGCGGTGTGAGAGACATAGGTCAGGCCGGCAGGCAGTACATCAGACAGGGTGAAGCCGCCGGCATCTGACGGGCCGTTGTTGGTCACGGTGACCCGGTAGGTGACCGTTGAGCCGGGCAGGAAGGGACTGCCGCTGAGTATCTGCTTGCTGACAGCCAGATCAGCGCTGGCCAGCACCAGCGTATCCTGACTGCTGACGAGCGTACCGATCAAGGAGGGGTCGCCCGTGACGGTGACGGTATTGGTGATCGTCCCCAGCGTGGAGGGATCAACCAGCACGTTCAGGGTGATAGTCTGGATGCCGGAGGCCGGCAGAGTCCCCACATTGCAGGTCAGGGTCGGCAGGGCGGCGGTATTGCACCCGAACGAATCACTGGCGTAGGTGACGCCGGCAGGCAGGACATCGGTTACCACGATATTATGGGCATCGCTGGGGCCGTTGTTCTGAACAGTGATGGTGTAGGCCAGCGATGTTCCCGCCAGCACCGGGTCGTCTGAGTCAACTTTCAGGGTGACCAGTGAAGACTCAGAGACAACCTGCGTGGTCTCGACAGCGGTGTTGTAAGCCGGATCAGGATCGGGAGTCGTCGCGGTCACGGCGGCGCTGTTGGTCAGGGTTGTCCCTGCCGGCGGGGCGCCCTGCCCGACCAGAACGGTGATGGTGAAGCTGACGCTGTTAGGCAGGCCGGGCTGAACAGTGCCGACATCACACAGGAGGACACCCGCGCCCGTACAGCCGCCCGGGGCGGTACTGCTTACAAAGCTGACACCGGCGGGCAGAGTATCTGTCACCTGAACATCGTTTGCGACTGAAGGCCCCCCGTTGACAACCACAACGGTATAGGTCAGCAATGTACCGGCCACAACCGGATCAGCATCATCGCTCTTGGTGATGCTCAGATCAGCCTGCGGCGTCAGGTCCGTGTTGTCGGTAGCGGAGTTGTTGGCGGGGGCGGGGTCGGTGACGCCGGCAGGGGCGGTGATAGCGGCGGTGTTGGAGAGCGTGCCGGTGGCGGCAGGGTCAATGGCGGCGTTGACGGTGAAGGTGACTGAGCCGCCGGCGGGCAGGTTGACAGAGGCGTTGAGGTTGCCTGAGCCGGAGGCAGGGCAGGAGCCGCCGCCCGCGCCGGTGCAGGTCCATGTGACGCCGGTCAGCGCGGCGGGGAAGGTATCAGCCACTGTGGCGCCCGTGACGGCGCTCGGCCCGGCGTTGCCGGCGGTGATGGTATAGGTGATCGGCTGACCGGGCACTGCGCTGGCCTGTCCGTCCGTCTTGGTGATGCTCAGATCAGCGGTGGGGCAGGAGGCGGTGGTGATCTGCACCGACCAACTGTTGAGAGTGCCGCCGTCTCCGGCAGTGTCATCACTGATGGTCAGCGTCCATGTGCCATTGGCGCTCTCGCCCATGAAAGCCCCCAGCGCCTCCTCAGGGACGAGAGGGGAGGCAAGGGTGTTGTTGACGTAGGTATGGTCGGTGACCAGCCCGTTGTTGGCGGCGTAGGGCACCTGCCCGCCTGGGTTGGCGTCGTCATCCCACAGGGTGCCGTTGAAGACGTTGTCGAGGACGCCGCCGTTGTCGGTGGTGAGCGTGACGACCGTCCCGGCAGGCGAGCGGAGGGTGATGTCGAGATTGTCGTTGGCCGTGTGGGTGATGGCGGTGGTGACGTTCACATCGCTGATCAGGTTAGTGGTCCCCGCCACCGCAATATTGGATGTGACAGTTGGTATGCCGATTGCGGAGATCGCTGCCGGCGTGTTATTGGTAAAGGTGGTCGTGGCGGTCACAGGGGTAACGGTGAAAGTGGTCAACGTGAGCGACCAACTGCTGAGGGTGCCCCCTTGGCCGTTAGCGTCATCGCTGATGCTCAACGTCCAGACGCCGTTGGGGTTCTCGCCCACAAAAGCCCCCAGCGCCTCCTCAGGGACGAGAGGGGAGGCGAGAACGCCGTTAAAGTAGAGATGATCGGTAGCCAGCCCGTTATTGACGGCGTAGGGCACCTGCCCGCCGGGGTTGGCGTCGTCATCCCACAGGGTGCCGTTGAAGACGCTGGCGAGGTTGCCGGCGTTGTCGGTAGTGAGCGTGATGACCGTCCCGGCAGGTGAACGGAGGGTGATGTCCAGATCACCATTACGGCTGTGGGCGATGTTTGTAGTCAGGTCAACATCCCACAGGTAGGCCCCCGCGCCGGCGACAGTGATATTCGACGTGACGGTTGAGATGTTGGGGCCAATCGTTACCGGCGTGTTGTTGGTGAAGGTGGTCGTAGCGGCAGTACAGCCGGGGGGCGAGGCCGGCGCGACGGCCCGCGCGATCTCGACGGGCATCAAGCTGAGGGCCTGTGCAACGATGAACAAAGAAATAAAGGTCAGGCGTAACACAAACCCCAGCGGCGAACGAGTGAAAAGACAGCTTTTCATAGTCTCCTCCACAATGACAGGCGCATCAATCATATTGAGGCTGGCCGGGCCGGCCAGCTCGCCCCGCGCCGCTGTGCCCCCTACGGGTGATATAAATGCCAGTGAGCGGTTGCCTTGTGCAGGGTGCTCCGGCGGTTTGGCTATAAAAAAGCAACAAGGAACCTCCCCTCATCGGTTGGATGAGTGGCTTGCTCCCTACCCCCAGAAGACTGAAATATATGATCTGCGTCTATGTTATAGGCAAACAGGGAATAAGACAACCCTGCCGGACGTTTGTAAACGGGTAGAGAATGGTTGAGCATGCGGAAAGCGCTGATGGAGGTGTGCTTGGCCTCACGGAGGTGTTGCCGGCCTGTTTGGCTTGACAAATCTAGTTACTTGTATTATATTTTCTGCTAATCTAGTCACCTGTAGAGTAGATTTGCCGATGTCCGTTCGCAATGCCCTGCTGGGGTTGCTGGCCCAGCGTCCGCGCCACGGTTATGAATTGCATGCCGCCTTCACCGCCATGATGGGAGGCGCCCAGAGCCGGGATGTCAGACCGGCACAGGTCTATACCACGCTGGCTCGTCTGGAGGAGGGGGGATTGGTATGCCCTGCCTCCGTCGAGCAGAGCGGCGGCCCGGAGAAGCGGGTCTATGCCATCACGCCGCAGGGACGGGCGGCATTGGCCGAATGGCTGGCAAGCGGCGTCGTGCCGGAGCTTCAGCGCGATGAGTTCTTTATCAAGCTGGTACTCTGTCAGGCTACCGGTGAGGGAGACCCCTACCGGCTGATCCAGTCTCAGCGGGCTGTGTTGTATCAGGCTCTGCATGATGCTACCCGCCGCCGCAACGACATGGACCCCCGCACGGAGCTGGCTCAGTTACTGCTGCTCGACAAGGTGATCATGCATCTGGAAGCTGACCTGCGCTGGCTGGATATTGTTGAGGGCCGGCTGGACGAAATCCGCCGGCAACCCCTGCCAGAGCCACAGCCCAGACCGCGCGGCAGGCCCCGTAAAAACGGGTAAGCAACGCGGAAAAGATCGAGAGGGCTGGTCTGAAACCAGCCCTTCATGTTGAAATCGTCTAACAGGAGTTGCAGCTATGTCACTGATACAGGCAGAAAACCTCACCAAAGTTTACGGCTCTGGCGATGCCGCTGTAACAGCCCTGAGCCGTGTCAACCTGAGCATCAACCCCGGCGAGTTTGTGGCCGTGATGGGGCCTAGCGGCTGTGGCAAATCCACGCTGTTGCATCTGATCGGCGGGCTGGATAAGCCGACCGAAGGGCAGGTCAGCATTGACGGTGCGTTCCTGAATACACTGAGTGACGAGAAGCTGACTGAACTGCGCCGCCGCAAGATCGGGTTTGTGTTCCAGTTCTTTAACCTGATACCGGTATTGAGCGCTGTTGAGAACACCGCTTTGCCGCTGATTCTGGACGGCGTCAGGCCCGCTCAGGCCCGTGCCAGGGCTGTCGAATGGCTGAGGCGTGTCGGGCTGGGCGACCGCCTAAACCACCGCCCGGATCAGCTTTCCGGCGGCCAGCAACAGCGCGTGGCAATTGCCCGTGCGCTGGTGGCCGAGCCGCTTCTGATCCTTGCCGATGAGCCGACCGGCAACCTCGACTCGCGGGCGGGCGATGAGATTGCCTCGCTGTTGCGGCAGGTGCCGGATCAATGGGGGCGCACCGTGGTCATGGTGACCCATGATCCACGCATTGCGGCCTATGCTGACCGCATTGTGTTCTTGAAAGATGGTACTGTGGTAGATGAAACGATCCTTGACCCCGGCAAGGCAGGCAACACCGAGCTGGTCACGGATAAGATGAACTCTTTTGCGTAAGAGCCAGCCGCCGATCTGAAGCGGAGTGAAACTATGACTAACTTGATAATGGCCTCGCGTTATTTGCTGGGGCGTAAACTGAGAACATTCCTGACCACGCTGGCAATTGTCTTTGGCGTCTTTTTGATCTTCGGGATGAACATCCTGATCCCGACGATGGTGCAGTCTTTGCAGGCCAATATGCTGGCGGCGTCGGGGCAGGTGGATGTTACCATTACGCAGGTGACCGGTGCGGCCTTCCCGGCCTCCGTGGTGGAGGAGGCGGCTTCCGTCGAAGGGGTGCGTCTGGCGGCGGGGTCGCTCCAGCGCAATGTCAACCTGCCCGCTGACTACTATGATCAGGACCCGGCCGCACCGGATCGGATCACTGTTTTGTCAGTGGTCGGCCTTGACCCTCAGAAAGCGCCAGCCCTGCGCTACTACCCGCTTGAGGAGGGGCGCTTTCTGGAGGCGGACGACACCCATAGTGCCGTGATCACGGTCTCGCTGGCTGAGGCGCTGGGGCTGGGTCTGGGCGACAGCCTGAGACTGCCGACTACCCAAGGTGAGGTCCGCCTGACGGTTGTCGGCCTGCTTCCGGCTCGTGCAATGCCCGGCAACGAAGAAGTCCTGGTCCCGTTGGCCGAGGCTCAGGCTCTGTTGAACCAGCCCGGCCAGATCAACACCATCGAGGCTAATCTGAATACCACTGATGAGGCCCGACGGGAGGAGATCATTCAGGCCATTCAAGACAGGCTGGGTGACTCCTATCATCTGGGTGCACTGCCTTCTGGTGCTGAGATGCTTGCCAGCCTCCAGATGGGTGAAATAGCGGTGAATCTGTTTGGCTTTGTAGCCCTGCTGATGGGCGGTTTCATCATCTTCAACACCTTCCGGACGGTGGTGGCCGAGCGCCGCCGTGACATTGGTATTCTGCGTTCCGTCGGGGCGAACCGCCGCACGATCATCGCTTTGATACTGACCGAAGGGCTGTTGCAGGGGATAGCTGGTACGGCGGCGGGTATTATCCTTGGCTATCTGTTTGGGTTGGGGGTCCTTCAATTGTCTGCGCCGATCTTTGCTAGTTACCTCCATCTGGAGCTGGGTGCGCCGGTTGTTAATCTGCCTGCCTTGATCGCGGCAGTGGTGCTGGGGATCGGGGTGACTCTGCTGGCCGGCCTGATGCCTGCCCTAAGCGCCAGCCGCGTGACGCCGCTGGAGGCTCTGCGGCCGCCGGCGGCTGAGGCCTCTGCTCCTTTCCGGGTGAAGCCCGGCACGGTGATTGGCGGACTCCTGCTGGTGCTGGCTGTGCTGGCGCTGGTGAGCGGAGACATCCGTCTGACCAGTCTGGGCATCCTGTTGTTCATCATGGGGCTGGTGATGCTTGCTCCCGCGCTGGTGACGCCCATCGCCCGGTTGTTTGGAAGCCTGTTGAGCATCCTCTTTGCCCGCGACGGAACGGGTACACTGGCTCAGGCAAACCTTTCCCGCCAGCCGACGCGGGCGGCTGTCACGGCCAGCGCTACCATGATCGGGTTAGCCCTTCTGATCGCGATGGCGGGCGTTATGTCCAGCGTTACTGTCTACTTTGAGGATGTGGTCAGGAAGTCGCTGGGCAGTGATTTCATCCTCCTGCCGCCCTCGGTGGCGGTGTGGGGAAGCGATGTAGGTGCCAGCCCCGATCTGGCTGTACGGTTGCGGCAGGTGGACGGCGTGGAGGCGGTCAGCACCCTGCGCGTCGGGGTGACGGCATCCGACGGGGCGGCTCTCACCTTGCTGGGCCTCGATCCTCAGACCTTCCCGCAGGTGAGCGGACTCGCCTTCCAGTCGGGTGATCCAGAGACAGCTTACGCGGCGCTTGCCAGCGGGCGCAGTATCATTTTGAACAACATCTTTGCCGCTCAGAATCGGCTGGGGGTGGGGGATGAGATAGAGCTGATCACCCCGCATGGCAGACAGACCTATCAGGTTGTCGGGGTAGCGGGTGACTATTTCAATGCTAAAGTGTCAGTGGCCTACATTTCGCAAGCCAATTTGGCGGCAGACTTCGACCGCGAGGAGGACGTGCTGATCCAGTTAAATCTCACGCCGGACGCAGACGCCAAAGCTGTTGAGTCAGCCCTGCGGGAGATCATGGCTCCCTATCCGCAGTTTGCCCTGATCAACGGGCGGGAGTACCTCGAACAGACCATGCAGTTGTTCCGGGTGGCGTTTTTGGTGTTTGATGTTCTGTTGGGTGTACTGGCGCTTCCCTCGCTGATCGCGATGCTCAATACGCTGGCCATTGCCGTCATCGAGCGTACCCGCGAGATCGGGATGCTCAGGGCTACCGGCGCAACGCGGCGGCAGGTGCGGCGGATGATTGTGGGTGAGGCTCTCTTGTTGGCGGCGCTGGGAACAGCACTGGGGATGCTGGCCGGCCTGTATCTGGGCTATGTGCTGACCGGTGCCGTCAGTGTGGCAGGCTTCCCGCTGACGTATTCGTTCCCTGCCGCCGGCTTGATCGCGGCGACAGCAGTCGGCCTGCTGTTTGGGGCGTTGGCCGCGATCATCCCGGCCCGGCAGGCCGCCCGGCTGGAGATCGTGCAGGCCCTGCGCTACGAGTAACTTCCCCTCATTATCGGTTCAGCCGCAGGAACGGGGCATGGCGTCCCTCCCCTGCGGCTTTCTTTCTTGCTACTGCGGGGCGGCAAGCAATGACTGTACCATTGTATCCAGCAACAGGATGCTGGGAGCGAAGCTGTCGGGGGCGGCGCTTTCCAGTTGTGCGGTGATGTCCGCTAGATACGACTCAAAGTTGTTGGCAAAGGCGGTCGGGTCGCCGCCGGGGACCTGCGTGTGATCGTCAGGCAGGCTGGGGTGTGAGATCGGCATGGTCACCACGATCAGGTGACCGCCGTCTGAGGTCAACCCCTGAAAGGTGTAGATCAGTTCCTCGTTGTTGATAGGCAGGAAAGCCTGATCGTGCTGGGTCAGGTAGCGCACCCCCGACCCGTTCTGGAAGTTCAGGTAGGCATGCTGAACATGGATGACCTGTGCGGCGTTCAGCACCGGCAGGAAGGGCATCTCGGCGGGGAAGGCGGCGGGGCGCTCAGCCAGAAGCTGGCGCAGGGCGGCGATCCGCTGAGCGGCAAGGGGGTTCAGCTCGCTGTAGGCCTGCGTCCGGAAAATGAGAATCTGCGGCTCAAGGAATATGTGGGTTAACGGATAGCCGCGCAGGGTAAAGGCATAGTGCGAGGCCATCAGCCATTCCTGCGGGATGTTGGGATCGGGCACAGGCGGGACAATCTCCACATCCCAGCTTGAGGCCAGTGAATAATCGTAGTAGAAGCTGATCCCTGCATAGACAGCCTGTACGGCGTTAGGGACAGCGGTCGGCGGGGCGGTGACGGGGGCAGGCGGCACGGTCGGCTGGGCCGGCTCAGACGGCTGGGCTGAGGCTGTGACCGTCTCAACAGGAGGGGTTGTCACGGAGGCTGTCACAACGGGCTGGTCAGTCTGCGCCGCTGATCCGAGCGGGGCGTTACAGGCCAGCGCGGCAACTGCCAGCACTATGACAGCCAGCGGAGTGCGGCGGTGAATGGGGCGGCAAGTGAACATGATTGCTCCTTTGAAGGTTGAGACAGGTGAGAGATAAGCTCCCGGCTGAAGCGGGAGCTATACCAACATGAGTATAGTCGTTGTGAAGCGGGCTGTCGGGCTGTGAGCCGCCCACAGATTACCGCCGGTAGGCCGGGATGTAGAACGGACGCTTGACGATCTTGGCCTTCTTGGGTTGCCCCCGAATGATCACTTCCAGTTCGCGGCCCTCCTGTGCCAGCTCGGCTGGGATGAGCGCCATGGCGGCGTAAGCTTCGACAGTCGGGGCGAACATGCCGGATGTGACGTGCCCGTGCCGGCCCTCTACCACGATCTCGTAGTGTTCGCGCGGGACGCCCTTGTCCACCATCTCGATACATACCAGTTTGCGGGGCGGGCCTTCCAGCCGCTGTTTGAGCAGGGCATCCCGCCCGATGAAGTCGCCCTTGTCCGGCTGGACGAAGTATCCCAGCCCGGCCTCAATCGGGGAGATGGCCGCGGTCAGCTCATGCCCGTAGAGCGGCAGGCACGGCTCAAAGCGCAGACTGTCCCGCGCGGCCAGCCCGATGGGCTTGATTCCGAACGGCTCGCCGGCCTTCAGAATAGCGTTCCAGACTGTCACGGCCTGCTGAGCGTCAAAGAACAGCTCGTAGCCGTATTCGCCGGTGTAGCCGGTTGCCCCGATCAGCGCCGGCACGCCTGCTACCTGTCCGCGTGCGCTGAAGTGGAAAGGCACTTTAGACAGGTCAACGTCGCAGATGGTCTGGAGGACGGCCTGCGCTTTCGGCCCCTGTAAGGCCAACATGTAGGTCTCGGTTGAAACATCCGTCACGCTGACCTCAAAGCCGGGCGTGTGGGCCTGAAGCCACTTGACATCCTTCTTGAGGTTGGCGGCGTTGACGACCACGTAATAGTATTCCGGCAGGCGGTAGACGAAAATATCATCCACCGTGCCGCCGTCGGCATAGCACAGCAGGGAGTAGGTGGCCTCCCATTCCTCTAGGGCGTCGAGGTCGGTGGGCGTCATGTATTGGAGGAAGGCCAGCGCGTCGGTTCCCTCGACGATAATCTGGCCCATGTGGTCAATGTCAAACAGGCCTGCCGCTGTGCGGACAGTGGCGTGTTCTTCAAGCGGGCTGGTGTACTGCACCGGCATCTCCCAGCCAGCAAACGGAACCATGCGCGCCCCAAGGCTGACATGGGTGTCATATAGATTGGTGCGATTCACGGTTGATCCTTTCCTCATGATGGGAACAGATACAGAGAGTATGTCTTCATTATAGCCCTGTTTGTTCAGCGAGGGTGAATGTGCTCCGTCACTGCCGGCTGGTGAGGTCTCTCCCCGCCTGCCATACGATCCATGCTCCGGCCAGCAGACAGACTGCTGTCAGCGCGAGGAACGACAGCCGGATCGCCGCTGAGGGCGAGGCGCTGATCGCCGCGCCGGGGTGCAGGACGCCCTGGGCATTCAGCCCCGACCAGAACACAAAACCGGCCAGCGCGGCGTTGAGCGCCCCACGTATCCGCTCGTTGGACAGCCAGAAGGTTAGTACCTGCACAATGAGCGCTATTGCCAGTACGTTCAGCGCGGCGGCCACGCGCGGCTCCTGCCATGCGATGCCGCCCCACGCCGTCTGCTGGGCGGCCAGGCTGACTACAAAACCCATGGCCAGCATCCCCAGCCCGACGCCGGCGGTGATCTGCATCCAGAGCCGGAGGGTTTGCCGCCCGCTGATCAGCACGGCCAAGCCCATGATCCCCGCCGCATACAGGCCCAGCGTCCCGGCCTCTGTCAGCGCTACGTGGGCATACACGATCCTGACCGCCTCGCCGAGCGTGCGTTCGGCGGGCATCAACCCGATCAGTATCCCTGCTGTGGCTGTCAGCCCTATCAGAACAGCCCACGTCAGCGGGCGGGAGAATGGCCGGCTGGTCATGAAGCCCCCTCCGCCGGCGTGATCTCGAGGTAGATACGGTCTGCCTGCCCGCGTCGGAGTATGCGCATGAACGTCAGGATGGCGTACTGAAGCCCGTATTTGCGGTGCAGGGCACGCTGGGCGTCCTCTTCCTCTTGGCCGGCGGGCAGAATACGGGCTGTGCCCTTGACTGCCGGGCCAAGCAATCTACCGTCCACAGTGCAGGGCGCGACCTCGACAGCGGGGTTGTTACGGATACGCTTAGCCTTGCCTGCGTGCGGCAGGGTGGTCAGGTAAAGCTTGCCGTCTGACTTGGCAAACCAGACCGGCGTTGTGACGGCGGCCCCGCTTTTGCGGTAAGTGGTCAGGGCCATGTAGGCATGCCCTTCAAGGACCGCAAAGGGGTCGGGCTGTGTCATGGCGTACCTCCTTTGGCAGTGTGTTTTCGACGTGGTTTCGACTCAGAATAAGCCGCGCAGGCACGACTGTTCGCGGCGTAGTGTGATTATATCGCGTGCAGAGGGCGCACTATAGGATGGGGCGGCCAGCCGCCTTATTCGCCAAAGCAGGCAGGCTTTCATATAATAGGTTTAAAATTAAATTAAGAGTATATTAAAACTAAGAGCATATCTCTTGATCATGCAGGCAGGCGTTTCACACACCCCGGCCGTTGATGCCGGGGGATGATCATGCCAGCCGGAACTGCGGAGTCCCAGTGTCACCAGAAACCATCTCCGACCATCCCCAACCAGCATCCCTAGCTCAGAACCTGCCCGTCCCGAAGTATTACCAGATCAGGGAAATCCTCCGGGAGCAGATCGCGTCATGGCCGGCAGGAAAACCTATCCCTTCTGAGGCTGAACTGTGCCAAACCTACGGGGTCAGCCGTACCACTGCCCGTAAGGCACTCGACGACCTGACGCATGAGGGTCTGCTGTATCGCGTGCAGGGCAAGGGGACTTTTGTTGTTGTTCCCAAACTGCGTGAACGTTTTCTGCAACGCACAGTCGGGTTTTATGAGGATATGGCCTCACGCGGCTTGGTGTTGACCACCCGTGTTCTGGAGCAGGGAGTTGTGCCCGCCGACAAGATTGTAGCCGAGCATTTGCGTCTGACAGCAGGCGATGAGGTGATTAAGCTGGTGCGCCTGCGCATGATCGGCGATGAGCCGATCATGATCGTGACCAACTATCTGCCGCATTCGCTGTTTGCCGGCCTGGAACACGACGATCTGGAAAATGCCTCGCTGTACGCCTTGATGCGTCACAAGTACGGCGTGACCCTCTCCCATGGCACGCGCCTTGTGGAGGCCATCCGTTGCACGGAAGAGGAAGCCCGCCTGCTCCAAGTGCCTGCTTCGACGCCTCTGCTGGCTATCACCAGCACCATCTACGATCCGCAGGACAGACCAGTTGAGTTTGGCTTGTCCCACCATCGCGGAGACCGTGCTCAGCTTGAGATCAATGTGGTGGCGGAATAGAGGAGGGGCGGCTCAAAGCCGTCCCTGTTTTTTGATGCCAGCCGCGAAGGACAAAAGGAGCTATAACGGGCTGGCGGCTGTCCTTGGGGCATAAATGTCAAGGATGACCTTGCTGGGGTCGGTCGGGTGAATCTTGACCGGCACAACAGCCCCCGCTTGGAATTGGGCAAGGTTGACCATTGGGATAACAGCCAGCGCTGTCGCCTGATAGGGCGGGCCGCCGTCGGGCGTCACCTCAAGCTGGAAGCGGCAACGGATATTCATCTCGCCGCCTATGCGGACACCAGTATCTTCGATACTTAAGATGCGGCCTTTGCCCGATAGTCCATTCTGTGCGATCTCCGGGTCGCCTTCGATCATGCGCTTGCCGATCCGGCGGGCAATAACGAATACGAGGGCAATAAACCCGATCGTCAGGGCTGTGATTCCACAAGCCAGCACAATAAAGAGAACAGTACCTCCTGCAAAAAGGGGGCCGAACAGCTCAGTTCCGGACATTGTTTCTTCCTTACTCTACTTATACTGTCGAATTGGCCTATAATAAACCGTTTCAAATCAGAGCGCAAGCAGGGCTTGTTTCCCCACGCCACAAAATGGACAAAAAACACCTTAATTATAAGACAAGGGGTGGTATAATTTAAGGAGAGTTATCTCAGGTTCGTAACATGGTATGTCAGCGTCACACCCTGTGTGAGGGTGAGGAGCAGGTAGATCGCATGGAAAAGCAGATTACACTCCCCATTACCGGCATGACGTGCGCCAACTGCGCCAGCACAGTCGAGAAGGGGTTGCGCCGGCTGGACGGCGTGAAAGAGGCCAGCGTCAATCTGGCCACTGAAAAAGCCACCGTCACCTATGATGCGGATAAGCTCCAAGAAAGCGATCTGATCAAGCAGGTGGAACGGGTGGGGTACGGCGTGGCAACCGCGGTTGTTGATTTAGCGATCACCGGCATGACGTGTGCCAACTGCGTTGCCACAGTTGAAAAGGGCCTCAAGAAACTGCCCGGCGTGCTGGAGGCATCGGTCAATCTGGCTACTGAGAAGGCCGTCGTGACCTATGTGCCGGGGCAGGTGACCCGCCGTGATATGGTCAGGCAGGTTGAGCGGATCGGTTACGGGGTGGTCGAAGCCGCCTCTGATGAGGGGATGGAGGATGCCGAGCGCAAGGCCCGCGAGGATGAGATCAGACAACAGACGCGCCGGCTGATCGTCGGCGTGATCTTCAGCCTGCCGCTGTTCCTGCTCAGCATGGCCCGTGATTTTGGCATCCTGGGCGAGTGGTCTCATGCGGCGTGGGTCAATGGGTTGTTCTGGGCGCTGGCGACGCCCGTCCAGTTTTATGTCGGCTGGCAGTATTACACGGGCGGGTTCAAGGCCCTGCGCAACGGATCAGCTAACATGGATGTGCTGGTGGCACTGGGGTCGAGTGTGGCCTATATCTACTCGGCGGCGGTGACCCTCAGCCTGATCTTCCGCCCTGCCGCTGAAATGGCGATGCACATGGACGCGGGCGCGGTAGCCGGCACACCCCATGTCTATTTTGAGACCTCGTCGGCCATCATCACGCTGATTGTGGTGGGCAAGCTGTTGGAGGCACGCGCCAAAGGCCAGACCAGCGAAGCGATCAAGAAGCTGATGGGCCTGCGGGCCAAGACGGCCCGTGTGGTGCGTGACGGCGCTGAGGTGGATGTGCCGGTGGATCAGGTTGAGGTTGGCGATGTGGTGATCGTCCGGCCCGGCGAGAAAATCCCGGTGGATGGCCGCGTTATAGACGGCCACAGCGCGGTGGACGAGAGCATGATCACCGGCGAGAGCCTGCCGGTGGATAAGGGGCCGGGGGACCGGGTCATTGGCGCGACGATCAACCGGCAGGGCCTGCTCAAGTTTGAGGCAACTGCCGTCGGGCGGGAGACCGCGCTGGCACAGATCATCAAACTGGTGGAAGACGCGCAGGCCAGCAAGGCCCCCATCCAACGGCTGGCTGATCAGGTGGCGGCGGTGTTTGTGCCGGTTGTGATCGTCGTGGCCCTGGTAACCTTCGTCGTCTGGCTGTTTGCCGTGCCCGGCTCTGACTTTGTGACAGCCTTGATCCGGATGGTAGCGGTGCTGGTGATCGCCTGCCCGTGCGCGATGGGGCTGGCTACCCCGACGGCGATCATGGTGGGAACGGGCAAGGGGGCTGAGAAGGGTATCCTGTTCAGGAACAGCGCCGCACTGGAGCGGGCACACCGCCTGACTGCCCTTGTCCTTGACAAGACCGGCACGATCACGCGCGGAGAGCCGTCTGTGACGGATGTGATCGCTCCGCAGGGGATTGACATCCTGCGGCTGGCCGCCGGAGCTGAGCGCGGCTCTGAACATCCGCTGGGACAGGCGATTGTGCGGGCGGCGGCAGGGTTGTCTCTTCCAGAACCGCAGGCTTTTACCAGCATCACCGGTCAAGGGGTACAGGCCCTCGTTGAGGGACGGACGGTGCTGGTCGGCAGTCTCCGCTTGATGGAGACGCAAGGGGTCGCGCTGAACGGCCTGCGGGCGGAAGCCGAGCGCCTGCAATCCGAGGCCAAAACCGCCATGTGGGTAGCTGTGGACGGGCAGGCGGCAGGCCTGATCGCGGTGGCTGATACGATCAAAGAGGGCAGTCGCGAGGCTGTCGCTGAGATGCATCGGCTGGGTCTGCATGTGGCCATGATCACGGGTGATAACCGCGCTACGGCGGAGGCCATCGCCCGCGAGGCGGGGGTGGATACCGTCTTCGCGGAGGTTGCGCCGGGCGGCAAGGCGGCCTACGTGAAACAGCTTCAGGAGCAGGGCTATACAGTCGGCATGGTAGGGGACGGCATCAACGACGCGCCGGCCTTGGCACAAGCTGATGTGGGGATCGCCATCGGGACGGGCACGGATGTAGCTATGGAGGCCGCCGATGTGACCCTCATGCGCGGCGACCTGCGCAGTGTGCCGCAGGCATTGCGCCTCTCGCGGGCGACCATCCGCACGATCAAGCAGAATCTGTTCTGGGCTTTTGGCTATAACGTCATCCTGATCCCGGTTGCGGCAGGGGTGCTGTATCCGTTTAGCTGGGTGCCGGACATCCTGCGTCAGCTTCACCCGATCCTCGCCGCCTTCGCCATGGCCTTCAGTTCGGTCAGCGTGGTGACGAATTCTCTGTGGCTGAAGCGGGCGCGGGTGTAAAATAGACTGTGCAGGCTGTTGTAAGGGGAGGGTATATGCAAAATACCTTTACAGCGATTATCAAGCAGGATGGCCGGTGGTGGATCGGTTGGATCGAAGAGGTGCCGGGGGTTAACTGTCAGGAAGAATCGCGGGAGGCACTGCTGGAAAGCCTCCATCAGACATTGCGCGAAGCCTTGGAGATCAACCGGCAAGAGGCGATTACTGCCGCTGGAGACACGTATCAAGAAGAATTGCTCTCTGTATGAAGCGCAAGGACCTCATCCGGCATCTTCGCAAGCACGGCTGTCAATTGATCCGGGAGGGAAGACGCCATTCGTGGTGGAGAAATCCAGCTTCTAACGGCAAATCAGCCGTGCCAAGGCACAGCGAAATCAGCGGCATTCTAGCTGACAAAATCTGTAAAGACCTTGGGATACCACCAGTCAAGTAGTCAAGACTGTCGCTGACCATCAGGCTCAGCGACAGTCCTGCGTGGTGACGAATTCTCTGTGGCTGAAGCGGGCGCGGGTGTAAAATAGAACACAGGGGGTATCCCCACCCGAAATCGAGCCGCCGGCCTATTTCCTTTAAACTTCCGGCTCTCTATCTTCTAGTAGTTCTACATCTCCTGACATGAAAGGAAGGAAGGAACGAGATGCTCCTTGGTGTTCTATTTGTGTTGCTTGGAATCGCCGGCCTGTTCTTCGGCGGGGAGTGGCTGGTGCGCGGCGCTTCGCGCCTGGCGAATGCGCTGGGGGTGCCGCCGCTGGTGATCGGCGTGGCGGTTGTATCAATCGGCACTTCATTCCCGGAACTGCTGGTCAGCATCAGCGCCGCGCTGGCCGGCACGAATGGGATCGTGCTGGGCAATGTGATCGGGTCCAACATTGCCAACATCGGACTCATTCTGGGGACAGCCGCGCTGATCTATCCGGTGGCGGTGCACTGGCGGCTGATCCGGATCGAAGTGCCCTTGATGGTCGGCCTGTCTGTGGTCTCTCTGTTGATGGCTCTGGATGGCGAGATCAACCGGCTGGAGGGCGGGCTTCTGCTCGTTGGGCTGGTCGTTGTGATTGTGTCCCTGATCCGGTTCTCTGAGCGCGATCATGAAGCTATGGATGCCGAAATCCTGGAATTTGAAGAAAAGGAACATCTGCTTGACAGGGAGCACCCTGTCCGGGCGCTCCTGCTGTTGCTGGCGGGTATAGTTGTGCTGGGAGGGGGTGCCCAGTTGATGGTCAGGGGGGCCGTTGCAGTCGCGCAGGGGCTGGGGGTCAGCGACGTGGTGATCGGCCTAAGCGTTGTGGCGCTGGGTACGTCACTGCCGGAGCTGGTCACGTGTGTGCTGGCGGCCCGCCGCGGCGAGTCTGACATTGCGATTGGCAATGTGGTGGGTTCTAACATCATGAACCTGCTGTTTATTCTGGGGGCGACAGCCGCCATTCACCCGATCCCCCTTGATCCGGCGGTTGTGCTGATTGATCTGGCAGTCATGATTGCCTTTGCAGGCATATTGTGGCTCTCCTTCTGCTTTGACGAGGTAGTCGGACGCATCGAGGCGGTTGCGTTTTTGGCCGGATATGTTGGTTTTATTGCCTACTCTTTCCTGAAGTAACGTCCCTTTTTGCGGATGAGGGGGGACGGCGGTGCTGAACCCTGTCAGGGAGGGGGTGACGATGGAACGTGCCGAGCCTGCCTCAGGTATCCAGCGGCCATGGATTGTGCTGGCGCTGGTCTGCCTGCCGGTCTTCATTGGTGCGCTGGACCTGACCGTTGTGTCTGCTGTTCTGCCCAATGTGATCGTTGATCTGGAGATTCCGTTCCAGACGGGGGCCGACGATGCGGCCTGGGTGGTCAGCGGCTACCTGCTGGCTTATACCGTCAGCGTGGTTCTGATGGGCCGTGTCTCTGACCTGATCGGGCGGCGGCGGACTTATTTCATTGCCCTGCTGACTTTTGTGCTGGGGTCATGGCTGGTGGCGGCGGCGGTCTATACGCCAGCCGTGTGGATGGGGCGTCTTTTCCGGCTGATCGAGGGCGGGCGGCCCGACCCCTCCTACATGGCGCTGTATGCGCTGGTGGCCGGGCGGGTTGTGCAGGCGCTGGGGGCTGGCGCGATGGTGCCGGTCAGCATGGCGCTGGCCGGCGACCTGTTCCCGCCCGGTGAGCGGGCTGTCCCGCTGGGGCTGGTGGCCACGGTAGATACAGCCGGCTGGGTGCTGGGGGCGCTCTATGGCGGCGCCATGGTGCAGATCGTCGAATGGCCGGTCATGTTCTGGATTAACATCCCCATCACAACTGTTGTGGCGGCCATCACATGGCGGCAACTCGCGCCGGCGGCTGAACAGCACGATGAGGGCGGGTTGAGCCGCCTTGGATGGGGGGTGATCGGAGCGGGGCTGGCGGCGGTCAACCTGCTGGCGCTGGTCGAGATCGGCAGTGCTGTCTGGCCCGCTGTGCTCCAGATGCTCAGCCGCCGTCTGCTCAACCTGCACTGGCTGTCGCTGGCTCTCCTGCTGGCACTGCTGGCGGCGGTGATCTTCGCTGTGATCGGGCCGCGCCGGCAACGCTCCGTGCCGCGCTTGGACGCGGCTGGGGCCGTCCTGATCACGCTGACGCTTGTTGGCCTGAACATCGGCTTGGGAGGGAGTCAGGAGGGAGGCGCCGGCCAGACCTCCCTGAATACCTCGCTGTTGCCGCCCTATGCCGTTCCGGTTTTGATCGGTGCGGCGGTCTGCTTGATCGGGTTCGTCTTAGTCGAGCGGCACAGCGCGAACCCGCTCTTTGCACTGGAGCATTTCCTCAACCGCAATGTCTCGCTGGCATGTGCGGTCAATCTGCTGGTGGGCTTCTGCCTGATGGTGGGCATGGTCTCTGTGCCCTTGTTTGTCAACACGGTCGTCGTCACGGAGGTTGAGCAGGCCGCGCTGATCAGCGGGCTGTTGCTTGGCGCGTTGACTGTTCCGATGGCGCTGGCCAGTGTGCCGGGCGGCGTGCTGACCCGGCGTTTCGGTTACCGCTTCCCAACGGCGCTGGGACTGCTGGTTGCGGCAGGGGGATTCTACATTGGGCGGACATGGACGCCGGATGTGACCCGTACAGCCATGGCGCTCAACCTGACGCTGGCAGGTGTGGGGCTGGGGCTGACGGTCGCACCGGTCAGTACGTCAGTCATTAATGCGATGCGCTCGGATGAGCGGGGGGCGGCTTCCGCGCTGGTGTTGATCATGCGGTTGATCGGCATGACCATCGGCACGTCGGCCATGACCAGCTATGGTCTGCACCGCTCGACCCGCCTGACAGAAAGCATGGCGGCGGCGCTCGGCGATGAGGCTGTCTTTGCGCAACTGGCTGAGATCGGCAAGAGGGTGGCTACAATGGTTATCAACGAGATGATGGTCATCGCGGCGGTCGTCTGTCTGGCGGCGGTGGTGCTGGCGGTTCTGTTGCGGGCCAGGGATCGCGTCAGCGGGGCGGGCTAGAATCAACTCTCCCCAACCCTTTGACAAACCCTGCACTCTGCCCCATACTGTGAATCAGGCAGGTGCGAACCTGTGCCTCCCCTCATAAGGGGGCGCACGTAAGTTGGTGTGCAGGCCTTACGGCGGGAGAGAGGAGGATACCATGAAACGGCATCTGGTACTGGCAGGTACTGTTGTGCTGGCGCTGATGGTGCTGACGGCGTGCGGCGGGGGCGGCCTGACGCCGGCGCAGATTCTCGCCAACTCAGCAGAGGCAATGAAGCAGGTGGATACTGTGCAATGGGCCATCACGCGGGACGGCCCGCCCATTCAGCTTGACCCGACGATGGGTCTGACCGCGCTCAGTGCGGAGGGGGCTTATCAGGCCCCTGACAGCGTGTACGCGGTTGTCAAGGTACAGGCGGGCGGCATGGTTGCTGAGGCGGAATTGCTGTGGACGGCGGAGGGGGTGTTCTTCAAACTGCCGCCGCTTAAGCCCAGCTTTGCACCGATCCAGTTGCCCGCTGCCTTTAATCCGGCGGATATATTCAGCGAGGAAGTTGGCATCCCTTACGTCTTGACGAACGTGCTGACCAACCCCAGTCTCGCCGGGGAGGAGGATATTGACGGCACAAAGACCTACCACATTACCGCACAGGCTGAAGGCCAAGACCTGAGCGGGCTGGTCGGCGGGGCAGTGGCAGAGGGGACGGCGACTGTTGATCTGTGGATCAACAAAAGCACCAGCCAGATCGTCCGCGCCGTTGTAACCGAGGCAGACGGGAGCAGTTGGACGCTCGACCTGTTTGGCTATGGGGAGGCTGTCGAGATACCGACTCCTTGATCGAATCAGCGGTGACACGTCTCGTCTCCGGCAGGGGTAAAGCGATGCTTTGCCCCTGCTGGTTATGTTGGCCGGCTGACAGTCAACTAGATACATGAAGGCGGATAGAATGAGAAGACACCTCTTGCCCCTTATCGTTATAGGGATCGGCGTGCTGGCCTGCGGGCGTCGCGTGTCAGATACCCCTGCCCTGCCAATTGGTGATTCGACCCGCACACTCTATCACGACGGCATCCAGCGCAGTTACATCCTGCACGTGCCGCCCGGTTACGATGCCGCGCTCCCAATGGCTGTGGTGCTGGTCTTTCACGGCGGCGGCGGGAACGCTGAAAACGCCGTTCGGATGACCGCTTTCAATACGCAGGCCGACCAATCAAACTTCCTGGTTGTCTACCCCAATGGGACGGGGCGGCTGGAGGATAGACTCCTGACATGGAACGGCGGGACATGCTGTGGCTACGCTCAAGAGCAGAACGTGGATGATGTGGGCTTTGTGCGTGCCATCATTGCCGATTTGCAAAGTGTGACCGCCATTGACACACACAGAATCTACGCAACGGGCATGTCCAACGGCGGGATTATGTCCTACCGGCTTGCGTGCGAGGCATCCGACTTGATCGCCGCCATCGGCCCAGTGGCAGGGACCCAGAACATCGCCTCTTGTGAGCCGCAGGAGCCGGTTTCTGTCATCCATTTTCATGGGACGAACGATACGCATCTGCCCTATGAGGGCGGGGTGGGGGACGACTCACGGACGGGGATCAATTATGTGTCCGTGCAGGATACCATCCAATTCTGGGTGGATTACAATCAGTGCCCGCCCGCGTCAGAGATCGAAGAGTCGGCGGATGTCCGTCATATTGCTTACACGGACTGTGCATCCGGGAGTGCGGTGGAACTTTATACCCTTGTGGACGGCGGACATGCCTGGCCGGGTAGCGGCGGCCCGGGGTGGGCAGGCGGGGATCAGCCTGTGATGACCGTCAACGCTACGCAGATCATCTGGGAATTTTTCGCCGCGCACCCGAAACCCTAGCAGGGTGTGATAGAATCCTGCTATGGAATACTACGGCTTGGCCGGTGCTTGCGGCTGGAGCGAGGCCGTTGTGAATACGGCCCCGGAATGAACAGGGAGGGACTTGTGGCAACTGACAAGCATCAACCCGACAGTGAGATGAAAATTGTGATCGAGAAGAACGGGCCATACTGGGTGTACGGTGATGTGCCGCTGGTGCGTAAGACCCAGGTCGTCTCTGAGTATGGCGAGCCGCTGACATGGCAGAAAGGTGAGACGATCAAGACGGAAGAACCCTATGCCCTCTGCCGATGTGGAGGCTCTCGCGACAAGCCCTTCTGTGATATGTCCCATGCGGACATAGACTTTGATGGGACGGAGACCGCCGATGTACGCCCGACGGCTCAGCGGCGGGAGGCCTACCCCGGAAGCACCAAGCTGATCGTCCGGCACGACGATCACCTGTGCGCCGGCTCAGGGTTCTGCGGCACACGGCTGGCTCACATTGCCCAACTGGTGAGCACGACCGACGATGATACAACCATGCGTTCCCAAGTGATCGCCATGGTCGAGCGTTGTCCTTCCGGCTCGCTGACCTATTCGATGGGCGCAGACGAAGCCGATATTGAACCCGACCTGCCCCGCCAGATCGCAGTTACGACCGAGATCACCTCCAGCGGCCCTATCGAAGGCCCGCTGTGGGTGACAGGGCACATCCCTGTTGAACGCTCTGACGGCCAGCCGTTCGAGACGCGCAACCGGGTGGCGCTCTGTTGTTGCGGGCTTTCCAAAAACAAGCCGCTGTGTGATGGCAGTCACCGGCAGGGCAGGTAAGCTTTCAGCTTGAACGCGGGTGAGGGAACCTGTCGGCTGTGTTGGCCTTAGCAGGACCGGAACAGCTTGAGTTTCGCCAGAGGAGGAATAATCAGCATGAAGCGCTTCAATCGTCTCTACCTGAGTGCGGCCGCCGTCGTGCTGGTTGCGGCAGGGCTGGCGTGCAGTATCCCTGGTGTGGGGGGGGATACGGGGGCCCTTGTCGTGACAGCTACGCCGGGGGCCGGGTCTGTTGGGACAGCGCCGCCTCCAACAGCCCCCCTTGACCCTGCCAGCATCTGCCCTGCGCCGGCAGAGGGCACGCTTTCTTACGTCAGCACAGAGGCCGGTTTCTGTCTGCTCTATCCGGCTGACTACCAAGTGTATATCGGCGGGTCCTTGCCCGGCGTGGTAGCCGGGTTCAGCGGTGCACCGCTTGATCCGACCGCGCTGGAGCCAATCGGCGTGGGTGTAGAGGTAGCCTACAACGGCCCCGCCGAAGGCATGACCAGCCTCCAGTATGCCCAGAAGTGGGTTGAGCTGTACGGGGAGGGAACGGCGTCCGCGCCGGTTGAGACGACTATCAACGGCATGGCGGCGGCGGTGGTGGCCAATGTGCCGGGCTACCGCTCCCAGAGGATGGCCTTCGTGGTGATCAATAATGCCCGCTATACCATCTCGCTCTCGCCGCCGCCCGAAGATGTGCCGGCGCTGGCGGATGAGGCCTCGGCGGCGTGGGAGACCGTCACCGGCTCGATAGTGTTCTTCACGCCGGCTGTTGTGCTGAGCCGCATTGGGCCGGAGGTATGTCCTTCCCCCACTGCCGAGACACGCCTGCATATCGTTGAGCGGGAAGGGTATTGTATGCTCTATCCGGCTGATTTTGAGGTAAACCCCTCATACAGTGCCGGCTTTGTCGGCGGGCCGGTGGTCGGGGAGCTGGAACCTTTCGGGGCGTTGCGTCCGGAGCTGGTATTCGGCTGGGCAGGGCCAGCCGGCGGCCAGACGCCCCGGCAGGCGGCGGAGGGGGCGCTCAGTCAGGCGGACCCGGCCACCGTGTGGGACATCGCCGTGAACGGCTGGCCTGCTGTGCAGTACCTGTACACAGCCGGCCCAATTCCGGCGCGGTCGGCTTACATTGTGGCCAACGATCAGGTCTATACGATTGTGAACCAGCCCTATGACCCTGTACAGTATCCGGGCGCCATACCCTATCTGGATCGGGTGTGGAATGTGGTGACCGAGTCCATCACCTTCTTTGACATCTGGCGGTAGGGGCAGGGCAGATGGAAAATCGCCCTTGAGCGGGATAGACTCAGGCGTGCAAACAACCTGAATACACAAGAGGGGGATACATGGCAGAGCCGACTGTCTATGATGTGGTATGCGGCATGTCCACAGAAAAGGGCAACTGGGCTTCACAGGCCGAATATCAGGGGAAGACCTACTACTTCTGCTGTGACGGATGTAAAGGGGCATTCCAGAAGTCCCCGGAGTACCATCTGCAAAACTTCGCTGAGGAGCATCCCGGCCTAGACCCAACGCCCGAAGCATGATAGAGAGGTGACTATGTTTGGAGGTGGCGACAAGAACCGCCTGATCAAACAGCTACGCGACAAAGACCCTGCCAAAGCCGCGCAGGCAGTCGCTGATCTGCGGGCAGGCGGCTGGCTGTCTGACGGCTCGCTTAAGGGGGCCAATCTGGTCAAGGCTAACCTTCGGGGGGCTGATCTAAGCGGGGGCAACCTGCAGAACGCCGACCTGACCGAGGCGGACTTAGCAGGCGCATCCCTGCGCGATGCTGACCTGCTTGGCGCGGACATGGAAGCCGCCAACCTAGAGGGCGCTGACCTGACCGGCGCTGTTTTGCGCAACGCCACCCTCAGCCGGGTTAACTTGCAGGGGGCAACTGTCACGGACGCCCAGTTGGCTCATGCCGCCATGCTCACCGGCGCAACCATGCCTGATGGCAGGCGCTACGATGGCCGCTTCAACTTATCTATGGACATGGGATCAGCGCGGCTGAACCGAGTCCACATTGAGCGGCCCGCCGAGATGGCCAAGTGGTATGGCGTTCCGCTGGAGGTGTACGAACAGGGGCAGGCCTGGGCTAAGGATCATCTGGACGCGCTGAAGGCAGAGGGCAGTTAGATCAAAAGGGGCGGCTTGCAGGCCGCCCCTCCCCATTCTGGCTGGCGGGTTATTCGCCGATCAAATCCGCCACGATCTTGGCTGATGACAACACGCCCGGCAGTCCTGCCCCCGGATGTGTCCCTGCGCCGGCAAAGTACAGGTTGTCGAACTCCTCTGAGCGGTTGTGGGGTCTGAACCAGGCCGACTGGGTCAGGATCGGCTGGACGGAGAAAGCCGCCCCCAGATAACTGCTCAACGCTCCCTCGTAGTAGCGCGGGTCCACCATGTGCTCAACCACGATGTTGGCTTGCAGGTCGGGCAGATAGCGCTCCTCAAGAAACTGCATGATGCGGTCGCGATAGGGCTTGGCCGCCTGTGCCCAGTCAATCCCTGACCCCAAATGCGGCACCGGCGAGAGGACGTAGAACGTCTCGCCGCCCTCTGGCGCCAGCGAAGGGTCGGTTTTGGTGGGCATATGCAGGTAGAGCGAGAAATCGTCAGCCAGCACCTTGCGGTTGAAGATGTCGTTCAGCAGGCCCTGATACCGCTCGCTCAGGATGATGTTGTGATGTGCCAGAGGCGTATCCGTGTAACGCCGTTTAGTGCCGAAGTAGATCACCACCAGCGACATGCTGTAACGCATCCGTTCGATGCGCCAGTCGGTGAACACGCGGCGGTAGCGGGCCGGGATCAAGCTGCGGTAGGTGAAGGCCACATCCGCGTTTGACACGACCGCATCGGCCTGATGGATCGTCCCATCGGCTAGACGGATGCCCTTGACACGGCGCTTGCCTTCCTCGACCAGTATCTCAGCGACCGGCGCATTGAGATGGAGACGTCCGCCCAGCTCCTCGAACAGCCTCACCAGCCCTTTGACAATTGAGCCGGTGCCGCCCAGCGCAAAATGGACGCCCCACTCACGCTCCAAGTAATGGATCATGGCGTAGATGGACGAGGCATCAAAAGGGTTGCCGCCGATCAGCAGGGGATGGAAGGAGAAACACCGCCGCAGGAACTCATCCTGCACAAAGCCGGATACATAGCGGTACACGCTCTCATGCGAACGAAGGCGGATCAAGTCGGGGGCTACCTTGAGCATGTCCGACAGATGCAGGAAGGGCTTATCGGCCAGCTCTACGAACCCCTTTTCGAAGATCGCCTTGGTCCGGCTCATGAAGCGCTGATAGCCCTCTTTGTCAGCAGGGTTGAACTTCTCGATCTCGCTCAGGATGAACGATTCGTCGTCGTTGTAGTCCAGGTACTTCCCGTCAGCACGGAAAATACGGTAGAAAGGGTTGAGCGGGACAAGCTTGAAGTAGTCCTCCAGTTTGCGGCCTGCCAGCTCAAACAGGTCGTAGAGCATGAACGGCGCGGTGATGACCGTCGGGCCGGTATCGAAGGTGTAACCGTTGCTCTCATAGACGTAAGCCCGCCCGCCGGGCTTGTCCCGCTGTTCGAAGAGGTCTACTTCGTGTCCTTGCGCGGCCAGCCGGACTCCCGCCGCCAGCCCGCCAAACCCACTGCCAATGATGATGATTTTCTTTTCCAACTCCACCAACCTTTATATGTACGTGATAATGGCCGCTCTGTGCGGCCAGAGGATCAACAACTTACTCAGGGGCTATGCCGCCGCCGGTGTACGCTTCATCAGCCGGCTGACGATCAACGCCAGCGCGGCGACCCCAGCCATTACGCCAGCCGTGACGGCTACCGCCTGCACATTGATCTGCCTGACAACGATGCCGGCCAACGCCCAGAGGATCACCAGTGTATAGGCTGTCTCGCGGCGGGTCAGCGTGATGAACGAAGCCAGCCCGCCGGCGATCACCAGCATCACAACAGCCCATGTCTGCGGCGCAATCCCGAAGCCGTCCCAGCCGGCGTTATACAGCACGCCGCTGGCGTTGGCGACGGTAGCAACGGTGATCCAGCCTAGATAGATGCTGAACGGCACATACACCACCCACTTTTCGAGCGTCGAAGCGGCCTTGCGGGTCTCGTCAAGGCGCAGATAGATCAGGATCAGCAGGATCAGCAACGCCGTCATCAGAACGAGGCTGAGCGTGAAGCGCAGGTAGTGCCATGCGAAAATCCACGCTCCGTTGACTATGTTGCTCAGGATGAACCATCCCCCGATTGTTCGTGCGGCAGGGTTTTCACGCTGAGAAGGCAGTGCCTGATAGACGGTGAATGCCCCCAGCGCCAAATAGATCAACCCCCAGATCGAGAAGACATAGCCGGCAGGCACGAAGTAGATCGGGAGGCTGTCTGACACTTGGCCGGTTTGCAGGCCGTTGATGGGCAGGATATTGGCCAGTGCATTGACGGTGACCATGCCGGCGAAGGTCACAATTACCAAAAACTGCCTCAGGATGTCTTTCACTGTATCCTCTTCCGTGAGCGTCAAAAAATCAGAAATCATAAGCATGCCGAGCCTCATGATCAGCGGCTGAGCAGGATGACTCAAAGCCGGCCTCATGCTTGGCCGGCCCCTCCGGGGGGATGGCCGGCTTGCGCCGCCGATGGGCCTGCCACAAGCGCGGCAGGCGGATGAGCTTATCCCATGTGCTCAGGGCGGCACGGCGGCGGAAGTTGTCGTACCCATTCTGAACGATCTTGTCCAGAATGCCGCGGTAGACCTCCGCTGAGGCGGCGATGGCGAACTGCCCCTCGCGGCTGAGCAGGGCCAGCCCCGGCAGGGCCTGCTCGTACAGGGCCTGTGTCCGCTCGATCTCGAACGCCATCAGCGCACGCCAGCGGTCATCCACGATCCCCTGCGCCAGATCGTCTTCGGTGTAGCCGAAGCGGGCTAAATCCTCCTGCGGCAGGTAGACGCGCCCCCGCCGCCAGTCCTCCCCCACGTCGCGCAGGATGTTAGTCATCTGAAGAGCCACACCCAGCTCCTCGGCCCGTTGGAAGGTCTCCGGGCGGTCTTCGAAGCCGATGATGTACATGCTGTTGATCCCTACCGTTGAGGCGGCCAGGTAACAGTAGTGCCATAGCTCTTCGAAGGTTTGGTAGCGCGTGCGTTCCAAGTCCATGCGCATCCCGTCGAGCAGTTCCTCACTGTAGCGAAGCGGGATGTTATACCGTTCACGGGTGTCGGCCCATGCCAGCAAGACGGGGTGTTCCTGCTCATCAGCGGGGCGGCGCATGGCCTCTCGCCATGTTTCCAGCCGCTCCAGCATGGCAGGGGTGTCTGCTGTGCCTTCATCTACAATGTTATCACTGAAGCGGCAGAAGGCATAGAGCGCGCGGGCCGCACGGCGCTTGTCTGGCGGCAGAAAAGCACTGCTGAAGGTGAAGGAACGTGAGTAACGCCGCGTCACGGCATCGCAGTAAGCATAGGCACGGGTTAGACGTTCATCCATCTTGTCATCCTCACCGGCGTCCTGACAGCCGCCCCGCCAGAGCCGCCGCGCGGCGATGGCTCTCTGAGGACAGCACCAGCACCATGCCAAACCCGATCAGCACGTTGGTCACCAGAAAAAACACCAGTTCCTCTAAAGGAAGCTTCCCGCCGATCAAAACACCTGTGGATTGGGCTGGGTTAATGGTCCATGTGCCGGCACTGATCGCCAGCGCATCTACCCCCGCCAGATACAGCGTAGGGACGAGCACTGCCGCCGCTGTCAGCCGCCGCTGATGCCACAGGATGTCTGCCCCAAACCCGGTCTGAAGCATCACCGGCGGCAAGGCCCATGTCAATGTGATGGCCAGATAGGTAGCCGGCGGCCAGTGGGCCAGCCATGCCGCCAGAGACACAACCCATATCACCCCCAGCCCTGCTGTGACCCATCGGCGCAGGGCCGGACGGGCAGGGACTTCCTCGCTGGAGGGGCGCAGGCGCCGCGCCAGCCAGATCAGCCACAGGCCGGTCAGCAGGGTCTGGAGCACAAAGAAGGTGTACTCCTCAACAGGGACCCATCCCAGAGTCAAGCCTGTCACCAGCGCGGGGTCGTACCACCATACGCCGGTTGCCACCAGATAGTTATCCCACGGGGTGGTGTACAGCACGGCGACGATCACATGCGCCAGCAGGACGATCCACGCCGGCTGTCCGCGCAGGGCTGGCGGCAGGGGGCCGCTTCTGCGGAAGTCCCATACCGCCAGCAGGGCAAATACGGCCAGCGGCGGGGCAATAAAGCGAAGCAAGAAGCCAAAGTACGTCACAGACTCATTTCCCTCGCGGTCAGACTTTTCAAGGGACCTCGTTCCCTAAATACGATATTGTACATTTTATATACAATTATTGTACAAATTAGCGGCAAGAAAAGCAAACCATGAATGTCCTGCGTGTCTTGGTGAAGCACAGCCCCCGGCCCCGTCAGCACAAAGGGCCTCATCCCGCTTGATGGGGATGAGGCCGGCGCACACCGCAGACCTAGCTGGTCTCCTCTTCCATGCCCACCCAGATCATGCCGTCTTCCACGCGCACCGGATAGACCGGCAGAGTCTTCTCACGCGAGAGACTGCCCAGCACCCGCCCTACGCCCGGCGGCCACGGACTCCATGTCTTGACATCGCCAGTGCGCAGATCGAAGGCACTGCGATGCCATGGGCAGTGAAGCGAGCACTCGTCATCTACACGGCCCATCTGAAGGGGGAAGCCCAAATGCGGGCAGGCATTATCTACGGCGAAAATCTCCCCCTGATGATGAAGCAGTAACACTTGGCGCTTGCCCAGACGCACTACCTGCCGACCGCCGGGGCGCAGTTCGCTCTCTGAAATGGCCTTCAACCAGTTCATCCTCCCTCCTGATATTGTTGTTCTAAGAGACGGCGTGTCCGGGCCGCCCGATACGTAAACAGCAGGGGCAGTCCGACCCACATGGCCAGCCCGACTGCTCCCCACAGCAGATGAGGCCGCAAGGATGCCTCAACCACATCATGCACCTCAGTTGTGTGATCGTCCAGCCGGACGAAGTGATGCCGGTGCGCCCACGCGGCAAACGGCCCGTGCGTTTGGCGGTCGGTGAAGCCCTCAACGGACACCGCCTCGATGCGCGACTTCCACCGGATCGGCAGAGGCCCCAGCCGCATGGTGAAGTCAATCTCGTCTCCCTCGCCCAGCGGGTCTGGGGCGCTGTGGATGCGGATCGGCGTCACAGGCGGAGTGATGGCCTTGAGGCCGTGTACCCGGCTGTGAAAGGCCGCCACGTCCTCCTGCGGGGCCTGCACACGGAAGCGGTGTTCGTACTTCATTTCTTCAGCAGGTCCCTGAGCGCCCCTTCCAGCTCCGGGAAGCGGAAGGAGAAGCCCATCTGCTGGAGGCGGGCCGGAATCTGCCGCTGGCCTGCCAGCACCAGCTCCGACACCTCACCCAGCGCCAGCTTGAGCAGGAAGCCCGGCGTCGGGAAGAAGGAAGGGCGGCCCAGCACTTGGCCGGCTGTCCGGTAGAATTCGCGGTTGCGCACGATGCCCGGCGCACACAGGTTGAACGGGCCGCTGGCATCCTGACGTTCGATCAGAAAGCGGATGGCGGCTGTCTCGTCGGCCAGATGAATCCACGGGAACCACTGCTGTCCGCCGCCAATCGGCCCGCCGACAAACAGCCTGACCGGTAACAGCATCAGCCGCAGGAGCACCCCGTCCAAGCTCAACACAGGCGCCGTGCGGATAAGAACCCGCCGCACGCCCAGCGCCTCGACCGCTTCTGTTGAACGCTCCCACTGTACGCATACGTCGGCCTGGAAGCCGATGCCGGCGGGGGTCTGTTCGGTTACCTCTTCGTCGCCGCGCGGGCCGTAGTACCCTACTGCCGAGGACTGGATCAGGACGGACGGCTTGACCGCCGCCGCTTGGATGGCCTCAACCACTGCCCGCCCTGCGTTGAGACGGCTCTCCAGGATGCGCTGTTTGCGGGCAGGCGTCCAGCGCATATCGAAGGGCGGGTTGTTGCCGGCCAGATTCTCACCCGCCAAATTGACGATTGCATCTGCGCCGTCTGCCAGATGGCCCCAGCCGGCGGCGGTGCGTCCGTCCCATCTCTCAGCCCGGACGCCGGCAGGCAGGTTCGTGACCCGCTCTGGATTGCGGCTCAAGACGATCACCTCATGCCCATCAGCGGCCAGACTGCCTGCCAGATGCCGCCCGATCAGGCCTGTTCCTCCCGTGATGATGACGCGCATGTCTCCTCCTTATGGCTCTCGGACTCTAACCCAGAAGTATCCGCCTGCCCCTGTCACGGCTAAGGGCAGACTGGATCATCAGAAACTCACCCACGTTGTCCATGGTCAGCAGACCGACTAGCTGGCCGTTGTGGGTCACAGGCAGAGTATGACAGCCGCACGACTGCGCCCGTGCAAAGGCTGTTTCCAGCATATCTGCCGAGTCCACTTCTTGAAACTCACGCCACATCACCTGCCCGACAGAGGCATCCGGTCCCTGCTGAGATAATGCCTTCATGAGCTGATCGCGCGTCAACACGCCGACCACACGGCTGTCCTCAATGACCGGGAAGTCGTGCTGCCACCCCGATAGGATCAGATCGGTGACACGCCTGAGGGTGTCATCCGGCGCAAGAGTATGATAATTGGTCATCATAGCCCGGCTGACGGGGATGCCGCCCAGCGCTGAACGCATCTGCACCATGCTGGATTCCTGCGCCGCGCCGATCCAGACAAAGAGGGCGATGAACAGCAGGAAGGGGTTAGTGAACAACCCAATGAACCCAAATACAAAAGCCAGCCCCTGCCCCAACGCGGCGGCTATCTGAGTGGCCTGCGTATATTCCAGCCGCATCGCCAACAGCGCCCTCAGCACGCGCCCGCCGTCCATGGGGAAGGCCGGGATCAGGTTGAACACCACCAGCGAGATGTTGACCAGCATCAGGCGCTCAAGGAATGTCCCGCTGGTCAGGCTGAACGCGCCGGGCAGAGCCGGTGTTCCAGCCGCCGCAAGGATGACAAACAGCCCCACCGCGATCACCACGTTGACTGCCGGCCCGGCCAGCGCAACCCATAATTCCTGTTTGGGTTCATCGGGCATCCGCTCCAGACGGGCCACCCCGCCGATGGGCAGGAGGGTGATGTCGCGCGTCTGGATGCCGAAGCGGCGGGCTGTCAGCGCATGGCCGAACTCATGAAGCACCACGCACAAAAAGAGTGTCAGAATAAACAGCACGCCGCTCAACGCGGCGGCTAGACTGCCCTGCTGAAGCCAGTAGCTCAGGCCCACCCAGCCGATCAACAGGAAAAACGTCGCATGGACGAAGACATCAATCCCTGCGAAACGTCCGATCTTCCATGACCATCTCATTGTTCAAGCTCCTGTTCTGGAGAGGAATGATATTATACAAATATTATACAAAAAAACCGCGTTCTATTCATTCGGGGCAGACCCTATTTCTTCCAGCAACTGGAGGGTAGCCTCGACAATCTGCGCCTGCTGATCGGCACGGCTGATGCCTGCTTCGTTGTCGCCCGCCTGGGGGCCGTACCAGCCAAACTGGGCATGATTGCCCCCTGCAATGGACACCCACCGGGTGTCTGGAGGAAGTAACGGGCGTGAGGCCTCTATTTTGCCGCCGGTTGCCAGCCCGTCCCGCGTGCCGTAGATGGAGACAACCCGCAGGGGGGCCTCGCTCAGGTCATCGCTGGCGGCAGGGTAGGATGCCCACAGCACCAGCCCCTCCACCGTGTTGGGATGGGTATAGGCGTAGCGGGCGGCCATTGCCCCGCCCAGTGAATGTCCGCCGACCGCCCAGCGGCGCACCTGAGGATAAGCCGCCATCACCTCGGCGGCGCTGTCGGGCGCGAGGACGGCGAGATTGAGCGGCATTGGCACGATCACCGCCAAGTAGCCCTGGGCGGCGACAGCCCGCATTGCCGGCGCATAGGCCCGCGCGTCCACCCGACCGCCCGGGTAAAAGATCAGGCCGGTGCCGGGCTGGCTGTCTGCGGGCTGGAAGACAATCCAACGTCCCTGCTCGACCTGCACCTGCGAGTCAGACTGAAGGGCGGCCAGCGCCTCCGGCATGGGCGCGGGAGGCGTACTGCCCCATACGACAAACCCGCCTGCGGCTAGAATGAGAGCCGCTCCCAAGATGGCCAGAATCCGTCCCAGCCATGTACGTTTCATTTGGCGCAACCTTTTCGAGTAAAATAGAGCATATGCTTGAGGATAGCGACAGCCGGGAGCAGGATCAAACCCTCAGGCTTGTTTGCCCGCTGATCTATCAGCAGAGAGCGTTATTCTGTGGTATGATTGAGGTATGAACCCAGAGAAGCGTACCGCTATTATCCGTCTGGTGCTGGGGCTGGGTACGCTGGCTATGGTGGGGCTTCTGTGGCCCAACCTGCGCGGCCTTGACCTGATGAGCTGGCTGGTGCTCGGGTCTCTGACAGTGCTGGTGGCGCTGGTGCAGACGCTGGGCATCCAGACCAGTTACGGCCAGATCACCTTTCTTCCAGTGGCCGCCCTGATGGCTTATATGGCGCTGGGCCGCGAGGCGGCATTGGCCGCTTCCACTGCCGGCCTGCTGATCAGCGGGGTCGGGCAACTGGTGTGGGGCTGGCGCAGGCCCCAGAACCGGCAGACCCCGTGGTGGATTCGGTTCGGCAGTGAGTTATGGCCAATCGCCCATAACGGACTCAGCCTGCTGGCCGCTGATTGGGCCTACCTTTCGCTGGGCAGTGTTCCGCCGCTGGAGAGTGTGACGGCGTGGTCGCAGACACTGCCGATTGTCTCCGCCCTGTTCATCTACCTGCTGGTCTATGACTTCCTGATCGTCGGCGGGCTGGCACTGCGGGCTATTCCCATTGTCCCGACGCTGGTTCAGTACCGCCGTCCCCTGCTGGCCGTCCAGATTTTGCCGCTTCCGCTGGCTCCCTTTGGGGCCGTGGCGGGGGCGCAGGTCGGGGTGGTGGCCTTCTTCCTGTTTGAGATCATCCTGCTGACCATCGTCGTCGTGGTCAACCGCCTGAGTATCACTCAGGATACCTTGCAGGATCAGGTCAGGCGGCTCAGCTCGCTCTCGGCCATGAACCGTGCCATGCGCACCAGCCTTGAGGTCGAGTCGCTTTACCAGACGCTCTACCTCCAGATCGCTAACCTGCTCCAGATCAAGAACCTCCATGTTTTCCGCCGTCTTGGCGATGACACGTCCGAGTGGAAGTGTGTCTTTGCGGTCGAGGGGGGGCATCGGGTCAAGCGGGACGAGGGCTTCGAGATGGATGATCTGACGGCCTGGGTCCTGAAACAGCGCCTGCCCATGCTGGCCGAGCCGGTCGAGGAGGTCGGGCGCCGCCTTCAACTGACGAGACTGCCCCGCGCCCGAAGCTGGATGGGCGTGCCGATGCTGGCCTCCAACCATGTCATGGGTTGTCTGGTGACGTGGCTGGGGCCGGATGAACAGCCGGAGCGGGTTCTCAATCAGGTTGATCTGGATACCTTTACAGCCATTGCTGTTCAGGCCGAAGCGGCCATGGAGAACGCCCAGCTTTACGAGGCGGCCCGCCAGCATGCCGCCCAACTGGCCCGCCTCAACCAGATCAGCGCAGTAGTCAACGCCTCGCTGAACCCTGAACGAGTGCTGGAGCTGGTGGCCGAGTCCGTGATTGAGGTGGCAGGCTGTGACCGGGCCGCCATCTATCTGCTTGAGATGGACAGCGAAGACCCCACCCTATTGCTGACCCATGCCCAAGGCTTCTCGCCGGAGCATATTGCCCGCTCGCGCGATATTGCTGTGCCGCTCAGCGATGAAGAGCGCCACCGTGTGATCGAAGAGGGGCGGTACGTGATCATGCCGGACCTGCACGCGCCCGGTGCGCCTGTGCCTCCTGCTATGCTGTTGCTGGCCGAGCGTGAGAAGTTCTCGGCTTATGCCTATTTCCCGCTCAGCGCACAGAAGCGCCCTATCGGAATGCTGGCTGTCTATTACGATCAGCCTCACCCCTTCTCGGAGGGTGAGATCGAACTGCTGGCCACCTTTGCCAATCAGACCGCGCTGGCTGTCACCAATGCCCGCATTTACCAGCGCACCGACATTCAGCTCACCCGCCGCGTTGAGCAGATCGTCCGCATGGCCGACATCAGCCGCCGCCTCTCCTCGACGCTGGAGCTGGAGCAGGTCTTCAACGAGATCATCAACTCGGCGCTGGAAGGGTGCAAGGCCGATGCCGGGGTGCTGGTGCTGAGCGAAGACCTCGAATACGGGGGAGGGCGCAGTGAACCCAACATGGTCGCATGGCGCGGCTTCGACCCGGCCAGCAGTGTCCGCGCGCCCCATATCGTCGCTGAGGAGTTCGCCAGAAGCCGGGTGATCGAGAACGGCGAGACCATGCTGGTCTCGATTGACGATCCCAGCACGCCGGGACCATGCTCACGGCTGGGTGTGCCGATCTTTCTAGAGGGGCGGGTGATCGGCGGCATTGTATTGGAGAGCGAATCGCTCAATGCCTTCACGGAAGAGGATATTACGTTTGTCAGCCAGCTTGCCGTACAGGCCGCTGTGGCGATCCGTAACGCCCAGCTCTACCAGCGTGCCCAGATCGTCCGAGACCGCCTGCACGCTATCCTCGATGCCAGCGACGACGGCCTGCTGATGATTGATGCCAAGTCCCGCATCGTCATGACCAATACCCGTATGGGCGACTTCTGGGACTTTGCCCGGCAGGATTTCTCGCCCCGCTCCCCTGATCAGTTTCTGGCTGACCCGCTGGCGGCGCTGGGCGAGGGTCTCGGCTACCGCGAAGGCGAGTTGAGCGCCCTGCTCAAGCGCGGCATCCGCAACCCCAACCTTGAGCCGCAAACCGACCTGTATGTGACGCATCCCTCCGGCGGCCAGCGTGCCCGTTTCGTTGAGCGGACGGCGACGCCGGTGCGCGATGAGCGGGGCAACTTCATTGGGCTGTTGCTGGTCTTCCGGGATGTGACCCAGCAGAAAGAGCTGGAGCAGGCCCGTCAAGACCTGACCAGCATGATCGTCCATGACCTGCGTGCGCCGCTCCAGACGGTCATGGGGGGCCTGCGGCTGATCGAAACGCGCCTGCCCGCTGAGGACGCTGTTTCTAAGCAGGCGACTGAATACGGCACACGCGCCGCCAAGAAGGTACTGAATCTGGTCAACAACCTGCTGGACCTGTCTAAGCTGGAGGGCGGCGAATTTGTGCCGGACACCTCCCCCGGCAGTGTGCGCGATGTCCTAGAGACAGCGGTGCAGGAGATGACCCCCCTGGCGCAGGAGATGGAGGTTGTCCTCCATACGGACATCGCCCCTGACCTGCCCTACGGGCAGATGGATCAGGACATGATCGGGCGGGCAGTCCTCAACCTGCTGGACAACGCCATGAAGTACAGCAAGAGCGGCTCACTGGTCACCCTGCGGGCTAAAGTGGCCTCCTTCGATGGCCGGGATATGATCCATGTGCAGGTGATTGATAACGGCCAGGGCGTGCCGGATCAGTACAAGAAGGCCATCTTTGATCGGTTTTCTCAGATTCCGGGGCGCGAGGGACGCCGGCGCGGAACAGGGCTGGGGCTGGCCTTCTGCCGCATGGCTGTTGAGTCGCACGGGGGCAAAATCTGGGTCGAGGATAACCCGGACGGCGGGGGGAGCATCTTTGCCTTCACCCTGCCCATCTCGCGCATCCAGCCGCAGGCCAAAGAGGGCGGTGACGGTGAGAAGAAGGCCGCTGATACAGCCGCCTCGGCACAGCCTGCCCAGCCGTCTGCGCCGCCTCAGTCGAAGCGGAAGCCCGCCCCGCCGGAGCCGGATGGGAAGTCCGTCGTCTCTCAACCGCCTGAAGAGGGGCGTCCGGAGAAGCCCTCGTCGGCGCAGGATACCTCTGAAAAACAGCCTTCCTCAGATTAGCGGGAGGTTGCCATGCGGGTAAGGCTGATTGACTTTGGCGAGATCGAAGTAGAGGGTACACGCTACGATTACGACGTGGTCATTGATCAAGGGACGGTGAGCAAACGCAAGAAGAAAGCCTCTAAGCCCTACCGTGACCGCTTCGGACATACGCCCCTTTCTGTCGGGGAAAACATCCCTTGGGGCGGCAATCGCCTGATCATCGGCACAGGGGTAAACGGCGCCCTGCCGATCATGCCGGAGGTCTATGCGGAGGCAGAGGAACGGGGCATCGAGATTGTGGCTCTGCCGACCCCTCAGGCCTGCCAGCTCCTCTCTGACCTCCGCCCGCGTGAAGTTCGTGCGGTACTGCACATCACCTGCTGAGTTTTCCTCCCCGCCGCCGGACGATTGTCCGTCCCTTCCAGCGCGGGCCGCCGTAACGCAGATACCACCACACCGACTTGCCGGCGATGATCGTCATCAGCAGGATCGAGACGGGCAACAGCAGGGCGTCGCCAAGCCGCTGACGGGTGACCGCGGCAGAGAGCGCCCGCACGCCCACCCCCAACGCGATCAGCAGGAGCGGCCCCAGCGGCCAGCCTGCCGGTGCAGGGAGCGCCCATCCAGCCGCCAGCCAGAACCACGGGCCGAGAAACACCAGCCAATGGAACAGACCCCCCAAGCCTAAAAAGAACAAGCTCTCCCCATAGCCTGCCGTGATGTTCTTGGCAAAGCCGTCGCGCACTGACGGCCAGCCGGTATACATGCGGCAGGTGATCAGGCCGGAGTCGTCAGCGAAGCGGAGGCGCTGGCCGCTCCGCTTGATCTGCCGGGCCAGCAACATATCGTCCAAGATGGCGTTGCGCACCGTCAGGTGACCGCCGGCGGCCCAGTAAGCCGCCCGCCGAAAGACCAGACACTGCCCATTAGCCGCCGAGAAGACCGGCCAAGGGATGTATTGGACGGCCAGATAAGGCAGGTAGCTGAGCACGACCAGCGCCATGAGCGGCACAACCAGCCGTTCACCCCATGTGACGGTCTGCTGGGTAGGCCATAGGGTCAGCAGGTCGGCGCCGGTGCGGCGCATCTCGGTCACCAGCGCCCGCACGGACTTGTCGTCCCAGCGCACGTCAGCATCCGTGAAGATCAACACCTCACCGCCTGCCGCGCGGGCTAGCTGCCAGCAGGCCCAGTTCTTGCCGAGCCATCCCTCCGGCAAAGGCTGGCCGCTGATGATCCGCAGGCGCGGGTCGCCGGCCCCTGCTGTGCGGGCGGCTTCCGCTGTGCCGTCGGTTGAGCCGTCATCCAGCACAATCACTTCTAGAACGGGCATGTCCTGCCTCAGCAGGCCGCGCACGGACTCGCCGATCACAGCGGCCTCGTTGCGGGCAGGGATCAGCACCGAGACAGCCGGCGCAGGGCCGCTGACATCCGCCTGCTGGAGGGTGTGTTTCAGACGCGGCAGTGTCAGCGTGTTGAGGATGGCGATGGCCGTGATGCCGATCAGGATGCAGGCAGTGACGATCATCAAGATGGTCAGGGCCACAGCGTCTCCTCTACTCTCCTTGAGATCGGCCCAGCCGCCGGACGATCCAGCCGCGCAGTTCCGGCTTTCGGAGCAGGTCGGCGCGGTATTTCCAGGCCAGCAGGGCCAGGTTGCCGCCCCACAAGGCGAACAGGTACGGCTGATGGCGATGCCCTGCTATCAACGGCGCAAGGAAGCACAACAGAGAGAAGACAACTGCCCAGCCGCTGTTAGACAGCACCCCTGTCCATGTGCCAAGTGCGATGCCGAGCAGGACCGGTGCTTCCCATGCCGTCAGTCCGCTCCAGATGCCGAAGGTAGCGGCCACGGCCTTGCCTCCCTTGAAGCGCAGGATCGGCGAATAGGCATGTCCCAGCACCGGCGCAAGCGCAACCGGCACAACCGCCCATCCGGTGATGCCGCCCGCAAAGTGTGCCAGCCCGACCGGCACTGCGCCCTTCAAATAGTCGAGGAGCATGGCAATCGCCCCCCACTTGATCCCCCCCGCCCGCAGGACGTTGGTCATGCC
>DAOTYH010000064.1:0-27541 GCA_034435015.1 Anaerolineae bacterium | reverse complement strand
CCCGCCCTTACCGCAAGAGCGGCCAAGCGTTCATCGAGTGTTTGAACGGCACGCTGCGCCGGGAGGAGTTCGGACGTACCCCCTTCAAGAGGAGTGACCTGGCTCTAGCCCAACGCCGTGCCGATGACTATCCCGCCTATTATCACCACCAGCGCCCTCACCTGGCCCTGGGCATGCGTACCCCTGCTCAGGCCTTCGCGGAGTCGCATTTGACATGACACATTGCGATGCTTGACGAGGGCGGTCAGGCCAAGCAGGATGCCCAGCCCCACAGACCGGCGCCATGTCGGCCCGCGTACCAGGATGTCAACGCACAGTGCCAGAACCGCCGTGCCGCACAACAAAAGCATCGGGTCGTTGCTGAGAGTCGAGTTGATGGAAAGCACGCTGGGCCGGAAGGCCAGCCAGCCGACCGCTCCAAGTGCCAGCCGCTCGTCGCTGAAGGTGAGGCAGGCCAGCCAGAACATAGGGATCAGCGCGGCGGTGCTGAGCAGGATCGAGTAGAGGCGCAGAATATGCAGGGACAGCCAGTCGCCATGCCATGGGAAGGCGAGGTTGGCCGGGTCATGGAGCGTTCCGTTGGCGTTGTCTGGAATGGAGGACAAGATGAAAGCAAAACCGAAACGATTGACCGGCTCAAAACTTATGGGCGGGTTGCTGAAGGGAATGGGCGATGAGATCAGGGCGGCGGTCAGGTAGTAGAGCGGCGGCTGATGATATTCCCAGGGGTGCTCCTGAATGTAAGGGTCACGCTGGTCGGGGAGACGGCGTTCCTGACGGAGGTAACGCACATAATCCCAGTGGATGAACTCATCCAGCTTCTCTAGGGGCGGCACCACCAGCCCGAACAACACGCCCAAGGCCAGATGGGCGGCCATGATCAGCGTCAGCCAGCGCCACGCGCGGCGGGAAGGGGGGTGGTATGATGGTATCTCCAAGTCACTCCTCACATGAGCAGGATTTGACTTGTATTCTACCGCAGGGAGGTGACGTGAGGCATCACAGTTTAGGTACAAGGAGACCTGAGAATGCCCTTGACCTTTTTAACCAGATAGGCAAGGCTGAAGGGTTTGGCAATAATACTGTCCAGCTCACAGCTAGCGGGGGCGGCTTCGATATTCAGCCAGTCGGGGCGGGTAGTCAGCACAATGATGGGCACGCCGAGCCGCCTGCGAAGGCGGGCGCAAAGCTCGTGACCGTTTACTCTGGGGAGATTTGGGTCAAGGATCACCAGGTCGGGTGAACGGGTAAAAGTCAGGGAGAGGCCGCTTTCTGCGTCGCCTGCGGCTACCACCTCGAACCCTTCCATCTCAAGGTTGTAGCTGACAATACGGGTAATGGCCGGATCACTGTCTATAAATAGGATGAGCGGCGGCATGGCGGTCTTGCTCTCAAGCCAGAGGTGATTTTATTCCATTGTGCTTGAGAGAACTCAACAGCAGGTAAAAGAGGGATAAAAAGTTGCTAAAAACAGCCCCCGGCAGGCGATTCTCTTAGCACAGCGGGGAGAGGCAGGTATACTCTGTTTCATGAGCAAATCACTGCAAAGGCGGCAGTTTCTCCGCTTGGCGTTGTTGTCTGGAATGGTTGCGGCTTGCCGCCCAATAAGGGGTAACCGCAACGATGAGAATACCCCGCCGGCGTCACTCCCCTTTAACGCTTCCGCGACGCTGGCGCTGGACCTGAGATTCGCGCCTGAAAGAGACGCTGTAGAGTACGGGCCGTCTCCTGCGGGGTGCGATCGGACTGTGATTCGGGGAAGTGTGCGCGATGTGAACGGGGAAGGCGCAGCAGGACTGCTGGTTCACGTGTGGGCTGAAGACCAAAGCTGGGAGACATTCCTGCCGACCGACGCAGAGGGCGCTTATGAGACGGCTGTCAGTCAGGGGCTGAGCGGGCAGACCTTTTTGATCCAGCTGATAGATGGGGCCGGAACAACCCTCCTGAGCGATGTGGTGGCTGCCCCGGCCATCCCTCATTGCGATCTCAACATGATGACCGTCAATCTGGTTGCTGTGCGCTGATCAGGCATCCCTCAAGCAAGGATGTCAGGAGGGGAGTCTGCCTTCTTCTCGCCCTTAGGAGAAGCATTGCCTTTGGCAGGCCCGGCACTGACTACCTTCAGGCGCTCCCACACGATCTGCTTCAGCGCCGCGAGGAAGCGGGCTATCTCGCGGTGGGTGTTGTAGTGCACTGCCCCCACCCGAACCATCCCGCCATGCTCCTCACGGCCCAGCGTCTCCATCACGGACAGCGCATAGTAGTTGCCATCCCACACGTAGATACCTGCCTTACCGAGGGCGCCGGCTACCTGCCGGGGCGTCTTCCCCGCCACCGAGAAGATGACAGTCGGCACACGCTGATTGAAGAGGGCAGGCGCCGTGATGCCGGCGATATTGACGCCCTCAATGGCGGAAAGCCCGTCTATCAGATACTGGCTGAGGGTACGCTCATAGTCTTGGATGGCCAAAAGGGCCAGCTTAAGCCGGCGCTTCCGGCCCCGCAGACCCTTGACCAGTGCGTTGAAGGGTTCTCCAAATTGTGTCCCAATCCAATCGAGGTACTCGACTGCCGCCGTCACACCGGCCAGCCCTTCGTGGTTAAGTGTGCCTGTCTCCCAACGGTCGGGTATCTGATCGGGGGCGGGGCGCACTTTGTAGGCAGGCAGACGGATCAGATGCTCCTCTTTGCCATACAGGATGCCGACGTGCGGGCCAAAGAACTTATAGGCCGAGCAGACAAGGAAATCGCACCCCAGCGCCTGAACGTCTATCGGGCCGTGCGGGGCATAGTGGACAGCGTCAATGTAGGTCATTGCGCCAACCGCACGGGCCATCTCGGTGATTTTTGCTACGTTGTTGATCGTGCCCAGCGCGTTAGAGGCATAGCCGCAGGCCGCTAGTTTGGTCTTAGTAGACAGTAACCCTTCCATCTGGTCGAGGTCGAGCAGGCCCGACTCAGGGTCGAAGTCCACCCAGCGTACTGTAAGGCCCCGATCCCGCGCTGTAAGCAGCCAAGGGGCGATGTTGGCATCATGATCCATACGGGTCACGATAATCTCATCCCCTTTGCTGAGCGTCTGGCCAATAGCGCGGCTGATGTGGAAGGTCAGGGTGGTCATGTTAGGGCCGAAGACGATCTCGCGCGGCGATGGTGCGTTGAGCAGGTCGGCCATTGCGGCACGAGCCGCCTCAATTGTCTGATCGGTCAGCTCGCTGGTGTGAAAAGCGCCATGCGAATTGCTGTTAGCCTCTACCAGATAGCGGCGCATGGCATCTATGACGCTGGCGGGCACTTGAGTCCCGCCGGGGTTATCGAGATAGATCGGAGATCGGCCATTCACCTTCTGGCGCAGGGAAGGGAAGCGGCGGCGGATGCTGGAGAGGTCAAGGCCGGCTGAGCTGGGCGTCTTGCGCGGCGGTTTACCTGTGTCTGGCATGGCATTGCTCCTTCGTGCTGTATGTCCTCTATTCTACAGCTTATAACCGAGCCGGATGGTAAGATGCCCGTTATAACATCGTTTATAAGAGATGATGAACAGACATGCTGTCGCCGCATCCCTGCCAGAGCGGAGAACGCCTGCTCGCCGGGCAGGCCTTATCGCCTGAGGCAACAGCCCTGTCTGTTAGAGAAGGCCTATGGCTGTTGTGGATGGTCAGGATGAAGCGGCCTGTCCTTCGTCCTGCTTGACCTTGAAGTTCAGGATTTCGCCTGCAAAGCGGCACAGGATGGTAAGCAGTGTCTGATCGGTTGCGGTGAACGGCTTCCCGTCGTGCTTGTTGACCATCTCCAGCACGCCCAGAACGCGCCCGCCGCCCGCGATAGGCGCCGCCAAGACCGAGTTGGTCTGGAAGTGGATTCTGTCATCAATCGCTGAATAGAAGCGGTAGTCGGCCTGTACGTTGTTGACGATAGTCGGCTTGTTATTTTTGGCTACCCAGCCCGCAATGCCCTTGCCGGGGGGCAGGCGCTGGCCGATCAGCTTTTCGCGGCCTACTGTTCCCTGTGCCAGCACAAACTCTAACTCTCCTGTCTCATCATCGAGCGCCAGCAGGGACCCCTCTGTCGCATTGACAACCATCAGCCCGTTGTACAGAATGCGATCCAGCAGGGGCATGATCTCCGCATCCGGTGAGAGATCATCTAGGGCTTCCATCAGGGCGTTCAGGGAATCAATGTACTGGCGCAGGGACAGGTTCTCTTCTTTGAGTAGCCGATTCTCTTCTGTGAGACGGGCTACTTCACGTTTAAGATAAGTGTTGATATTAGCGCTCATGATGATACCTTCTCCCTCTGACCAGCGCAGAGTACATGATGAACCTTTAACGATAAAGCCAGTCTATCATAAAGCCGTAGCCTGAACAAGATGGGGGGCAGGGGAAGGGGAGGCGCTTGGAAAAGACACACCCGGACCTCCCACAGGCCGGGTGCTCTCTTCATCTCATCGTGTTTCGCACAGCGCAGGATGGTGACAGGCCAGTGAATTGTCCCAGCTCGGTGCCCAGCCGCTATGCAATGCGGGGGGCAGACTCGGCCTCCTGCTCCGTCACGAAGGTCTGGACCTCAGCCAGCGCTTTTTCATAGATTTTCAATAAATCCCGATCCGTGCCTTTGTAGCGCCTGAGCGTTTGCAAGGCGCACATGGCACACCCGCGCATAGCACGGTAGCTGTCCGTCTCGCATTCAAGACAGCCATTCAACCGGATCATCATCAGCCCAAAGGCTAACAGTTCGGGATGATCGGGGGGTAACGCAACAACCCGATCAACCAGTTCCCGCCATTCAGACCCGCGCATGTCGCGCAACATCGGAATGACATAGTTGGGGAACAACAACTCATTATTGGTGTACATACCGGCCCCCTAGTACAATACGCCCCGCTTCCACAATTAGCCCCATTCCTCACCCGCTTCATACAACCCTGCATAACAAAAACATAACGCTCAATTGTTCGCATTGTAAGGGCCTTTTCTAACTTTCGTCAATATGAGTCGGGTACTATGTTTGGTTATAGAAAGGTTATAATAGCGGGCTTAGAGGCACAAGGTTTACGCCCCGTTTATTTGGGGGCAAAAGGCGGTTCAGAAATTGGGATGGCTTCTATACCATTCTCTTACTTAAGGCTGGGGCGCGGAGTCTGTGCTGAAAGCATCGGCTGATGGTATACTCCCGTTTTGAGGTAAAGGGCATGATCTGCACCGAAACCTAGCCGCACAGAGGGGCATGATGATCACCATCGAACAGGCACAGGCATTCTATAAAGATGCCGATCCTATTCACGGCTTCGACCACGTACTGAGGGTGCTGGCACTGGCTGAGAGGCTGGCCAAGATGGAGGGCGCTGATCTGGAAGTGGTCCGCACAGCCGCGTTGTTGCACGACATTGCACGCTCTGAAGACGGCGGCCTGATCCTTGAAGCCAACACCGAAACCGATCATGCAGTACTGGCGGCCCGGCAGGCCCGCCGCATCTTGGCCGGCGAAGACCCAGCGTTTATTGAGGCGGTTGCCCACGCTATTGAAGCCCACCGATTCCGCAACGCCATCGAGCCGCAGACATTGGAAGCTAAGGTTTTGTTCGATGCCGACAAGCTGGACGCCATCGGGGCAGTGGGTGTGGCGCGGGCCTTTGCCTATGGCGCGGTGTTGAATCTCCCTCTGTGGGGAGAAGTTTCAGAAGGCTACCGCCCCGGCGGGGATGAACCGCACAGCCCCCACCATGAGTTCCATATCAAGCTAAAGACCATCAAAGATCGGCTTTACACAGCCAGCGGGCGCCGGCTTGCCGAATCCCGCCACCAGTTCATGGCTGCTTTCTTCGATGAAATGGCCGCCGAGGTTCGCGGTGAGCGGTAATCCTCTTGCCCCACTCACAAGGGTTCTGGCCAGAATCAAGTGGAGCAAGGTCGGGTTGTTCCTCTTCAGCTTGGCGCTGTTCATTCTGGCGCTGGAATTCATGAAAACGGGGGCGCGCGGGCTGGCTCCCCTGATCCGCGACCTGCTCAGGGTCAACCATCCGCTGAATGCGCTGGGGTTTGGCTGGCTGTTTGCCTATGGCGTATTGAGCGGCTCGCCGGTAGCGGCGGCTTCTCTGACCTTTTTTGACGCCGGCGTCATCACCTCGACTGACGCACTGGCGATGATCACCGGCTCACGGATGGGTGCAGGCGTGATTGTGTTGATGATCGGCCTGATTTATGTCTTGCGCGGTCATGAGCGCACTACCAGCCTTGTGACAGGCCTGCTGGCGTTGGTTGTCACGGCCACTGTCTATCTGCCCGCCTTTCCCATAGGATATTTCGCCCTCTCATCCGGCCTGTTGAATGGAAGCGCGGCGATTAGTCAGGGCGAGGAGATGATCTCTATCATTGATCGGGTCTATGGCCCCCTCGTGCAGACGGCAGTACGCTTCCTGCCGGACTGGGTGATCTTCCTGATGGGGCTTGGGGTGATCATTGGTAGTCTGAACTTGTTTGATAGGGCGCTCCCCCAGCTTACGCTCAAGGAGAGCGCTTTCGACGAAGTGCCGCGTCTGCTTTACCGCCCCATTGTAACCTTTGCCCTGGGCCTCCTGATCACGATGCTCACCATGAGTGTGTCAGTCTCATTGGGATTTTTAGTGCCTCTGTCGGCGCGCGGTTATATTCGGCGCGAGAATCTAGTGCCTTATATCATGGGGTGCAACATCTCAACCTTCATTGACACGCTGGTAGCCGGCCTGCTGTTGCGAAATCCGGTGGCAACCGGTATTGTTCTGGCCGAGATGCTGAGTATTACGCTGGTGTCAGCTTTGATCCTGCTCCTCTTTTTTGGCCCCTACGAGCGGGCTGTTCTGCGCTTTGTGGTGTGGTTGACGGGACATACCGGACGTCTGGTGGTTTTCTTTGTGCTCATCTTCTTGATACCAGTGGGCCTGCTGTTTATCTAGAAGCAGGCAATGGGGTTGTTGTGATGAACATCCTGATAGCAAGCGATGGATCAGAATACGCTCGTGAGGCCGCCCTCTATGTCATGCCTTTTGCCAAGGCGGCTGAAGCAGAGGTAACTCTGCTGGGAATAGTGGAAGGGCAGGGGCAGGAAGAATTTCTCCAACGCACCTTGGAGGCCCTGCGAAGTGAGTTGGAGGCATCCTGCCACTGCCGCGTGATGACCCGCATCCGCTGCGGCTTTGCTGATGATCAGATTCTGGCTGAGGCAGATGAGCATTTCTACCATTTGGTCGTGATCGGGTCACACGGGCACCGCCGGTTGCGGTTGTTCTCGATGGGTTCGACAGCCCAGCGGCTGGCACGCTATATCAAAGTGCCGTTGTTGATCGTGCCCCCCGGACGCAGGCAGGTCAAGCGTGTGTTGATCTGTACCAGCGGAGAAAAGCCGGGCGAGATAGATGCCGCTGTCGGAGGAGCGCTGTCTGCACTGGTCGGGGCAGAGGTGACCGTTCTCCATGTGATGTCCCAGATTCCGCTTGGCCCGCAAGCCAAGCTGGACGACCTGGAGCGGGATACCGCCGCCCTGATCGAGAGCGGGGCACGAGAGGGCCGTCATCTGCGGCGGGTGCTGGACATTTTGTCGGCCCGCGGGGTGCGGCGCGAGTGGCGCAAGGCCAAAATCCGGCGCGGGCTGGTGCTGGACGAGATTCTCAGTGAGGCTCGTGAAGGCAACTACGATCTGATCGTGATCGGGGCACATCAAGTGCCGCCTGATAAGCCATGGCGTGAGATACGTCAGTTTCTTCAGGAGGATATTGCCGGCCAGATTCTCAAGCACGCCCGTCTGCCGGTGCTGGTCGTTCGTGCGCTGGATGAGACTCAGAGGGTTATTCCTGCCGCCCCAGCCGAGCATACCAATACCGAATCGGCGGAGCAAAGATAGCCCCGCCGTCCGATTGGCTATTATTCGGCCACACCGCCGGGGATGGGCCTCAGGTAGTTCAACTGAGACAGCGCCCGGACCTGCTGGGCCGCTCGATAGGAACTGCGCACCAGCGGGCCGCTTTCCACCCACTTAAAACCTAGTTCCTCTAACCCGATGCGCTTCAGTTCGGCGAATTCGTCCAGCGTGTAGTACCGCTCGACGGGCAGATGTTGTTTGCTGGGCTGAAGATACTGGCCAATGGTTAAAATGTCCACGTGCAGGGCTGAAAGGTCGCGCATCACCGCTGTGACTTCCTCGAATGACTCGCCCAGCCCTACCATGATGCCGCTCTTAGTCAGTACAAGGGGGTCCATCTGCTTGGCGTTGCCCAGGGTAGCCATCGCCCATTCGTAGCGGTCCTGCGGCTGGACCTTCTTGAACAGGCGCGGCACGGTCTCAACGTTGTGGTTGAGTATCTCCGGCTGTGCCTCCATGACGATCTGGAGAGCCTCAGCGTTGCCCTTGAAGTCAGGGATCAGCACCTCAATTGAACAGCCGGGGTGGACCTTACGGATGCGCCGGATCACCATCGCGAAGATCGGTGCGCCGCCGTCCTTGCGCTCGTCGCGGTTGACAGAGGTGATGACCACATGTTGCAGGTTCATCGCCTTGACCGCCTGCGCAACGCGGTCCGGCTCCTGCCAGTCAAGGGGGGCCGGGCGGCCTGTTTTGATGTCGCAGAAACCGCAGGAACGGGTGCAGACATCCCCCATCATCAGGAAGGTAGCCGTGCCGCGTCCCCAGCACTCGCCCATGTTAGGACACATCGCCTCTTCGCAGACGGTATGCAGTTCCTTACTGCGCATCAACCCCCGCAGCCATTCATAGGTCTCACCGCTTGGTGCACGCACTTTGATCCAATCCGGGCGCCGGCGCGGCGGGGCGGGGGCGGGGATATTCTCGTCTGATTGGGTAATGGTCATAGGTAGTACCTAGCTCAATCCGATCACCGTTGTTGTCAAGGTCTGCCCAGATTATAACGGGCGCGAAAAGGCCCCACAAACAGGCATAAAAAGAGGCACAGGTGTGCCTCTCTCATCGTCAGGGCTATTTTGTTGGTCAAACAGCGCTATGCCGCACCCCGCCCCAGTATGACGGCGGCGATGGTCTCACCCAGTATGCGCAAATCTAACTCCCAGCTCTGACGCTCAATGTATTCGATGTCTAGTTCAACCCGCTCTTTGAAGTCAATGTTGCTCCGACCCCTGACCTGCCACAAACCGGTCAGGCCGGGTCTTACTTCGAGACGCTCAGTCTGCCAGAGCTGATAGGTATCGGCGCTGAACGAGGTGGGACGCGGCCCGACCAGGCTCATATCCCCCTTGAGGATGTTAAATATCTGGGGCAGTTCGTCAAGGCTGGTTTTGCGCAGAATCTTGCCGACGCGCGTGACACGCGGGTCGTTGGTGATCTTGAAGTCCGGCCATGTCAGTTCGTTCAGATGAGCGTACTTGGCCTTGAGCTGTTCAGCATCGGGGCGCATCGTCCTGAACTTGTACATGTCGAACTTCTTGCCGTGCAGACCGGTCCGCTTCTGGATGAAGAAGATCGGGCCGGGCGAGTCCAGCCACAGTATCGGCATGATGAAGAGCATGATCGGCAGGGCCGCCGGCAACAGCAACAGGCAGACCACGATGTCAAAGATACGTTTAGCCGCCTTGTAACTGCGCCGGAAGATGCCGCTGCGACGGCTGGTCAGCATCAGCGGCACGCTGACGACACGTGTCGGCACATAGGACTCTTCCGTCAACATCTTGACCCGCCTGATATGGGCGGCCACCCGCAGTTTGAGTTCGGTGCTGTCGAAAGGCTTGGTGATGTAATCGTCTGCACCTGCGCCGAACCCGGTTGCCTTGTCAGAGATGGTGGTCTTTGCCGTCAGCATGATGATGGGAATATGCGCCGTTGAGTCATGTTCTCTCAGCCGCCGGCAGACCTCAAACCCGTCCATGTCCGGCATCATAATATCCAGCAGGATCAGGTCGGGCCTCCAGCTTGTGGCCAGCTCAATGGCGCTCATCCCGTCATGGGTCGTCTTGATATGATAGCCCTCTTTGAGCAACTGAAGGCGTATCAGTTCGGTTAAAACATGATCGTCATCTACAACTAAGACTTTGGCGGCCAACTTTGCCCCTCCCAATCAACTTCCAACAACCTGACTCTGCCCCCTATTTGTGGACGGTCAACGCCTCCTGCTGTGGCTCGGTGACGGCCTGCGGTTGCCCATCCCCCCCTCCTTCTGCTTCCTGGCCTGTCAGCAGATTGTCCGTCGCCGCGTCCAGCAGACCGCCCAGCGTCAGTGCTGTCTCTGGGAAGCTGGCCATCCCCACCTCCAGCTCGACCCCCAGCGTTTCCTTGGAGTGCTTGGCCAGCAGTTGGGCGATGCGTTTGGCCTCGTCACTGCGGGTCTCAGGCAACACAATGGCGAACCCACTGCCATGCTGGGCGACCAGATCGCAGTCGCGCAGTTCCTCAGACAACAGCTTGGCCACCCGCGCTTTGATGTAGCGGTTGATCATGGTCTTCTGGATTTCCAGCAGGGTCTTGCTGACATCAATATGTTTGGGGTCTATCTTCGGGTTAACCACGAGCAGAGCCAGATTATGCTGGAACCGACGACTACGCTTGACCTCACGATAAAGTTCCTCTACGTCAACGGTGTCGTATAGGCGGGGCGGAAGGCCGATTTGACGGATGGTCAGGTTGGCGATTGTCTCCTCAAAGTCACTCACTACGTTGGCCAACTGCCCGACCAGCAGGAGGGTGATCACGAGGCTGGCGACCTCAGTGACCGTCAGAGGGAGCGATGTACCAAACAGCTCATATCTCAGCCAGACCTTCACCGCGAAATAGACAACGAGTGTGCTCATGATCCAGAAGGCCAGGCGCCACCGCTTGAAAAATCGGGGCATGAGCATCAAGACGCTGGCTGAGAGTGGAGCCAGCACATAAACAAAGCTGGCAATGTTGATTGGCTCGTTGATACGTTCGATGTTATAAAAGAGAAACAGCCACCACGCTACGGCGCCGATTGCGAGACGCAGTCTTAGCATACCAATCCCCCTCTATCCTAACACGGTTACCCTGATCATCTGTTATACACCATTATAGTCTCAGCCCATCTAGACGATTGTAACTGCTTGCTCCTTACTAAGTGGCTGTCAATCGGAGGTTTGGGCCTGTTCTAACCGAAAATTCATGAAAATTCATAAAATCTTTACCAGATATGCCGTCGGAGAAACCACTATCTTATATAGTAAACCCCTCACTACCTTCAGGTTGCTGGCGGCGGCTCAACCCGCTACTCTATGAGGTCTGCTACCGAAGAATACATGGGATGGTGGTTTCCGCCGTATTCACGATAACTGGGAAGAGGAGAGGAAGTTGACAGACATATCACGCCAAGCGGGAACATTGACGATGGAACATCTACCAGAAAGGACAACGAACATCCCCTTCGCTACAACAGTGGACTACGGGGAGGTGCCGCGCTGGCTGAGCCGGGCGCGTTCGCTGGTACAGCCAGTGCCCGACCACCCGACGCTGCGCCACGAACTGACTGTCTTGTTCCGCCTTCTGAGGGCAGTCCACCGCGAGAAAGCGCTGATACTCCAGAGTTCGACCCGCCTGCACGGGGAACTGCTGGCCAGCATGTGGGTCGGACTCTGGCCCCGAAAATGGCGGCCTGTGATTGTCATAATGGGTTGCATGTGGCAGCGCGATCCCGGCCTGCGCGGTCTCATTGAGCAGGTCGTCGTCCGGCTGGCTGATCGGGGCATTCGCCGCTATGCTGTCCAGTCCACCGATGAGATGACACTCTTTCCGGCCACGTGGGGCATCAGCGCGGCCAAAACGCGTTATTGCCCCTTTTTCTACACCATCACCGAGCGGGATGTCATCACGCCGCCTCCCCCTGCCGGCGACTATATCTTTGCGGGGGGCAACTCCCATCGGAATTATGCTCCCCTGATCGAGGCCGCCCGGCAGATGCCGGAGCGCCAGTTTGTGATTGCTACCGACCGTTTGAAGGCGCTTGATGACCTTCCCCCTAATGTGACAGCGCGTCCAGTCCCTCGCGAAGAGTACATGAGGCTGATGAGTTCCTCAGCAGTGGTCGTGGTCGCACTGCAACAGGGTTTGAGCCGTTCAGTCGGCCAGCAGACCTATCTCAACGCGATGTGGCTGGGGAAGCCTGCTCTCGTGACTGATACGACAGGTGTTCGTGATTACATCCGTGATGGGGAAACAGCGCTGATCGTGGATGGTTCGGCGGAAGACTACGTGAGGAAACTGCGTTGGGTCTTTGACCCGGCTAACCGCGCTGAGGTAGCCCGCATAGCTCAGAAGGGCCAGCAGACAGCCCGTGAGCAGTTCACCTATGAGAATCATGTGGCCTGCCTGCTGGACATACTGGATGAGGCGTTGTACGAGGCAGGTTACTGCTGAGGAGGGCACAAGGAAAAACGGCGGCAGGTTTTGCTTTGCTGACTTTCATAGTATACTCCTTAGGATTTTATACGACTAAAGCAATCTAATTAGCGCAATTGACGAGTAGATGGAAGAGATATGGAAATTCAAAGGTATCTGCGTAGTCTCTTAGAGGGATGGTGGATCGTGCTGTCCGTGCTGTTGCTCAGCACCGGCGCGGCCATCGCCTATAGCTTCTCGCAACAACCCACTTATGAGGCAACAGCCACGCTTGTCACCCAGACAAGCCGGCATATCCCGGATGTGGGGGACACGATCAGCGGCTTGGACACACTGGCCGGGCGAAGCGGGCTGGTAGCCACCTACTGCGATATTCTGGAAAGCAGGGCCATCGCTGAAGCCGGCGTAACCTCTCTGGGCCTGCCTACCACTGTGCTTGCAGATTACACGGCCACCTGCGTCGTTCTGCCCGATTCCAGTGTCATGCAGTTGACGGTGCAGGGTCCTAACCCCAACCTGACCACTGATCTGGCCAACGCCATGAGCACTCAAGGCATTGATTATGTTGCCTCCCTTCAGGAGATTTATATCCTTCGCCTGCTTGATCCCGCCGTCGTTCCGGAAGAGCCTATTGCGCCGGTCCATTCCGTGAATGTGGGCTACGGGGCAATCATCGGTTTGATGGGAGGTGTCGCCGCTGTCTTCCTGCGTATGGCGCTGACTGAACAACGGGCTTCAGCCGCTACCCCAGCACCAGAAGCAACCGCTGTGCTGGAAGACCGCCCTGCCTCGTGAGGAGCTGAGGGATGCAAAGACTGTTAGACGGCCTGCACATTCCAAAGCTTAGCCCCCTTCAGGCTACCCTTGCCAGTCTGGCGATCAGCCTGGCGTTGGTGGCCGCTCTGCTGGTAGTGGGGATCGGGTTCAGCGATACAGACCTGCCCCTCTACCTTGGCGGAGGGGCGGCGGCTCTGGGGCTGGCAGTGCTGATCTCAATCCGGCCAGAGGTAGGGGCTTATGTGTTGACGGTCTCCGTCTTCACCAGCCTCTCGGATGTGTTGAAATACCTCGGATTTCCCAGTATCAACAAACCGCTGGTGGCTCTGGTCGCTGTCAGCATTCTGGCCAACATCCTCTTGAAGCGGGAACGGCCCAAACTCAGGCATCTAGAACTGCTCTTCCTGACGATTGGTATCTCGTGGCTGCTTTCGCTGTTTGTGGCGGAGAATCAACAGCGGGCTACCAACAAGGTAATTGACTTCGCCAAAGACTTCGTCATTGTGCTGTGCTTTGTTTTCTCTCTCAAGAACCAGCTTTACTGGAAACGGGCGGCCTGGCTGCTCCTTCTGTCAGCAGGGGTGCTGGCGGCTATGGGGACTTATCAGTCTGTCACCGGCGACTACCAGCAGACTTTCCTAGGATTTGCCAAGATCAGCGAGCAGGAGGTCGTCCGGGAGCTGACCAGCGGGCGTCTGACCGGCCCGATTGACGACCCGAACTATTACGGCCAGATGATGGCCGCTGTCCTGCCTCTGGCAGTGTACCGTGCGCTGGATGAGAAAAAGCTCTTCCTCAGGGTAACAGCCGCGGTGATCGGCCTGTTGATCATCATCACGGTCATGAACACATACAGCCGGGGCGCTTTCGTGGCGATGGCCATTGTCCTGCTTCTGATCGCCATTGAACGCCATATCAAGTTCTCGTGGCTGATGCTGGTCGGCCTCTCAGCGGCTATTCTGATGCTGGTCTTACCGGCAGGGTACACCCAGCGGATCAGCAGTATCTTTGAGGTAGACCTCACGGATCAATCCTCCCTGCGGTCGGACTCCTCCATCCGGGGGCGTACCAGTGAGATGCAGGCCGGCTTGCTGATGTTTGGCTCGCATCCCTTTCTGGGCGTAGGGGCGGGTAACTATCTCAACCATTATCAGGATTATGCCAGCCTGCTGGGCCTGGAGGATCGGCTGACTGAACGGAATGCCCACTCCCTTTACATCGAAGCGGCGGCAGAGACGGGTCTTGTTGGAGTTATCGCACTGACTTCCACGCTGGTAGCCCTGTTTGCCGGAATCCTCAGCGCCAGACGCAAGGCCAAAGACATACTCAAGGACCCAGACTGGCATAGTTGGATCATGGCCTTCCAGCGTGCCCTCACGTCTTACCTGATCACCAGTATCTTCCTGCACAGCGACTACATCCGCTATCTATGGCTGTTGATCGCTTTGACAATTGCCATGATCTATATCACCGATGAAGCGGCTCAAGAGCGGCAACGAGCGGCCTCAGTGACAGCAGGAGGGGCTGTCGCATGAACACGGAAGTCCCCACGCTGGGCGGCCAGCAGATGGCCCGCAGGACAGCCCGCGCTGTCTTCTGGAATTATGCCTCGTTTGGTCTGGGCAAGTTTCTGGTATTCATCACCACCGCCATTCTGGCGCGGCTTCTCTCACCGGATGATTTTGGTCTGGTGGCTCTGGCGACACTGGCCGTCAACTACCTGTCTGTACTCAAAGACTTAGGGCTGGGGGATGCCCTCATCCAGCGGCGGGATGACATTGAAGAGGCTTCTAATACGGTCTTCACCCTCAACCTGATACTGGGGGTGGTCCTGACACTGGCATCCGTAGCCATCGCCCCGCTGGTGGCCGCCTACTTCCGACAGCCGCTGGTCATTCCGTTGTTGCGTGCGCTGGGGCTGACCTTTGCCATCAACGCGCTGGGGTCGGTGCATATTGTGATGCTTCAACGCCAGCTTGACTTCCGCCGCAAACTGATCCCCGATATAGGGCGTTCAGTGATCAAGGGGGTTGTGTCTATCGGCTGTGCGCTGGCGGGCATGGGCGCTTGGGCGCTGGTGATCGGCCAACTGGCAGGGGTGGTTATTGGCGTGTTGATCGCATGGGTGGTGTACCCATGGCGGCCACGCCTGCTGATCAACTCCAAGCTGGCTTTTGGCCTCCTCAAGTTTGGGATGTCGCTGATCGTCATTCAGGTTTTCACCGTTATTGAAGATAACCTCGATTATCTGATCATTGGCCGCCGCTTTGGAGAAGCCCCGCTGGGCATCTACACGCTGGCTTATCGGTTGCCAGAGATGCTGGTGATCAGCCTGTTGTGGGTCATGGCCAGTGTCATCTTCCCGGCCTACTCCACTGTGCAGGATCAGCCGGACATCTTACGGAGGGGCTTTCTGGCAACCATCCGCTTCACGGAGATACTTGCTGTGCCCATCTGCTTGGGGTTGTTTCTGGCCGCCGACCCGATTGTGCGGGTTGTGTTTGGCCCTCAGTGGCTGGAAACCATCCCCGTTCTGCGTGTGCTGGCCATTTTTGCCTTGTTTACCTCAATCGGGTTCAACGTTGGGGATGTCTACAAAGCGGTAGGACGCCCCGACATCTTAGTCAAGCTCAGCATCGCTTACCTGTCTACGCTGGCGCCTGCCCTGATCCTTGGCTCAAACTTTGGGCTGGTAGGCGTTGCCTTTGGCCACCTCACGGTGAGCTTCATTTACATGTTTGTCCGTATTGCCGTCGCGACCCGCTTTGTCAAAGTCAACCTGTGGGACATTCTGGGAGAGTTGAAGCCCTCATTTCTGGGAGGGCTGGTTTTGTCTGTACTGGTCATTGTGAGCCTCTACCTGACCGCCGGCCTTGCTCCGCTGTGGCAGTTGCTCGTGGCCGTCGCGGCAGGCGCCGGAGGTTATCTGGGTGTGCTGTGGCTGGTAGAACGGGACACACTGCTGAAAGTAGTCCGTGTCCTTGGCATTTCAGGACCAGCCGGCAGGGAGAGCAAAGCTTTAGCCGAGAATCAATAGGGGGAGAGTCGTCATGATTTCAAATGTTCGTAAGCCTTTATTGCTAGGGAGTCTTGTCATTGTGCTGGTCAGTGTGTTGACGGTAGGCATACTGCCCGGTTATGCTCAAACGGCTACCCCCGCTCCTTCACCTCAGGGGCCTCCTACTGCAACCCCCCTGCCGACTTCTACACCTGTTTCCATCCCTTCTGCGCCTGATGTAGCACAGGTCACCTTTCAACAGTTAGGTCAACAGCAGATCGTGTTGACCTCACCAAGCTCTCAGTTCGAGTTCAGCTTTGAGCTTCCATACCGATGGAAGATCGAAGGGGGAGCAGACACCAGCTATATTGAAATCCAGTACGACATGATCATGGAGGGCGGTGCGCTTAGCACCCCTGCCCCTGGTGAACAGCCCTTTGTGCCCTCTTTTACCACCTACTTCGACGGCCTGCTGGTCTCATCACTTCAGGTAGCCCCCGGACGTAACCAGGTTATTCGCGTGCCCATTCCGGCGGACTTGATCAACCTGAATCCGTCCAGCAGTTTTCACTCGCTCACCTTCTGGTTTGATGTGGGCAGGCGCTGTATGCAGGTGCCTCCCATGCGCATTGTGATTCACAACTCTTCCTTCCTGCGCATCAAATACTCTACCCTGCCGCTGGAACTTGATCTGGCAGACTTCCCCCGCCCTGTTATCCAGAACCCGCTGTCAGGACAGCCCGTGTTGATCGTGCTTCCGGATGTGCCCAATGACACTGACCTCTCGGCGGCGGCAGGGATCGCGGCTGTCATCGGCGACCTGACCTTCGGTGTGACGCGGGTTGAGGTGGCTGCGGCCTCGCAGGTCACTTTTGCCCAGATGGTTAACCGGGGGGTGATCATTGTAGGACAGCCCGGCGCCAATGCGATGCTGGCTGACCTTTACCGCCGCAACCGCCTGCCTACTACTCTCTCGCGTGAGGGAGTCATACTGGATCAGGCCGGGGCGCCCATTGCCGCCGAAGACGGCGTCCTGCAGGAGATGGTCTCCGAGGCTGACCCTGAACAGGTCTATCTGATCGTCACCGGCAACTCGGACCGTGCAGTAAGCCGGGCGGCACGCGCCCTCTCAGCGGCCCGTCCGCGTTATGGATTCTCAGGCCGCCTCGTGCTGATACAAGATTACAACGAGGCGCCGGTGCTTCCCTCCAGCATCTCAGAGACCTTCACGCTGGCTGATCAGGGCTTCACGGATGCGGTTTTCACTGGTGTCAGCACTTTCAGGAAGTCTGTGACTTTCTTCGTGCCGTCAAGCTGGGCAATCGAGAGCGGCGCTGCCCTGACCCTCCATTATGTCCACTCGGCGGCCCTTGACCCTGAGACATCCGTCCTGACGGTCGAACTGAACGGCGAGCCGGTCGGCAGTGCCCCCCTGGATGCCCAGAGCACCAGCGAGGCTCAGGTTGTTATTCAGCTTCCGCCCGGCGACTTCCGCCCCGGCGAGCGCAACCGGATAAGCTTCGAGGTGACCAACCATCTGGCGGACATCTGCGCCCCGCCTGACTCGCCAGCCGCGTGGACGCGGGTCATGAGTTCCAGTGTAGTTTACCTTCCACACGTCGAAGTAGATGGCAGTACGAATCTGCCGGTCGAGGACCCGCTGACCGCCTTTGCGTCCCGCCACGATCTGGGTGATGTGTGGTTCTCGCTCCCTGCTGAGCCGACGCTTGAGGAAATCCGCGGGATGCTTACCCTCGCGTGGCGGCTGGGCAGTGTGGCGGGCGGGCCGGGCTTCATGCCGCGGGCCTCGCGCGGCCCCATCACGGATACAGCCCAACTGGCTGATTACCATCTGATTGTCGTTGGCCGGCCGTCTGCCAATCCCTTGCTTGCCTCCCTTAATGACAGCCTGCCCCAGCCGTTCGTCGCCGGCGAGGATCGTCTCCAGCCGGTCATCGGACAAGTCATCTACCGTCTGCCGGATGACTTCAGCATCGGCATCTTCCAGTTCTTCCCTTCTCCTTGGAACCCCAACCGGGTTGTCTTGGCCCTCACAGGCACGACTCAGGAAGGCGAGAACTGGCTGCTTCAAGCTCTGAGTGATGATACCCTCTTCTATATACTGGGAGGGCATATTGCCTTTGTGCTGGGCGATCAGATCGAGGTGATCGATTTGCGGGAACAGTCACTCGGAGCGGTGGTTGCCGCGCTGGGCACGGTTGTCCCGACCGTTGAAGGTACACCCATCCTTCCGATGACCATGACCCCGCCGCCCACTCTGGACCCGTCAGCCGCAGTGCCTGACCAGTATGCCGCACACGGGATCGAGCGGCCCGCTTTTGTCACCATTGCTGTCATCGCGCTGGTCGGCCTCGGCGTTGTTGTGACGGCGGCAGGGATTATCATCACTTCACGCCGGAATAGAACACAGACTGGCAAATGAAACCGTTTACCTGCATAGCAGACAAAGCCCGCCCTGCTCAGCGGGCTTTGTCTTTAACCCGACAGGTTGTTTTAGGAGAGCATATCAGGCTGAGGGCCTTCGTTGTGCTGACTGCCCTCCTGCTGTTGAGCGGCTGTGGAGGGACTCAGGAGGCTGCGCCGCCGGCTGTTGCCAGCCCGACCCCTCCGCCGATTCCTTCGCCGCTCCCTACTGTGACGCCCTTTTCTACTGCCAGCCCGACGCTGATCCCGCCGACCGCTGTGCCTGCTCCTACCCTGACGCCTGCACCATCCCCGACCGACCCGCCACCCGCCTCCCCTTCGACGCGCCCTGTCCGAACCGTTCAGCCGGCTGTCATTGAAGGGTATATTCCCAACCCTTACATGGGCTGGCAGGATACTCAGCGCCCCAATCGGCGCTTCCCGGAGACAGTAGGCTATATCCGCGTGGACTGGCGCGACCTCAACCCGGCGGAAGGGGTGTACGACTGGGGCCTCATTGAGACCCTGCGCCAGCAGATGCTGGCAGTCGGCGGGCAGATCAGCTTCCGTGTGCGGACTTCACGGCCCCCGCCGTGGGGAGAGGGCAATGTCACCCCGCAGTGGCTGTTGGATCAGGGGGTACAGGTCTTCTATGGCAGTGGCGGCTCCGAGCCGGTCTACTCGGATTGCCGGTTTCTGGACGCACACGCCCGTTTCATCGAAGCGATGCGCCAAAAATACGACGGCGACCCGGATGTGGCGTTCATTGACATCGGCTCTTATGGTTACTACGCCGAGTGGAACTCGGACCAGTATGACCTGACACCCGGCAGTCTCGACTGGCATGCCCGCCGCCGCATCCTCGATATGTATCTGGGCGGACAGGCAACCCGCCCCTGCACTCAGCCGGACGGGCAGGTCATTCAGGTGACCTACAGCTATACCGGCTTTCAGCGTACTCAGCTCATCATGCCCTATACGCCGTGGTTTCAAGACTCAACGCTCTACGCGCTGGAGCGCCGGCAGGACGTCGGCATCCGGCACGATGCGCTTGGCTCAGAAGGACACCAGCGATATTATCGTCAGCAGATCGGCTCGCTGGTTCAGCAGATATGGACGCGCGTCCCTATCGTGTTTGAGCTTGACTCAGAGGCCTACACACCGGAGGCGCTGGCCAGTGCCCGTGACTTTGCGCGGGAGATGCACGCCTCGTTTGTGCACGACAACCTGAGCGGTCAGGGGGATGACAGACTGATCGAGGATATGCTGGAGAATGTGGGGTATCGTCTAGTGTTGCGCGAGATGACCTACACTTCAGAGCTGGCCGCCGGCGAAGCGCTCTCTTTCAGAATGGTCTGGGAAAATATCGGCGTTGCTCCTCCCTATGTGACCTATCCCCTCGTTTTGTTGCTGACTGATGCGCAGGGGGCGGTACGCTCCAGCTATACCGTCGAGGCCGACATCCGTACATGGCTGCCCGGTAGTCCAGCCGTTCTAGAAGGCAGTATGCCCCTCCCTTCCGGCCTGAGGGCAGGGGCCTATGATCTGCGTTTGGCTTTTGTTGACCCGGCTGGCGGCCAGCCCGTCCTGACGCTGGCTATTGAGGGCCGGGACGCTCAGGGGCGCTACTTGATCGGGGCAGTGCAGGTGAGATAATACTCAATGAATCAATCAATGCCCCAGGAAGGAATTGAACCTTCAACCTACCGCTTAGGAGGCGGCCGCTCTGTCCGTTGAGCTACAGGGGCATTTCACCTCATTATAGCAGGAGGTCCTGAGGTTGCCAAAGCCGCGTTCCCGGCAGGCGGGGACCCGCCTTGCGCCTGTTTCACACGCGCCCCTGAACCCTGGCGACTGTCTGCTGGATCGCTATGTCATCGTGCGTGTTTGCCATGTCGGCGGGCTGGGGGCGCTGTATGAGGCGCTCGACAGGGAGGCAACCCCCCCCTTAGACCGGCTGGCAGTCAAGGAGACCCTCCTAGACGACGCCGACAGCTCCTCCCTCTCTGAGACGGCAGAGCGCTTCATGGACAAGGGGCTTCTGCTCGCCATGTTCGAGCACCCGGCTATCCCCCGTCTGCGGGACTGCTTCGTGTTGCACGACCGGGGGTATCTGGTCATGGACTATATCGAAGGTCAGGACCTCGAAGACATCTTGGGCGACCCGGAGCGTGAACTACCGGTAGCGGAGATTCTCCGCTGGGCAGTTGAACTGGGCGAGGTGTTGAATTATCTGCACACCTGCCAGCCCCTGCCGATCATCTACCGCGACCTGAAGCCCTCAAACATCATGATCGATTCAGAGGGGCAGGTGAAGCTGGTGGATTTTGGCATCGCAGGGATATTCCCACACCAGCAGACCGATAACCCGCTCGGCACGGACGGCTACGCCGCACCAGAGCAATACGAGGGGCAGGTTTCGCCTGCCATTGACATTTACGCCTTTGGGGCCACGCTCCATCATCTGCTGACTCGCCGAGACCCGCGCCTTGAGCCGCCCTTCTCCTTTGACACTGTCTCCATCCGGGGCCTTAACCCGCTTGTGCCGCCTGAGCTGGAGGCGGTCGTGATGCGTGCGCTGGCCCCCCGCCCGGATGATCGCTTCTCAAGTGTGGCAGAGATGCTGGCGGCGCTCAGGCAGATTCGGCTGGATGAAGCCGGCTATGACTCGTGAAGACAGACAGCGGTGGGACCGGCGCTATCAAGAGCCTCACTATCAGGGTGAGCGCGAGCCGTTTCCGCTTATTGTTCAATATGCTCAGCCGTCGGCCTGCGGGGGAGCTGGAGAAAATCCGTTGGCGCTTGATCTAGCCTGCGGCCTTGGGCATAATGCCCTCTGGCTGGCCCGGCAAGGTTACCGTGTCGTGGCGGTAGATGGCAGTCTGACAGCTCTGCGGCGCGGCAGCGAGGCGGCCTGTCAGCACGGCCTGAGCAGTGCTGTGCTGTTTGTTCTGGCGGACTTAGATCACTTCCGCCCTCCGGCTGACTGTTTCAGCCTGATCTGCGTGATCCGCTTCCTCTCGCGGGAGATGTTCCCTGCTATTCGTGCCGCGCTCAGGCCGGGGGGACTGCTGATCTATGCCTCGCTGAACTGGCGCTGTGCTGAGAACCGCCCTGATATTGCGCCCAAATATCTTCTTGCGCCGGGCGAACTGCTGGAGGCTTTCAGCGATTATGAGATCATCCTCTATGATGAAGAGGGTGAGCTGTCCAGTCTGGTTGCCTGCAAGCCCGGCTCTGCCGGCAGGGGCGGCTGGGCTGTCTAAGCGGGCAAGAGGGAGGCTCGTTTATCCATGAACGTAGAAACTGTCCTGTCCGGCAAACGGATTATTCTGGGTGTCACCGGCTCAATTGCGGCCTACAAAGCCGCTACTCTGGCCAGCCGCCTGACACAGGCTGGCGTGCAGGTAGATGTGATCATGACGGAGGCCGCTGTCCGCTTCATCACGCCGCTGACCTTTCAGGCACTCACGGGGCGGCCTGTCTATACGAGCATGTGGCAGACTGAGACCGGCGGCGGCCTTGGAACTCATATTGCCCATGTCGGGCTGGCACATCAGGCTGATCTGCTCCTGATCGCGCCCGCTACAGCCCAGACCATCGCGCGGGTCGCGCTCGGCTTGGCTGACGACCTGCTGAGCGTGACCGCGCTGGCGGCCCGTTGCCCCATCCTGATCGCCCCCGCTATGGATGCCGGCATGTATGAAAACCCGGCTGTCCGCCAGCATGTTGAGACGCTCCGCGCACGCGGCGTCCATTTTGCCGGGCCGGCTATGGGGCGGATGGCCTCCGGGCTGGAGGGGCTGGGGCGCTTCCTAGAGCCGGATGAGATTGTCGGCCACTGCCGCAGGGTGCTCGGATCAACAGGCCCTCTGCGGGGGCGGCATGTGGTTGTCACGGCAGGGCCGACGCGCGAACCGCTTGATCCGGTGCGTTTCATCTCCAACTATTCGTCCGGCAGACAGGGCTTCGCGCTGGCTCAGGCGGCTGTAGACTACGGCGCACAGGTGACGCTGATCACCGGGCCGGTCAGCCTGCCGGCTCCCGTCGGGGTTCAGCGGGTTGAGGTCGAAGAGGCGCGGCAGATGCTGGAGGCCGTGCTGGCTCATGCCGCTGGCGAGAGGCCGGCAGACGCCCTGATCATGTGCGCGGCGGTAGGCGATTTTCGCCCAGCCCGGCCTGCACAGCACAAGATCAAGAAGGGGGAGGATACCCGCGCCGACAGCCCCCTCCGGATCGAGCTTGAGGAAAACCCTGACATTCTGCTGGAAGTCTCCAATCAGCCCCGCCGCCCAAAGGTCACTGTCGGCTTTGCGGCAGAATCGCATGACCTGATCACCCATGCACAGGCTAAGCTGATCCGTAAAAAGCTCGACCTGATCGTTGCCAACGACATCACCGCCGCAGATGCCGGCTTTATGGCCGAGACAAACCGCGTCGTTCTGATCACCCATGAAGGCATCGAGGAACTGCCCCTGATGCACAAGGAAGAGGTCGCCGCCCGTGTGATCAGGTGGGTAGCCGCGCGGCTGGCGGACTCGGCTGGCTAGGCTCATGGGAGCATCGCTGTGGACAGCCCAAAAACTTGCAAAGCCCGCCCGCCTGCGGCATAATATTTCTCGTGGCTGTCCTGTACAGCTAGACGGGCCCATAGCTCAACTGGGAGAGCGCCACAATGGCATTGTGGAGGTCAAGGGTTCGAGTCCCTTTGGGTCCACCTGAGTATCTGTTCCGCGCTCATCCTTTCAGGGCTGAGCGCCTTTTTTCCGACAGGGAACTGGCCGGCTCGGAAGGGCGGTGGAGGGGAGTTTTTGGCTGGCGGTGCGGCGTGGATGTTGACAAGCCTTGTGCCGGCCTCCCCCGGATTGATAGCACCCTTTCCCTGCGCTATAATGGATGCCCGCTGGTAATTTACTAAATCGGGGATAGACAAAGTGCAGACATACTTTAATATCGCGCTGATCATCCTCTCTGTGGCCCTGACAGCCGCTATTCTTCTGCAAAGCCGGGGCGGCGGTCTGGGCAGTTTGATCGGGGGCGAGTCAATCGGCAGTCAGTATAAAACCCGCCGCGGCCTTGAGAAAACACTTTTTCAGGTGACTATCGGTCTGGCCGTTGCCTTCTTCGTCCTCGTCCTCGTCAAAGTCTTCGTGTTGAGCCTCTAAAGCCGACCTGCAATTCAACAGGCTCTAGCCTGAAGGGGGTGGGGTGTTTTATCATTCCATGAAACGCCCCTTTCTAGCTTATTAAGGGACCCAGCGAGGCAATGAGCGGACAATCCCCTTTGAATCTCAAAGAAGAAGCCGTTCCTCCCTCTCCAGCAGGCCGTGTGCGCTGGCAGTTGATCCTGCTGGGGGTGGGGCTTCTGCTGATCATCGGTGCTGTGTTGTTCTTTGTCTTCTCCCGCACTGGCAGGGAGCAGGCACAGCCGCCCCGCTTTGAGTTTTCTGAGACCCAGACCTATACAGAGGCCGTCATAGGGAAGCCCCTGCTGGTGAACCCTCTGCTGGCTGTATCGCAGGCCGACCGCGACCTGGTTGCCCTGATCTTTTCGGGTCTGGTGCGGATAGACGAGTTCGGGCAACCAATACCCGATCTGGCTGTAAGCTGGGATGTCACCGACGACGGCTTGACTTATACCTTTCACCTGCGTTCTGGAATCCAGTGGCACGACGGCACGCCTTTCACCGCTGAGGATGTCGCCTTCACGATGAGCCTCCTGCGTGACCCTGACTTCCCCGGCCCGGCTGATCTGGGGGCTTTCTGGCGGACAGTCGAGACCTACATCGTGGATGACCTTACGGTGCGTTTTGTCCTGACACAGCCGCTGGCGGCCTTTCCTGAGTATGCCGGCATTGGCATCCTGCCGGCTCATCTGCTGGGGGGGATCAATCCGGCTGACCTGCCGTCAGACCCGTTCAATCTGGCGCCGGTGGGGACAGGGCGCATGAGATGGGTCTCTATGGAGCAGGCCGACGGCGTCACGGTAGTCCATCTAGAGCCGCACTCTTCCTTTTACGATCCATCCCGCCGCATCCAGTTGAGCGCTGTTGATCTGCGCTTCTATCCGGATGCTAATCTAGCCTTTCGTGCGCTTGGCCCTGATGCTCAGGCTCTTGGCGGTCTCACCCCCACCCAGCTTGAGGCGGCTTTCGCCAGCCCGGAACTGAACATCTATACCGCCCGTCTGCCGATCTACGCGGCGATCATCTTCAACCAGCAGGCCCCTGCCCGTCTCCCCTTCTTTCAGGATGAGGCAGTCCGGGTTGCGCTGGCGGCGGCGCTGGATCGGCAGGCTCTAGTTGACGATTTCTTTGACCGTCAGGCGCTTGTAGCCGACTCGACTATCCTGCCGGGCACATGGGCCTTCAACCCGCTGATTACGCCGACTCCCTATGATGTCAATGCGGCGGCTCAGGCGCTTGATGAGGCCGGCTGGACTCTATCCGGCAGTGTGAGGGCCAAAGAAGGCACACCGCTGGCTTTCACCCTGCTGGTTGCCGACCGTGCCTCTGACCGTCAGCTTGGGCAGGCAGTCGTCCAGCAGTGGCGGGCACTGGGGGTGAATGTGACCCTTCAGACCCTCAGCGCCGCCGACCTGCTGGAGCGCTTGCAGACGCCAGCCTCCGACGGCGAGGGCCGTAGTTTTGACGCCGCGCTGGTTGAGTTCAGTCAGGGCCGTCTGGCTGATCCTGACCCTTACCCCTTCTGGCATGAGGCCCAGACGGCGCAGGGGCAGAATTACAGCGGCTTTGTTGACCGTGACATCAGCGAGGCCTTGGAGATCGCACGCCGCGACCCAAACGGGGTGCGCCGTGCCGAGCTTTACCGCAGTTATCAGCAATGGTTCTGGGAGCGGGGCGCCGCTATTCTGCTCTACAACCCGGTCTATCATTATGCGGTGAGCTGTCAGGTGCAGGGTGTCCAGCTTCAGATACTGGTTGACCCCAGCGACCGCTTCCGCAATATGCATCAATGGTATATCGTCCAGCCTGATCAGCTGGATCAGGTCTGCCCTGGCTGATGATACAATACTGCCATGAATACGGGTAATCTGGTTGTTCTGACGGTCCTGTTCAGTCTGGTACTGCTGGCCTTTCAGCGCACCGAGCGGCGAAGGCTGTGGCTGACGGCTCTAGTCCTGCTTGCCCCGACGGCCTATCTCGTTTGGCGCTGGGCTGTTTATCGAGGGGAGACACGCACAACCCTCATCGCCGGCCTGATTGCGCTGGGTCTCAACCTGGCCTTCTGGTTGCTGTACGGGCGGCGTCATCCCCCTGCCTCCAGCGACTCGATCACGGTCATCGGCACAGAGAAGTAAGGCCGGCGAGGTAAGGCATATCAAAAAGGGACACAGCAGTAAACGCTGTGCCCCTTTTGATTCCGCCTGCTGTGACGGCTGTCTATTAACTGTCCACGATCTCCACACTGCCGATGGCCTGATTAATGGTGATCTCAGCCCGGTCAGCGGCTTCGGTATAGCCTGCCGTCTGCCATGTCCGGTCGCCGAGATGCTCAAAACGGCTGGGGACATCCAGGCTCGACAGCATGCCCTGGCTGGACAGGCGTGCCTCCAGACTGCGCGGCACACGGATGATGATCTCGCCCACACCCGTTGATACCTCAACCGGGAAGCGCCCCTGAGCAGGCAGTGTGACGTTCAGACTGCCCGCACCGCCGGCCAAAGACACCGAGCGAATGTCCAGGCCGCTCAGATCGAGGGTTGCCTCGCCGGCCCCCATTTCCACCTTCAGATCAATGGGAATGCCGCTGGGCAGGCCCAGATTCATCTGTGCAGCGATCTCCTGACCAAAGAGAACGGCGCTGTTGTCCTGATTTTCGCCGCCCTGCCGGATTATCAGGTAACCCGTGTCCCCTGTTATCCTGTACTCGACCGTCACGCCGAGGTTGGTGTTGGTGCTGTAGTCACCCTGCACCGCGTACTGGCTGTCAGAAAGCCCGTTCACATGTGCCTCGGCGGCGGCCAATTGCAGTTGGACGTTGAGCTGGCTGACCTCGCCCAGCTCCTGAGAGATGGAAGTGGTGTTTGGGGCGGTGCTTTGAGGGCGAAGCGGGTCGGTATTCATGACCCCTACCAGCCAGATAATACCCGCGACCACTGCCAGCGCTGTGACGGCTGTCACCAGCCCGCCCAGCAGGGAGCGCCGCCCAATGAGAAGGTCCACCCCGATCAGGATGAGGATGATCGGCCAATATACCCACAGCCTCGTCCAGTCAACAGCAATGACACCTAGATTGTTAAGCAGGAATGCCGCCCCAACCACAATCAGAATGATCGCCCACACAACGCCGGGACTGCCCCGCCGGCGGGGGTGTGTTTCCTGAACCGTATGACGCTCCTCTGACATAACTCAGTGCCCTTTCTGCCACATTATGATGATATAAACGCCCACTGCGATCAGGGCAATCGGCCAGAGCAGTCCCATGTGGAAGTCGGGCATGATTTGTTGGAGCAGGAACAGCCCTCCCAATGCGACGAGGGCCGCCCCCACGATAGTCCGCCCCTGTGTACTTGTTGTGAGGGTACGTCCGATCCGCTTGGCCTGCTCGCTCATATCCTGCAGGTTGGCCTGAACGATGTCCTCTCCGCTTAGCCCTTGGCTGGTTTCATCCGGGACAATGATCCACATGATCAGGTAGATCAGAAATCCCAGCCCGTTCACCAGAGCCAGCGCCACGAAAACCAGCCGCACCAGCAGGGGATCAATGTCGAAATAATGGGCCAGCCCGCTGCAGATGCCGGCCATCACCCGATTACTGCGACTGCGGTAGAACTTCCTCTGTTCAGGCATAGGCTCAACCCCGTTTGTACTCGTCTTTCTGTCATTTAGTACGCATCTTGCGGGCGCAGGTTGCATGCTGAGTAGGGAGTGGCTAAAAAGCTGGAGCCACAAAATCAATAAGGCAGGTAGGATAAGCAGGGAAGCGCTGTTTGTGAAGTTGGCGTTGGTTCCAGCAAAAGACGAAGAGGGAAACAGC
>DAOTYH010000063.1:0-15704 GCA_034435015.1 Anaerolineae bacterium | reverse complement strand
AGACAGTTATCATATTTTTCCCTCCCGATTGAGATGTGCCATGAGTATAACAAACCCCTGAGGCAAAAGGCAGGGGGATGAGACGGGGGATCAGGCACGGCTAAAGGTAGATTGGACAAAGTGAACACACTCAGGATACACTGCACCTTGCGGACCCGCCATGAATTTCTTGCAGATCACGCTCAAACGAGGAGAGGATACGATATGCGTAGAAAAGATTTCCTTATCTTGGGTCTTGGATTGCTCCTGTTGCTGACGGCCTGCGGAAACAGCCCCTCAGAGAGCCAGCCTGCGTCGTCTCTGGGAGACCCCGCCCGGGGACAGCTCATCTTCGAAACAGGCGGTGCAAGCGGGATACCTTGCATCACGTGCCATACCCTAGACGGCACATCGCTGGTCGGCCCCTCCGTGAAGGGGATCAGTGAGCGGGCCGCCGCACAGATTCCGGGGCTTTCGGCTGAGGATTACATCCGGCAATCCATTCTAGAGCCGTCTGCCTACTTGGTTGAAGGATATGATGATCTCATGAATAAGAATTATGGCGACACCCTCAGCGAACAGGACATCAAAGATTTGATCGCCTTCCTGCTGACCCAGTAAGAGCCGCCGTGCTTGCCCTTGCCCGCTCCTGCTGGTAGCGGGTTGTAGTTATAGTGCCTCCTGCTTTGTGACTTGTGTGAGAGAAGCACTGGGACGATAATGCAAACTGTCTCAGGGCTGGGCAGGTGACTTATCCTTAGCAGGGAGGATGCATGGCAAACTACAATCTGTGTGCGCGGGATATTATGCAGGTTGAGGTTGCTACAATCCTGGATGACGCCTCTATTCAGGAGGCCGCCCATCAGATGCGGCTTGAAGGGGTACGCAGCCTGCTCATTGAGCCGCGCCATGAGCAGGACCCCTATGCCATCATCACCTACACGGATATTGTCCACAAGGTGCTGGCCGAACAGCGCGACCCCGCCCGCGTACACGTCTATGAAATCATGACCAAGCCCCTGATTACCATCCCGCCTGATATGGGTGTTCAGTATATCGCCCGCCTGTTCCGGCAGTCTGGCATTGGCCATGCCCCCGTTGTGGATTGCGGCAAACTGCTTGGGGTTGTCTCGATGACTGATTTGATCACCGAGGTGATCATTGATCCAGAGTAGGGACAACCCCAGCTTGTAACAAAGAGGGTGACTTATCTGTGGATATACAGGCTATTCCTCTTCGAGATGCTCTATTAGCTTTTGGTATCTGCGCGGCGATTGCCCTGGTCGGCGCAATTGCCCTGCTGGTAGTGGCCGTCCGGCAAATTGCCAGGCTGGACATCCCGGAGGATGCGGATTTCTTCGAGACTCTCCAGCTTGTCCCTATCACCGTGCCAATAGCGCTCGACCTGCTAGACATGGCCTTTGATGTCTTCTCAGCGCCGATCTCATGGGTGGTGCTGGAGTTGCTGGGGTTGCGGGCCTTGCAGATGATCACGCTGTTCGAAGGGTTGATTCCCGGCACCCAGATCATCCCGACCATGACGATTGCATGGTTTATTGCCCGTGCCATGAAAAGCCGAAAGCGCCAATCTCGGTTGCGGGAGGCCCTGCGCGAATATCAACTGTCAGGCGGAGGGGCTTACGGGCGGCTGGGGGATGGCCGCCCGCTGGCCGAGCGCTACAAACAGCGTGCCCTGCTTGCCCCTCCAGATAACACCATAGAGGGGGAATACTTCGAGGAGGACCTTGACGAGCCGCCTCCTGACTACTTTGAGGAAGACCTATAGCGAGTCTGGTTTCCTGCGTCCCTGTTCTAACAATGCACGCACGCGGCTCGTAAGCGTGTTGGGAAGGTAGGGCTTGGTCAGATAGCCGTCTGCCCCCAGCGCAAGCCCCTTGCTGATGCCGTCCGGGTCGGCAATAGCCGAGAGGATCAAGACCGGCATCGAGTCAAAGCGGGGATCATTCCGGATGCGGGACAGGATTTCAAAGCCGTCTATGTCGGGCAGCATCAGATCAAGGATCAACAGGTCGTAATGCTCGGCATAGAGCAGCTCAAGCGCTTCTTTTCCAGTCTGAGCTGTCTGAGGAGGCACTCCAATACGTGCCAGCATCCTGCTCAACAGCACGATCAGGCTTGGGTCATCGTCAATAACCAGAATACGGGTAGCAGAAGGCAGCATATCGGTCACGGCGGTTGCTCCCTGCATCCTTAGCGCTGGTAAAAAGAAATATCAATCTTTACCCCGTACTGCCTTTCACGACTCGGCGGCTGAGGATAACAGCTCGGCAGGGGGCGGCACCGGCAGGTCTTCTACCGCTACCGACTTATACTTCTCCCCTACTTCGGCCAGCATGATGGGGATACCTTCAATAATCGGATACTTGTAACCGGAGTCAGCGCAGACCAGCCAGCAATCGTGGACAAGCTCCAGTCGTCCCGGGTCGTCTCCTCTATCAGTGTAGTGTACTGCCACCGGGCAACGCAGGACCTTGAGCAAGTTCTCATCAATCATGGAAACAACTCCTGTGAGGGTTTTGGCATCCTCAGTATAGTATCTGGATTGGCCGCCGTCAACCTGAGTTGTGGGGCAAAGGGCAATGACTTAGCGGCTTCCCGATCGTGGAAAATGACCTCTGGGGCCGCCTGTGTTACAATGGCGGACAAGCTGTCGAAGTACATCCCGGAGTGAACTATGGATTTAGACGACCTTGATCTGTTCCGCCGCCTTGATCCCGATAACATGCTGGGGCACATTGACGCCTTCCCCGATCAAATTGCCGCCGCATGGGAGCTTGCGCATACCCTCGATCTGCCCGCCCGACCGGGTGAGGTGGAGCGCATCGTAATCTGCGGGTTGGGGGGATCGGCTATCAGCGGCGACCTGCTTGCCGCTCTGATCGGGGATACCTCTCCTGTGCCGATCACCGTTAACCGCGAATATGATCTGCCGCCCTACGCCGCCGGCCCTCAGACGCTGGTTGTGGCAATGAGCCATTCCGGCACTACGGAGGAAACCCTTTCCTGTGCCCGTCAGGCCGCCGAACGCGGTGCCCGCCTGCTGGCCGTCACTACAGGCGGCCAGCTTGACGGTCTGGTCCGGCAGGCAGGCGGTGTGTCATGGACGTACACCTACCATTCTCAGCCGCGCGGCGCGCTGGGCTGGCCCTACGGGATGGCGGCGGCGCTCGCCTCACGTCTGGAGCTTGTCCCCGACCTGTCTGCTGATGTCAAGGAGACCATAGACCTACTGCGTCAGGATCGGGCTGTGCTGGGTGCGCAGAATCCTTCTGCTCAAAATCCCGCCAAGCGGATGGCTGGCCAGTTGATCGGACGTATTCCCTTCATCTGGGGAGCTGGCCTGCTTGCGCCGGTCGCCCGCCGCTGGAAGACCCAGCTCAATGAGAATGCAAAGACCTGCGCCTTCTTCGACGTTCTGCCAGAGTTGAATCACAATACTGTGGTGGGTATTGAGTTCCCGCCGGAACTGTTGCGCCGGCTGGCGCTGATCCAGTTGATCTCGCCGCGTTATGAGCATCCGCGCGTGGCACTGCGCCATCAGGCCACCCACGATCTGCTGTTGGGTGAGGGAATCGCTTCCGACCTGATCCGGGCGCACGGAGAAAGCCGTATGGCCCAGCAGGCCAGCCTGATCCAGTTTGGCGACTATGTGAGTTACTATACAGCCATAGCCTACAGCACAGACCCGACCCCCATCCGCCCCATTGATATACTCAAGCGCAGGCTGGCGGAAGTGTCTTAGGGACAGACAGGTGACAATGGCCGAACAAGAGAAGCTCGCGGAAAGGGGCGCCCCCAGCTACGTCTGGCGGGCTGGTCAGGAACGCCGTTTGGCGATGATCCGACGCTGGGGACGGGTATCTGATGGGGCGTACATTCTGGAGGCTGGATGTGGTCTAGGGCAGTATGCCGTCCGCCTGTTGGAAGACAGCCCTCATGTCTACGCCTTTGACATCGAACTGGAGCGCGTACAGGCTGCACGGCAACGGGTCCCATGTATCCATGTTGCCGCCACCGAACGTCTGCCTTACCCTGCCAACACCTTTGACCTGATCCTCTCCCACGAGGTCTTGGAGCATGTGCGGGATGACCGGGCCTCTCTGGCCGAGATGATCCGTGTCTTGCGGCCCGGCGGGCGGGCTGTTATCTTCTGCCCTAACCGCTGGTATCCGTTTGAGACGCACGGGCACTACTGGCGGGGCCGGTATCACTTTGGCAATACCCCCCTCATCAACTACCTGCCGAATGTCTGGCGTAACAGGCTGGCTCCCCATGTGAGGACCTATACATGGCATGGGCTGCGTCGCCTGATGGGGGGACTGCCTCTGCGGGTGGTATATCATACCCGCATCTTTGGCGCGTATGACAACATCATTGCCCGCGCTCCGACGTTGGGGCGTGCCCTGCGGGCTATCCTGCATCTGGCCGAGCGTACTCCCCTGCGCCTGTTTGGCCTGTCCCATTTCGTAGTGGTGGAGAAGACAGGATCGCCCCCTTCAGGATAGATGGGAGGCAGAAAGCGGCCTCATCAGATGCCTGTCTTCTCCTTCCTGCCGATAGCCGTGCGGACTGCCTCAACAATGTGCTGTCCGCTCAGTCCGTACCTCTCATAGAGGGCATCCGGGGGGCCGGAACGGGCAAAGGTATCTGATACCCCCACGCGCACCAGCGGCCCTGATCCTCTGCCGGCCAGATACTCAGCCACAGCCCCGCCCAGCCCGCCTATGACGTTGTGGTCCTCAGCCGTGACAATTACACCCGTCTCGGCGATTGCCTGCTCTACGGCGGCAGTGTCCAGTGGTTTGATGGTGTGCATATCCAGGACGCGCACCTGTATTCCCTGCTCGGTCAGCTTGTCGGCGGCCTCTAGGGCGATAGGAACCAGCCTCCCTGCCGCAATGATGGTTGCATCCGTTCCTTGCCGTAGGAGGCTGGCACAGCCCAGCACGGGGGAGGGATGATCCGGCTGGTAGATCAGGGGGGACTCGCCGCGTGTCATGCGGAAGTACACAGGGCCTTCCATCTCAACAGCCTGACGAAGAAGGGACGACACAGCTCCGGCGTCCGCAGGGACAACAACTGTCATATTGGGCATAGCCCGCATGATGGCAATGTCTTCAGTTGCCTGATGGGTAGGGCCATCGTACCCGACCTCAAGCCCGCCGTGTGTGGCGATGATCTTGACATTCAATCTGCCGTAGCAGATGAAGCTCCGAATCTGTTCGCAGGCACGCAGAGCGCAGAAGGAGGCAAAGGTACAGGCCAGAGGGATCAGCCCCACGGTAGACAGTCCGGCGGCGGCCATCAGCATATTTTGTTCGGCTACCCCAAAGTTGAAGTGGCGTTCGGGCCAGCGTGCCGAAAAACGAGCCGTCCTGAAAGAGGAGGCAATATCTGCGTCCAGCACGACCAGCTCAGGATAGGCCTCCCCTAGTTCGAGCAGGTACTCGCCGAAAACATCCCGCATGGCCTTGTTCATGGCATGCCTTCCAGCTCGGCCAGTGCAAGGGCGGCTTCCTCATCGCCCGGCGCTTTGCCGTGCCAGCAGGGATTATTCTCCATAAAGGAGACCCCCTTGCCTTTGACCGTGCGGGCTATGACGACGGCTGGCTGTCCGCCGGCAGAGCGCGCCCAGTCCAGCGCACTCAGTATCTGTACCATGTCATGTCCGTCAATTTCGCGCACTGCCCAGTTGAAGGCCCGCCATTTGTCGGCTAGCGGCTCCAGTGTCACGATGTCGTCAGTACAGCCGTCCACCTGGGAACGGTTGTAGTCAACCAGCGCCGTCAGGTTGTCCAGCCGCTGATGCCCCGCCATCATAGCGGCCTCCCAGTTGCATCCCTCCTGAAGGTCGCCGTCACCCAGCATGACATAGACACGGAAGTCAAGGCCTTTCACACGCGCCCCCAGAGCCATTCCCAGCCCCGCCGCCAGCCCATTGCCCAGCGGGCCGGAGGTCATGTCAATGCCGGGGGTTTTGCGCATATCGGGGTGTCCTTGCAGGTGGCTGTCAATCTGGCGCAGAGCAGGCAGGTCCTCCAACGGGAAGTAACCGCGCAACGCCAGCGCCGCATATACCACCGGGCAGGCGTGTCCCTTGGAAAGGATGAAACGATCCCGTTCGGGCCAGCAAGGGTTGGCAGGGTCTATTTTCAGCGTGTGGAAGTAAAGCGCCGCGATCATCTCAGCGGCGGAGAGCGACCCGCCGGGATGGCCGGAACGTGCGGCATGGGTCATGCGGATCACCTCGCGGCGGAGTTGGATGGCGATCTTCTCCAGCTTAGAGACCAGCTCAGGGGCATAGGGAGGAGCAGGGGAGTCAACGGAGTATGTCATGAGTCCAACCCCTTCAGAGTTCCGGTTCTTTACGACCGGGGGCCAGCACCGCTGAGAGAGTGGTATGCATGGAGGCCGGCGCGTCGGGGTTCAGCCCTCTGGCGACTGCCCAATAGTAGGCCAGCAACTGAAGAGGCGGGAGGTAGATCAGGCCGTTAAGCAGTGGGTCGAGGGTTTCAGGCAGGGTGATCACATACTCAGCCACACCTCCTGCATCGAGGCCCGGCGCGGCCACAGCCAGCCGGCGTGCGCCAAACTTGCCGGCCAGTTCAAGGGCTGTTTGGCCTGTCTCCTGATCCTCCAGCGAAATGAGCGGGATAATTAACCAGCCTTCGTTGGCTACGCCGAGCGGGTCATGAAGCAGGTTGCCTAGGTCGGTAGCGTGGGCAACGATAGAGGCGGCTTCCTGTATTTTCATTGCCCCCTCAAGGGCAGTGCCGTAGTTGCTCCCACTACCGGCAACGCGCACTGTGTGAAATATCTGGAGGGCCGGGATCATTCTGCGGACGGCCTCTTCGGTCGCCTCGATGGTACGCCGGATCAAGTGGGGCGTAGACCGCAGGGCATACAGCCGCGCGGCGGCCTCCGAGTCTTCAGGGGCGGCTAGAGCCAACGCCAGACGCATCAGCAGGCCTGCGCTGGTGATCACGCTCTTAGTCTTGGGGAAGGTGATCTCCGGCCCCTCTGATGTGATCAGTGCAAGCTGTGAAGTCTGGGCCAGCAGGCTGTCAGAAACACCGGTCATGGCAACGCTCAGAGCGCCCCGCCCGACGGCATCCTTCAGAGCATCTATAGCCTGCCCCCGCTCACCGGAGCGTGAAACGGAAACAACCAGCGTGCGGCGATCTACTAGACGCGGCGCGTAGTGGGGCAACTCGCTGGCAGGCATGATGTAGACCGGCAGGGCGGCATGATAATAGAAGACGGGCGCGGCCATGACAGCCGCTGTGTATGAACTGCCCATCCCTACGATGATCACGCGCCGGATGCCGCTCTCGACGGCATGGACTGCAAGGGACTGAATAGCTGACTCGTTACTGTCAAGCGTGCGCTGGAGAGCATCGGGGCTTTCATGGATGTACTTGATCATGTGGTAGTCTGTAGACACAATCTCACTTATCCCTTCTATTCATCTGGTGCAGGAGGCCTAAGAGGCGGCCAGTCTCTGCGTCTCCTGATCGAGCACCAGCACTGCCTCGGCTGTATGGGCATCTGTCACGAGTACGTTGATGTAGCCGGCACGCAATGCCCCCAGAATAGCCGGCACTTTCACGCTCCCGGCGGCCATGGCCATTCTGAGCGGCACAGCCAACAGGCCGCTCTGGGAGATGGCGACCGTCCGGGCGCTGAAATCCAAGGCGCACGGACTGCCATTGACATCAAAATAGTGTCCGCATACGTCACCGACCGCGCCTCCCATACGGAGACGTTCCAGTTGGGCAGGTGTGATATGGCCCGACAGACACAGGCTGGAGTATTCGGGCAGGGCTGTTGTCCCCACACCAAACACCGCCACATCACTTCTTGTGCCAAGCTCAATTGTCTCGCGGATTGTGGGCAGGCCAAGCAGGGCACGCGCGGTTTGAGGGCTGTCTACAACGAAGGGGGCGTTCAGGTAGTAGGCCTCACCGCCCAGAATACGCGCCATTCGGCGCACCAACACCATCCCGTCATAGTCCTGCCCGCGTGCGCCGACTGCGCCAACAATCTGAGCTACTTTGATGGGGACAGCTTCAGGCACATCAAAGGCTTTGACCATTGCGCTGATAGTCATCCCCCATGAGAGGGCCAGAATACCACCGGGTTTTAGATAACCTCTCAGCACACGAGCGCCGGCCACACCGATCCGCTGGATCAGGCGGCGGTAATCCTCCGTGCGCGTGATCAGAGCACTGGCGGTATACAGGCTGAAACGCTCGATCAGCTCGTTCTCCAGGGCGTGGTCAAACTGCAAGGGACGGTTAATACGGATTTCCACGATGCCCAGTTGTCTGGCCGTATGAAGCATATGAGAGACCATTGAGCGGGTGACGCCAATGCGGCTGGCGATCTGCTCTTGCGTCATTTCCTGCTCATAGTACATTTCAACCACATCAGCGAGCAGTTCCATGCGGTCGCCCGATATGCGTCGTCCGGGCATCATGCCACCCCATTTTTACACACTGCCTCAGTACCTGCGGGAGGAGGCAGGTCAAAAATATTAACAAATGATACATCTAACTGACATCTGTTAGCTATTACAATAGCATACATTACAGGCGGGGTCAAGGCTTGTTCCGGGCCATTCGTTCTGTTTACATGGTATAATGCTTTCTATAAAATATATGCTGGTCATATCTCTCCGGGGTGGATGAACTTATATGGCGGCATCGTTCTCTGAAGCCCGCATCCTTGTGGTTGACGATGATGAAATTAACTGTAACCTGCTTCAGGCGCGGCTGAGGTTTTTTGGATTCAAGAATATCATTGCGGCTATGAGCGGGGCAGAGGCACTAGAGCAAATTGCCGCTCAGATGCCCGACCTGATTCTGCTCGATGTCATGATGCCGGACATGGACGGCTTTGAAGTCACCCGACAGATCCGCGAGAGTTACCCTACCACCTTTGTTCCCATTATCTTAGTGAGCGCTCTGCAGGAACCTCAGGATCGGGCCAGAGGCATTCAAGCAGGGGGCAATGATTTCGTCTCTAAGCCGTTCGACCCGGATGAACTCTTAGCCCGCATTAACTCACTGCTGGCGCTCAAGCAGGCCCGCGATGAGCTTGATATGGAACGTCAGCGGCTGGCCTTGCTTTATGATGTCGGGCAGGCGCTGATGTCGAAGCTCGACTGCCAGCACCTGATGCGCGAGGTTGTGTCGCTAACCAGCGAGCTGACTGGAGCTACAAAAGCGTTGCTGGTGATACTGGGGAAGGATGGAAGCTTCCAGCAGAAAATCCTCTCACGCCGCGGATCAGAGCCGCGCAGTACCGATACGATTGATCCGCGCGTGCTCAATCAAGGACTGCTCGGCTGGATGATCGAGCATAGACAGCCGGTACTTGTCCCCGATGTCAGTCAGGATGAGCGCTGGGTACAGCTCTCAGAGGATGATACCCCTGTTGTGTCTGCGGCGGGGGTCCCGCTGGTGCGGGGCGGCCAGGTGGCAGGAGGGCTGCTTCTTACTTCACCCTATCCGGATGCTTTCAGAGCGGAACATCTCAACCTCCTGACGGCGATTGCCAGTCAGGCGGCCATCACCTTGGAGAATGTCCAACTGTATGAAGAAGCCCGCCAGCAACGGGCACGCAGTGAGGCCCTCTTCAACCAGACAGCCGACCCCGTGATTGTGACAGATGCTGAAGGGGTCATTACCAGCGTCAACCCAGCGGCTGAGCGAATCCTCCACCTGAGTAAGGGTGACCTCAACCGGCCGCTGGCTGAAGTCTTCAGCTTGACGCTGGCTGACCTGTTCTTCCGTGCTCAGGAACGCGGCTCGGCTGTTCTAGGGGAGTATACTTACCGTGATCGCGCTACAGGCACACAGCGCATCTTCAATGTCAGCATCTCTCCGATTGAGGGGGTGGGATACCTGCTGGTATGGCAGGACATCACCGACCTCAAGGAGAATGAGCGCTTCCGCCTGAACATCGAACGGGCAGAGACACAGCGTGTGCTGGAGGCCTTCTCGCGCTATATGAGTCCAGCCCTGCTCGACAAGGTGCTGAACGACCGAGCCATCTTGAAGCGCCGCGAGCGGCGTGAAGCGATTGTGCTGTTCGCCGATCTGCGCGGTTTCACCCGCCTGACTGTTGAGCATCCCCCTGATATTGTCGTTGAACTGCTTAACGATGTGTTTACCGAGATGATAGACATCGTTTATAAGTACGAGGGGGTGGTCTTTGATATTGTGGGCGATGAGCTGATGGTGGGGTTCAACGTCCCCTACAATCAGCTTGATGCCCCCAGACGTGCCCTCTCCACAGCGATAGAGATACAGCGGCGCTTCATCGGTGCTAAGGAACGTTGGGCCGCACGGGGTATGCAGATCGGTTTGGGTATAGGCATGAATCGCGGCCTGGTGGTGCTTGGCCATGTTGGCGGTCATTCGCGTATGGATTACGCCATGGTCGGTCTGACAGTCAACATTGCTCACCGCCTTGTTGAGATCGCGCAGGACGGGCAGATCATTGTCACGCCTGAGGTCCTCGCTGAGGGTCTGCCCACCGACGCCGCCGGCCTCAAGGTAGAGAAGCTTCCCCCGCAGGTTGTCAAGGGTAAAGATGAGCCCCAGGAGATGTTTCTGTTGGAGCTGACCGATGCGGTTCTGTACAGCCACACAGCTTGACAAATAGAACTTATGTTCGTATAATCGAGACAATCTGATACACGCCCGCCCGGCTGATTGTGCTGGCGTTGTGGGGGCTGTTGCACTTTTGTAATCCTTGCTGTACACTAACCTTACAGTATAGAACGCTCGTACTGTTTCACCAACCAGGAGTTGCCTTTTCATGCCTGATGAGGGCCGTCTGGCTTCACTCGATAAGACTCTCAAGGACCTGACCAAGAAGTTTGGTGACGGCGTTGTTATGCGTCTCGGGGAGGCAACCCACCTTCAGGTGGATGTTATCCCGACTGGTGCGCTGTCACTGGATGTCGCGCTGGGTGTTGGAGGCATCCCGCGTGGACGCGTAACCGAGATATACGGCCCTGAATCATCAGGTAAGACAACCCTCTGTCTGCACATCATCTCTCAGGCCCAAAAGCTGGGTGGCATCTGCGCCTTCATTGACATGGAGCACGCGCTGGATGCGAACTATGCGCAGGGCATCGGCGTCAACGTTGACGATCTGTATATCAGCCAGCCTGATACCGGTGAGCAGGCGCTGGAAATTGCTGAGGCGCTGGTGCGCTCCGGTGCGATGGATGTGATCGTGCTGGACTCGGTGGCGGCGTTAGTACCACGGGCCGAGATCGAAGGCGAGATGGGGGACAGCCATGTGGGCTTGCAGGCCCGCCTGATGAGTCAGGCGTTACGCAAGCTCTCAGGCGCCATCAAGCAGAGCAACACAGCCATGATCTTCACCAATCAGTTACGTGAGAAGATCGGCGTGATGTTTGGCAGTCCAGAGACCACGACTGGCGGGCGTGCGCTGAAGTTCTATGCAACCATCCGGCTGGACATCCGGCGTGTTGAGGCGATCAAACAGGGCGGTGAAGTCGTTGGCAACCGTACCCGTGTACGGGTCACCAAGAATAAAGTGGCCGCTCCGTTCCGTGAAGCCGAGTTTGATATTCTGTATGGGACGGGCATCAGTTACGAGGGTGACCTGCTTGATTTGGCAACTGAACTGGGCTTTATTGAAAAACGAGGGTCTTTCTACCGATACAATGAGGAGATGATTGGGCAGGGGCGTGAAAATGCCCGGCAATATCTGATTGAGCATCCGGCATTGTGTCAGGCGCTTGATCAGGCCATCCGGGAAGCCTACAACCTGCGCTCTGCACCGGTTCGTCCTGGCGCGGAGTAACCCTTGTCAAGCCGGTGAGGCATGGCACGAGCGTCAAGTTGAGAATCGAAAAACGGTGGTGGAAGCCACGCGCCATGCTGGGCTTAGGCTCTGGAAAATAAACCTCTTGCCGGTTGATCTGGGCCGGCAGGAGATATGAAATTGCCAAACCGGATACCGATTCGGCGCCCATCAGCAGGTTCAAGAGGGAAGGCCGTGGGGTGATTTTATTTGTCGGTTAGCCGGCCCCAACCGGGGCATGGTTTTAGGCTATTTCAGTCTATCTAGAGAGAGTGAGACAGACTCAGCAGCCGTGGCGTATGCGCTACGACTGCTGTCTGTTTTTTGAGAGGCGGTCAATCACACGAGATGGCAGGCACGATCACTGCTCTGGTTGCCCAGAAGTGCAACAAACAGCGCGTCAATGTCTACCTTGACGGCCAGTTTGCCTTTGGGCTGGCGGCCATTGAGGCGGCCAAACTGCGCAAGGGGCAGTACCTGAGCGATGAGGAGATCGCCCGTCTGAAGGCCGTTGATGAGATTGAGACGGCACATGAGCAGGCCCTGCGCTTGCTTTCCTTCCGGCCACGCAGTGTCGAAGAGGTCCGCCGTAGGCTGAGCGAGGGAAAGTACAGCGAGGACACTGTCAGGGCTGTGCTTGAACGGCTGGAACGCGCCGGACTACTGGATGACGAGGCCTTTGCCCGCTTCTGGATTGAGAGCCGTGCCCAGTTTGGCCCACGCAGTGCAAAGGCATTGCGGTATGAAATGCGGCAGAAGGGCGTGCCGGAGGCCGTCATCCGCTCTGCCCTGGAGGGTTTAGATGAAACTAGTGCCGCCTACGAGGCCGCCCGCAGTCAGGCGCAGCGCCTCGCTCAGGCAGACCGGCAGACTTTTTATAAGCGGTTAGGAGATTTCTTGGCCCGACGCGGCTTTGCTTTTGGAATCATACGTGAGACTGTGGAGCGCCTCTGGATGGAAAGAGAATCTGATTCGGACCTCCACAACGAAGAGGAGTAGAAACTTATGGGATGGCTGGAAAATCCGCTTTTTCTCGCCGTTGATCTGGTAGTTGGTATCGCTATTGGCGTGGTCATTGCCTATCTCTGGCAGGCACGCCGCACTAACCGAATGCGCAGGAATGCTGAGGAGGAGGCTCATCAGATCGTTCTGGCGGCTCAGGTTGAAGCCGAGAGCCTGCTCCGGCAGGCAAGTGAAGAGGCCCTGCGCTTCCGTGCTGAGGTGGAGGAGGAACTCAACCGACGCCGCCTTGACCTTGACCGTGAGGATGATCGTCTGCGCAAACGCCGTGAGCAGTTTGATGAGCGCTTGGAGAGGCTGGAAGAGCGCGAGCAGAGACTGAACAAGCGGCAGAGCCTGCTTGACAAACAGCGTAATGAACTTGAAAAGCTGCAGGCTCAGCGCATGGAAGCGCTGGAGCGGGTCGCTGAGATGTCCCGTGCTGAGGCGCGGGAGCATCTGCTGGCTATGGTTGAAGAGGAAACACGTAACGACATGGCCCGCCGTATCCGCGAGGTAGAGGATGAGCTTTCGGCAGAGGCCGACAACCGAGCCAGAGAGCTGATCGCTATGGCCATTCAGCGGGTGGCCTCCGACTATGTGGCCGATGTGACGGTCTCGGTAGTCCCTCTCCCTGGTGATGACATGAAAGGACGCATCATTGGCCGCAACGGACGCAACATCCGTGCCTTTGAGCAGGCCAGTGGTGTGGATGTTGTAGTGGATGACACACCGGAGGCTGTCACGATCAGCAGTTTTGACCCGATCCGGCGTGAGGTCGCCCGTCGGGCGCTAAGCCAACTGGTGCTGGACGGACGTATCCACCCCGCCCGCATCGAGAAGCTGATCGCCGATGCCCGCAAGGAGGTCGAGGCGGCCATCCGGGAGGAAGGGGAGCGGGCCGCTTATGACGCCGGCGTGCCAGGACTCCACCCCGAAGTTATCAAGATGCTGGGCAGGCTCAAGTTCCGTACCAGCTACGGGCAACAGCAGCTAGCCCACGCCGTCGAGACGGCCCGGCTGGCTGGGGTGCTGGCCGCTGAACTGGGCGCGCGGGTTGAGGTCGCTAAGGCCGGCGGCCTGTTGCACGACATCGGCAAGGCCATGGATCATGAGATCGAGGGAACGCACGCCCAGATCGGGGCTGAGTTCTGCCGGCGGTATGGCGTGCCGGAGCCTGTGATCAACTGCATTGAATCACACCATCATGAGGTTGATCAGATATGTGTGGAGGCGATCATCGTCGAAGCCGCAGATGCGATCAGCGGCGCACGGCCTGGCGCACGCCGTGAGAGTCTGGAGAGCTACCTCAAACGTGTCCGAACGCTGGAAGAGATCGCCAACTCGTTTGAAGGCGTCAGCCAGAGCTATGCCCTTCAGGCCGGGCGTGAGGTTCGGATCATTGTGAAGCCTGAGGACATAGATGACCTGACGGCGATCCGCCTGAGCAAGGATATTGCCAAGAAGATCGAAGAGTCTATGCAGTACCCGGGCCAGATCAAGGTAACGGTCATTCGTGAGACACGGGCAGTGGATTATGCCAAGTGATGACAGCCATCTTGTGGTGAGACAAGAAGCATCCTGCACAGACCGCTTGGCCGGACAAGAAGCTTTATGAGTGATGATCCGCTCACAGGGAATGAGCCAGCCCTCCCTTCAGACAGCGGGAGATCGGGCTATGAGCCGCTTCTAGGCGGGGGGAGGCCGCTGGAGCAGATACTGTCTGCATCAGGCGAATTCCGGCTGGCGGCCACTGAGATACTGGCTGACGCTCTAGCCGGTGATCTGCCTCGGCTGGCAGCTATGTTGCACGAAGGAGATTCACGCCGGCGCAGTTTAGCTCTCCGCCTGATTGGTATGTTGGCTGTCAGCCACCCCCCTAGCCGTTCGCAAACCATCCCGGTCTTGGTTAATGTGCTGAATGAGGCCCGTGTGTTCCGCAACCGGCTGAAGGTGCGGCAAATCGTTGAATGGCTGGGGAATACCGGCGACTCGCGGGCGGCTGTCGCTCTGGTTGAGATGTTGGACAGGCACAGCGTGTGGGTCCCCGTCGAGCTGGTCATTCAAGCGCTGGGGCGGCTCGGCGAGGCGGCTGTTCCCGCGCTCACTCAGGCGGCGACCGCCTGTCACCCAAACTCCCTTCGGGAGGACCTTCTATTCCAAGCGCTTATCCTTGTATGCCGCACCCATCCTCATACTGCTCCTCAGCTTGGTTCGTGGATTACACCGCTCATCCTGAGCCAGCGGATCAGCCTAGAGCAGTACTCAGTACGCAAGTTTATTGGGTTAGCTTACTCGGAAGAACTGATTGACGGTTTGACAGCCATTGCAACAGATCGAGAGCTTGACCCCTCATTTCGCCGCCGGGCTGTCAACGGGCTGGGCCGCATAGCCAGCCCGCGTGTCGTAGAGTTTTTATTCCAACTGCTGAGCGGTGATGATAAATTCCTGCGCCTAATTGCGGCGCAGGGCCTAGTACGCATCCGCCGGCGGCAGGACATCCCCCGCCTCATTGCGTTGACCCGCCATGATGACCCGCACGTCCGCCGGCTGGCCATCTGGATTGTCCGCCGGCGGCGGCTCAGAACAGCATTGCCGGCTATTCTCGCGGCTCTCTCCGATCCTCACCCTGCCGTACGCCAGGAAGCTGTGACCGCCGCCGCCTCTTACCGTGATCCGTCTGTTATTCCGTCTCTTCTGAACGCTCTCTCGGACCCTCGCGCGGAAGTGCGTTGCAAGGCGATCACAGCTTTGATGCACTTCAACGATCCCGCCTTGATCCCGCCCTTGCTGGCTATGAGGCAGGATCGGGCGGCCTCTGTTCGCAGACACGCCGCCCGCGTGTTGCGGCACTTTCC
>DAOTYH010000062.1:0-66733 GCA_034435015.1 Anaerolineae bacterium | reverse complement strand
GGACTAATACCCGACTGAGGGTACTGAAACGGTCGTCTTTCTCGACATAGATGTCGAGGTTGATGTATGTTGCAGAGGACTAATACCCGACTGAGGGTACTGAAACGGCGATTGGGTCGCCCGCCTCCGCGGCGACGTTTAGGTTGCAGAGGACTAATACCCGACTGAGGGTACTGAAACTACCCGAGCCGGCGGGCCCAGGCACGGAACTCGTCCGTTGCAGAGGACTAATACCCGACTGAGGGTACTGAAACCCGTATCCGGTACACGGCTCAATACTACGACCGGCGTTGCAGAGGACTAATACCCGACTGAGGGTACTGAAACTTTCGAGCTGTCGCACCCGCGCGCCAGCACCTGCTGGTTGCAGAGGACTAATACCCGACTGAGGGTACTGAAACACTTCATTTTCGTAGTCCTCCTGCAGCTGCTGCCGGGTTGCAGAGGACTAATACCCGACTGAGGGTACTGAAACGCGGTCCGCGAGGCTGTCAGTCTTATACGCATTGAGTTGCAGAGGACTAATACCCGACTGAGGGTACTGAAACTGGTTATTAGTTTCAAGGAGGGCTGACATGGTTCTGTCAGTTGCAGAGGACTAATACCCGACTGAGGGTACTGAAACGGATACAGGTCGTGGTAGAAAAGATTTGACAGAACCGTTGCAGAGGACTAATACCCGACTGAGGGTACTGAAACATAGTCAGCCCCGCCTTAGTCAGCCGTCTGAAGTCGTTGCAGAGGACTAATACCCGACTGAGGGTACTGAAACCTGACTTAAAGGTCAGGCCATTCAGGTCAGACGGTCTGGTTGCAGAGGACTAATACCCGACTGAGGGTACTGAAACAAAAGACGGCCGGTCCCTCCGGCCAGCGTTTATCCGTTGCAGAGGACTAATACCCGACTGAGGGTACTGAAACGCCTGAGCTGCGGCTTCCAACCACTCTTCCGCTGCAGGTTGCAGAGGACTAATACCCGACTGAGGGTACTGAAACCGAGTCAGCAGTGCTGTAGACGGCTGATGTTCCAAAGTTGCAGAGGACTAATACCCGACTGAGGGTACTGAAACGCTGGCACGCTGGAAATGCAGCCTGCTGATGAGCTGGGTTGCAGAGGACTAATACCCGACTGAGGGTACTGAAACTTCGTATCGAGGCGCGCATGGCGCTGAAGGATCAGCGTTGCAGAGGACTAATACCCGACTGAGGGTACTGAAACGGGCAGGTTTTGGCCTGCCCCGGCTATATTTATATATAGTTGCAGAGGACTAATACCCGACTGAGGGTACTGAAACATCTTATCTTAGCTAGACCGATCTCGATGCCAGGTAGTTGCAGAGGACTAATACCCGACTGAGGGTACTGAAACGCGGTCCATGAGGCTGTGAGCCTCATCAGGATTGAGGTTGCAGAGGACTAATACCCGACTGAGGGTACTGAAACATCGCTGAACGTTAAGGCAGACTTGGCTGCCCATTGAGTTGCAGAGGACTAATACCCGACTGAGGGTACTGAAACGTCGGATGCTGGTCTCAGTTGATCCACTTTCCAATAAGTTGCAGAGGACTAATACCCGACTGAGGGTACTGAAACGGGTGTTGTGGTTTGGTCACAGCGTATACGGATTTCAGTTGCAGAGGACTAATACCCGACTGAGGGTACTGAAACGCAGGCTGGTCAGGCCTGCCGGCCCCGGACCTGGCCAGTGTTGCAGAGGACTAATACCCGACTGAGGGTACTGAAACGCATGGGTACCGGCGGCTTACGGCAGGGGCCGCCGCCGTTGCAGAGGACTAATACCCGACTGAGGGTACTGAAACTCTTAGTAAGTAATGATATTAACTGATATAGCGACTAATCTTTTATTAGAGGGGGGAGCGCACTTATGACGCTCTCCCCTGTTAAGGCTTCGCCCCTCGGCGCTCTGCCTGTTTTAAACGCCAGTTCAAGAATATGACAATCCCTGTCACTGCTACCAGTATCACGAGCCACGGCAACACAATCGAAACCAGAGCAGTGATGCCGGAGATCACGTCTTCCACTGTGCTCACAATTGCGTTGCCTGTTCCACCGGTAGTCACCGTTATAGCAGGCCGGACCGAGGCCTTAGCAAAATGGACTCCTCCTGCTACCAGAAGCCCAAGAATGACAGACAAGACCGGGCTGACATCGGTGACGATATTTGCGCTGGCGGCGAAGAGGATCGCCCCTGCCGCCGGACGAATAACGGTATTGATCACATCATTGACCGTATCTACAGCGGGGACTTTGTCTACAAAGATTTCGATCAACAACAGGACGCTCAATACCCCGATCACCCACCAACTGGTCATGACATCAAAAGGCTCTTGCAGGGTAAAGATGCCGATCTTGGCACATACTGCGACAATCAGCAGGGGCAGATAGGCATTAAGCCCTGCGCTGGCCGAGAGACCAAAGGCTGAAAATATCCCTACCATTTGTTATACCCGCCTTTCACAATAACTCCCCTTTTAATCCATACGCATCTATCACCAGCGTAGTTGCAGTTTAGCATCAGACGGGTTCACGCGCTGGGAAATACAAATCCTTCCCACGTCTTGAACATAGCAAAGCGAAGAGCGTCTACTCCGCCAATCATGATAAGCGCCAACGTTAAACCTAACAAGAGCAGAGGGAGCGCCTCGCGCAGGGAGCGGGCCTTGTTCTCATAACCCAGTAAGGTTGTCAGCAACACGGTACACACCGTCCCCAGAATAGAAAGCACCCCTACTGCGCTCAACAGGGCCAGCGGGTACAGGAAAACCGCCAGACCGCTCAATATCATCCCGATCACGATCCCGCCTATCCCCATCAGGACCAGCAGGTGACCAGCATTCTCAATAGTGCGCTCCGGTGTGACATTGGCCCATAACACAGCATTCAACACCGGCAGGAGCAGGCTTCCCATCGTAATACCATGAAGCATCCCTGTCAGCAGGCGCAGAAAGTTGGTAGGAGTGTACAAGCGCGGGAGAGCTGGCGGCAGTAGATGAACAAATGAATTAGCTCCATCGAAGGCCCAGAACAGGCTGAAGCCGATCAGTACTGCTATCACGGCAGGCGGGGGGAAAAGGCCGGCACGGCGCCGCCGGAGGATGAAGCCCGGCCCCAGCAGGCCGATCAGTACCCCCAGAAATGTCCCAGAACAACGGGCGCACATCGGAAGCTGACGCCCATCAGGGAAGGCAAACGAACGCACGGCTATACGATGGCAGACCGCATAACCTATAGCATCGGCTCGTCCCAGCAGGCCAGGCGGTGTGAAGTAGGCCCATACAGCCGTCACGACAAGCAACGCCATTGCCGCAACCCAGAGCAAGCGATCCGGGGGCGGTATCAGACGTTGCCTCAGCGAAACCCTAGGAGCAGGCGCAGGTTGTGTGGTATCCGATAGGCTGCCTCTGTCTGCCTCATTCATCCGGAAGCTCATTTCTTTGCATATCAACGTTGCATCCGAACAGCGGGCTTGATTATAGGCTGTTCAGAGGAGCTGGCAAGAGGAGGTTTGCACGACATCCTGCTACGCTGGTATGATCGCAACATGATGCCAGAGTTGTTGAGGATCGGCCCCATTGTTATACAGACCTACACGGTGTTACTCGATCTGGCCATTCTGGGCGGGTTGGGAGCGCTGGCATGGCAGGGCTGGCGCACAGAACAACAGGCAGTCGCTTGGCTGGATGCAGGTCTCAGTGCCCTGCTAGGGGGTATCGTCATGGGGCGTGTGGAGCATATCCTGATTCACTGGGAGTATTTCTCCGGCCATGCTGACGAGATAGTCCAACTGTGGCGCGGGGGGCTAGGCTGGCATGGGGCTGTTGCTGGAGGATTAGCCGGCCTGGCGATCTTCTGCGCCGTGCGCCGTCTGAGCTTCCGGCAGATCGCAGATACGCTGGCCCTGATCCTGCCGATAGGAGCTGTTTTTGCTTATGCCGGTTGCCTGATGGCACGCTGTGGATATGGGCGGGAGGTCGAAACGCTGGCAGGTTACCCTCCGCTTGTTGCGGCTGAGCTACCTGATCTCTATGGCATCGTCGCACCGCGTCTGGCAAGCCAGCTATACGGTATAGTATGGGGAGTACTACTAGCAGGGGGCGTTGTGCTGATGACTAAGCTGATCCGCCGCCCCGGCGTGAGGCTCTGGCTGGTGCTGATACTGCTCGGTGCGGGTTCTTTTGGCATTGGATTCACGCGCGGTGATGCGGCCCTCTCGGTGGGCACTCTCCGCCTTGATCAGGTCCTCGATCTGGCTATTGCCACAGCAGGGCTGCTTGGCACGCTACTATCCTCAGCCGCCGGCCAACTGACAAGAACTCCTTCTCAGCCGGAAACAACGAACGCATTATAGTTTAAAGGAGACCTATGCAACTGATATTGGGTCTAGCCCAGATCAAAACTGTGCTGGGGGATGTGCAGACCAACCTGCAAAAACATCTGGCCTACATCGAGCAGGCTCGCCAAGAGGGTGTCCAACTGTTGTGTTTCCCTGAGCTTTCGCTGACAGGCTATAACCTGCAGGACCTCACCTATGAGGTGGCAATCCGTCCTGCCGCCGATCACCCCGTCTTTGAGCCGCTTTACAGAGCCAGCCATGACCTTGATCTGATGGTAGGCTTCGTTGAAGAAGATGCCCGTCACCGTTTTTTTATTGCATCGGCTTATCTCAGTCAGGGAAAGCTAGTTCATGTTCACCGCAAATGTTACCTGCCAACCTACAGCCTGTTTGATGAGGGACGCTATTTTGCATGGGGCGATGATGTGCGTGCCTTCGATACACGCTTTGGCCGAATGGGGATATTAATCTGTGAAGACTTCTGGCACGCCAGTCCCCCTTATCTGCTATGGCTGGATGGAGCTGACATTCTGTTGCTGGCATCAGCTAGCCCGGGGCGCGGCCTCGACCGGCACGAGAAGCTAGCCAGCTCACGTTGGGTCGAACGAGTCACTCAGGCTTATGCCGGCCTGTTCACCTGTTTCGTTGCGCATACCAATCGGGTTGGTTTTGAGGATGGGTTCAACTTCTGGGGAGGGTCTATGGTCTATGACCCGGACGGTGAGCTGTTGGCTCAGGCGGCCTATGATGGCGAAGAACTTCTCGTTGTGCCGGTTGACTTGAATCAGCTACATCGGACACGGGCCCGCTTACCTCTGTTGCGTGATGAACGGACGGCGCTCACCATGCGCATCCTAACCCGTATCCTAGAATGACAGCCTGCCGGCAACCCATCACTGCGAAAGGTGGAGGTCGTGGCGATTTCCCAGTTCCTGCATGATCTGGACATCAACACAGCACTGGCCCGGCGCCTGATTGTAGATTTCATCCGCGAGGAGATCGTAGGGGTAGGGTTCAGCCGTGCTGTGCTGGGTGTATCTGGCGGGGTAGACTCGGCATTGGTGGCTTACCTTACTGCCGAGGCGCTGGGTCCAGAGAATGTACTTGCCCTCCTGATGCCCTATAAAAGCTCGGCCCAGATCAGCCTTGACCACGCCAAGCTGGTGGTTGAGAAGCTGGGTATCCGGCATGATGTGGTTGAGATCACACCGATGGTTGACCCCCTGCTGGCCCGCTTTCCTGACATCACCCCTCTGCGGGCAGGCAACATTATGGCCCGCCAGCGCATGATCATCCTGTTCGATCAGTCAGTAGCTTTCGGGGGCCTGGTAGTGGGGACAAGCAACAAAACGGAGTCGCTTCTGGGATATACGACGTTGTACGGCGACAACGCCGCCGCCATCCATCCCATTGGCGACCTGTACAAATATCAAGTGCGGCAACTTGCTCGCGCGGTTGGTGTGCCGGAGGAAATTATCACCAAGCCCCCCTCTGCCGATCTATGGCCTGGCCAGACTGATGAAGGTGAGTTGGGATACACCTACGATGAGGTTGATCAGCTCCTCTACCTGCTGGTGGATCGGCGCTACAAACTAGAAGAAGCCATTGAGGCAGGCTTCCCCCCTGATTTTGTCCGCAAGGTATGGCAAACGGTCCGCCGGATGCACTACAAGCGCCGTCTGCCCATTGTCATGAAATTATCTCAGCGCACCATAGGCCATGACTTCTTGTACCTACGGGACTGGGCCGCAAGAAAGTAAGCCAAACCAGAGGCGGTATCAATCTTCCCTTGCCGCCCGGAACTCCAATTGGATCGGTGTACCGGTGAAGGGGTACACAGCCCGTATCTGGTTCTCCAAGTATCTCTCGTAGGAAAAATGCACCAGACTCACATCATTGACGTGGAATAGAAACTTGGGAGGATCGGTTGCTACCTGACTGGCATAGCGAATCTTCAATCGTTTTCCCCCCTTTGAAGGAGGTGATTGACGGGCAACTGCATCACGGACCAAGCGGTTGACCTCAGCGGTGGGGATACGAGCCAACCGCTCCTCACGTACCTGCACAGCCAACGGGATCACGCGGTGAACGCGCTGTCCCGTTTTAGCTGAGACAAAGAGTACCGGCACATAGCTCAAGAACTTAAGCGTATCACGAACCTGTGACGTATAGGCCTCGATGGTGTGGGTATCCTTCTCAACAGCATCCCACTTGTTGACCAGCACAATAACGCTTTTCATTTCTTCTAAGATGAAACCGGCAATATGCGCATCCTGAGCGGTGGCGCCTTCGGTTGCATCCACCAGCAACAATGCTACATCTGCCCGCTTGATGGCCTTCAAGGCCCGCAGGACGCTGTATCGTTCAACGCCTGGGTCAATCCGTCCCCGCCGCCGGATGCCCGCCGTATCAATCAATGTAATGGGCTGTCCCTGCCAGACAATGCGGGTGTCAATCGCATCACGGGTTGTACCCGGAACAGGGCTGACAATGACCCGCTCCTCCCCTAATATCCGGTTCAATAGAGAGGATTTACCCACATTAGGCCTGCCGACAATTGCAATCTTGAGCGATGTATCCGGTATCTCCTCCTGAGGTCTACGCGGTAATGCGCTGACCACCGCATCCAGCAGGTCGCCTACCCCCGTGCCATGTAATCCAGAGACCGCATACAACTCTTCGAAGCCCAGCCTGTAAAACTCTGCCAGAGCCTCACGGCGGGAGGCGTTCTCACCTTTGCTGGCCGCAACGATAACCGGCTTGCCGGCCCGTCGAAGTACCTCCGCGATCTCCTCATCTGCGGCCGTAAGGCCGGATTCCAGATCAACCACCAACACAACTGCGTCTGACTCTGCAATGGCGATCTCCGCCTGCTCTCTGATCTCCCGAAGGAACTGGGCCGAGTCCTGCGCCAGCGGCTCCCCGCCGCCAGAAAGAACATGAAGCGGCTCAATCCCGCCTGTATCTACCAGCGTAAAGATGGCGCCGTTCCATTCTGCTTCGGCCTGTTGCCGGTCGCGTGTTGTGCCGGGCGAGTCATGGACGACAGCCCGCCGTCCGCCGACTATGCGGTTAAACAGAGTAGACTTGCCGACATTAGGCCGGCCAACCAGTGCCACCAGCGGGTAACTGCTCATGTGATTTACTGATTCCCCTGCGATGTACCGGAGGTAATTTGCACTTCAACCAGCATGGGCAATACCGACTCCACTGAGACTTCACTGCGTGACAGCCGAACTTCAGGCCTGATCTGATAGATTCCAGCCCCCAAGTCCGCCAGATTGACCGTGACTTGAATATCCTGCACAGGGTTTATGGCATCCAGAACCGGCAAGGGGCCTGATAAAATCAGCTCGACGATCTCTGGCGAAAAGTCAGCAGATAGATTACTGCCCAGATTGATTGCCTGCACAGACGCAGTGACCGAACGACTCCCCAGTTGGGCGGCAATCGAAATCAGCACTTCGATACTGCGTGCCTCAATCGGGGTTACGCCGGATGGCAGATCAAGCGTGACCTGAGTGATCAGGTCATCTGTAAGGCCCGTCAGGTCAATTGTCTGAGTCTCAGCGTAGGGCTGCATGCTTGAGATGATCTGGGGGTCCCCTCTCACCGTGATCAGCGGGGGGGTAACCGTGATGCTAGTAACATAGTAGCCGGGAGCGGGACGGCCTATTGTACGCGCCACAACGGCAATATCCCGGTAGCCTGCCTCTTGACTGATCGGAATGGTCACACTGACACTGGCAGGTGTCAGAGACAATCCCTCGACAAGATTTCCTTCCACATCCAGCACGTTCAGGGAAAGCTGACCCTGAAACGACTCACGCAAGCCATCCAACGACACCTCAGCTCTGACCTCGCTGACCATCTCAACCCGTGAGCGCGGGCCGCGTACTACTACGCTGTCCGGCTCTATTGCGTAAGCACCCGTCCGATAGCCGGCAGGAAGCTGACCCTGCAATACCAACTGCACAGGTACTTCACGCTGATACTCCTCCTCAATCTGGATGCGGATGTGAGAAGGGTTGGCTGATACGAGAATAGCCTGTGTGGCTATTTGAAAACGGAGCGGGACCTGATAGACACCAGGGCCTAATCCGCTGAGATCAATTGTTGCCAGAATATCGTCCACTGAAATTGAGCCTGTCGTATTCCGCTGTGTGCGTAAACGGACCTGCGTAGTGCGGGGGTAGTCATTGGTAATAACCAGACCAGATTGTAACCCCGTCACCTCAATAGGGACAGGTGTGCCGAAGTCAATCTCCACAATTGGGTTTTGTTCCTGAGTGGCCACGATCCAGACAACCAGCGCCAGTAACAGGGCCAAGATGAACGACGAGAGGTTGGAACGCGCCCACTGGGCTAGTCTGCTCAACATACTGGAAATCCTCAACCCGCCCGAAGGAGATTGCCGAGCCATGAACTGAGGCGCGAGGGCCGCTGTTGTTTGATGTACTCACCAAGGATAATGGCCAGCCTCTCCGGATCAATCCCCCGGATGAAACGCCCTCCCACAACAACGGAGATGCGCCCTGTCTCCTCAGAGACTACGACGGCTAAGGCATCACTGACCTCAGAAATGCCTAGTGCGGCCCGATGACGCAACCCCATCTGACGATCCGGCAAACGGCGGGCGGCAGAAATAGGCAGGGTGCAAGCGGCGGCCACGATCCGACTCTCGCGGATGATGACAGCCCCATCGTGGAGAGCCGTATTGGGAAAGAAGATGGTCTGGAGTAACGCGCTGGACACAGCGGCATCCATCTTGACGCCGGGGTCACTGTACTCTTGCAACCCCGTCTCACGCTCCAAGACAATCAACGCACCATGCCGGCGGCGAGCCAACACCCGCGCCGCATCGCAGATCTCGGCGATCAGCCCCTCATACTCCTGTCCGCCAGCCGATGGGCGGCGGAAAAAGGGTACGAATCGCCCTACCCGATCCAACCAGCGGCGCAGTTCCTCCTGAAAGATAACTGGCAAGGCCACCGAGAGGGCTGTCAGGGTCCGGCTCAACAGCCATGAGAAGGCGCGCAGATTGAGGAGGAAGGAGAGCATCCAGACCAAGATCAAGACAATCGCAATGCCGCGCAACAATGTTGCGGCACGCGTTCCACGTACAAGCTGGAGTACCAAGAAGAAAACAGAAGCTACCAGCAAAATGTCAAGGACATTCTGCCAGTTTGACAGCAGATTCTCAATTGACCATACGATCTCTTGCAGGCCCACGGACGGCCTCTCCAGCTCAGGTTATTCGGGCAAGCGCGAACCGCACACCCCGCATTGGTGCACGGATGCTCCATCAGTGAAAGCAAACTCCACACAGGCAGGAAGAGTCTGGCTAGCTGTCCACCGAACTTTCAAGCTGTTCTAAAAGCTGACGATACCCCTCTACACCGGGCGGGTTCAGGGCGATGATCTGCCGAATTGTCTTGACGGCGTCATCGCGACGACCAGCATCCAGTTGCAGTTCACCCAGAGCATCCAGTTGGGCAATGGCCTCAGGAATACGGTTCTGTTGCCGGTAAACCTCAGCCAGACGCTGGCGCAGCCCGATCTCATCGGGCCTGCGGCGAACTTGATCCTCCAATGTTGATAGAGCACGCTCAACATCATTCCGCTCAATGCAACGCTTCATGTATGCATCGAGGGCGGCTATGGCGCGGACTGGATCATTCGATTGAAAGTGCAGATCAATGAGTGCCAGCACGGAGGACTCGTCCTCAGGATCAAGTTCTAGAACGCGCATGTAGTAACCTAGAGCCTTGTTCCAGTTGAGACGTTGGCTCTCAATATCCGCCAATGCCTTCAGAATTGGGATCACAGACGTTGGTTCAGCCTTATTCTGTTCGGCATAGTGAAGCGCCTCGCTGTACACCTCAACTGCCTTGTCGGTATCGGCCATCAGGCGGTGGTAGATGCCGGCCATATCCCCATACTGGCGTAACGCTTCTGCCACCCGACCTTGCCTCTTGAGCATATCAATCACGCGCTGGCGGGCGGCCATATCCGCCGGCCATAGATCGATCACCTGCATAAACAGGTCAGCCGCTTTATCTTCATTGCCGCGTATCAGGTAAGTATTGGCGACAAGGTTGATCTTCGTAGCCGCCTCTTGCGCACGCCCCTCTTTGATCAGGATGTCGGCCATGCGGCGGTGCGCTGGAAGGTAGTCAGGTGACTTCTCGATTGCATGATGGGCTTCTTCCATTGCCAGCATCATCATGTTGCGTTGCATGTAATGGTCAATACGCTGCATGATCTCGGCAATTTGCGGACGTCCGCCCTCGATGACCAATTCGATTAGATCAGGTACATAACTAGCCTTACCCTGCGAGGCATAGCCGGCCAGCGTTTGTGTTAACTTGGCTTGCCAATGACCGTCATTCAGGTAGAGTGCAAGAGCCTTGCACAGCTCGACCAAGTGATCAGTGTTGAGGCTGTTTAAACTACTCAGGAGGCGTTCATAGCCGCCCCTGTCTGGCTGGGGATTCAACCGCTGATCAGCCAATCTCAAGGCCTGCACCAGACACTGGGCCGCCTTCAGATACTCATCGAGAGAGAAGTAGACCAAGCCCAGCGACAGATTACATGCGATAGAGTATTCGGGTATCTCAGCCACCTGCGAGAGTAACCCCAACGCATCACGGAAGCGGCGGGCTTGCTGGTAGAGCGTGCCCAAATTAAACCGCAAGGCGGGGTGATCCACGCCAGCCTCAAATGTCTTGGTATAGGCGGTTATTGCCTTCTCTATATCGTCCGGCTGTTGGGAATCAAGGGCTATCTGATGTAGTTCAGTCGCTTTCACCAGGGGTACTCTGGCCGCTGATGGGATCTGATCGCTGAACACCATATCCGCCAGAAGGCCCATCGCATACTTGGCCGCCTCCTCGATGGGGGTAGGCTCTTTGGGTGAGGGCGGCAGAGGCTCTTGCTCCTCGCGTGTTTCCACCTCTGCCGAGGGCTGAGGATACAGAGATTCCTCTGGGGGGGTGAGCTGTACCGGCTGGATGGGCTTCCCGCTCTTAAGATCGCCCTGCGCGTTACGTACATCCGGGTTGATCGGATCAAGGTTTGCCGCCCGCTGAAGCGCCTGCTCAGCGCGCTGTATTTGGCCGTACTGTTGGAGGAGCCGAGCCAAGATCAAGTATTCGATGACTGCCTGTGGATGCTTTTTGGGATTCCGCTCATAGACTGTTGCTAGCCGGTAATGCGCCTGAGCCAAGTCAGGCTCAAGACGTACAGCCTGCTCCCAGTTGAGGACGGCACGGGAAACATCCCGCCGCGCAAAATGGAGTTCGCCCACATTCATGTAGGTCTTGGCCGCCTCTTTTATCTGCCCCAGGAACTCTTGGATCTCTGCTATTTTCTCAAAGGGAAGGGGGTCATTAGGAACTAGCTGGCCGACCCGTTGATAGGCACTCAGTGCCTCTGGGTAACGGGCTAATTCCATTAGACTAGAGGCTAAAAGTGCCAATGCCTGAGGGTCATCAGGGAAGACTCGTAAGGCACGCTCGCAGGCGGAGACAGCGCGTTCCCAGTCATGATCCCACGCGGCACTTGATGCTTCCCTCATCGCGGCCTGGTATGCTTCTTGTTGATCTGCCATACTTTCTTGCTCTCATCCCTGCACGAGCCGAGTTGCAAGCCAGCCTCAGTTGTGAAAATCTGGGAGCCTGAGGTCAGTATACCATTATCCCCAAAAGTGGTGCAATCGAGCCGCAGGCAGGCAAAAAAGGCACGTCAACCGCTGACGTGCCTGCTTAATCTCAATACGGCGTCTCTCTAAACAATTCTATTCTGGCACCCCTATTTTCATCTTTACCAACGCGGCGGCGCCAATCAGACCTACGTCACTCCCAAGTTGAGCAGTGACGATAGGGCAATTCTCCCAGTAGCGTGGATGCAGGGCATATTCGTGAATTGCCTCATGCATGGGTTTGAACAGCAGGTCCCCCAGCTTTGTCACGCCCCCGCCTAGCACAAACATATCCGGGTTGAGAAGTGCCATCAGTGAAGCAATGTGGATGCCCAAATATCGTCCCGCCTGCGTGACAATCTCCAGAGCGAGCGGATCGCCTGCCTGCGCCGCCTCTCCTACCACTTTGGCTGTTACCTGAGTGAGATCACCGCCAACCAGTTCAGTGATACTGGAGAGTGCGCCCCCTGCCAGCCGCTCACGTGCAATACGGGCAATGGCTGTGCCGGAGGAAATAGCCTCTAGATGACCATGCCGTCCACAACCACACAGCGGCCCATCGGGCCAGACGACCATATGGCCGACCTCTCCAGCCAGCCCGCGGCCGCTGTAAACTTGGCCGTTCAAGATCACGCCCCCGCCTATCCCTGTGCTGATCGTCATATAGATCATCGAGCGTGTGCCCCGCCCAGCGCCAAGCTGATGTTCGGCCAGCCCGGCGAGGTCAGCATCATTGCCGATGAACACCGGCCCGCCAACGGCCTGCTCGATCAGGTAGCTAATAGGAAGATTTTCTTGAAAAGGCAGGTTTGGTGGATTGAACAGGATGCCTCCCTCAGCATCAAGCGGGCCGGGAAGAGCTACCCCAATCCCCAGCAACTCATCTGGCGGCTCCGGCAGAACTTGCGTGATTGTCTCGTACAGCCTCTCCAGCACTGCGTCTTGGCCAAGCTCTGCCAGCGTCAGTTGCTCAGTCCGTTCCAGCAGATTCATGTCAAGATCATAGCGGGCGGCACGTAACAATGTGCCCCCTACGTCAACACCAATGATGGTCTCCATGACGTGTCTCCGGGACAAGAAGGAATCGGGGCAAGTATAGCACCATCAAGAATGATCGTCTATCTGAGTAGAAGACAGAGAAATATCTAATAGACGGGCATGTATGCAGTCTATAGGAGACGCAACGGCAGAAAGATGACAATCAGGAGCAACTGGTCATATCAGGCCGAGGCCGGGCCTGCCCGCAGAGTATCTAGCCCTGTTAGCGAAGTACCTTGTCTGGGTAAGAATACATTTGAAAGGAGGCCTCAGTTGGCAGGCACACACGCTGATAATGTGCTAATAGTTGATCGTGGACATAGTTCCACTCGCGATGCTCAGCAGTCCGGCGTGCCTCAACGCCTAGTCTCTGGGCTAAATCCGGATGTTGCAACAGCCATCTCACGCACCTGAGTAGATCGTCGGGGTCTGTAGGCTCAAACAGCAAGCCATTTTTACCATCGGCGATCAGGTCCAGCGGGCCGCCAGAACCTGCCGCCACAACCGGCAGTCCAGAGGCCATAGCCTCCAACACAACGTTGCCCAGCGTCTCTTTGTGTGAAGGGAAGACAAACACATCCGCTGAGGCATAGGCATATGCCAGGTCGTCGCCGCGCAGGTAACCGGTGAATACCGTTGCTGTACCGGCAAACAGCCTCTCTAGATCATCACGAGCCGGACCATCGCCTACAATGGCCAGCCTCACGCCGGGTAGAGCGTCCATCAATGGCCTCAGCCAGTCAATGCGCTTTTCCGTAGAAGTGCGGCCAACATACAGCAACAATGGCGCATCGGGGTTGCCATCTGACAGACGCCATCGCCACTCCTCACTAAAACGGGCCGGGTTAAAGCGTGCTGAATCAACACCCCGTGTCCACACATCAAGATGCTCAAAACTGCGGCGTTCAAGTTCATATAAGGTAGCAAACGAAGGAGCCAGAGTTAAATCTGCCTTATTGTAGGTCCAGCGTAACAGCGCCCAGATTGCCTCATCTAGGAATCCTAAACCCCACTGTTCTGCAAAGCCTGCAATATCGGTGTGAAACGAGGCTACGGTAGGTATTCCCAACGCTTGCGCCTGACTCAAACCTGCCATCCCGGCACCGACCAAGGCCAACGGATTAAGGAGGTGGACTACATCCGGTCTGAAGGCGATAAGCTGTTCTCTAATCTCCACCAAGGGGGAAGCCAGCTTAAGCTCTGGGTAGAAGGGTAGCGGCATAGCCGGCAGGGGATAGATGCGCGTTGCGGCATAAGATAGTGGTGCCCCTTCTGGCGCAAATAGAATGCTCTCGTGCCCCTGCTGGGCCAGATATTCGAGTAGAGAACACAACGTGTTGACAATCCCGTCAATCTTAGGGAGGAAGGTCTCAGTAAACAGGGCAATACGCATCATATCTCCTTACGCTATCCTTATGACCAGTAACCCCAGTCATGAGAGCGCCAGCGCTCAGGCATCAGGCGAGAGTACAACAACAACCCCCGAATGGCGGAGTGTAGAGTCTTGCGAAGAACTCCCCGCCTCAGACGGCGATGATCAGTGGAATAGACAGACAGATGGGGGGCAAAGACGATTGCGTATCCGGCGCGTTTGATTCGAAAGGCGATTTCTGTGTCCTCATTAACGGTCAGCTTCTCATCGAAACCATTACATGCTTGGAAGGCATCCCGCCGGATCAACAGGTTAGACCCTGAGGCCGCCGGGATACCCAGCCGGTGCGCTAGGCTTTGTCCCCAGACAAACAGACGGTAATACCCTTCATAACCGCCAGCGGAATGTTTAGGGCCATAAACCAGCCCTGCCTCACCCTGTAGATAGTCGTTGAGGCGGGCAAAGTAATTTTTGTCGAACACCACGTCGGCATCGGTGAACAACAGCCAACGTGTCCGTGCCATCTGCGCCCCGATGTTGCGGGCCTGCGGAATGTTGGCAGGCTGGCTGATAACAACCGTGTTCAATGGCCTCGCTTCAAGAAGAATATCTGTCGTGTGATCGCGGCTTGAATCAACGACGATCAGCGGCACCCATGAGGGTAATGAAGATAAAAAGGTGCGTATATTCCCTGCCTCATTACGAGTAGGGAGGATAACACTCACATCGGCTAGGCTCATCTTCTGTGCGTCCATAGGCGCACTAGAAGGTATGCGCCTAATGTTAACTGCACTTTATGGGGCACTTAAGAATAAGGCCCCTAAAAGCAGTCTTTCTTAACATTCCCATAAACCGTTCTTAAGCAGAGCTTGCGCTTCCCTTATCATCGCAGTAGTAGCGTCATGGGAAAGGTAGCGTTTATAGTTTTAAGGAGACTTGTTATGCGTTTTGGAGCCCCTGCCCTGATGCCTGCCTCACTGGTATCTAACAGCTCGTCTGCTTCGCCTGAGCAACTTCTCCAAATGGTCATGAAGTTCAATTACAGGAGCGTGGTTGAATCGCTGGTTGAGAGAGGGATTCGGCTGGTGGAGCTTGCCAGTGATTTGCCTGTCTTCCTACCGCAGGTGGCCTCACCGTCCAGCATTGCCGACCTGCGCCAGATTGCGGAACAGGAAAACATTACCTACACAGTGCACCTGCCGCTCTGGTCAGTAGAGCCTGCCACCCCCCTTGATGCAGTCCGCAAGGCATCAGCGCTGGCTACTGTTCAGGCCATCCAGACGTTTGAACCACTATGCCCGGAGCGCTATGTTTATCATGCCACCGGGCCGCTGGCGGCTGAGTTTTATACGCGCAACCTGCCTGAACCAGCCTGTAGCCTTATCATGTACCAATTCTTGGATTATGCCCGGCGCAGTATCGAAGAGATACTTACCCAGACCCAGATTGACAGCCAGCGGCTGGCTATCGAGACCATCACCTTCCCCTTTGAGATGACAGTAAGGCTGGCAATGGAAATGGGTGTCTCTCTGTGCTTTGATACAGGGCACGTGTTGGCTGGCTTCAGCGGCCCGGTTGAATTCTTTGCCGCATTGGAAGATGCCATGCCGATCCTAGGTGAGGTTCACCTGCATGACTCGCTGGCGCAGGGGCCGGAGCATATCATGCGGTATGGCGAGGATCACCGAGCATTGGGTGAAGGCGATCTTGACTTAGCACGTCTGCTGAACACCCTTGAGCAGGCTGGCTGGACGGGGCCGATTGTGATCGAGTTACCCCAAGTGGAAGAAGTGGAGCAATCGCTAGAGGTAATTCGCCAACTACGCCCTGAACACATGGAGGTTCTGGAAGCGGTATCTATTTCGGGCTAAGTGTCTGAAATGGGCATACTCTAGAAGGAGCGTTGCCATGCCCGGTCACGAATTGTTCGATGCCGTCGTTATCGGGGGAGGGCCGGCGGGTTTGAGCGCCGCCCGTACAGCGGCTAAATCGGGCCTCAAGACCCTGTTGCTGGAGAAGCTTTCAGCCGCAGGCGAGTTAGGACATCCCTGTAGCGCCGTCATTGCCCCTCTGCCGGGCTTCGTTACGGGCCAACGTCAAGAGGATGGACTGCACTTCCCTGAGCTAGACCTCTTCATTCCTGCCGCCTTGGTAATCGGATCGCTTTACAAGCAGTGCTACATCAGCCCAGGCGGTCTGACCTTTGAGGCCATCTTCCCTAACCGGGACGACTTCCCGATTGCCGCAGTTGATAAGGCTGTCCTGTTGCGATTAATGGCTGAGGAAGCTGTTGCCGCAGGGGCTGAACTTCGTTTCGGTACGCCTGTTACGGGGCTGGTGATAGAAAACGGGTGGATTGTTGGTGTATGCACCCGTCAGGAGAAAATACACGCGCGGATTGTCCTGTCTGCGGAAGGGGTTTCACGCCAGTTCACGCTTGAGGGAGGACTATATCCTCCCTCAAGCAAGCGCTATGCTTTTATCGCGGCTGAGGAAGTTGAAGCCCCCGCTATTCAGCCCCACCACGCAGGGCAACAGATCAACACACTTGGGAGGCGGTACACCTCTGTCAACAAACCCGCCTTTGGGGCGGTAGTAATACCAACAGCGGGCCGGGCAGGCATCTACTTCTCAGTTTTCGCTGACCGCCCCCAGGCCTGCACAGAAGAGTCTTTATGGTGCTACCTCGAGGAATACAAGCATAACGACCCGCGTGTGAAAGACTTATTTACAGAGTCAAAAGTGACCAATCGAGCAGGTACACGAATGGTGATCTGTGATGCCCCTCCCCATGTTGTAAAAGACGGCTTGATTGGTGTTGGCGACTCAGTGACCCCCGGCGGCCATCTGGGCATCCTGCCTTGCATCTATCTGGGGCAACAGGCGGCCCGCATCGCCGCTCAGGCCATTGCAAGAGGTGACACCTCAGCCAAGAGTTTGGCCGCTTACGACCGACTGTTTCACGGCCCTCTTCTGCGTGGTCTAGACATGGAAGGCAAGATCATTACCAGCATGGCTGAGATGAGCGATGAGGAGCTGGATCGTATCAGTGGGACGTTGGGCAGAGTGAATTTGGCGCCATTCTTCTCTGGCAGTTGGAAGCCCATGATGATGGAAATGTTGAAATGGGGCATGTCCAGCCTGCCCTTGATCCTGCGCGACTGGCAACTCATCCGCAGAATGATGGGTAACAAACCCGCTGTCCATACATCTGCTTAGTGTTACTATCCCCGGCCACCTGCTGTTTATTTAACCAGCCCACAGATAGAAGTTGGCCTTATTTCTTGCCAACTTCTGTCTCGTCTTGCAGACACGACTAACCGATACTCCCTACGATATAATCTCCTTGCGAGGAGATGATCGCTCATATGCCATCACACGGGAAGATCAGCTCAACACAGCGGATTAACTGGCCTGCCTTCTGGCGGGGCTTTTGGGCAGTGGTTCTCGCCGCGCTACTGCTGGCCGTTGTGCCGGGTGTCCGCCCCAACCCACAGGATCAAGCCTTTCGGACGCTTGGCTTCGCACGGGATTACCTGTTCAACTTCGCCGGCTGGGAGATCAATGCCTTACTCGACAAGGCCGCCAATGCGACTCTGGCCCCTCAGCGCTACATGGCTGAGGAAGAGCGTACCCAGTATGTGCGTGACTACCTCAAACTAGTCTATGACATTGCCCAGCTTGAGATTCAGGTACAGGCCATTTATGCTGATCCCTCCATCGAAGACCCGCAGACTGCCAGCGCAGACCTCCGCACTCGACGGGATGCCTTACGTGCCGTTCAAGAGTCGCGACAGGCGCTGGCCGAGTCAATCATCGAGGCCCAGATTGCCGAGACACTCGAAGAGTACGGCTTCGGTTTAGGAGGCCAGATCTTCCCGCCCGTTGCGCTCCGCTTTACCCGGCTTCCCACTATTCTGATTATCTCTCCCCGTGACCATATTGAGCGTATCGGCTCTTATCCGCTCGAACATGGCCTGACCGTAGAACAGATGGAGACCATTGAGGACAACGTAGACAGCCAAATGAACGTCTCCTCTCTGATTGTGCCGCTGGGAGGATTGGCTGTCTGGCCGGCTATGCTCATTGAGACCGGTTATCTCCCGCATGTGTTCGAAATTGGCGCGCATGAGTGGAGCCATCATTACCTGAGTTTCTTCCCACTGGGGCTAAGCTACGGCCTCACACCGGAGTTGTACACGATCAACGAGACGGTAGCCAGCATCATTGGCAATGAGATTGGGTGGGCCGTGTTAAATCGCTACTATCCCGATCTGGCGGGGCCGCCCCCTTCCTATGCACCTGCCCCCCCTCCAGAGCAACCCGCCCAACCGCCGGAACAGCCTGCCTTCGACTTCCGTGCCGAGATGCACACCACCCGTGTCCGCGTGGACGAACTGCTTGCCGCCGGGCGCGTGGAGGAAGCCGAGCAATATATGGAAGAGAGGCGTGCCCTGTTTGTAGAGAATGGATATGCGATCCGCAAACTGAATCAAGCTTACTTTGCTTTCTATGGCTCCTATGCCGACCAGCCGGGCGCTACCGGCTCGGACCCGATTGGGCCGGCGCTACGTGAGCTACGCTACTACAGCGCTTCACTCCATGACTTTGTGGCCAGAGTGCGCTGGCTGACTTCCTTGCAGGCTATCCAGTCTGCGCTTGAGCAGGCCCGACGGGAGGCAATGGTTGGCAGGTAGGCAAGTCACCATCGAGAGGGTCAGCGATGCGCTGGCTTGGGCGCGTCAGGCCTGTGAGGCTAACCCGGCCACCCTGACGCTCGAAACCGCGCAGGCTATACTGGCACACGTCACAGGTAAAGGTCGAGCGTGGTTATTTGCTCATCGCGATACCCCCTTAACCGCCGCTCAGAGCGAGCGCTTTATGACCCTGCTTAGCCGCGCCGCAGACGGGGAGCCATTGGCCTATCTGGTAGGCCAACGTGAGTTCTGGGGACTCCCCTTTGCCGTTACACCGGACGTATTGATTCCCCGCCCGGAGACAGAGGCCCTAGTCGAGGTAGTATTAGACTGGGTCCGGCGGCACGAACTCCCCGCACCATCAGTGGCGGATGTAGGTACAGGCAGTGGGGCTATCGCTATTGCATTGGCTCTGGAGCTACCCTTGGCCCGTCTCACAGCGATTGAGATCTCAGCGGAGGCTCTAGAGGTAGCCCGCAGTAACGCGGTGCGCCATGGGGTTGCAGATCGCGTTGCCTTTGTTCAGGGAGACCTGTTATCAGGGCAGGATGGGCCGTTCGACGCAATTGTGGCTAACCTGCCCTACATCAGCCAAGAGGAGCTGTCAGCACTTGAGGTTGGGCGCTGGGAGCCTCGTGTCGCACTAGATGGCGGCCCTGACGGGCTTGAGCTGATCCGGAGATTACTAAGGCAGGCCCCTCCGCTGATCAGGGCAGGCGGGCTGGTCGCGCTGGAAATAGGGTATGATCAGGGTAAGCGGGCGGTGGAGTTATGCCGTCAGGCTTTCCCTACGGCACAGATCACGTTACTGCCCGACCTTGCAGGGCTTGATCGTATTGTCCGCGTAGAAGTGTGAAGAGACACATGAACACGCAATGGCTCTCTGTTGACGATCCGCGTGCGCCTGCCTATGCCGCTGAGGTGATCCGCGCGGGCGGGCTGGTTATTCTGCCGACCGATACAGTCTATGGTGTTGCCGCCGATCTGTGGCAACCGGAGGCGGTCGCCGCGCTCTATTCTGCCAAACAGCGCCCGCCAGAGCGCGCCATTCCAGTACTATTGGCCGATCTAGAGGATATAACCAAGGTGGCCTCCGAAGTACCGGAGATGGCTCGACGGCTGGCAGAGGTGTTCTGGCCCGGCCCATTGACCATTGCCGTACCGAAACGGGCAGGTATTCCGGCAATTGTCTCGGCACTTCCTACAATCGGTGTACGCATCCCCAACCACGAGAGGACACGGTCAGTCATTCGGGCCTGCGGCGGTGCACTGGCCGTCACGAGTGCCAACTTATCTGGTGCGGCTAGCCCCCTTACCGCTCAGGAAGCCTCTTCTGCACTGGGGGACGCAGTCCAACTAGTGCTGGATGGCGGCCCCTGCCCCGGCGGTATTCCCTCCACAGTTGTAGATGCCAGCGGAGATGACCTGCGAATTATACGACCTGGCCCCCTAGATGAGGCGGCCCTCCGGCAAGCACTCCAGCGCCGACCTTAGGGCTAACAAACGCTCCGCCTGTAGTATAAGCCTCAGACCCATGCCGTGAGGTAACGCCCAGCTTCCAAATACGTACTTATTATCAGCAAAGGGATTTTTATCTAGCACAATGCGAGGGAATCCATGAAATACATCTTTTTCGCCGGCATACTGGTATTCGTGCTGATAGTACTGACTGGCTGTGCCGCCGGCCCAAACGAACAGGCAAATACCCCCGACGAGGATGGACATGTCGCCGGCTTCTGGCTGGGACTTTGGCATGGAATCATTGCGCCGATCACGTTCGTCATCTCCCTTTTTAAGGACAATGTATCCATGTACGAGATTCATAACAATGGCGGATGGTACAACTTCGGCTTTCTGCTGGGTCTTACAGCGATCTGGGGAGGCGGTTCCGGCGGTGCGGCCAGAGCACGCCGCCGTTCAGCCCGCATGGAGGTCAATGTCTGAGCTGGTCTTTTCCTGCACAGTTAAGCAGGAAGTATGAATCTGTCAATTTTTGCTGACACAGCGGCTGGCGTTTTTATCCCTGCGCCAGCCGCTGTGCTGATCTCTTTATCTCAGAACCCGATATAGTTAGCTGGGTTGTCGGGTACGTGCCCCCAACGCATCTCAAAGTGGAGATGGGGGCCGCTACTGCGCCCTGTCGTGCCTACATATCCTACTGTGCCGCCGCGAGGTACAAACTGCCCGCAACCCACATTGGTCCCGCTGAGGTGAGCGTAGTAGGTCGTCCATCCATTACCATGATCCAACACCACCAGAATACCATAGCCCCAGTCCGCCGCAGTCCATCCAGAGAAGATCACCACGCCGGAATCAGCGGCTAACACAGGCGTCCCTACAGGAGCGGCCAAGTCCACGCCAGAGTGGCCAGGGTAATAACTCTGGGTGAAGGCATAAGCAGACAGGGGCGGAATCCAGCCGCCTGTGCCGCCGGACCCCACGATGCCGGCGGCGCATGAGCCGCCCATGCCGGGCATGAACCCGCGTACAACCCGCCCTGTGCTCTGGTCAGTCGTTTCGATGATCGGAGGACGCCAGTCCACGATCTCACGCCGTCCGCCGGGCACCACAATCCGCATTCCCCACGGCGGGATGTCGGCTGGAGTATAGCCGCTCAGTTCGTTGTATTCAGAGTCAATGATGGCATTGACATCTGCCTGATATTGGTCAGCGATCCACTGGAGGGTATGCTGCCCGTCCGATTTGTGATAGACGCCGTCAACCGGCAGGATGAACAGGTCTATCCCGTTCTGCAACATGTGAACGTTATCACCCAGTGTCTCCGAGTTTGACCAGAAGAGTGTATTCGGGTCAATGCCAAACTCATTGGCGATGGCAAACAAGGTATCGCCCGGCTTGACTGTATAGGAGATGACCCGATCACGCGGGCGGTCAGGGATAATGGTAAAGGGCACCAATGCCCGATCGAGCGTGTCATCCTCAGTCTGAGACGGCAAGGCTGTATTTACTATGGCGGTCTCTACCTGCGACTCCTCAGATTCGGAGATACCGCTCACATCGCCCTCGTTGCTCCCTGCCGCAAGGCGGTCGCTGAACATGGCTCGCACCGGCCCTGCAATCACCAGAGCCAGCCCGACTATCACTACCGCCACAGAGATGGGAGTCAAGTAACGGCTAAAGAAGTCTGCCACGACATGAAGAGCCTGCAACATTCCCCTTCGTGGGAAGAACGGCTCATTTGTGTGATCCATGGCCTCCCTCACAGACAACTAAATGGCCAGGCGCACTGCGTCCTGGCTGGGTGTTCGAGTTATGGACTATTCTTGAATGGTAGCGCGCCTGCGGGGTCATGTCAAGGCTCCGCAATGTGTCATATCAAATGCGACTCCGCGAAGGCCTGAGCAGGGGTGCGCATGCCCAGCGCCAGGTGAGGACGCCGGTGGTGACAGCAGGCGGAATAGTCAATCTGCACGGCGCAGTGCTCACGCCACCCGAATCTGTGTTATACTGTCCATCAGCGCTCCGTGATTCTGTTGTTGGTTTTGGCTCTACAACTTTATCACGGAGTCGCATTTTTATTGAGAATACTGCCCCTCCTCGCTAGTGATCAATACGCCACACGATCACCCGGTTATCATCCCCGCCCGACACTAGCGTTGTCCCGTCTGCAGAAATAGCCACGCTTCTCACGGAAGCCCCATGTGCCGTCAGGCTACGGATTCGTTCGTAGGTGTTTGTGTTCCACAGCCGAATTGCCCCATCGCCGCCTGCCGAAATCAGCAAACTGCCGTCCGGCGAGTAAGTCAGGCTCCACACCTCGCCTGAATGGGCCGTCCACACAGCAACGATTTGCTGTCTCTCTACATCCCATAACCTGATTTCCCCCCGGTCAGTGCCCACTACGAGATAAGCGCTGTCTGGCGAAAAGGCCAAACTAAGGGCCTGCCCCCCCTCCTGATAGAGCTGTAAGCCTATCTGCCCTGTCTGTGGGTCGTGGAGGATGATCAAGCTGTTCAGGTCTCCGGTAGCGAGCCATTGGCCGTCGGGTGAGTATGCCACACTGCGGAGCCGGGTACGATGTCCCTCCAGCTCGAACAACGGTGCGCCTGTGAGTGTGTCCCATACATTGCCAATGGCACTGTAGTAGCCTACTGTGGCAAACCGAGAGCCATCCGGTGAAAACGCTACCTGTGAGACTTCTCCCGAAGTTCGTGAGCCGATCAAGCGCTCACCGGTTGACGTATCCCAGAGTTGAACTGTTCGGTCGCGACCGCCAGAGACAAGCCGTGTCCCATCTGGTGAGAAGGCCACACAATAAACCCAGTTCCGATGATGTTCCAGCACAGACAGAAGATCACCATTCAGCCCATCGAAGAGACGTACCCGGCGGTCAGTACTGGCTGAGGCTATCAGCCGGCCATCTGCCGACACAGCTACGCCGTAGACTGGTCCCTGATGGCCAGAGAGGAATAAGGCTGGGTCCAGGTCACCTGCGGTCTGTGCGGTGATGGCATCGGGAGACAATGTTGGGAGAGGAGTGATGCTTGGAGTGGAAGAAGGCGGCGGGGCATCGGTGGGAGTGGGTGACGGTGTAACCGTCGGGCGTGGCACGGCTGTAGAGACGTAAGGCTGGGTCAGCGGAGTGGCAATGTCCTGCTGGCAGGCAGAGAAGAAGATCAAGAGAGCAACCCATAGACTGCCTGCCCAGCGTCGTTTTTGTTTTGGGACAGGAAGAAAATGGTGCATCACACTTCCCTCAACTGGCACTAGCCCGCGGCCACAGTTGCCGTTACAATCTGCCCAACATGGCTGACCTGCTTGTCCCTTACTCTATCCCATATATCTGCCAGTTTGCCACTCCTGAGTTGGTCCATGACTTCGTACATGGCAAGCGGGACCCTCGGACCGATCCCCGTTGGCTGGAATATGGTGCGATCTCGCCGCAGGAGTATGCTCATTGGGCATGGCGCTCCTGCGGTGTTGTGTGTGTGAAGATGGCAGTGGACGGTATTACCGGCCAGCCGTCTGGGCCGGTGATGGACTGGGTGCGGGCCGGGCTGATGCTGGATGGCTATCTGACAGAGCTTCGCCCCGACCGGCCTGATAAGCCTGTCGAAAAAGGCTGGAAACATCTAGCTCTGGCCCAGCTTGCCATTGAGCGGGGCTGTTGGGCTGAGCTAGCCGGCGATCTAACGCTTGCCGACTTGGCCCGCATCATCCAGACAGGGAAGGTGATTATCGCATCGGTATCGGCGGAGCTGGGGGAGGATGGGCCTCTGACCCGCCGTTCGGGGCATCTAGTGGTTGTCTGGGGGGTAGAACTGAAGGGGCGTGATGTAACCCATGTCATTATCCATAACCCGTCAGGGCGGACAACAGCCTTGCAGGCGGGCGCCCGCATTCCAGCGGTGCGCTTTATGCAGGGCTTTTCCGGGCGGGGGATTATCATTGGCCCGCATGCCGCTTGGCCGCGGGAAGGCAATATGAAAATCCCCGCCGATGGATAGGAGATAGGCCTTCGCCGGCCCATGAGACATTCTTCTTCCACAGCAAAAACAAAGGCGCGGCAACCGGTCTTGCCGCGCCTTCGCCGTGTGATGATCTACGCTCAGGATTTCTTCGCTTTGCCCTGATTGGCCACAGCCTGTGCCGCCTTTGCAACCGCTTCTGGGTCGCCCAGATAGTAGTGGGTCAGCGGGTTCATATCATCATCAAATTCGTATACAAGAGGGATGCCGGTCGGAATATTCAGGCCGGGGATTTCGGCGTCCGAGATATTATCAAGATACTTGACCAGCGCCCGCAGGCTATTGCCATGAGCGACAACAATAGCCCTCTGTCCGGACTTGACCGTTGGCGCAATAGTCTCATGCCAGTAGGGCAAGAACCGCTTGACGGTATCTTTCAGGCTCTCCGACTGCGGGATGTCTTTGGGATCAAGATTCTTGTAGCGCGGGTCATGGCCCGGCCACCGCTCATCGGTTATATCCAGCGGAGGAGGGGGAACATCATAACTGCGCCGCCATAGGTGGACCTGCTCCTCGCCGTACTTTTCTGCCATTTCCGCCTTGTTGAGACCCTGCAAAGCCCCATAGTGGCGCTCGTTCAGGCGCCAGTGACGGACAACGGGTATCCACATCAAATCCATCTCATCCAGCACGATCCACAATGTGCGGATAGCCCTCTTAAGCACTGAGGTAAAGGCTATATCGAAGGTATAGCCCTCCTGCTTGAGGATGCGCCCCGCTTCCTTTGCCTCTTCGATCCCCTTTTCAGAAAGATCAACATCCGTCCAGCCTGTGAATCGATTTTCCTTGTTCCAAGTACTTTCTCCATGCCTGAGGAGTACAAGTTTATTCATTGACAATCTCCTTACTTCAACTCGTTAAGACAAACTCCTCGATCCCTCTTATCAGGAGGGCGCGTCTGTTTTAACACCAAATGTGCGATCTTTTCAAGCGATGGCTACAGGCGCTCCTTCTGAGTCTTGGTCAGCTCCTAATGATATTCGATCTCCCGATTCAAGAGACGGCTAAACAATGCCTCAGCTCCAGCCATCAGCCCCATGCATATCAGGTCAATGGCCAGCACCATGATCAGGGCGAGACTTAGCCATCGGGCTAATTGTGCCAGCGGGCCTTCCAGCCATGCCTGAATCAGGATGTTGAGATCGAGTAGCAACAAAGCGATAGTTATGCCAGCAACTACGCCTATCAACAACCACCAGTTGATCCGGTCATGTTCTTCAGGGAGCATGGCATTACCAATTGCAAAGATCAGGTAGACCCACAGCCAGAAATCTGGTGCGGCTGTGAATGCCCTGATACCAGCGATCATGACAGGGAGATCACCACCCAGCAGTGAAGCCAGCAACATGTCGGTATCGAAGTGAGTGGCACTGATCAAGGCAATGACAGCTACTCCCGCGATCAGAGGGATCATGCCGACCAGCGTAGCGCGTACACTGTCAGTATCCGGCTCGATCTCGACCAGCCCCAGCCGGATCACGCCATCACGCTGTTTCTCCGGCCATATCCGGAACCTCTTAACCCTGACCCGCAGAATCTGAGCCATCAGCCACTGGCTCCCCTCATGAAGTGCGACCCCAGGTAGGAGAGCCAGATAGTATATCAATACGGCGGCTTGCGGATTGTTGGTCAACAATAGACCCAGCCCCTGAACGTGTTTATGTATCCAACGTTCGAGCTGTACCAGCGGCCATATCGCCAGAGCGGCTAGTATCCACGGGATGATCCAGTCGGGCATGTTGCCTTACCTCACCACCGGCACAGGCCAGAGAGACGTACGCCCCCTGAGCCGGCTATGCCAACCCTTTGGCCTGAGCGGTGACCTTAACCAACGTTATGAAGTCGTCCGGCTTCAATGATGCACCGCCTACCAGCCCGCCGTCAATCTCAGGTTGTATCATCAATTCCTCAACGTTCTTGACGTTCACACTACCGCCATACTGGATACGCATGGCCTGAGCGGCCTCATCCCCATACAGCTTGGCCAGAGTAGCACGTACCACCTGGCCAATGATGCGATTGGCGTCATCAGGGGTAGCGGCCAGCCCCGTACCAATAGCCCAGATCGGCTCATAGGCAACGATGATCCCGCGTGCCTGTTCAGCCGTGATCCCATCAAAAGCGGCCTGCACCTGCTTGCTGACAAATGCCTCGGTCTCGCCGGCACGGTTCTGCTCCAGACTCTCGCCGACACATACGATGGGGGTGATGCCGTGCGTCAGAGCGGCCTTGATCTTCTTGTTGACGGTCTCATCTGTCTCGCCGAAATATTGCCGCCGCTCTGAGTGGCCGATGATCACCAAATCACACAGACCCTTGAGCATTAGCGGCGATACTTCGCCTGTAAAAGCCCCCTGCTCTTCCCAGTGCATATCTTGAGCGCCCAGCTTGATGCCTGTGCCCCGCAAGGCTTCGGCTAAAGGTGACAAGGACACAAAGGAGGCACAAATGGCTTTCTCAACTCCTGTGAGATCGGCCAGTGGCCCCTTGACTGCCGCGGCGAAATCCAGCGCCTCGGTGACGGTCTTATACATTTTCCAGTTGCCAGCCAGCACGGGTATCCGCATTAGCCACTCTCCTTACCAAAAGACGGGGGTACAATGTATTGTAACATGGGGTAACAAGCAGGCCAGCTATCAGGCTGGCCTGCTTAAGACATTCAAGACGATACGAGAAAGCCTATTTGTCGTTCAGAGCCGCTAAGCCGGGCAGGACCTTGCCCTCAAGCATTTCCAGGCTGGCGCCGCCGCCGGTGCTGACGTGCGTTACTTTATCAGCCAGCCCTGCCTGTTGGATGGCCGCCGCCGAATCGCCGCCGCCGATGATCACAACTGCTCCGGCCTCTGCACGCCCTGCGACCGCTTGGGCGATAGCGAATGTCCCTTGAGCAAAGCGCTCAAATTCGAAGACGCCCATTGGGCCATTCCAGACAATGGTCATCGCATCGGTGAGTTGACTGCTGAATAACCTCACTGTGCCGACACCGATGTCAAGGATACGCCATCCAGCAGGGACGCCTTTCCGTACCTCAATCGTATCGGCTACAGCCGTTGCCTCGAAGGCATCCGCAATGGTCACATCAACGGGCAGAACAAGTTTGTCGCCTGCCTTAGACAAAATAGACTTGGCGGTTTCAAGCGCCTCATCCTCGACCAGCGAGTCGCCTACCTCAATGCCTTGTGCCTTGAAGAAGGTGTTTGCCATTCCGCCGCCAACCAAGATTTTGTCGGCTTTAGCAAGCAGATTCTCGATCACGCCGATCTTGTCAGAGATTTTGGCCCCTCCCAAGATTGCCACGAACGGACGTTTGGGGTTTTCGAGGGCTGTACCTAGGAACTCGATCTCCTTTTCCATCAGCAGGCCTGCCACAGCAGGCAGGAAGCGGGCCACTCCCTCAGTACTTGAATGGGCACGGTGAGCTGAGCCAAAGGCATCATTGACATAGATGTCACCCAGCCTGGCCATCTGTTTGGCAAGCTCAAGATCATTTTTAGTCTCTGTCGGGTGAAAGCGGGTGTTTTCCAGCAACAACACACCGCCTTCAGGCAGAGCCTCAACGGCCTTCTCTGCCACCTCACCGACACAGTCCTCAGCAAAGGCTACCGGCATTCCCAACTTCTCGGACAGGACAGGCACAACCGGCTTGATCGAGTACTTGAGGTCCGGGCCTTCTTTCGGACGCCCAAAGTGCGACATGAGAATCACGGCCTTAGGCTTCTGATCTAGAATGGCCCGAATAGTCGGGATAGCGGCCACGATGCGTGTATCGTCGGTTACCTTGCCATCCTCAACCGGCACATTGAAATCCACACGCACCAGTACCCGTTTACCCTTGAGGTCTACGTCACGGATGGTTTTCTTGTTCATCTTTTCCCCCAAAGATAGCCGTTAGCAGGGGTGGCCAATCTGCCACCCCTGCCGCAGAGAGGGTAGGTTAGAGCTTGGAGCCAACCAGCTTGGCCAGATCGACCGTACGTACTGAGTAGCCCCACTCATTGTCGTACCATGCAACAACCTTAGCAAAGTTGCCGCTGCCACCCAGCATGTAGGTGAACTGAGCATCCACGATGCTGGAACGGCTGTCACCCTTGAAATCAATGCTGACCAGCGGCTCCTCGCAGAAGCCAAGGAAGCCCTTGAGAGGGCCATTGGCGGCGGCACGGAACGCCTCGTGGAGTGCTTCGGTGGTGGTCTCCTTCTCCAGCAGGGCGGTAAAGTCTACGACAGACACTGTGGAAGTCGGCACGCGCAGGGCGTAACCGTCGAACTTGCCCTTCAACTCCGGGATGACCAACCCGACAGCCTTAGCGGCACCAGTGGTTGTGGGGATAATGCTCATCGCGGCGGCGCGGGCACGGCGCAGGTCTTTATGGGGCAGGTCAAGAATCTTCTGGTCGTTGGTGTAAGCATGGATGGTGGTCATGAAGGCCTTGACAATGCCAAAGTTATCCTGTACGACTTTGGCCGCCGGGGCCAGGCAGTTGGTAGTGCAACTGGCGTTCGAGATAATGTGATGCTTGGCGGGGTCGTACATTCCCTCATTAACACCCAGCACCACAGTAATATCCTCGTTCTTGGCCGGTGCGGTAATGATGACCTTCTTGGCCCCATTCGCCAGATGCTTGCTGGCGCTGTCACGGTCGGTGAACTTGCCAGTGGACTCAATGACAATGTCAACGCCTAGGTCTTTCCACGGTAGCTCGGAAGGGTCTTTGGCGGCAAAGGCCTTGATGAAATCGCCGTTGACGACTAAGCCGTCTTCCTTAACCTCAACTGTGCCCTTGAAGGAGCCATAGTTCGAGTCGTATTTGAACAGATGAGCCATCTGCGTGAGGTCGCCAATGTCGTTGAAGGCTACTACGTCAAAATCGGCTGGGTAGTTTTCCTTCATAATCTTGAGGACCTGACGCCCGATACGTCCAAACCCGTTGATACCTACTTTGATTGCCATGGTTGTCTCTCCTTTTGTGTAGTAAAGAAGTGAGTGAACGTGAATCTTTTACCTCGTTGGCGCTGTCATGTACCCTGTGTCTCTGCGAGCAGGTCCATGACAGCCTGAGCCAGCCGTTCAGGATGATGCCGCCATGGACGGCTGTCGTCTGCCAGCGGGGCGGTACAGACACGAATCGCCGGATCGTCTATGCTGTCGAGCCGGACATAAGAGAAGTTAGCGTTCTCCGGCTGGGGGATAAAGCGGTTATTTGCCAACACCACTGAGAATATTCCTTTCCCTACGTGCCGCTCGATGGCGTGCACATGATCGGCTACGCTGAAGCCATCTGTCTCACCACGCTGAGTGGCCACGTTGCATACGTACACCTTGAGCGCCTTGCTGGCCCGCACAGCTTCAGCAATGCCGGGCACCAGCAGATTGGGCAGGATACTCGTGAACAGACTGCCCGGCCCCAGAACGATCAGATCGGCGGAAAGGATAGCCCGCACTGCCTCTGGATAGGCAGGAGCATCGTCCGGCTGTAGGAAGACCCGCTCGACTGTCCCGGCGACCTCCGGTATGGCAGACTCGCCGGCGATGCGCCGTGTGCTGTCGGCCTGAATATCACGGAGATCGGCCATCAGGGTCACATCTGCCAATGTAGATGGCAATACCTGCCCCCGGATTGCCAGCACACGGCTACTCTCGATCAATGCCTGCTCGAAACTGCCTGTCACGCCGCTTAGCGCTGTGATCAACAGGTTGCCAAAGCTGTGGCCCTCCAGGCCGCCCTCGCCGAAGCGATACTGGAAGAGTTGTGTCATCAACCCTTCATCGCGTGCCAGTGCCGCGATATTGTTACGGAAGTCTCCCGGCGGCAGGACACCCAGCTCCCTTCGCAGGCGGCCTGAGCTTCCCCCATCATCCGCGACAGTGACAATAGCCGTCAGGTTATAGGTGTAGGCTTTCAGACCGCGCAACAGGACAGGCAGGCCTGTGCCCCCTCCAATAGCGACGATCCTTGGGCCGCGCTGTCCCCGGCGGTACTCGACCATGGCGTCAATCAGCTCGCCGCGCCCTAGTTCCAGCGGTTCAAGAACAGCCCGGTTGAACTGAAGGATCGCCAGAATCACGAGTGTGATGCCCAGCAGGCCTGCCAGCCCAGCCCGCACCCACATGGGTGCTCCGCCCAGCGTGAGCGCAGACCATAACGGTGAGGGATAGGCCCGATATAGATCAACTACTACCAGTGCGAAGGCCAGCCCTAGTAACGTCACGCCCACAAATAAAAGTCCAAGCCAGCGCTTGACGCCGATGCCGGGCGTCAGCCATTTGAGCAGAGAATGTGAGCGACGGGGCTGACTCTTCAAATACCCCTCACAGGCCTCAAGGTATAGACACAGCAAATGAGCCGCTCCGTGATGCCTCTATGGAACGGCCTACTACGCAAGAAGCACCTCAGAGTATGAAATGGGCCAGGTGCCTCTATTTTATGTCTACCGCCCTGATCATCATACCCATACTCAAGCAGACTGTCAAAGATAAGTTGGGATGTAACGCTCTCTTAAGGGAGCTGGCGGCTTATTGGGGGCCTGCGCTAAGGTTGTTCCTTATCTGGCAGATAGTCGGTCAGGTCTAAGGTCTTGTACAGGCGAAGCTTGGCTTTGGCAGGAAGGGCAGTACGCCCATGTTCGCGGTACAACTTCACAGTCCGAGCCATCGTATCAACAACGATCCGGCAGTTTTCGCACTCGGCAATATGGCGTTCGATCTCCTGACACAGGGCTTCCCCTGCCTCTCCATCCAGATAGGCAGACAATTCACCCAGCAGGAGCTGGCATTTGCTGTGATCGTGATCAGTTACCATAGTTAGTTGTTCCTTCCGGCCCACTCAACAAAGTAATCAGATAATTGCTCACGTAAGAATAACCGTGCCCGATGCAGTCGCGATTTGACTGCCGGCACAGACAGGCCTAGTATCTCGCTCACCTCAGTGGTAGACAGTTCCTCGATGTCTCGCAGGGTAAAGACCGCCTTCAGCGAGTCAGGCAACGACTGGATGGCCTGCTCCATGTAGGCACGTGCTTCGTCGCTCAGCAGATCGCTCTCCGGAAGGCAGCACCAATCAAAGAACTGGCGCGGTACTTGTTCGCCATCCTCAAGTTCGAGCGGCTCATCAATGGAGATAGTCTCTGGGCGCCGCTTGCGATGGCGCATCATGGCGACATTGTAAGCAATCCGGTACAACCATGTTCCGAGATTGCTCCGCATCTCAAACTGCCCGATCCCTTTATAAACGCTTATGAATACTTCCTGTAAGGCATCCTCCGCTTCATACGGATCGCCCAGCAGTTTGTAGAGCAAGTTGTAGAGCGAATCTGCATAAAGCTCGACCAATTGGGCAAAAGCCGCTTTGTCTCCCCTCTTGAGGGCCTCAAGGTCAATAGCTTGTTCAGCCGATGGCAAACCTGTCATTTTTTAGATGCACTGCTCCACACACTGGGTACACGTTGTCAACAGGCTTTAGTATATCATAATTGAGCAGGACATCTCACAGGCAAGCCGGCAGATGAGTAATCTTCTCAGAGCTGGTTTCTTTGACATTTGTGTCCATATTTTTGGCATATAGTAGGGTAAAATAGAGTCTGCTAGTTCATGCTGCCGGTGGTCTCCACACATTGCGATATCAGGTTAACCTGTCAAACATGCCATGAGGAAACTATGAACGAAAGGATTCTAAAAGGTATCGCCGCCGCCGAGGGGATTGCCATCGGTCCGGCTTTTTGTTATCGCCCCCCACAGCTTACGATTCCCCAGCGCTCCCCCAGCCCGCCTGCTGAGGAACTGGCCCGTTTTGAGGCGGCCCGCGCTCAGGCGCTTGAAGAGATCGGGGCGCTCAAGGCCAACCTTCTCACCCGTGCTGACGCTGAAAGTGCCGCGATCTTTGATGCCCACGCCATGATGCTGGAAGACCCTATGTTCTCGGAGGGCGTGGAGTCGCGTGTGAACGCCGGCAAAATAGTTGAAGCGGCTGTCATGGAGACTACGGAGGAGCTGTCTGCTATGCTGGCCGGCATGGAAGATGAGATGTTCGCCGCCCGCGCCGCTGATGTGGGTGACATAGGGCGGCGGGTATTGCGCATCCTGCTGGGCTTACCCGATACCTCCCTGGATGTGCTCCAAGAACCTTCTATTGTTGTGGCACACGATCTGACGCCTTCCGACACGGCCAGCCTCAAGCCTGAGTTGACGCTCGGTTTCTGTACGGCTGGCGGCGGCCTGACTGCTCACACGGCTATTCTTGCCCGCACGCTGGGCATCCCTGCTGTAGTAGGGATGGGAGTCGAAGCCGTAGAGCAGATTAAAGATGGCGATGTGCTAGCATTGGACGGTTCAGAGGGTGTTGTTGTCGTCAACCCCAAGCGTTCGAGGGTAGAGGAATACAGGGCTAAGCAGGAGTCTCGTGCGGCACGGCTGGCTCAGATTCAGGCCAGCGCTGTCCAGCTTGCGCACACCGCCGATGGGAAGCGCGTAGAGGTCGTAGCCAACATCGGTGAGGTTGAGTCCGCCCGTGAAGCGGTTGCATTTGGGGCAGAAGGGGTGGGATTGTTGCGCACAGAGTTTCTGTATTTGCAGGATACCCGCCCGCCCAGCGAAGAGAAACAGGTTAAGGTCTACCGCGCTATCTTCGAGGTGATGGGTGAACGTCCTGTTATCGTCCGCACGCTGGACATCGGTGGAGATAAGCCGCCCAGCTATCTCAAGTTCCCGGAGGAGATGAACCCCTTCTTGGGGTGGCGGGCGATCCGCATCTCTCTTGACGAGGTGAACCTCTTCAAGACCCAGCTCCGAAGCATTTTGCAGGCGGCGGCTGGGTATCGGGCGCTGATCATGTATCCCATGATCACGAGTCTGGAGGAACTGCGCCGTGCAAATGCAATACTGGCCGAGTGCCAGGCCGAGTTGGAAGCAGAAGGACGGGAATATTCGCGGGAGGTGCCGGTAGGCATTATGGTCGAGACTCCGGCGGCAGTGGCCATTGCTGACCTGCTGGCAGAGGAGTGCGACTTCTTTAGCCTTGGCACCAATGACTTGACCCAGTACACCTTGGCCGTTGACCGGGGTAACGAACGGGTAGCCAATCTGTTCCAGCCGCTTCATCCGGCGGTCCTGCGCCTGATCAAGCAGACCATAGATGCCGCACATGCCAAAGGCAAATGGGTTGGCATGTGCGGTGAGCTGGCTGGCATGAAAAAAGCTATTCCTATTTTGCTGGGTATCGGCTTGGATGAGTTCAGCATGGTGGCACGTGCTATTCCAGAGGCAAAGTGGCTGATCGGCCATTTGACCAGCCAGCAGGCGGCTCAGATCGCACAACACGCGCTGAGTCTGGGTACAACCGCCGAAGTCGAGGAATACATGAGCAGTGTCCTCAACCAGCTTGGGGCCTGAGGAGGGCCTTCTGCTTCAGCTTGTTGACGGGCTTCCCTGTCTGGAAGGCGGAAAAGGGCATCTGTTCCTGCCCGCGATCATGTATCTCTCCTCTGATTCTTGATGTATAGTAAATGCAGGAGCAATTTGAAGTTGTTTACCCCATAAGCCGGCTTAAGCCATCTGAGGGGATAAACTTGTTCTGTCCTCACTTTTCTAAACGTTGGTTTTTCAGGGGAGTAAACCCATGGCCGTTGCGATAGATAAGACGCAGTGGATCGAGCAGGAGCTTGCCTCGCTCAAAGAGCAGGGTCTTCTGGCTAACATCCGCACTATTGAAAGCCCTATGGATGGTTGGGTAACCATCGAGGGCCGGCGTGTCCTGAACTTCTGTGCTAACAACTATCTTGGCCTCGCCAACCATCCTAAACTACGTGAGGCCGCCAAGCAGGCTATTGATCAATACGGTATCGGGCCGGGAGCGGTGCGCACAATTGCTGGAACAATGAGCCTGCATGTCCAGCTTGAGAAACGGCTGGCTGAGTTCAAAGGGGTGGAAGCGGCGATCACTTTCCAGAGCGGCTTTGCCGCTAATTTGGCAACCATCCCCGCACTGGTTGGCCCCGATGATGTGATCTTCTCCGATGAGCTGAACCATGCCAGCATCATTGACGGATGCCGTCTTTCCCGTGCTCAGATTGTGCGCTATGCCCATTGCGATCCGGACGATCTACGCCGGGTGATCAAGGAGACAGAGGTCAAAAACAGGGCCATCATCATCACGGATGGCGTGTTCAGCATGGATGGTGACATTGCACCGTTGCCTGAACTGTATGAAGTTGCCTCTGAGTATGGCTACTTGCTGATGGTAGATGATGCGCATGGCGAGGGGGTGCTAGGCCGGGGCGGGCGCGGCATTGTTGATCATTTCGGCTTGCATGGTAAGGTAGACGTTGAGGTCGGCACGATGTCGAAGGCGTTCGGTGTGATAGGCGGGATCGTGGCCGGCAAGAAGGTCATCGTGGAATGGCTCCGCCAACGGGGACGGCCTTTCCTGTTCTCCTCTGCCATGACAGTGCCGGATGTGGCGGCCTGTTTGGCCGGTGTAGACTTGTTGGAGTCCAGCACCGAGCAGGTAGCCCGCCTGTGGGCCAACGCTGAGTATTTCAAGTCACGTATGCAACAGATGGGCTTCGATACTGGCAGGACACAGACCCCTATCGTTCCTGTCATGTTGGGTGAAGCGCCGTTGGCACAGGAGTTCAGCCGGCGCCTGTTTGAGGAAGGTGTTTTCGCCATGGCGATCGGCTTCCCGACTGTGCCGCGCGGCAAGGCCCGCATCCGTGTGATGAACACCGCCGCCCACACTCAGGAAGACCTCGAACGCGGCCTAGCCGCCTTCGAGAAGGTGGGCAAAGAGCTAAAAGTCATCGCTTAGGATCGAAGCGGAGCGGCTGTGGGGCGGGGCCGCTCCGCTATCTTTTGTGACCCTGAGCCTTTCAGGGGGTGAAGCCGGTCAGTGCATATACCTCATCCAGCCAGCGCCTTGCTGAGGTAAAGTCGCCTTTCCAGACCGCTACACGGGCCTGATCTACGGCAAGGTATGCCTGATGCATCCGGTCAGTACCATCGTAATTGTCAAAGACAAAGTCGTAGACAAGCTCCAGTTCCTGCGTGTAAGCTGTCAGTGCCGCCGGATCAACAGTCAGCTCTGACTGTCTTGCGGCCAGCGCGGCCCGCCACGCGGTATCCAATTCCCGTAGTGAAGCCCCGTATAGATTCACATAATCCGAGGTGTGGTAGAGCCTGCTGAGCGGCTCCAGTCCGTAGGTCTCAATCAGATAGTCAATAAAACAGGCACTCCCAAAGTAGTTGAAAGAGTGGCGGATATGTCCCTGAAATGCCTGCCAATCTCTTTCAACAGCCGCTACTGAAGGAAGCTGGCCGCTCGCATAGGCCGCTAGACAGACCTGATCGTAAGGCAGGTAGCCTGCCTGCTCAAGCAAAGGACGACCAACGTAAGTCGCTAACCCTTCTGAGAGCATTGTGGAAGAGGGTGCTCCCCATGTGTTCCATGCCACAAGATGTGTCAGTTCATGGGTCAGGAAGTAAGCCCGATCCGCGGCAGTGCCGCTCCCATCGTTCAGGACAAATGTGCGCCGATCCAGCGATTGGCTCAAACCATGCAGGTGGGCATTTGGAGAGGCAAACAGCGTCCCTGCCATGTACAGGTCGAAGGACCCGTCTAGGCGCACATTGAGAGTTGTCTCTACGCGGTTCAGGGCTTGTTCGATCAGCGCCACAGTCTCGTTCAGGTGAGCCGCTGTGTAGGTTCCGGGCTGATAGTGCAGCCTGAAGCGTTCGCCCTCGTACAGCAGGGGATAATTCGCACTCAGGTCGCCGTCTAGAATGGAGCGGGGCCAGCTAGCAACAGATGCCTGAGAGGGCGGAGTAGAGGTGGCGGAAGTTGTTAGGCCAGCGGATGGCTGCACGGTGCTGGAGGCTACAGGTATCCGCAACCGCTGGCCGACATAGATAGCGTTGACATCAGGCAGACTGTTGGCCGCTTGGATGAGTTCAGGTGTTACTCCATACAGGTTTGCAATGCTGGTCAGTGTCTCGCCGTACTGCACTACATGCCAAGTATCAGGCTGAATGGCTGACAACGGCACTATAATAGACTGCCCGACCTGTATAACACTGTTCAATGTCAAGCCGTTTGCATTCAGCAGTGCCTGGAGATCAACACCGTACAATGCCGCAATGGTGATCAGCGTCTCACCTGATTGGACAGTATGGGTGATAGTATCGGAGGTCGGCTCGGCTGTTGGCCCCAATAGAGGGGTAGGCGTCGCCGCTGGGAAGGGGCTGATCGCGGATGGAGTCGCCACGGGGAGCAAGGCGGCTTCGGGCTGTGTGCCGCGTTCATTGAAATGGATGACCCCAAACGCAAACAGGGATGCCGCTCCTGCCAGCACGACTAGTGCAAGGGTAAGCAGTATTCCCTCACGGATACCGATAAGATGCTCCGGCCTGTCAATGTCTTGTCGCATGACCATCCCCAGATTCAATTCAACTCGTAGCTGCCAGCGGCAGATTGTAGCATGGGACAATATCCTGTTCCATGTGACCGGTACGGCACTGAGCCATTTCCCCCGCCGTGTCTATCAGCCTGTCACTGAGGCCCCCAATCTGGCCCATAGTCGTTGGAGGCACTGGTTGTCAGACGCCGAATCGCCCCAGAGCTGATCTCATAAGCATATAGGTCAGTATTGCCGCTAACGGTACGGTTGAAAAAGATGTAAGCCCCATCCCCAGACCATGCCGGGCGGCCATTCTCGCGTCCCTGTATCAATAAGGTGGATTGGCCGGTTGCAACATCCAATATCCAGATGCTGTCCACAGCGCCTGCACTGTTAAGCGTGTTATAGGCGATCCGGGTGCCGTCCGGTGACCAAGCCGGGAAGCGGCAGTCAGGGGCTGGGCAGTCAAAAATGCGTAATACTTCTCCACTTGGATAGGCCATAATAGCAATCTCCCACTTGCCGCGTGCCTCAGTCATATAGGCAATCCGCGTGCCGTCAGGGGAGAAGCGGGGTGCCCGGTCGCCGTAATTGTTGTTGGTCAGGCGGGAACGTCCTGTGCCGTCCGCGTTCATCACGTAGAGTTCAATGGCATCCCCGTCGCCGGCCTCAAATGCGATCAGACGCCCATCTGGTGACCAATCTGGATGCCGCTCGCGCTCACCGGAGGTAGTGAGCTTTCGTACATCGCCGCCGCTGGAGGTCATGATAAAGATGCCTTCTACATTGCTGTCGCGCGATGACTCGAAGGCAATCCATGTGCCGTCTGGTGACCAGTCCGGCTCACCATCATACCAGTTGTTGGCTGTCAGGACGCGGCGGTTCTCGCCTTGAGTGTCGATCACAACGATCTCAGCCGAATCGCCAGTCCCTTGCGTATAGGCCAGCCACCCTTTCGCGTTGGCGCTGTAAGGAGTCGGGGTGGGAAGAGGGGTATTTGTCCATGCAGGCGGAGACGTCGGGGTGGGCATTGATGTGACAGGCGGCGGGGAAGTCGGCGGGACTACGCTAGGCATGTCTGTCAAGGCAAGGGACGGCTCAACGATTCCCCCTCCCTGTTGAGTTGAAATCTGTAGCGTGGGGCTGGCTTGGGGCGTCTGCGTACTTGCCGCCTCCAATGGAGGGGTACGGCTGGGCATCGCAAGAATGGACGGATTGTCAGTGTTGCTGTTGAGCCACGAAATGACCACCAAGCCGATGCCTGCCGCCCCCAGCATGAACGCCAACCCTAAGACCATGGCAAGGATTGCAATCACTTGAGGCGAAAGCTTCCTTCTGCTAGGAACAGGAGAGGCGGCTCTTGGCAAAGGATATTCAGCCGGCGCCGCGTCCGGTAATGTGGCCACGCCCTCAGCTTGAAAACCTGAGCTGGCATCGTAATAGGGAGTTGGACTGGGAGGAGGTGTCGGAGGCGTAAACGCCTCGCCTTGGGTGACTGTATAGGGCTGTTCGCCAGCCAATGGCTGGCCCTCGATAGCCCGCCGGAAGTCTGCGGCCAACTCTGACGCTGAGGAGTAGCGCTCAAAGGGGCGCTTGGCCATAGCCCGCGCGATCACCCTATCAATAGCGGCAGGCAAAGATGGCTTGATCTGTTGTACAGAGGGCACCGGCGTGCGCACGTGCATATACATGACCCCCAGCGGCGTGTCAGCCTCGAAGGGTGCTTTGCCTGTCACAACCTCATAGAGGATAGCTCCCAGTGCATAAATGTCACTGGCAGGCGTGACGGTCTTGCCCTGACATTGCTCAGGCGACATGTAGCTTGGCGTGCCGACTACCCCGCTTCCTGTGACTTGCGAGGTAGACCCCAGCATCTTAGCAATGCCGAAGTCGGTCAGATAGGCATTGTTGCGCTCATCCAGCAGGATGTTGCTTGGCTTCAGATCGCGGTGTATGACCCCATGTGCGTGGGCGTAGTCAAGTGCCTCGGCAACCTGCTCAATGATGCGGGCCGCTGTTTGCAGGTCAATCTGTTCATAGAACAGCTTCTTACGCAATGTCCCTGTCTCAACCAGCCGCATCACGATATAGGGCATCCCGTCGTGTTCCCCATAATCATAGACTGGCAGGATCGAGCGATGCTCAAGCCGGGCAATCACGCGGGCTTCGTTTTGGAAGCGCTTGAGAAAGGTGGGGTCTTCAGAAAGTTGACGTGGGAGTACCTTGACTGCCACATAACGCCCAAAGGATTCCTGATAGGCCTTGTAGACGGTGGCCATGCCGCCCTGAGCAATCAACTCGACAATCTTGTACTGGCCGATCTGCTCACCGATCATATTTCCCTCAAGCAGTACCGCAGACTAGGAGTCAATGTCAATTTAGCACAACTAGTGCCGCTGCGCTAACCTCCAAGACGATGAACGGACATGACAGCCTGTGGGTGCCGGCCCCCTTATCTAGCGTTGACTCGCGTGCTGATGTAGACTAGCCGGCTATGAAAACCCCTCGCTATACACGCCTAGACTACCTCATTATGTCTGGGCTGGCGCTGATAGCGTTAGCCTGCTCAATTTTAATGGCCTATTTTGTTACAGAGCGGCTCCCGCACTTAGAGGATGAGATCGCCTATCTTTTTCAGGCACGCACGTTAGCCCGCGGGGCATTGTGGGCGCCCATGCCGCCTGTTCCCGGCGCATTTTTTACCCCCTTTGTGCTGGTAGTGAATGAGAGATGGATCGGCAAGTATCCAATCGGCTGGCCTCTGGTACTGGCATTGGGTGAGCGGTTTGGTGCTGGATGGCTGGCAGCGCCGGTGCTGGGTGCATTAACCGTGATACTGATTTATATGCTCGGTCGCGAGTTATACGATCGGCAGATAGGCGCCTTAGCAGGCCTGTTGGGGTTATCTTCACCCTTCTTTCTGCTCCAATCCAGTACCTACATGAGTCATGCCGCTTCCTGCTTCTGGACGGCGTTACTGATGTGGTCCTTCCTGCGAGGCGAGCAGGCACAGGAAGAGGGGGGCAGTGGCCGGTGGTGGGCTGGGCTGGCCGGGATTGCCATCGGTATGCTGGCCCTAACGCGCCCTCTGACGGCAGTGGCGGTTGTATTTCCATTCGCTGTGGCGTTGCTGATCCGAGCAGTGCACTCCCGCCGTGTCGTGTTTTTGCTCCGAGCCTACTGGCCCATGATCGTCATAGCGCTGTTGCTGGTTGCTCTTCAGCCGCTCTATCTGTATGTGGTGACGGGCAGCCCAACAACCAACCTCTACACGATGGTATGGGCCTATGACCGGGTTGGTTTTGGCCCCGAATTTGGCCGGGGAGGACACACGCTGGCAAAGGCCTTCCAGAATGCGGCACGTGACCTGCGTTACTGGGTCAGTGATCTGTTCGGGTGGCCTCAGGCAAGCTGGGTGCCGCTGATCCCCGGCCTCGTCTTCGGTGTCTTGGAGATACGACGGGAACGCCGAAAGTGGCCGTTTCTACTGCTGGCCCCCTTTGTGGCATTGGTGGTTGTCCATCTAGCTTACTGGGTTGGGGCATGGGTCTATGGGCCACGCTACTACTACGAGGGACATGCTGGACTGTGCATTCTAGCCGCACTGGGCTTAAGAGGAATGATCCGCCTGCTGGCAGGGCTTTTGAAGCGGTTGCACGCTCGGCAGACCGCTGAGTCCATTTGGCGGCTTCAGCCCCGACAGCTATGGCCTGTGTTCTTGCTTCTGGCCGCTCTAATCGCTGTCAATGGGCTGGTGTATCTGCCGGTACGTCTTAGAGACTGGCATGGCCTGTACGGCATTACACGTAATCCGATCAATCGCTTGGAGAGGCTGAGTGACTCTGAGCAGATACTGATCTTTGTAGACAGCCCCCACTGGCGGGAGTATGCCCCCTTTTTCTATTTCAATACCCCGTGGTTGGACGGCCCGATCGTGGCGGCGCACACCGGCTCTTTTGAACGCAACGCCCAAGTGATGGCGCTGTATCCTGATCACGAGGTATGGTATTACAAGCCGGACATTTTCTGGCAATCGCCTGTGACTGTCCCCGCGCCGCAGATGCCGCCCTAGGCCTAGCTGCTATCATCAGCAAAGACAGGAGCCAATGCCAGCCAGCCCGCAGGGGGATATGCCTGACAATCCATCCCCCTGCGGGTTACAGGTCTAGGCCCATGTAATCAGCCCCAGACGCAGGGTATTGGCCATGTCGGGATGGAAGGGGATGATCCGGACTGTGTAGCCGTGATGGCCTGTCGTCTCGCAGGTGAATTCAACGGTGTAGCGGTGCCACCCCTCGCCCCGCGGGCTGTCTCCGGCCCGGTGCATCGTGTGGGCATGCCCTCTGCTGATCTGTCCTTGCCGGTCGAGTACTCCCTCGTAGAGCTGCACAGCTACTTTGTCTGGCGAGAGACTGCCCAGATAGACCTCTGCCTCTACATGCAGGCTGTCCCCCACACGTATCTCGGTGTCTGTTACAGCGGTTATGTCGCCTGTGTCAATCTCCTGCCAATGTTCCTTGAGTTCCAATAACCAAGCCGCGTAATCCTGCCCGCGCTTGTAGTTATTCTCACTGAAGTAGCGGGCCTGCTCAAGCGCTGGGTAGTAGGCCCGGCGCACGTATTCTTGCACCATACGGGAAGTATTGAAAACCGGCCCCAGCTCCCGCAGGCTGGACTTCATACGCATGATCCAGACCCTAGGCAAGTTGTCATGCCCCCGATCGTAAAAGGCCGGGATAATTTCTTTCTCCAGCAGGTCATAGACGGCATTTGACTCAACGTAATCCTGCAGGCCTTCGTCTGCATATACCTCGCCACGGCCAATGGCCCAGCCGATGTTGCTGCGGTAAGCCTCTGCCCACCAGCCGTCCAGAACGCTCAGGTTCAACACGCCATTCATAGCGGCCTTCATGCCGCTTGTGCCGCTGGCTTCCATAGGCCGCCGGGGAGTGTTCAGCCATACATCAACACCCTGCACGAGATAGCGTGCTATGACCATATCATAGTCTTCTAGAAAGACGATCCGATGCTGACAGCCGACATTGTGGGCAAAGTGGATGATCTGACGGATGAACTCTTTACCCTCGTTGTCGTGCGGGTGAGCCTTTCCAGCAAAGATAAGCTGGATGGGACGATCACTGCACAACAGCCTAGTCAAGCGGTCAGGATCGCGCAATAACAGCGTAGCCCGCTTATATGTGGCGAACCGCCGGGCAAAGCCAATGGTCAGCGCTTCCGGGTTGAGTGCTTCTTGTGCCCTTTCAATCTCAGTGGGCGGTGCACCGCGCCGCTCAAGCTGAGCCGCCAGCCTGTTACGGGCAAAGGCTACCAGCCTTTCCCGACGACGTTCATGGGTGCGCCACAACTCCTCACCGGGGATGCTGTTCACACGTTGCCAGACCCGCCGGTCGGCAGGGTCCTCGCGCCAGCGCGGGCCAAGATAGCGATCATACAGATTCGCCATATCCTGGGAGACCCAAGAGTAGATATGCACACCGTTTGTGATCGAGTTGATCGGCACTTCTGAGAGCGGCACCTGAGGGTAAACATCCTTCCACATCTTGCGGGCCACCTCGCCATGCAGGCGGCTTACGCCGTTCGCATAGGCTGACATCCGCAATGCTAGAACGGTCATACAGAATGGCTCACTGGGGTTATTGGGATCGATCCGCCCTAGCGCCAGAAACTCTTCAGAGGACAGCCCAAGTGCCTGCCGATAATCTTGGAAGTACTTCTCGACCAGATCGGGTGCAAAATAGTCGTTGCCTGCCGGAACAGGTGTATGGGTGGTGAACACATTACTGGCTGATGTGATAGCCGCCGCCTCTGCAAAGCTCATCCTGAAGCGTTCCATCAGGATACGCGCCCGTTCCAGCGAGAGGAAGGCCGAGTGCCCTTCGTTCATGTGGCAGACGGCTGGTTCAATGCCCAGAGCATACAGGGCACGCAATCCGCCGATACCCAGCAGAATCTCCTGCTTAATCCGCATCTCGCGATCACCGCCGTAGAGCTGATCGGTCAGGTCCTGGTCACCACGCTCCCGATTCTCACGAATATTGGTGTCTAACAGGTAGAGATCAACCCGTCCAACCTGCACACGCCAGATTTGAGCATAAACTTGCCGGCCCGTTAACTCAATGGAGATTTGGATCGGCTGGCCATTCTCGTCTCTCATCAGCCTGAGCGGCATGGTGTAGAAATCGTTGTCCGGGTAGAGCTCCTGTTGCCAGCCGTCAATATTGAGATACTGCCGAAAGTAGCCCTGCTGGTATAGCAGGCCGACCCCGACCAGCGGTACATTCAAGTCACTGGAGGCTTTGAGGTGATCACCCGCGAGAATACCCAGTCCGCCGGAGTAATTTGGGATACACTCAGATAAGCCAAATTCAAATGAAAAGTAAGCCATCTGGGGCTTTTCTTCGAGTCCGAATTCCTGTGCGTACCACGTCCTTTGTCCTTTGCGCATGTATTCGTCATACGCTTCGGTCACACGTGCCAGATGAGCCAGAAAACCTTCATCACGCGCAAGGGCGTCAAGCTTGCTCTGGCTCAGTAATCCCAGCATCTTGACCGGGTTGTGGTTGGTTTCCTCCCACAGATCGCGGCCCATGCGCCGGAATAGTTCGATGGTCTGATGATCCCAGCTCCAACGCAGGTTGTAGGCCAGCTCAGGCAACCGGTGGAGCGGCTCAGGGATAGATGAGACAACAGTGTAGGTGGCAATGGGTTGCATTGGTGTCTCCTCCCTCCCGACTCTGACGGGGAGCAATGCATGTACTGCTTCAAGAGATGCATAGACGGGGCTACGGCTGAGAGTCCCGCTCCTTGTCCAGTATAAGCTAATTGCGGGGGGATGCAATGAGGGGAATTCGCCCCCTATGATGAGCGGCTATACAATCTTCCTCGTGAGAACCAGACGGGGTTGAGGCTTTTCTATGGCAAAAACTCGCACTGTTTATGTTTGTCAAAACTGCGGCCGTACTTCCCCCCGTGAGATGGGGCGTTGCCCTAGCTGTGGTGAATGGAACAGCATGGTTGAGGAAGTGGTCGAGTCATCAGTATCCCCAGGCCAGCAGGCCGCAGGGGCACGCTCCCTGCCGCGCCGTTTATCCGAGATCGAGGGCGATCCATGGGAACGCCTTCCTCTGCCTATGGAGGAGTTTGCTCGTGTTCTGGGGGGCGGGGTGGTGCCCGGCAGTCTGATCCTGATTGGCGGAGACCCTGGCATAGGCAAGAGTACCCTTCTGCTTCAGGTCACAGCGCTGATGGCTGACTATAGCGGGCCTGTGCTTTATGTGTCGGGTGAGGAGTCAGCCCGGCAGATCAAGATGCGGGCCGAGCGGTTGGGCATCACAACAGAGAATCTCTACCTTGTCACTGAGACTAATCTGGGGGCCATACTGGCACATGTCGAGTCACTGCGGCCCCGCGTGTTAGTGGTGGACTCAATCCAGACAACTTACAGCGATATACTAGAGTCAACGTCGGGGAGTGTCAGCCAGATAAGACACTGTGCGGCATCCTTCCAGCAGGTAGCTAAAGACACCGGCATTGCTATCTTCCTGGTCGGGCATGTGACCAAAGAGGGGAGCATTGCAGGCCCGCGTGTACTGGAGCACATCGTGGACACCGTTCTTTATCTGGAGGGTGATGCCTTTCAGGCATTCCGGCTGTTGCGCAGTGTCAAGAATCGCTTTGGGGCAACCTCTGAGGTTGGTGTTTTTGAAATGCGCGGCGACGGCATGGTAGAAGTCAAAAACCCGTCAGAGGCATTTCTGGCCGAGCGGATGGTCAATGCGCCCGGCTCATCCATCGTGGTCACCATGGAAGGCACACGGCCTTTGCTGGCCGAAGTGCAGGCGCTTGCCACACTCACCAGCTTTGCCAACCCGCGCCGTACAGCTAACGGTGTTGATTTCAACCGGCTGTTGCTATTGACGGCTGTCCTGACGCGGCGGGTGGGCATCCGCCTTTCTGAGCAGGATGTGTTTGTCAATGTGATTGGCGGGTTGAAGATTGACGAACCTGCCGCGGATTTAGCCATCGCGCTTGCTATTGCCTCCAGCGTGAAGGATGTACCACTTCCTGCCGATCTGGCCGTAGTGGGGGAGGTTGGGTTAAGCGGCGAACTGCGGGCTGTCAGCCAGCTACCGGCTCGCTTGAATGAAGCGGCCAAACTGGGCTTCCGCCGAGTTTTAATTCCTAAGACAGCCCGCCGCGGTGGGGAGCCATTGCCTGGGGGAGTTGAAGCGATAGCCGTCCGCTCTTTGAATGAGGCTATTGACATGGTGTTGGGCTGAGTCTCTCAGCAGGGTTTGAGACGTATGGGGCTGAACACAGACATCATCTTCGTCTTAGGTATTGCTGGTGTTGCCTTAGTCCTGTTTGCATCTGAATTGCTCGCCCCGGATGTAGTGGCTCTGTTGGTCCTGGCCAGCCTGGGCTTGAGCGGCATTCTCGACTTGCCGGTGCTTTTCAGCGGCTTCGGTAATCCGGTGGTTCTCACGCTGGTAGGTATCTTCATCCTTGTCTCAGCTCTCCGCCACACCGGTCTAACGGCCCGCTTGGCGCAACTCCTATTGCGCATCACCCAGGGGCTAAGTGAACGCCCGTTGGTAGGCCTGCTAGCGCTGGCCGCTGGCGTGGGTTCTCTGATGATGAATACCATTGCCTCAACTGCCTTGATCGCCCCAGTCGGTCGGCAGGTCTCCTATCGGCGCAACATCAGTCCATCCCGCCTGATGATGCCGGTTGCTTTTGGGGCCTTGCTGGGCGGGATGGCCACTCTGCTGACTACCAGCAACTTGCTCATGTCCAGCCTGCTGGCAGGAAGTGGCCTGCCCCCCCTCCGGTTACTGGACTTCCTGCCGGTCGGCGGGCCGATTGCCCTGATCGGCATGATCTATCTGACGATATTCGGCCCTCTCCTCCTGCCGGAGCGTTCCCCCGCCGATCTGTGGACCGCTCTTCAGCAGGCCCGCTACGAACTGACCCGGACGTATGCGCTCAGCAAACGTTTATTTGAAGCCTACGTTGCACCGGAGTCAAAGCTGGCGGGACGGACGCTGGTAGAAAGCGACCTAGGACATCTTTACGGCGTGACTGTTGCCGCCTTGATCCGTGGCCGCCAGACTTTTGCACCGCCGGGGGCAAATATGCGCTTTCAGGCCGGTGATTTGCTGTTACTTGGCGGCAGACCCGATGACATCACCACTGCCGCTCAGGATACTGGCTTGGTGTTGTCTTCGCAGGACGAGGAACGTAATGCTCTTCTATTTGCCAGTAATACCGAAATGGCTGAGGTTTCCCTTTCGCCCCGCAGTACGCTGGTGGGCCAAACCCTCAGCGAGGTGAACTTCCGTGAGAAATATGGGTTGAATGTGGTAGCGATCTGGCATGAAGGCCGCCCCATTCGCTCGCATTTGGGGGAGCATCGGCTTGCCTTAGGCGATGCCCTATTGGTGCAGGGACAGCCTGATCAGCTAAGCGTTCTCAGCCGGGAGCCTGACTTCTTGGTCATGACACGCCTGCCCGAAGTCCCCGAGAACACCCGCCGCGCATGGGTTGCCGGCTTGATATTGATTCTGTTTTTCATCGTGGTTGCCCTCAACTGGTTACCGGTGTCACTAGCGGCTCTACTGGCAGGGATAGCTGTCATCATTACCGGCTGTGAAACAGTCGAGCAGGCCCGCTCTAGTATCCAGTGGCAGGTGATTTTCCTGATCGGCGGGATGTTGCCGCTAGCGAAGGCGTTGGAACAGACCGGCGCTACAGAATGGCTGACACAGGAGTTTCCACGCCTGTTGGAAATCGGCGGACCGCATCTGGTTCTGTTTGTTTTCTTTCTTCTTACTACTCTCCTGACTCAGATCACATCCGGGCAGGCCGCAACACTGATCGTGGGACCGCTGGCAATCACTATGGCCCTTCACAGCAACCTTGATCCACAAGCTCTTGCTATTGCAGTCGGCATCAGCGCCTCAGCGGCCTTTCTCTCCCCAGTTGGTCACCCCGCCAACCTGTTAGTGATGGGGCCGGGCGGCTATCGCTTTGGAGATTATGCTAAGCTTGGCTTTCCTCTGGTACTCCTGACAGGGCTGGGTGTTGTTTTTCTACTGCCGCTTATCTATCCTCTGTAAACCTTGTGTATACTCTGTGTATACTCAATAGAGATAGGTGATCATTTCCCAAATCTCCCGATACTGGAGAATTGCTATGGCTGATACACCCTCTCTCCCTGCATGGGAGGAAATTGAGCATACTGCGGACTGGGCACTGCGGGTACGGGGGGAGGACCTGCGTGCGCTGTTTGAGAATGCCGCACGGGGCATGGTCAGCTTGATCGGGGGAGAGGCTTCCCCAGCAGGGGCTGTCATTCACAGAACCATCTCTTTACATGCCCCGGACTGGGAAATCCTGCTGGTGGACTGGCTGACGGAATTATTGTACCTCATTGAAGATCAGCGGGTTGTGTTTACCCACATTGCTGTACAGCGTGCCGCTGATTTCAGGTTAGATGCTGAGGTGACTGGCAGGACAAATGGCCGTTTCGACAAGTACATCAAAGCGGTCACCTATCATAACCTTGTCATCCGACAGACTGATAAGGGCTATGAGACGGTCATTGTCTTTGATGTGTAGGTAGTGAGGTAGAGGAGAGAAGCCTATGCGCAAGCAAGACATCAATCGCCTGTCCGAGTATCTGTGGGAGATTCCCGCCACATTCCGGGATGACATGCGTGTTCCAGCACGGCTGTATGCCAGCGAGCGGTTATTAGAGGATGCTCTGGGTGATCAATCGGTTGATCAGTTGGTCAACACAGCCACACTTCCCGGTCTGGTACAGTATGCGCTGGCCATGCCTGACATCCATCAAGGGTATGGATTTCCGATTGGCGGCGTGGTAGCATCGCGGGCTGACAGTGGAATCATCTCGCCCGGCGGGGTTGGGTTTGACATCAACTGTGGAGTCCGCGTGCTTGCCAGCAACATCGATCTAGAAGAGATACGTCCGCATCTGTCTGTGCTGGCTTCAACGTTATATCAGAACTGCCCCAGCGGTGTCGGTAAAGAGGGCAGTCTCAAATTGAAAGATAAAGACTTCGAGAAGCTGTTGCATGAAGGGGCCAAATGGGCACTTCAGAAGGGATATGCCACGCCGGAGGACCTTGCCCGGACAGAAGAAGGCGGCTGTCTGAAAGCCGCTGACAGCGGCAAGGTCAGCAAGCGGGCATGGGAGCGCGGAATCGAACAGGTAGGGACACTTGGCGCAGGAAACCACTTCATTGAAGTGGACTTGATTGACGAGGTCTACGATGAGCAGGCCGCTAATGCAATGGGGTTGTACAAGGGTCGAATAGCCGTCCAGATTCACTGCGGCTCACGGGGATTTGGTCATCAGGTTTGTACTGACTATGTACGCGACTTTCAAACGGCGAGCCAGAAATACGGCATTAAACTCCCTGACCGCGAGCTGATTTGCGCTCCGTTTCATTCACCGGAGGGGCAGGCTTACTACGCCGCCATGTGTGCCGCCGCCAACTATGCTTTTGCCAATCGTCAGGTGCTGGCCTTCCATATCCGCCGCAGTTTCGAAGCGGTTCTGGCTGGCAAGGTGCGCGACTGGAGTCTATGGCAGGTCTATGACATTGCCCACAACATGGCCAAAGTTGAGAAACACCAGGTTGACGGAAAGACCATCGAGGTTGTTGTTCATCGCAAGGGCGCGACACGTGCTTTTGGACCCGGCTTTGAGGGACTCCCGCCTGAGTACCGTATCATCGGTCAGCCTGTTCTGGTGCCCGGCTCAATGGGTACAGCCAGTTGGGTACTGGTGGGAACAGAAGAGAGCATGAGGCAGACTTTCGGAAGCACCTGCCACGGTGCCGGGCGCGTCATGAGCCGCAACGAGGCCAAACGCACCATACGCGGCGAGGCGTTGCGCACTGAGTTAGAGAAGGAAGGTATCACTATACGGGCAGGAAGCATGCCCGGCCTAGCTGAGGAGGCCCCTCAGGCCTATAAGGATGTGGATGAGGTGGTCAAGGTTGTGAGCGGGGCAGGTATTGCCCGCAAGGTAGCGCGGCTGATCCCGCTGGCAGTGATCAAAGGTTAGTTGTGCGGCACGAGCCGCCGGCTATATGCGGGTAGTGAAAAGGGTGGGCAGTCTTTGTGATAGAGGCTGTCCACCCTTGCGCTTTCATCTTGGTCTAGACACGACCAGGCGGACGGTGCTGTTCGATGAACAGGCGCGGATCAACGTAGTGTCTGCGCACTAGATCAAGGTTACTGCCGGGCCAGTGTCCGGGGTTTCGTTCCAGTATGTCTGTCTTGGCGATGTCAAAGTGCAGATGGAACGGCAACTGCCCTTCGGCATTCCCAATGCTGGCTATCTGCTGGCCGCGCTCGACACGATCCCCCTCTTTGACCAGCGGGTTGGTGATGTGCGCCAGACGGCTCCAGACCACTGTGCCATCCGGCAACGGATCGTGGCGGATCACAATCAGACGCCCCCACGTGCCACTGCTACGGCCAGAGAAGGTGACAACTCCATCAGCGGGCGCGTACACCGGCGTATTACGGTCGGCGTCGCCGGGCAGGTTGAGATCAGCACCTGTGTGATAGGCAGGTCCAACGGTAGTGTAGTAAGTGGCATAACCAGTGGCATCATACCATTTGCCCGGCCAGACCTTACTGCTCAGCCGTTCTTGGGCTGTTCCAACGGGCGGGTCGAACCCTGCCTCTTCCTCTGGCTGTATCTGCTCGATCACCTGCCGCCAGCGGATCGCTGTGAAGGCAATTTCCAGGTTGTTTTCACCGGTCAGATCAGTCAGGTTGACCTGACCGCCGTTGGGCTTCGTATTGTCGAATTCATAGACTACCAGCGGGACCCACTGGTCAGAGTAAATATACTGATTTAGGCTGACCAGCAGTTCAGTTCCCACGCCCGCCACACCATGAATATGGTATTTAGCATTGCGCGTTGTAGCATGCCGTCCCGGCACATAAACCGAGATCTCATAAATCCCCTTGGCTGGCAGTTGAGGGGTCCACTGTGCCCAGACGGTGTCACGGGCAACCTCAGTCTTCTTGTACTTAATGATGTGGCCGCGCACGCTGGTAAATTGCGTAAAGACGGTGCTGGTCGCCTGCCCGGAACGTGTCCCATCCCGGTAGCCGGCGTCATCAGGGGAGATGATCTTTTCCCAGCCATAACGCCGCAGGACCTTGTCTGGCCCGACCTCCTCATCCACGAACTCCTCGTTGATGGCCTGAAACTGCATCGGCCCGATCACCCCCAGCCGGAAGTAGGACAATCCGGTTGCACCGCGCACACTGCGGGCGAGGTCTTGTGCCCGGCGGATGCTGTTAGGGTCACTGGCATAACCCTGTAAGACCGGGTAGATCGGTAACCCGTACCCCCCCCACACCACGTAGGTCTCATTCAAGATGTCTTCAGGCTCGCGCCGCATCTCCTCCCAGTACACCTGAGGATGAACGCTGTTCACGTAGGGGCGCCACGCGTCAGGGTAGATGGAGGCATAGTGTTGCCGGCGGGGGTCCACACTGATGCCGATATGGAAACTCTGGCCCAGCGCACTACGCACCCCGCTCATCAGTTGCGTGACCTGTGCGCGGGTACCCTGCCAGTAGCCGGTATAAGGCTCCACATCGAGGATCATGGACCTGACACCCGGCACACTGGCGGCCTCAACCACACGGGCTATCTCAGCCTGAATGTCTTGCCCCTTGAGCACACACCACACGTGCGTCTCTAGGCCGTAGCTGGCAAGCGTACTGACCCACTTGGCTATATCAGACGGCCCGTTGATCTCCATGGAGGCCTTTGTATCAAAAACGCCCTGCCAGTCTTTGCCGTTGCTGGTTTTTACATAGATCGCATCAGCGACCGGACATTGTTGCTTAACTGAGCTGGCCAGTGTTGCAATATCCGGCTCTCCTACCCAGCTACCCGCTACATGCCAAAGACCTACCTTGCCGTCATAGGGTGTTGCCATTCGCCTGTCTCCTTCAAATTCACGGCCTTCCACACGACACAGTGCAGTTATGGCAGAAGTTGGCGTAGGTGTCAAATCTGGTTAGAAAACAGGAGAGACCTGTTCATAATGTCATGCTTTGCAGGTGACATTTGTCACTGTGAATACAGGCTATCCTGCCTGAGAATGGGAGCAGTGTGAACAATTGTAAAACCTCGTGAACACATGATCCGTAGTCAGGCACGTACCACCCCCAATTCAGCGCTGACCCGCCTGCTGGCTCAGGCGGCCTGGATGTATTACATTGACGGCCTGACTCAGCAGGAGATCGGTGACCTGCTTGAACTCTCCCGCGTTAAGGTGAATCGTCTGCTTCAACAGGCCCGCGAGTTGGGTATTGTAGAGATCAGGATTAACACGCCGGAGCCGATCCACTTTGGCTTGGAGCAGGAGCTATGCCGTAGATACGGTTTGAGGGAGGCGCTGGTCGTTACTGAGGCTGAGCCGGGAGAGCCGCTTTACCGCACACTGGCTCAGGGCGCCGTTCTATGGCTGACCAGCAACCTGCGGCCAGATATGATCGTCGGGATTGGGCAGGGGCGCACTCTTTCCTATATTCCACAGGTATTCGGCCCTCCGCAGACAATCGGGTGTCAGTTTGTTGAGGTTGCCGGAGGCGTAGGGAGTACTGGCGGCTTCACCGATTACAACATTACTTCGCGTATAGCCGAGCTGACCGAGAGCAAAGCGGCTTACCTGTATGCGCCGACCATTGTTTCCAGCCCGGAGATGCGCGAAGCTCTCCTGCGGGAGCCGCCCATCGCGGCGGCGCTGGAGCTAGCCCGTCGGGCTGATATGGTCCTGCAGAGCGTTGGCCCGGTTGATCGGTCGGCCCTGCTTTACCTGCACGGCTATTTGAATGATGATGATCTAGAGGACCTGCGGGCGCGTGGCGCAGTGGGGGATATGCTAGGCCAATTCTTTGACAGTCAGGGAGAGTATATCCAGCATCCGATCTGCGAGCGGGCCATTGCCATCAGCCTTGAAGACCTGCGGCATGTGCCTCGCAGTGTGGTGGTAGCAGGCGGCCCCGAAAAGGTAGAAGTACTGCGTGCCGCTATGCGCGGCAGGCTTCTCAATACTCTGATCACGGACTCCCTGACAGCACTGAAACTTCTGAAAGAGGACTAAAGAAAGAAAATGCTCAGTGAAACCCTGACACCGGATATGATCCGGCTAAAAGTTCCCGCCAAGAACTGGGAAGAGGCTATCCGTGCGGCGGGAGAGCCGCTTGTCAAGGCTGGCAAGTGTGAGCCTCGGTATGTTCAGGCTATGATAGATGCTGTTTACCGCGTCGGGCCTTATATGGTACTGGCACCTGGTCTTGCATTGCCTCATGCGCGTCCAGAGGATGGTGTGCTGGCCGTGGGTGTATCACTGGTTACGCTGGCGAAGCCAGTCGAGTTTGGCTCTCAAGAGAATGATCCTGTCTCGCTGGTGATTGCCTTCGGTAACCCAGACAAGACCAGCCATATTAGCATGTTGACTCAACTGGCGGGCTTTCTTGGAGAAGAAACTACCCGTCAGAAACTGAGTGCCGCTAAGAGTGTTAAAGAAGTTGTAGACATCATCCAGCAGTTTGACATTGCTAACTCCTGAGGCATCCTGTCCCTAGCATCAAGCCCCTGGCTGTGTTGGGGCAGTACACCTTAAAATAAAGGGCTTTCTTCTCGACCCCTCCCGCGCTATTGGCCTATCCCATCAGGAGGATACAGATGCGCATCATGGTTGTATGTGGCTTTGGCCTTGGGTCAAGCATGATCTTGAAGCTCAAAATAGATGAAGTCCTCAAGGAGAGCGGACTTAAGGCTGAGACCTTCTGCACAGATATGACTACCGCTAAAGGTGAGCGCTTCGATGTTGTAGTCACCTCAAAAGACCTCTCTACAGCGTTTAAGGACATCCCTCAGCCGGTGGTGGTCGTCAACAACTTCCTCAGTAAAACCGAGGTGGTGGAGAAGGTCCTGCCGGCCATTCGTCCTCTGCTAGAAGGCAAGAAGTAGTCTCTATGTCAGGCTCACGGGCGGTGATGCGCTACGGTGCATCTTACTCCCCTTTGATCTTCCCGGAGTCGGAGTGGGAGGAAGACCTGCGGCAGATGCAGGCGGCAGGCATGAACCTGATCCGCATTGGGGATGTACATGGTTCGTGGGATCGCCTCGAACCGCAGGAGGGCCGCATTCGCTTGGAGGTCCTCGACTCCTTTTACCGCCGTGCCGGGGCCTTCGGTCTGGATGTGTTGCTGAGCACCGGCGCCTCCTGCCCGCCGCTCTGGCTGGCGCGTAAGTATCCTGATGCGGTGATCCTGTCCAGCCGGGGGGAGCGTTATCCGCTGGCAGCCTCCTATCATTGGGCCTGCATCCATCATCCGGGCTTCCTAGAGGCTAGTGACCGCTATCTGGCGGCTCTGGCTCAATTTGCTGTTAGACATGAGAATCACTTTGGCTGGCAGATCAGCAACGAGATCGGCTTTCCCTTTAACCCCACGCGGGAGAAGGGCCGCCTTGACATCTACTGTTACTGCGATCACAGCAAGGCACGCTTTCGTGAGTGGGTACAGGCCAAATATCACACGCTTGAGGCGCTTAATGCCGCTTGGATGTGGAGTACAACAGCCTTCTGGTATAATGATTGGGAGGAGGTTGATCCTCCTGAAGCAACACCGGACACGTGGTCAGGCGTGACGCGCTGGCTGGACTGGCGGCTCTTCTGGCAGGAGGCTTTTGCAGAGTTTGCACGCCGCCAGCATGATCTGATCCGCCAGTATGATCCTGATCATCCAACCTCGATCAACACCTTTAACTTCAAAGGATATGACCGTTTTGGCGCTCTTACCGGCCTAGATCAGTGGCAGATCGCTAAGCAGGTAGATCACATTGGCTATGATCTCTACCCCGGCAGTGGAGCCAAGATAGTGTCCCGCCCTGAACACACCTCGATCTTCCTCGATCATGGGCGGAGTGTCAGCCGTTGGGGTGGACGCGATTTCTGGTTGCATGAAGTTGAGTCAGGCCCCATTGGCGGCTGGGTACTGGGGCCGGAATACAACACCAGCCCAACAGACATCTGGCGCAACGGCTTTGAGGCGCTGGGACATGATGCCAAGATGCTGCTCTACATGCCATGGCGTGAGTGGGATTATCAGCCGTTGCACTGGGGCGCACTGGTTGATCTAGACGGGCAACCTACGCCGCGCCTCGAAGCGGCAACTGGGTTGGGCCGCTATATCCAGCATAACAAAGAGCATCTGCTCACGGCACATGTGCCGCAAGGCGAGGTTGCTCTGCTTGAATCGAAGCCTAATGCGATCTTCTTCAGCAGTATCGGTCAGGAAGAGATATTGTTTGCCGCCCAGCGTGGTGCTTACCGCGCCCTTTGGGAGCAGGGCTTCAGCGTGGACTTCATTACTCCACCCCACCTGAAACTTCCAGAGATCAAGTTCTACCGGGTTATCGTACTGCCGCTGGTTTCTCTCCTCAACCTTGAGGAGGCGGCGGCACTGCTGGCTTATGTAGAGAGCGGGGGTCTGCTGATTGCCTTTGCGCGTTGTGCCGCCCTGACCGAAGCAGGCTGGTATCATCATCATCTGCCGATCCCCGGCTTGCGTGAAGCTTTCGGGCTGGCCCAGATCGAACCTGACGCACTTGGCACGCCGATCCTTGATCTGGAGGGGCAGGCAGTGCAGGGCGCATTCCATCGTGATCTAATCCAGCCTGAGCCAAATACGGAGGTGCTGGCCCGCTTTACGGATGGGTGGCCTGCTATCACATTGGCTCAGCGCGGCAAAGGCGCAGGCCTGTATATTGCCACCAGAGCCGACGCCGGTTATCTGAAACCGGAGGGGGCCTGGCTCAAAAGCCTGCTGGCCGTTGTGCTGGAGCGCCTTGCGATCCGGCCCCGTGTTTGCATCAGCTATCAGCAACAGGGAGAGCGTACCCTCGACCACCATTTATTGGAAGGGTCGGGCCGCAGTACTCTGCTGATTGCAAACTATTTGAGAGAGGATACAAGCTGTGTGCTGTGTATCCAACGGAATGGCCGCATGCCAGAACGGGTAGAGATGTTCCCCAGCCAGAGCGGGCCTGCAGACTGGTCTCTGGAGGGGGATAACCTGCTTGTCCGCTGTGCCCCCCGCAGTGAGGCAAGCCTCGTCGTTGACATTTTCTGGCAGGCGGGTGAGTAGTTCTCATCGTAGTTGCTGTACTAACCCTAAAGGAGGAATGCTATGGACATCAATATTATCTTCACCCTTGTCCCGCGCATCCTGCCGACCTTTATGCTGGGCATTGTAGCCCTGCTAGGCTTGCTGTTCCAGCGCAAGCCGGTCAATGAGGTCATCAGCGGCACGATCAAGACGATGGCAGGTGTGCTCATCCTTTTTGCCGCAGTAGACCTGCTGGTTGCGGCTATCACGCCGATCTCAGAGCATTTTGCACAGGTCTATCAAGGCAGTGGCGGGGGAACAGCCGCTGTGGCCGACTTCACTGCCTTCCTAGCTGAGCGGGGCATTGAAGTCGTGCTGATCATGGTCTTTGGCTTCTTGGTGAATGTGATCCTCGCCCGCGTAACGCCGCTCAAGTACGTCTTCCTAACAGGGCATATCCTGTTCTGGAATGCGTTCATGGTGGCGGCGGCGCTGGCGGACGGCGGCCGCATCACCGGTGTACCTTTGGTTATTGTCGGCAGTATCGTCCTCGGCATCATCTCTACCGTCCTGCCGGCCATAATCGCCCCCTTCATCTTCAAGCTGACGGGCGACAGGCAGTTCAGCATTGGCCACACCACCACCATCCATGTGTTGATCGGTGCTCTGCTGGGCAAACTGCTTGGCAACCCCAACAAGTCTACTGAGGATATTGAGGTTCCCAAGGGGCTTGGTTTCCTCAAGGAAATGGTGATCACAACCTCGCTGATCATGTTCCTGCTCTACTTGATCTTCGGTCTGCTGGCCGGCCCGCAGTGGGCGGCTGACACCTATACCGGCGGGCAGGTGTGGATCTGGGTGTTCTGGACGCTCTTCAAGGGTATCAGCTTTGGTGCCGCACTGGTCGTCTTGCTGACCGGTGTCCGCATGATGCTGGCTGAGATCATCCCGGCCTTCCATGGCATTGCCAAGGCTATCGTGCCAGAGGCTGTGCCTGCTCTGGACTGCCCGATGGTCTTCCCTTACGGCCAGAACGCGCTGGCTATCGGCTTCCCAATCGCAATGATCACCTCGCTGATCACGCTCGTGATCTTCAACTTGGCAGGCTACAGCTATGTGCTGTTCCCGCTGGTTGTTGCGGCCTTCTTTGATGTTGGCCCGGCGGCAGTGGTAGCGAACGCCACAGGGGGGCGGCGTGGAGCGATCATTGCGGCGGCTGTTGGCGGTGTGTTGTTGATCGTACTGCAGGCGTTCTCACTCCCCCTCATCTCCAACTCGGCGGGCAATTTCATCCAGCTCTTTGGCGGCAACGACTTCTCGTTGATCGCCATTGTGGTAGGAGGGATTGCCAAACTGCTCGGCTTCTAGCTCGTCCACAATAGCCTGAGGCCCTTCCTCGCGCCAGTGGGGGAGGAAGGGCCTCCCTGAAAGGTGCTGACGATGCCCCGCCCAATTGGGATACATCTTTCTTATTGGCAACGGCAATGGTCAGACGATCTAGTGCCGTTGATCGCACGGGCACGGCAGGCCGGCTTTGACGGGGCAGAGTTTCCTTTGCTGTCGCCGGCAACAATGGATTTTCCGCGTCTGCGGGCCGCATTGGACGAACAGGGAATGCACGCCACCTGCGGCACTGGCCTTGGCCCCGCGACCGACATTACCAGCCCCGACAGCGGCATACGCACAGCAGGTACAGCCCATTTGCGGGCCTGTCTGGAAGGATGTGCGGCTCTCGGCAGTCCCGTGCTGGGCGGGGTGACGTACGCCGCTTGGGGTGTCTTTCCGCCCTACGCAGAGCAGGCTGAGGCCCGCAAACGTTGCATCAAGGCATTGCGTGAGGTTGGACAGATCGCCGCCAGTCTGGGCGTGACGCTTTGCCTTGAGGTGCTCAACCGCTTCGAAGGGTATTTGATCAACACGGTTGAACAGGGTCTAGCCCTGTTGGCCGAAGTGAACAGTCCCGCCATTAAATTACACCTCGACACTTTCCATTTGAACATTGAAGAAGATGACATCAGCAAAGCGATCCGGCTGGCGGGTGATCAGATTGGCCACTTCCATTGCTCGGAGAACAACCGCAAGATGCCGGGGCAGGGACATATTCCATGGGCCAGTGTGCGTGAGGCGCTCGATGCGGCGGGCTACCGTGGCTGGCTGACCATTGAGTCATTTGTACAGCCGGGCGAAGAGGTCGGCCCGGCCCTCTCGATTTGGCGTCCTCTTGGGGATGATCTGGATGCAGGGGCGCGTGCCGGTGCGGATTTTGTCCGGCGGGAGGTAGCCGGTGCTTGATCTGGATGCACTGAGGGGCTTCTTCTCGCTATTGCGTGCACGCTTCGAGCAAGAACGTGACGCCCTCAATGCGCTTGACGCGGAAGTGGGGGACGGCGATCACGGCTACACAGTCAGCCGTGCCTTTGCGGCCGCCGAGCTGGCCGTGCAGGCGGGTTGTGCTGATATAGGCGCCCTCCTTGATACAGCCTCAGAAGCGCTGGCTGTTGCGGCAGGCGGGGCTATTGGCCCCCTGCTGGCGGCCTTCTTTGCAGAAGGCGGCGTGCTACTGCGCGGCAAACAACAACTCAACAGCGCTGATCTGGCCGCCTTTTTTGCGGGCGGCTTGGAGGCTGTCCAACAGATAGGTGGTGCCCAGCCCGGCCAGAAGACGCTTGTTGACGCCTTGGCGCCGGCGGCGCAGGCTCTGGCAGAGCACTCTCTGGAGCCGCCAGCCAGTGCGCTGGCAGTAGCGGCTATCGCGGCGCGTCAAGGCGCTGAGTTGACACGCGGGATGGCGGCCATGCATGGCCGCGCCCGCTTCCTTGGCGAGCGCTCAGCGGGCTATCAGGATGCAGGTGCGACTTCGCTGGCCATCCTTGTTGAAACCTTGCATGATCTAGCGGTCGGCACAGCGATCCCTTCCCTCCCTTCCGGACAGGCAGAACAACTTCCGCCGCCCGGTAAGTTCATCAACCAGCCTGCCAACCTGATCGCTGAAGAATTAGAGGGCATGGCTCTTACTTATCCGGCCCTGCTCCATTATGTCCCTCCTGACATCCTGGTGAGGGCACAGCCCAAGGCCGCCGGAAAGGCTGCGCTGGCCATCGGACACGGCGGCGGTCACACCCCCTCGATGGGAGGGTTTGTTGGGCCGGGCCTGCTTGATGCCGATGTTTACGGCCCGATCTTCACCTGTGCCCCTGGTGTTCGCATTGCGGAGGCGATCCGTCGAGCGGATCGCGGCGCGGGCGTTGTGCTGTTGATCTCCAACCATACTGGGGACGTGCTTAACGCCCGGCTGGCCCTTCGAAGGGCTAGCCAGGAAGGTATTGTAGTCGAAGGTGTATTACTAGGGGACGATATTGCTACCGCGCCCCGCTCCCGTCTGGAGGAGCGGCGCGGGTTGGGCGGATTACTCTTCAGCCTCAAGATCGGAGGCGCCGCCGCTGAGCAGGGGCTTCCGCTGGCTGATGTTGCCGCCCTGATGCGGGCCGCTAATGAACGTACTGCTACCCTGATGGTGGCGGCACGACCGCCTACCCATCCTGTCTCTGGACAACCCATGTTTGAGATGCCGCCCGGCCAGATTGAGGTAGGGGCAGGCGTGCATGGAGAGGCAGGGGTCTATCGCGGGGCGCATCTGCATGCCGACGCCCTGATTGACATGCTTATTCAGCGACTGCTGGAAGACCTCAACCCGCTGTTGGAAAAACGTGTACTCAGCTTCCTGAATGGTGCAGGCGGCACTTCGCTGATGGAATTGCATATCCTCAACAGGCGTGTCCATCATGCCTTGCGGGCACATGGGCTGGAGGTCGCCGGCAGTGTGGTAGGCTCCTTCTTCACCACACAGGAGATGGCTGGCTTTTCACTCTCGCTGTACGCGCTGGACTCTGCCAGCCAGCCTTTCTGGGATTGGCCTGCGCAGGGGCCATACTTCCGCTGGCCGGTGGGTTGAGCTTATAGCGGTTTGCTTAGTTGTCATTTGGAGTGTGTTATGCGCGAAACTCGACGGCTCAAGGTAGGCCTGACCGGCGTGATGTGTACACCTTTTCTAGGTGACAAGGCGGCGCAGTTTGCCGACAGCGCCGAGCGGCTCAACGCACTCGCTGAACATCTTGGTTTTGACCTGCATGTGATCACTGGCGGCATGTGGAATATCGAAGACGCACGCCGCGCCGCCGCCGAGCTGAAGGAGTGGGGGGCGGATTTCATCCTGCTACAGACCAGCTCCTTTGGCCCCGGTGAGTTCATCTACGAGTTCACCACGCTGGATGCCCGGCTGGGTATCTGGGCTGTGCCCGAAGGGCCGCCTGCGCCCAAAGGCGGCCTGCCGCTTAACAGCTTCACTGCCGCTAATATGTACAACAGCATCGCCAAGACCTTCCTGAGCGGCTATCGCAAGCCCGTCAAGTGGTTTTACGGGCGGCCCGGTCAACCGCTCTTTGATGAGCGGCTGGCACTCACGGTGAAGGCGCTCACGGCACTCATCAATCTGCAAGGGGCACGCATTGGGCTGGTAGGCGGGGTAGCTCCCGGCTTTGACAACCTCATTATTGACGAGCGTGTGCTCTATGAGCGTCTGGGTATCCGCGTGGCTCACATTGAATTTGATGAGGTCATCGGGCGGGCTGAAGCCCAGCCTAGCGAACCAGCAATGGAGGCTTCTGAACGTATCCGCGGAGGGGCCGCCACCTTCGACGAAGGACAAGCTCCTGCATTAGATAGAGCGGGACGTGTACTGCTGACCTATCGGCAACTGGCTGAGGAGCGTTCTCTCGATGCGTTGGCAATAAGTTGCTGGCCGCGTTTCCAGTCAGACTATCATCTAGCCGTGTGCAGTGTGCTGGGCCAGCTCAATGAAGACGGCCTGATCGCCGCCTGCGAAGGGGATGTCACAAGCGCCGCCGGGATGCTGGCTTTGCGCTACATGAGCGGCGGTACGGTCGTCACCCTGATGGACCTTTCCGCTGTGGATGAGACGGACGAAAGTATACTGCTCTGGCACTGCGGCCCGACTGCTCCCTCATTGGCGGATGAGAAGGGCGTCAGGATGCAGTCTCTCTGGCTTTTTGACGGCTATGGCGGAGATGGCATTGGCCTGCACAACGATCTTGTGCTGAAGCCGGGGCAGGCTACCGTCTTCGGGTTCACCACAGACTTTGACCGCGTTCTTGTGCTGGGCGGCAGGCTGGACAACAGCAAGTCCAGCTACGTAGGGAGCCGGGGTTGGTTCTGTGACCTGCGCTTGAACGACGAAGCTGTCACTGTGCCAGACTTGATCGAGACTTTAATGGCTAGCGGTTACCAGCATCACTATCCGCTGGCTTACGGCGACCTCAGCGGGGCGGGGTTGGAATTGGCGGCTTGGCTGGGGATGCGTCCTATCGGAAAGCAAATTTACCGGCCTTACCTCAGGCCGATGGAGGCTTAGGCCATGCTAGGTTCCCTGCCGGCTTTGCTTACTGCCGCTACGGAGAAGGCCTACGGGTTGGTGCTGGCCAGTGTTGATGATCTGCTGGCCGCGCAAGCGTTGATGACACAGGCTGGCAAGCAGGAAGCGCCGCTTGTGCTGGTTGTGCGTACGGACAGGTTCAGAGGCATCTCTACAGGCGAGGTACGCCGTCTGTCCGATGCCTTGCGTGAACAGGCGCGTATGGCCCGCGTGCCAATCTGCCTGATGCTGGCAGGGGTGCAAAACCTCGAACAGGTGGGTGAGGCGATCCGGCTGGGATTTTGTGCCTGCCTGATCGAGAATCATGAGACAGACTTTGTGCAGGAATCTGGCAGGCTTGCCCGTGAAAACGGCTTGGCTGTTGCCGTCCTTCTGGGTCAGGCAGAGGCGGTTGATCCAGTGCGTGCCCGCGCCTTTGTCGAAAGCGCCGGCCCGGATGCACTGCTACTGTCGTGGGGGGACGCTGTCCCGTTTGATCGTCTGGCCGCCCTGTGTGAGGGGCTGTCTGCCCCCTTGTTGCTGAGGACGGCGGCTGTTCTTCCGGAAGAGGACCTGAAGCGTGCGCTGGCACTGGGTGTGCGCGGTTTTGATTGTACCCCCATACTGACAGAAGCCCTGACGGGCGCATTGCGTCAGCACATATCCGCCCCAGATTTCAAGCCGCACACCCTCCTTGACCAGCGTGACAACGCCCTGTGCGGGTCATTATCAGCCTGCCTGAAGATCACAGGAAGTGAGGGGCAAGCACCCTTCACCCCGATTGACATCCCTGCCTATGCAGAGGAGCTTTTCAGACAGGGGTACTCCTGTGCCGAGTCTGTCTTCACCGCCTTTGCCGAGGCGGAGGGGTACAGCTCTGAGGTTGCGCACCGTGCCGCAACCTCCTTTATCGGCGGCATGGCAAGGCAGGGCCTGACCTGCGGCTCCCTTATAGGGGGGCTGATGGTTATTGGCGCACGCGAAGCCCACAGCAACCCCCAATACAAGCCGCCGCGCTATGCGGCGCGCGCTATGGCCGCTGAGCTGGTCCGCTGGTATCAGGCTCAGAAGAGCACCACTAATTGCCGTGATCTGCTTCAACTTGACCTAAGCGACCCTGAGCAGGCGAAACAATACAGCACAGAGCGTCACTTGCATGGTGTCTGTATCCCGCTGGTACGTGAGACCAGTGAGTGGCTGATCGCACGCTTCAACCGCTTTGCTGGAGAGAGTGACATCTGAGGGGGCCGTCCCTTCTCAACGAAGCAACAAGTCTCTTGGAGGTTTCGGGTTTAGCGAGGTGTGACTAAAGGACAATTGGATGCAGTACGATAACCCTGAACTTACTTTTTCGGGTGAACGTCTTCGGGTGCGCTATACCCTGCATGGGTTAAACGAGGCCGATGCACGCCGAATCGCTGAGTTTATCTGTGTGGAACAGACAGTCGAGTTCCCTTATGAGCTTCTTGCGCCCGGCCTGTTACGTGACAACTTGGTGGGCTGGATTGAGACTTTCGTGCCGCTCCCAGACGGCAGTTACGAGGTTTTGATCTCCTATGCCGCTGAGAGCACAGGCTATGAGTTGCCCCAGTTCCTAAACGTGGTTTTTGGTAACATCAGCTTCACGCCGGGAGTCCGACTGGAGTCTCTTGACCTGCCGCCTAGTCTAACGGCGGCGTTCAAGGGACCGCGCTTTGGACGGAAGGGCATTCGTGAACTTCTAGGTGTCTCTTCGCGTCCTCTGACCAGCACTGCCCTCAAGCCGATGGGGCAGTCTCCACAACAGCTTGCCGAGATGGCCTATCAGTGTGCACTGGGAGGCATTGACATCATCAAGGATGACCATGGGTTGTCCGATCAGGCTTTCTGCCCGTTTGAGGAGCGCGTTGTCCGTTGTGTGGAAGCCATTGCCAGGGCCAATCACCAGACGGGTTACCACTGCTTGTATTTTCCATGCATTAGCGGGCCAATGGAGAAACTCTTGGCGAAGGTTCGCTTTGCCAAAGAGGCGGGTGCAGATGGCCTTATGCTGATGCCTGCCTTCAGCGGGCTGGACATGATACGCATGCTCGCTGAAGATGACGCCGTTGGTCTGCCTATTATGTTTCATCCGGGTTTTCTGGGTACATACCGGCGCACTCCTGAGTTTGGTATCTCACCCTATGTGTTACATGGACAACTCTCACGGCTGATGGGAGCAGATATTTCCATCTTCCCCCACTACGAGGGGCGGTTTGCGCCGCCTCAGGAGGAATGCCGCTTGGCGGCAGAAGGAACACGTGTGCCTATGGGGGACATCAAGCCCAACTTGCCCTCGCCGGGCGGCGGGGTGCGTCCGGAGTTCTTTGAAGAGATGCGGGACTTCTACGGGCCGGATGCTGTCTTTCTAGTGGCAGGCAATCTCCACCGGCATGGCCCCGATCTGGTAGAGAGCAGCCGGCACTTCCGGGCAATGGTTGAGCGTCTAGGTGAATAAGCCCTCATCGGCTGATAAGGAGATCAATATGGTCAAAGAGATGACACCAAGAGAGCGCTTCCTGACGGTAGCACGGCGCGGCGAGCCAGATAGAGTGCCGGCCTGCCCATGGCTGACGAGCGCCTTCTTCAGCAAATACTACGGTGTAGATGCCTCCAAATGGTACGAGGATCGCGAAATGCAACTCCGCGCCATGGTGGAGTTCTACGGCGAGCGCTACCCCGATATGCAATATTTCCCCGGCTTCCGCGGCTCGTCTGGATCAACGGTAGAGGCGTCCGCGCTGGGGTGCGAGATCGTCACCCTGCCGGGTCAGACGCCGCATGCCAACCCTGTTGTTCATGATCTGCGCAGGGATGTGCCGAAACTCAAAGTGCCCGACCCTGAAAAAGACGGCCGTATGCCTATGGTGTTAGAAAACTTCGCTTGGCTGGCCCAAAAGCTTCCGGAGTATGGGTACGAGGTCACGGCGGGTTTCCTGCATGCACCTTTCGACGTAGCCCTATTGGTACGCGGGGCAACTGACCTGATGACCGAGGTCATCACGGACCCGGAAGGCGTACACGCGATGATGGAGATCATTACAGAGACCTGTATCCGCTACATCAACAAGCAATACGAAGTGGTTGGCGGTACGATGGTGCAGATCATGTTTTCTGATGACAGCGGCGCCCAGCTTTCGCCTAAGCTCTGGTGGGAGTTTTCTGGGCAGTATATCAAGCGGCTGGTTGAAGGGATGCCTAAGGGCGTCATCGTGCTGGCTCACAACTGCGACCGGGTCGGGCATATCCTTGATATGTACCCCGACACGGGCATAGACGGCCTGCACTTCGCACCGGACATCAGCGTCGCAGAGGCTAAACAGCGGGTTGGTGATAAGCTGTGCTTGATCGGCAACATGGCCCAGTTAGACACCCTGCTCAACGGCACGCCCGAAGATGTCGAAGAAGAATGCCGCCGGATGATCCAAGAGGGGGCGCCGGGAGGCGGCTACATCCTCAGCGCCTCAGGTTGCCTAAGCGGCGGGACGCCGGTAGAAAATATTGATGCAATGGTGCGTGCCGCTGAGAAGTATGGCCGGTACCCCATTCGGCCTTAAGAGCATAGTTTCTCTGCTCTATTGAGTTGAATAGCCTATGGCTAGAGTCCCTCTCCCGCATCCCTCATCGGTAGCAGGAGAGGGACTAGTCATCACCGGGCATAGTCAGGCCCGTACATGTTGCCACGCCTCAAACAGAATCGCCTTGAATCGGCTTACGTCGGTAATGGAACGAGGCATGTTGACCGTCTTATCTCCGGGTTGCTCAGCCATCATGAGACTGCCTGTCTCCAGGTCGCGGACGGAAGAGAGTATTGTGACCCTGTTTGTATCGAACAGATCAGGGTAAGACAGATAGACAGCAGGCAGCAGGTCCCAAAGGTAGAAGTTGGGCAGCCCGCAGAAGATAGCATGCAGAATCAGCCAGCGCCGCACAGCTCGGCGTGTTTTCTGACTCCAGAAGCTCAGTTCCCTGAGGTCACGCCAGTAGAAGGGGGCTTGCAGGCAAGTTTGCGCATTCATCAGAGTCACGGGGCAAGGCGCATTGAGCACAAGATGGGAGGCTTCCGGGTCGGCTGAGAGGTTAAGCTCATTAACCCGGCGCCAGCCCATCCGCAGGGGCGCTAGATAGCCCCCCATGCAGGCAATTTGCTTTACCTTGCGGAAGAAATCAGGGTCTATCTCGCAGGCGGCACGCAGATTCCCCAGCGGGCCTGTGGCTAGAATGGAAATCTCGCCAGGGCGTGCCGCAACGCTTTCTGCCAGAAAGTGAGCCGCCTCAGTTGGGCCTTCACCGCGTCTGCCTGCTCCCTTCTTGACAGGCAAGTCGTTCCGCCCCATGTCGGCCAGCAAGGCCTGCGTCTGTGTATAGACCTGTTCGATTGTCCCATTGCCAAAGGTCGTGGTGACCCCTATCAGCTCTATATCAGGTCTGCCCAGCAGGTAGTAAATGGTCAACCCGTCATCAACTTCTTTGTTCTTCAAGCCGAGAGTGTTGTCACAATCATAGATTACATATCCCATAATCTGCTCCATTCGGGATGTAGGGGAACGCTCCTCACAGCCATGCTGACGAATCTAATGGGTTTAGCAGGTGCGGCGCCTCAAGCGGCAGTTTCAGCCTGAGGGGGTCTGCCTATCCCCCGCGCCTCGCCGCGAGTGACCATGCTCATGGCTATTAGCCCCAGCAGGAAGAAGACAGGGCCTGACAGGAAGATAGTTCGGAAGTCGCCGCCGAACAGGTCTACTATACTGCCCAGCATCAGTGGAGCCAGTGCCGCCCCTACTTGTGAGGCCAAGAAGTAGAAACCGGTGTATGTTCCGATCAGACGTTCATCCTCGCTTGTATCAACTACCATTGGCAACATATTGACGTTGATTAAAGCCCAGCCTATCCCGCTGACAGCGAGCACGATACCGATCTGCCATGCGCTGGCCGCAAAGTAGCCAAGGAGCATGTCCAGGCCGAACAGGATAATCCCTGCGAAGATGGTACGGCGGCGGCCAAACCGTTCGCCGATCAGGCCGGCAGGGATGGTAAAGAGGATGAACGTCACCCCTGCCAGCCCAAACAAGGTTGGCGCAAAACCCTCGCTAATTCCCAACACATTTACAGCATAGGATGTAAAGAAAGTTCCAATGCCTTCATAAGCAATAAAGAGGAGGAAGATTGCCAACAGCAGGAAGATCAGGCTACGGCGATATGCCGGCGGGATCACCGATGCGCGCTTTAGCGCACCAAGGGCCTGTTCTTCTTCGCTCTCCTCATGAAGCTCAGGGTGTGGCAGGCTGTTCACATCCGGCTCTTTAATGGTCGTAAATAACAGCACGACGGCGGCCAGCAGGATCGCCGCGCCGCCGATAAAAGGGAAGATGGGGTTCAGATCAAATAGGAGCGAAAGCCCAAATGCCCCCACAATAAACCCCATGCCGCCCATGAAATTGATCACGCCATTAGCTTTACTGCGTAGTGGTGAGGGTGTGAGATCGGGCATCAGGGAGATGACGGGGGTGCGCAGTACCGCCATAGCCAGTAGTGTCACGCTCAGCCCAATCATGAACAGCGTGAAGGCCAGGGTGTTCTGAGAGGTGTTGCCGTTGAATTCAGGGTCAATCAGGCTGGCGGCAAAAGGCATGAGTATGAAAGCCAGTGCCGCCAGCGGCGCCGCCGTGATGATAAACGGGTAACGCCGCCCGATACGGGTGCGTATCCGGTCGCTCCAGAAGCCAACAAGGGGCAGGATGGCAATGGCGATAAGGTTGTCAATGCCCATAATAGCGCCAGTGGTTGTGGCGCTCAGGCCAAACCCCAAGACGTTTCGAGAACTCACAAAGCCGGGACGGCCAGATTGTAGAAAAATAGGGACAAAGGCATTGTAGCCCTGCCAGATGGCCATAATCCCTAGAAAGCCGAAGCCGATCAGGAAAGTCTTTTTCCAGTCTAGTTTCATGGTGTTGATGTTACTCCTTACGTTGGGGGTAAAAGAGGAGGTCAGCTCTGCCCAAAAATTATATTGGGGCCGGGTATAATGTCAACACAGGGGGGACACA
>DAOTYH010000061.1:0-13184 GCA_034435015.1 Anaerolineae bacterium | reverse complement strand
GCGTTGACTCCCGACTTCGGTCCGCCCTGATTTGACCTGTTGCTTCTGGTTGCTGCATTTTGGACATTGCATGACACTATTATTGCATATATCCAGACAGTTAGCCACTCCCGACACATTGCGCGCTATTGACGCCCCCTATACAGCTCGGTAAAATATCCCTCCGCAGGCCGCTCCCGCAAATAGGTGCGGAGACGCCTATTTTATTTGCCCGACCCATAGAGATAAACGCCTCCCCTTTCACCGCTGATTGACAGCAGTGAGGTAGCTGGCGATACGAGGAGATGGAATCTGATGAGTGAAGTTATTACTTTAGAGGCAACGCCGCGCCAGATCATTGGCAAGCAGGTCAAGCAACTGCGCCGTCAGGGGCAGATTCCGGCCACTGTTTACGGGCCGGATTTTACCCCTATGAACCTTTCAATTGCCGAGAAGCCCCTGCGTCTGGCATTGGCCAAAGCAGGCGGCACTCAGATCATTGAGCTGAACGTCAACAACCAGAAAATACCAGCACTGGCCCGTGAGGTTCAGCGTCACCCTCTGACGGGCGGCCTGTTGCACGTGGATTTCTACCGTGTTGCTATGGATCGCCCGATCCGTACGGAGGTACCTGTTCTGTTTGTGAACGAATCCCCCGCCGTCGCCAGCCGGGAGGCCATCGCCATCCATGTACTCACCAGCATTGAGATCGAAGCGCTACCAGCCAACCTGCCTCCTCATATCGAGGTAGACATGAGCACTCTCACAAAGGTCGGAGATCAGTTGCTGATCAGCGATCTGAATTTACCTGAGACCATCAAGGTGCTCACTGAGGGAGATGAACTGCTGGTCAAGCTGGATTATCCGGAGGCTGTTGAAGAGGAGGCTCCGCTGGTAGAAGTCTCTGCTGACGCCGTAGAAGTCATTACTGAGAGGAAGAAGGAAGAGGAGGAAGAGTAGGCTCTGCCTCTATTCCCCGCCTCGGACATCCTACAGGGGGCAGGTTACTTTGTTGCCTGCCCCTTTTTGCTACCGCCCTACCCCGGTGCAGGGGTACCGGGCAACAGAGACGGAGCGGCGGGGTTGGTAACGTACAATTCAAACGGGCCGGTAGTGCCGCCATAGTTCCAGACGGCCAGCACGTAACGCCCCGGCTGTGTCAGCTCGATTCGGTCAAGCACAGGATCGCGCCCCACCACATCATCGCGGGTCACAAGCAAGTATCCATCCGGTGTATAGAGATTAAATCCCAGATCAAGACCTGTGCCGCCGGTAGCATGGGCATCAATGCCAATCAGTTCCCCTCCCTGTATATCAAACACATAGACGTAAAAGCAGCCTGTCCCTTCCATTTCGGCCTTATGAGCTACCATCCCCGGCCTGATCTTTCCCCCCACATCAATATCAGCCTGCCGGATCGAGCGGATATAGTACTGTATCTGCCCGCCTTCGCCGAGTGTTGAGAACTCAACCTGATACTGGCCGTCAAACGGTAGTTGCACAAAGGTCGCCTGCTCCTGCTGGTCCGGCCCGTACTGGTTGACAGCCACAAGCCGATTGCCAAACCGGTCATATAAGGCAATCACAGGGTCAACGCCGCGTGTGGCAGGGCGAGCCTCGATATAGACAGCGTCCAGAGCTAAGCCCTCGAAGGTCAGCCATGTACTGCGCCGGGGTACGGCGGCTAACTCCAGCCCGGTTCGAACGCCGATAGCGGCCTGCCCCCCCGACTCGGAGGGGCTGACACGCAGGACATAATTACCTACGTTCTGATCATAGTTGCTGAGGACTACCGTGTATGTCCCGGACTGGCTGGGCATGAAATTCCACAGATAAGGGTCCTTCCCCACATTATCGTCACGCGAGGCCAGCAATGTGCCATCCGGGCCGTATAGATCAAACAGCAGGTCTAGCCCCTCTGTCAGGGCCATAGCAGAGAGATCAAACCGCTGGCCGCGTTGAACCGGCAGGCGGAAGGTATGATACGTAGCCGGATGTCTGATGCTTCCCTGAATCTCTTGATTCATTGAAGAGAACACCCCGCCACCCTCCAGTTGGGCGGCGTCCAGCTCGTAAATAGAGACTCCTACCTGACCTGTGCCGGATACAGTTGAAAGGTCAAGCTCATAATATCCGTCCTCAGGGAACTGGAACTGACCAATCACTTCCGGCTCACCGGCGCCAGCCCTGTCTACCCGTGCCAATTGATGCCCCGCCGGATTACGCAATGTGATGATGGGATCAATCTCCCCCAGCAGGACTATTACCTCAATACGCACAGGCCGATCAGCACGGCCCTCCAGCGGGAAGGCGGCTTCAACCCCTTCCTGTAAATCTGACCGGTATTTGTCAACCAGTTGAGGGCCAAACGAGGCAGTAGCTCCCCCTTGCGCCGAAACGGTCATCAGCGGAGCAAGCGTCGGCCATGGAGTTGATGTAGCAGAGGGAGGAACATCAGCAGTTTGCACTGAACAGGCAACAAGACTCAGCCCAGTGGTAAGCACCAGGCTGAGCAAAAACCCTCCCCAAATCAACCGTCCACGATTCATACGAATAGAGAGGATAGTGCCTATCCCCCTTACTCCCGAATGTAACTCAACTCATAAGAACCGCTTGCATCGCCAAACGCATACACCACAACCGTATATGTGCCGGTCTCAATAGCCTCATAGCGTATCAACGAGGGGTCAAGGGGGTTGTCACCGTTCGAGTCATCTACAAAGACCGCTTGCAATCCATCTGGCCCTAGCAGGGCAAAACCGATGTCGAGCTGACCGCGCTCGCTGGTTGAAGTCACTCTCAGGGTGATGCGATCACCTGCCGCGGCGTTAAACTGGTAATAGTGGAAGACATTAGGCGCATCAAAACGACCTGTCAGCGTACCATTAGGTTGATCGCCAAAAATGCCGCCTCCGCTGAGTTCATTGACCGTCAGTTGTGCAATCGTGAATGTTGCGTTGCCAGCACCGGCAGGGACTAATTCCAGCCGGTAGCGGCCTGCATAAGGAAGCTGTACCTCGTGCAGTGTTTCACCCTGCCCCGGCCCGGCCCCTGTCGCGTAAGCGATGATCTGCCCAAAGGGACTGTACAGGCGCATATCTACGTCCAGCTCAGGACTCAGATCGACAACCGAGATGCGGAGCACATCCCCTAGTTGCCCATCAAAGGTAACGCTCAGACTGCTCCCTTCAAACAATGCGGCCTGATAATATCGCCCATACTCCACATCCGGCTGGCCCTGCGCTTGGGGCGGCACAGTATCCGAAGTGAGGCTGAACGTATAAGAACCTGTAGAACCAGCATAGGCAGACACAATAGCAGTATATAGGCCGTCGAGTGGGGCAACGAATCCCCTCAGCACCGCATTGAGATCAGCAGGTGCATTGACATCATCCGCTCGGGCGATCAGACGGCCATCCGGGCCATACAGGGCCAGTTGCGTATCGGGCGCACCATTGACACTGGCTCTGGCGGCAATACTAACTACCTCCCCTGCCTTCAGCCGGAACTGGTAAGTATGATATACCCCTTCGTTGTTCATCACAGCTTCTAGGGAGCTGTCCGTTCCCTCCAGCAGACCGCCGCCGGTCGCGTCACCCAGGGCTGTCACAACCACCTGCACCGAACCGTTCCCATCAACAGGGATCAGGTAAACACGATAGCTTCCTTGGTAAGGCAACGTAAACTCGTTAATAGATTGAACCCGCTGGCTAATGCCCGGCTCAAGTGAGGCAATAAAATTACCAAACTTATCTACAAGATGCAGGCTGTAATCCAGCGCGCCGCTTAGCAGATTCGCCTCCAGACGAATGACCTGTGAGGCGTTACTCTCAAAGCTCAACTCGACGCGCCCTCCTTGCTGAGCGTCAAGCTGGTTGGTTTGATCGAGGATCACCGTGCCAGCCGCAAGGCTAGGGACCACTGTTGATGTTGGCATCTCTAGTGCCCCGCTCGGCTCTAGAGTAGGAGTCCCGCCGGCAAGGGGTGTCTGCTCAGAGGGCATGGGTAAAGCGGACTGGGGTTGAGGAGTGCCGGACTGGCAGGCTGAAAATAGCAACCCTGTTAACAGAGTGATCACCAGATAGCGCGTCTGTTTGTTCATGAGACACCCTCCCCAGATGTGGGTTATTATTATACAGCGTCTGCAAGTGCCCCTTCAAGCAGGGTCTGCCGCATCCTGCAAAGGGCGAACGCGACATTCATTTAGGCTGTTTATCATGCCAAGCACTCTTTCCAGAGATAGGATAATAGGGTTTGCCGTGGGACGCTATACGAGGCTGGAAGTCGGGCCTCTCTATTTGCATTGCACCTAAAAATTACTAAACTGATAGGCGTTACTGCACCAGACAAAGCCGGAGAGTCTACACCCTGAGAGTGAGGGACAAAAACACAGCTATGGCCACACGAATCCTGGTAGTAGATGACGAGGTGGGAGCACTGACGTTAATCGGCATCATGCTGGAACGCGGGGGCTTTGAAGTGCTTAAGGCGCAGGATGCCTACACTGCCCTCGATATGCTCAAAAACGAAATCCCTGATCTGATCGTTCTTGATGTGATGATGCCAGGCATGGATGGTATTGAGCTGTGCCGCCATATCCGGGCAATGCCGTCCACCAGCCATATACCTGTGTTAATCCTGTCTGCACGGGGTGACGCTGAGTCCGTTGAGCAGGGTATGCAGGCCGGGGCTAACGACTATCTATCCAAGCCTATCCTGCACCATGACCTGATCACCAAGATTCGAGAGATATTACAGGCAAATAGCGCCGTTGATTGAGCATACCAGATCATGCCCGGCCTTGCTGTGCCCTCAACATACAGAGTTTTACGACCAAGCTTCTCCAAACGCCCTACGCTGTTATCATCCGCCTGCGCAATGATCTTGCCAGCGCCTGAACCTCATCTAGTGCGGGCGGCTGGGTTGCCGCGCCGGGACGCCCCACATTGATCGAACCCGCCGCCGCTCCCAGGGCGGCACTCTCGATCAACTCCCAGCCTTGCAAGACACCATAGATCACCCCCGCGCGGAATGCATCGCCTGCACCGGTAGTATCCACCACTGCCGCTTGCGGAGGGGTGACCGCTGAAATGTCGCCTCCTCCATCAAAGACAAGCACCTCACGCGGCCCGTCGGTGAGAATGACCTGCCTCACCCCAACCGCCTGGACCGATCGCGCGAAATCCTGAGGCAACAGACCCGGATACTGGCGGCGAATCTCAGCCGCTGAGGCTATCGCTACCGTCGTATAGGGCAGAACCGGATGATCCACATGGCGCAGGTCACCGACAACAACCGGCAGGCCGGCCTGATAAGCCAGCCGGGCCGCTTCCACACGTTCCATTCCGCCGTACAAGTCTAGGGTCAGCAGACGGGCATCGCTGATCATCTCAGCCGTAGGCGGTGTCTGCGGATTGCCCTCAGCGTTGATCCCGATGATAGACCTCTCTCCATCAGGTGTGACCAGAATACAGCAATACATACTCCGCAGGCCGGACTGCCGACGCAGATAACGGGTGCTGATGTTGGGATAGTGTGCCAGTATCTCAAACAGTTTGTCGCCCATCTCATCATAGCCGATTGTATGTCCGCTGACGGCCACCTTTACCCCCCAGACAGAAAGAAAGACCGCTGTGTTGGTAGCCTTGCCTCCCAGATGAAGACTCTCCTCCAAAGCATGAGTGCTGATGTCAGGGCGGGGCAGGTGAGGAACCCGGATGATCTTGTCGAGGCCAACTGTGCCATAGCTGAGAACGTCAAAAGAAGGGGGCATATACTCTCCTTTCAAGGTTAAGGCTGTCCGCCCTGATCCTAACATAAGGCTTCCTGCTCATCTAGACTCCAAAGACCTTAAGATGCGGGAAGGCACAAGGCTCAGGTTGACAACCATCCCAAAGACCGCCATAATCCGCTCTATGAAACACGACCGACGCTCAACCCTGATTGCGCCGACAATACTGGTCATTCTGTTCACTCTGGGGGCTTGCAGTAGCGGGTTGCCTGTTGGTCTTCCACAGGCCCTACAGCCCAATACGCCTACTCCTACCTCCACACCGACGATCACCCCATCCCCCACTCCTTCCCCTACCCCCACTCCGCTACCTGCGGTGATACTCGATCAAGCAGAACGCGACCTGCGCAATGGCGACTGGGATTCTGCATCGCTGGCCTTCCAGCAGGCCATGCTCGACCCCGGCACTACCGATGACGAGCGCGCTGAAGCACAGATCGGGCTGGCCCACGCTTCACTTCGGCAGGGAGATTTCACTGCCGCACAGGCCGTATTGGATGCTTTCCTGTCGCAGTATCCCACTCATCCCCGCGCATCCAGTGCCTATTTCCTGCGGGGGGAAGCCAAGATGGGCCTCAACGATTGGGCAGGGGCCATCGCCGACTACCAAGCCTATCTTTACCTTAAACCAGGGGTAATTGACAGCTACCTATATGAACGCATAGCTGACTGCTACTTGGCACTGGGGCAGAGCGATCAAGCCCTTGCAACCTACAGCCAGTCGCTTGATGCCCCCCGTCCGTTGGTCAGCCAGCTCCAACTGCGCGAAAAAGTTGCCCAGATCAACCGTTCATTGGGCAACACGGATGGAGCTGTTGCTCAATATCAGGCCATTCTGGCTGTAGCCCAGAATACCAGCTATCGCGCCTCCATTGAGTTTATGCTGGCACAGGCCCTGCTGGAGGGGGGCCAGACTGATGCCGCCTACGAGCAGTTGAACCACGTCTTTCTGACCTACCCCCAGAGTTATGAAGCTCTCAGCGCACTGCGGGCACTGAGAGAGGCCGGCTACGAGGTCGACCAATATCAGCGGGGAGCCGTGAATTTCATCAATGAACAGTATGACATCGCTATAGAGGCTTTCTACAACTATCTGGCGGCTACCCCCATACGCGAAGTGCGCCCTGACGCCCATCTCTACATTGCCCGCTCGTATCGAGCACTGGGCAATATGCAGGCCGCGCTGTCAGAGCTACAGGCCCTGATCAGCCGCTACGCACCAACCGACGGGGACGCATGGGGCAACGCATGGCTGGAGATGGCAGACATCTACGCGGCATCAGGTGATCCTGCTACTGCCTACACGCTGTATGAGCGACTGGCGACAGAGCATCCGGAAATAACACAGGCCGCCGATGCGCTCTACCGAGCAGGCACATTGGCCGAGTCACAGGGAGATCAGGCAAGGGCGATCAGCTATTATCAGCGTCTTGCCGCTAACTTCCCAGCCGATCCGCGGGCCTCGCAGGGATTGTTTGATGCCGGGTTGGCCGCTTATCGCGCCGGCGATCTGGCAACCGCCGAGGCGGTGTTTAACAGCACAGCCAGTCTGCCCTCAACCGAGCGCCCTGCCGCCAGCTATTTCTGGCTGGGCAAAACTTTACAGGCGGCAGGCCGGTTTGAAGAGGCAAACTTGGCTTTCAACAACGCTATCACCGCCGATGGAAGAAAGTATTACGCCCTGCGGGCCGCCGATTTGCTGGCAGGACGCCCGCCTTTTTCACTGCCCCCTGCTTTTGCAGTTCCATCCGATCCTGAAGAGGGCCGCGCTGAAGCGGAGGCTTGGATCGTTCAGACTTTTGGTCTGTCTGAGGCGCCCCCCCTTGCCGCAAACCTGCGTGCCGATCTGGCGACTGACCCCCGCATGATACGCGGCAGTGAGTTGTGGGAGCTGGGGCTAGTTACTGAGGCTAAGCAGGACCTTGAAAGTGTGCGCAAGGACTTTGAGAATGACGTTCTGGCAAGCTACCAGCTGGCAATCTACTTTCGAGATATTGGTCTGTACCGTTCATCCCTGCTGGCCGCCCGCCGCGTTTTCACCCTCGCCAACGTGAACCCGCTTGACGGGCCGGTCTTTCTCGCCCGCCTGACCTATCCGGCCTATTTTGCTGATCTTCTGTTGAATGCGAGCCGGCAATATAACCTTGATCCCTTCATGGTCTTTGCGCTGGTCTGGCAGGAGAGTCTATTTGAGGGGTTTGCCACCTCAACCGCTTCGGCCCAGGGGTTGATGCAAATCTGGCCCCCAACCGGGGAGGATATTGCGGCGGCACTAAACTGGCCTAACTACCGTCCCAGCGACCTGCATCGGCCCTATGTCAATGTGGCCTTTGGCACATGGCTGTTGCGCGACGAATTGGACCGCTTCGACGGCGACACTTACGCGGCTCTGGCCGCTTACAACGCTGGGACAGGCCGGGCAGGCGGATGGCAACAGGCTTCAGGCGGCGACCCTGATCTGTTCGTGGAAGTCATTCACTTACAGGAGCCGCAGACCTACATCCAGCGTATCTATGAACATTACATGGCCTATCGGATGTTATACGGCGCACCCTAACTAAACATCCCCACAGAAAGGCAAGCGGATGGCAGGCCGTTTTGTGGAACAAACATTGCATACCGGGCGTGTGGCTTATATGCACGCGCCCGGCTTGACCGATCTAGACTTTCCTGTGCTGGTCCGCCCATTGGACGAACGTTATGACTACGTAGTGGCGCGGGTCCCCACTGAGGATCAAGCGGGGCTGTTCTACCGCGTATGGGAGCCGACACGCTCCATGCAACTGCTGGCTACCGATCTGTTCCGAGACTGGTACAAGGGACAACCACAGCCCATCCGGGATGAGCGGTACATCTGGGGAGCTGTGTGGCGGATTCATCGGCTGGCGAGTATCGCCCCCGCCGAAGCCCAGAAGCGGGCGCATAAATCTATGAATCGCATCGCCGCCGCGCTGAGCGAACGGAGCGGGGAGTATGTACCGCCGGTCTCACTGGCGCCGGTCGCCGAAGCTTACCATTGGCTGGGGGGGCTAGTCTTCCCCAACTACGTGACAGCCAGCTTTGCCAGCGCGACTTTACTGCTCATGCTGGGGGTGCCGCGTGATCGGGTAGCAGTCTTCGGCATGTACTATCAGGACCCCACGATTTACTACCGCCCCGACAGCGACTGGCAGGCAGGCTTCTTGAGCGGCACACCGTACTACACTGTACTGGGCGTATTCCTGTCGGGCCGCTGGATTCCGGTAGACTTGACACTGGCAGGCAACGGACCTTACGAGCAGATGCCATCTCAGCCCGCCCCGCACCTGCGCCCGGCGCAGGCAGGTTACCATCCAACTACGGGAGCGCCTTTTGTCATAGACTATGCACACCCTTACACAATGGTCTTTGCGCCGCCCCGTCCCGGCATGGGTGACTCATCTCCTCTGTTGGGGCGTATTCCGTTGCTTCAGGTCTAAAGCCGCCAGAGCCTGTACCGCCTCGTCGAGCAGATCAGCACCCGTGATAGGTTCACCAGTTTCTTGGCTGAGGGCAGTGGCGACTTTCAAGTCGGCCCGGAACTCTGCTGTGAGGTCCTCGCCTGTAGCCTCATGTGTTAGTTGAATGGCACGTGCCGCGTTGGTAATGCCATACCGTGTGGTCAGCGCATCCAGATAAGGGAAGAAGTAGGTACAACTGGCGTACATGCACTGGAGATAGTACTGGGCTTCAACCAGTTTCAGCAGCCGTCCGGCGGCTTCTTTATTCAGGTTTATTCCCTGCTCACTCAAAAACTTCTCAGCGGAAACATCACCTAATACAACCGCAATGTAGGCGTTCCGCAATGCCAATGGATCGCCCGCATCCAGCCGGGCTACTTCCCGCTTATAGATCGCATCAAGTTGGACGCGGAGGATGTCCTGTGCACGGCGCACAGCACCCTTCCAGTAGGAATCGCCGGGAGTGCAGGCACAACCTGTGGCCCAGCGGGCCAACCCATGAGAACAACTCCAAGATGTGTTCTCCTTGAGAGCCACCTCACCGATTGGATCAACAAGCTCAGCGTACTTGCTGAGCGTGATCGGCTCATAACCAGCCCCCAGCGCCTCGTAACTCAACAGCCAGTAGAGGAACTGTTCTTCACCCGGCCAATGATGCCCGAATGTCTCTCCGTCTGTAGCGACCAATGTAAGAGTCGGGTTCTCACGCCCCGCCAATGGGCCAGTGCCAGCACCTCGTTTACGGGGCAACAATACCTCACGTGCCCAACGGCCTGCCCCCCCAAAACGGCCTAGATTGAAGGCAATATCATTGGAAAGCTTCTCATCCCGCACAAAGACTCTGAACATCCTCCCACTGGGAAGGCGAATCCAGTACGGCCCGGCCCCGCTAAGCCTGCCCTCAACCTGACTCTCAGTCAGGATCGTCCATTTGATCCCCTGATCGGCCAGCACCTCCAACGTTTCAAAGTCAACTGCCATCTCCGGTAGCCACATCCCGGAGGTCTGCCGGCCAAAACGATGGGCAAAAACTATTTTGCCCCACAGGACCTGCGTGATCTTGTCATCACGACGTGCAAGGGGCAGGATAGTATGATGCACGGGCTGGGCAATGGCATTGCCCACTTTATATCGCTCGGCATGAAGCGCATCAGCCTCAATGATGCGCCGATAGGTCTCAGGCGAATTGGCAGACAACCACCCGGCTAGAGTCTCGCCTATGTTGAACGAAATACGTTCAAAGTTACCGATCCGGGCATTTGGCTCATAACACTCGGCTGTGATGCGTTCATTCCAATTCTTATAAGGGGCGGCTTCCGGTTCGACTATGTCACCTCCATTCAACGCATCACCGCGCGGAGGCTGATAAAAATGACAGTGGACACACAGGTAGGATATATGTAGCATCGCGCCGAACTATCCTTGTCTGAGCTGGTTGAGCGCAAAAGAGAGCCTGACACTCCAACTCTGACGGGCAGTCAGTTGGAGCGGCCACCAGAGCAAGAAAACCGTCCCTTGATAGTTACGTTCAAATCCCGCCTCTGAGGCAGAGATCGCTTCCAGCGGGAAGCGCCACAACGTAGCAGGGCGGTCAACATCCACATGAATATCCAGACCCCACAACTCACTGGTGATAGTGAAATCCTCAATCTCGCTATTGGAAGAGATCTCACCCAGAGAGTAGCGCCCAAAACCAACGGACAGATAGGTATGGTCGTCATCACCTCCTGCCAGCCCCCAGTTACTCTCAATGCCGAAACGGGCATCCAGCCTGCCGCTCTCGCCATTGGTAACTATATAGGAGACCTCAAGTTGATCGCTGTCCGGCTTGAGCGTCACAGTCTTTTCAACGGTCACCGGCAACAGAACGGCTCCCTGCCAGACATGCCCTTCACGGGACAGCCTGAGGGTCAAACTGCCATCTGGGTTCGAGGTGATCGCCTGCCCATAAGGCTGGTTGACAAAATCACCTAATTCCGGGTAGTTACTGCGATAAAACGAGTCAAGGGTAGCCTCATCACCAAGAAAGTGATCAAGAAAAGTAGCCCGGCGATGCCAATCGTAGATCAATTTATGATGCAGGTTAGGCTCGCGGGCACGCACTGTTTTCGAATGGATGCTCTCTGGGGTCCCTTCTCTGGTCTCCATCTCTGGCGTCACTACCAAGCCGGCTTTAGCGGCTTCGACAAGGTCCCTATGATACCCCTCACGGCGGCGCGTCAGGACATTGACCAGATTGTAAGCGGCAGGGCGATAGTCCCACTCTACCAACGAGCCGCCCTGATCCAGATCAAAGATCAGAGACTGTCGGTCGCTCGTCAGGATTACATCCTCTCCGGCGTCACAGTCAAAATCCAACACCTCACTGCGGACAAACCCCTCCGGTTGTTCTTTGTCCAGCCCGTCAGCGATATTCTCAGCCAGAATAAGATGACGGTAATCTGCTTCACGGATATGGAACAGATAGATTCCACCAAAGACGCCGTGCCAGTAAGCGCAGTTACACTGCCCCGCCCAGAGGTGATTCAAGGCCTGCACCTTGCGCTCGTCTTCATACATGGCATGAACTTTATGGCTGACCCACAAAGCCTTCTTGTGGAGCTGGTTGACCTCCGCATACTTGACCATGAACTGCCGCCACAAACCGCCCCGCATATACTTGACTACGTCAGTGCGGCCTTCCGCCTGAAGCTGATGTTTAAGATGTGGCAGTTCCCATGCCGCATCAGGGGGCATGGCCCACTCGCCCATCTCGTCGTAAGAAGAGGTCGGCAAATAAATTCGGCCAAGGCTCATGAAGTCCCTTGCAAAGTCGCCGGGGGGGATGGTCTCAAGCCAGTCACTGTTCTCCTCTAGAGCAGTGAAGAAACGATCCATCCAGCCCTTTTCCCATACATGTTCATAAGTAGTCGGCCAAAGCCCAAACTTCTCCCCATCATCGCCCATTACAGCTACCTTGACACGGCCCGCGTAACGCCCGTCAGTATCCTCTGCCTCGCTCTGCCGACACAGCCAGTCAATCACCTCCTCAACTGACCGCCATGGGATGGAGTACCGCAATGGCATGGATGTTCCAAATACCTTCAGCGGACGCCCCCGCTCTTCAGTGACATAGTAACCCAGCAGGTCTTCGTCCCGGTAACCAATCGCCTTAAAGTGCGTATCATCCACGATGGTGTACTGGATACCCGCTTCAGCTAGCGTACTGGGAAGATGCGGCTCCCATACCCGCTCAGCCAGCCAAAGGCCGGTCGGCTGAACGCCAAAATCCTCATAGATTGCCTCTGTCTGCTTGCGGATCTGCCCCAGCTTGTCCATATCCCGGAGGGAGGCCAACACTGGCTCGTAATAAGCGCCGCCCATGATCTCGATCTGGCCGCGCTCAACCAGTTTCCGCAAGCGGGGAAAGAAATCTGGCTGGTTCTCTAACAGCCAATCGCGCAGAGGGCCGGTATAGTGTAACGCCAGACGGATGGCGGGGTGCCGTTCCAGACACTCCACCAGAGGAAGATAAGCCTTATCAAACGCTTCTCTGAAAACCCAGCCGAAGTTGCCTACCGGCTGGTGATTGTGGAGCGCAAGGGAGAGATAGATTTTCGGAGTCATAGATACCGCTCTTGGCCTATTTTGTCGGGTTAAGGTTGCAAGAAAAAGAAGTTGCCGATTGGCACAGGCAAATCCCTATAAGATTATATCAAGCCGCATGGTATAGCAACCGCAGATAGACGTCGGGGAGTGGCTAATAGAGTGGATATGGAGGGCTAAAATCGCCCGACCCGTTAACACTATGTCCACCCTTTTGGCCACTCCCCACATTGCGGTGGGGTTGCGGCGAGAGAGTTGTGGGCTATAATCATGCGTGTTGGGGGAGTGTCGGAACTGGCAGACGAGCATGACTTAGGATCATGTGCCGTAAGGCGTGCGGGTTCAAATCC
>DAOTYH010000060.1:0-33709 GCA_034435015.1 Anaerolineae bacterium | reverse complement strand
TTCATCGCTATATCCATGCCGCTTAGGATTGGGCGTGTAGCGATATCCGCAGGCCTTGCATTTGTAGCGTTGACTCCCGACTTCGGTCCGCCCTGATTTGACCTGTTGCTTCTGGTTGTTGCATTTTGGACATTGCATGACACTATTATTGCATATATCCAGACAGTTAGCCACTCCCTCTCAGGGGGCGGGGACAGGCATCCACCGCCCCCTGATGCCGCCTTACAACGGGGCTACTTCACCGGCCTCTGCCGATGGTGTATCTACAGCCCGATCCACCTTAACAGCCTGAGGGGGGCGTTGCAGTTTCCACAGCGCGATAGGGACGGACAGCATCAGCAATACCACCGCAACCCAGAACGGGGCCTGAGGACCAACGCGGCTGTATAGCAGACCTCCCAGGTAGGGAGCCGGAACAGCAATGATCCCCAGCGCTGACATGAAAATGCCATACGTCATTCCCAACGCGCCTCTGGGAACGGCCTTACTCAACAGCGACGAGAAGGCCGGAGATGCCATCGCCCCTGCAATCCCAAATATACCAAAAGCGAGGGCAAAACCAACCGTCGTCGGCAACATGATCATCACAACCAAAGCCGCCCCCATCAAGAGGCCGCCTAGTGCGATCCCCCACCGCTCACCAATGCGGTCCGACACCATCCCGCTTGGCCACATGGCCAGCGCCGTAATGACCGACATGCCAGCCATCAGCCCGCCGAGCATTGTCTCGCTCTGCCTTCCGACTTCGGTGATGTACTTGGGCAGGAAGGGCCAGATCACCTGAAACCCCATATCCCTGATTCCATCCACCACGAACATCCACGTCACCAGCCCGCCGGCAACCAGAACCAAAAGCAAGGCACGCAGGTCACGCCCCAGATTGGCAGGGATGAGCCAGCCCGCACGTCTGGGAGACCTACGGGCCATCAGGATACGCATGACCGCCGCGACGGAGAAGATACCCGTTGCCGCCCACATCATGACCCGATAGCCGTAGTGGTCCACCAGAAAGCCTCCTAACAACGGCCCCACAATCTGGCAGGTCAGAAACAACCCCTCGACCAGCCCAAAGGTACTGCCAGTGGCGCCTTCCGGTGCTGACTCGGCAGTGTAGGCTTGAAAGCTGGGTGCAACCAGCGAACTCCCCATAGCCGCCAGCAGTGCACCTATCATGGCCCACTGCCACGACGGCGCTAAAGTGTAGCCAAGATAAGCCCCCAGACCGAAAACGCCCCCTACCGCAATGGTAGGGAGACGGCCCAGATTATCCGAGACCCACCCTCCTAACAGCCTGAAGACAATGGATAGAACAGTTTGTATGGTGAAGAAGATGCCAACCTGCTCCACTCTTGCGCCCAGCGTCTGAAGGTAGAGCGGCTCAAATGGCCCGAACATGTTGCCAGCGATATTGGCAATAATCATAGCCAATGTGACAATTGCCAATTCCCTTGGCATTTCACGCAGCCTCATGAGATTTACTCCATTGCCTGTAATGGTACAGCAACGATCATTCCCCTGCTGTTCAATTCCAAATTGACAGTCCCATTCAAATCCCTTACATTTGATGGCGTACTGGTCTGGCTCAGTCAATTGCATTCAAGGGGACTTCCTGTGACGAGCCTGCTCGCCATCATCAGGTTAGAAGTGCTGTTTATTCTGGGTCTTTTATTCCCGCTACTTATCCAGCTTTTCATCCTGTATCTTGCCAGCCGTGGATTGTGGGTCTTCACCCAGCGCTTCTTTGGACGCTGGATGTGGCTGGCGCTGGCTTTGGTTGGTGTGCCTGTCCACGAGCTGAGTCATGCTGTTGCTTTCCTCCTGACCGGGGCAGGTGTCCGGCGGATTGTTCTGTTTGCGCCGCATGGTCTGCCGGAATACGGTGGAGCCACAGGAGTAGTTGTCCCTGCTCATCCCCCTTCTGCCTTTTCGCGGACCGTCTCCTCAGTGGCGCCTTTCTTTGGATGCTCTCTGGCGGCTTGGCTAATCCTGCGCCTGTTGTTGCCGGGCTTCGAGGCAATAGAGGTTGTTATGCCGTCCGTCCCGCCAGACCTGATGACAAATGGATCAGTTGAGACGCTGTCGAGTGCCCTAGTCAGCTACTGGCAAGTGCTTGGACGGGCACTTTCTCAGCTCCAGTGGTTTGACTGGCGGACCTACCTGGCGATCTATCTGTCTGCTTCGCTCGGCATGGGTGCGGCCCCCAGCGCCGAAGACCTGAAAATTTTCTTCCCAGCGCTGGCTGGCATACTGGTAGTATTGATACCAATCTTTGCCCTCATGCGGGCCTTAGGAGACCCTGAAGCCACACTGGCTACCACACAAAGGGCGCTGTGCATCCCTTTGCAGGCAATCGGAAGCGCATTGAGCTATGCCACCGCCTTCACGCTGATCGTGCTAGTGGTCTTGCTGGTGTTGCTCCCCTTCTGGAAGCTTAGACGCTAGACGCGGCTTACTCAACGAATATCTCAACCCGTTCGCCATCGGCCTCGTCTTCCACCTCGACGATCTTGCCGCGCATTCCCTGCTTGATCGCCTGGATAACCTCCTGAAAGTCTAAGCCATTGAGATCAGGAGCAAAGCGTGCGCCCATACGCAGACCAACGTTGATCAGGCTCATAGGGATATTGATGCTGGCCTTCAGCCTGCCTGAGCGGCTATCCGTGACACGCACACGCATCATACCTGCCTCAAGCGGCTCGCCGCCGGCTGTCTGCTTTTTGGGGCCGCTCCCTGCCAGCGCCTTCAACAACTGCGCCCCTTCTTCGGCAGAAATCTTGCCTTCAGCGATCATATTCAGGATTTTGAGACGTTCCTCTGATGTAGACATTAAACCAAACCAGCCTCCTTATGTACCCCCCTGCAAGATGACAGGGTAGTCCCTCTTCTGAAAGTTACTGCTCTAAGCTGTACCGCATCTGGACAAGACGCCGCACCTGACGAAAGCCTGCCGCCTGTAGAAGTTGTTCCACCGGCTCATCATCTGCGGCTGTTTCCAGACGCACGATCCATCCTTCTAAGGCAGAAGAACTCAGGACGTGATGAAGCAAAGCACACCTGCCCGCCGGATCAGCGAGCGCCGGATCGAGAAACAAGCTCAGTTGTGCCCGCCGCCAGCTCACACGCTCCAGCCACAATGAGCCAAGCAGCCGCCCTGCCCAGAATGGGTCGGGGAGTACCCATCGTTCCTTTCGGGCCTGCCCCTCTAGCCAGTCGCCCAGAGGGGCAAAGGGGCTGTCCAGCAGGTCGGTGCGATCAAGCGGGCGTGACCAGATCATCCCCCCTTTTCGGGCGACTCTAAGAACAAGCTCGGTTTCCGCCGCCGCTTCATCGGGTCTCCGCCGACGGACCGGCCATTGGGGGGCGTCAGAAGAGAGAGACAGGTTATACAGTCCACCACATTCCCATTGAGCCAGTGTCTCATAACGCTCGAAGCCCAGCCCGTCATAGAGGGCAAGAGCCTCTGTATTGCCGGCTTCGACCTGCAAGGCAACCCAGCGTCCGCCCATCTCACGGGCCATATCGAGAGAGGCCTGCATCATGGCACGGGCAATCCCCCGGCGGCGATAGTCGGGGTGAACAGCCACGTTGGCAATCAGCCAGCCTTTGCCCAGCCAAGGGTGGATGCCGCCCCGATACAGGCTCACATTTCCTACCACGCGCCGTTGTTCACGCCACACGTAGCCCGTGCCGAGACCAAAAGCGGCTCGATCCAATAGCTCTAAGAGGGCAAGCAACGGCCAGAGATGCGACAGGGCTTTCATCTCGCGGATAACAGCCTGCCCATTGCTGTCAAGATGTGAGCTGAAACATATCTCAATCAGCTCAGCGATCTGATACAGATCACGTGACAGGCAGGTTGGCTGAAGCCCCTCACCACGCCGGGAAACACTCTGGCGACGCGCAAGCGCAGCGGCCATCGCTACTCCCCTTCTAGAGAGGCAAGAAGCTGTTCGGCCTGCTCAACGGTGATCTTTTTCTCTTCAAGCATACGCAGAATAGCCAGCCTCTCCTGATCAGAGACCGGTTCCGGCCTGCCTCTCTGACTGCTAACTCCCAGATTGATTTCAATCCGACGGCCACGCGAGGAAGCTTCTTCCACGCGGCGCTGAGCCTCCTCCACATGGCGCCGGGCGACACTCAGCTCACGCTCAACACGCTGACGTATCCGCTCGGACAAGCTCTGGCCCAACCCGGCTTCAAAGCGGCTGAATTGCTCATTGAGCCGGCTGGTCAGTTCAGAGAGATCAGCGTATAACTCCCTCTCAAATGCGAAGGAGAAGCTGTCCTCAGGGCTAAGCGAACCGCGTTGCGTGATACGCAGATCGCCGCCAGCCGAGGCATAAACAGCCGCCGCGCCATCACCAAAGGTCACAATCAACTGCTCACCCTCTGCAACAGCCTGTACTCCCTCGTCCAAGAGAAGACGGGTCCCGGCAGGCACAATGAACCGTACGCCGGCATCACCTTGAATACGAAACAGCGCATCACCCCCAACCGAGAAGCGGTAGATCGTTTCGCCTCTAAAATTGGTGCGCACCACCAGGCTACCGCCGATCTCGCTTATTTCCACGCCGGCAGAGACGTCACGCCCCACAAAATCCCCGCCAACCCGCCCGACTGTGATCGGCCCGGTCACATCCCGAATAAGCGCATCTCCGCCAATTGCCTCTATCCTGACCGGCCCGGCGGCCTCACGCACGTGCGCCACTCCTGCCACTCTTCCGGCCTCCAGCGAAGTAATGCGGCGGGCAGAGAGATCGGCGCGGGCGTGATTGACCTGTATCGGCCCGGTTATATCCTTGACCTGAAGATTGCCGTTGATCGTGCCTCCCAGCGTCAACGGCCCGCAACGCCTGATATAACAGTCACCTCCAACAGACTCGACAACCTCAAGGGAGCCGTTGAAATCCTTGGCCTGCAGATTCCCAGCCACGCTGGTAATCCGCACGACGCCGTCCGAGGGGAGGCGCACCAGCCCATCGCCGGGCAATGTCTCGATGACAACACTGTCTTCGTGAAGGGTATATTGGAATTCTCCCTCTCGGCTGTCAACTCGAGTTTCAGCCTCGTCCCAACCGCGTATCTCTAAATCGCCGCCGCAGGTCACGATCTCTACGCGCGGCGACGTGCCCAACCTCCAACGTTCAACTGTCATATCACTCTCCCCTCTCCGAACCTTACCTGCCCCGCAATCGGGCGAGCGCCTCTTCAGTCGTGATCTCACCCCGGCTCAACTGGTCGAGAATCTGACTACGCTCCGCCTCCGACAGACTTGTCCGCTCGGCTGTGTAATCGCTGACGACCTCAAAGCCCATCGTTCGGATCACATCCTCCAGGCGGGCACGGACCGTGGGGTAGGAGACTCCAAGCTCTTTCTCGACCCGCTTGATCGTCCCCTCACAGCGCAAGAAAGTTTCTACAAAGTGAAGCTGGTCAGCGTTAAGTCTGGACAGGCGGCCAAGCTCGAAATGCCCCTCGATGGAGGTATCACAATTGCGGCAATGCAGGCGGACAACATCAAGCGCCTGACCACAGATCGGGCAATTACCGGGCATGGGGTACATACGTGTCTCCCTCACAAAGCTCAAAAGAGCAGATACTGACCATGTTCCAATGAGGTCAATCCGTTTGTTGATATTATAAAATTATAAGTTGATATTGTCAATTATGATATTAATTTAATCAAGACGGGGCTTAAACGATTGATCGCCGCGCTGGATCAGGCGGATGCGCCGCTCCAGTTTTGTGCGCGGCAGAAGAACTAGCCGGCCGCACCCCTCACAACGCAGGCCAATATCGGCCCCCAGCCGGTAAACGCGCCAAGCGTTGGCGCCGCAGGCATGCGGCTTTTTGAGTGTGAGGATGTCATCTAATTGCAGATCAAGAGGCATGGCTTATACCTGTACCCTGTGCCTCTTTGTCCATCACAGACGCAGGGGAGAATAGTCTACAGCGTTATCGTCCAAGTTCAATGTCTCGCCGATGTAATTGCTTGTCGTCTGAGGGCTGGCATGCCCCAGCATCAATTGTACCTGCTCAATGCTTGCCCCTCCGCGCCGGGCTAACAGCGCCGCCGTCCGGCGCAAGTCATGGGGTTTGACAGGGGGCAGATTAACCTGAGCCGTGTAATAGTTGATCAGCTTGTAGATCGCGTGAGGGGTCATCCCCTTCCGCCCGACCAGCACACGGCCATCCTTGGTGATCGGCACAAATACCCGTTGTTCCGGGTCTGAGGTGTTCAGGCCGGAGGCTTCCCCCCAGCTCATGAGCAGTCGCCACACCCAGACCGGCAACTTCAGGGTACGGATACGCCCGTGCTTGCCCTTCAGGTTCGCAATGACCTTGTGCCCTTCCAGTTCTGTGATGTGCCCCCATGTCAGGTTGCAAATCTCCGAGCGCCGCATTCCCACTGTTAACAGGAGCGCAATAATGGCAGTGTCGCGCAGTCCTTTAACCGTTTCGCGATCAGGTGCATTGAGCAACTGCTTAGCCTGCTGGGCAGTCAGACGCCTGCCCTGAACCTCCCCCCTCACATGGGGAGGCTTGACCAGCTCAAGTTGTGGCAGGCCGGGGGCTAGACTGGGTTCTAGGGCGGCGGCAGTACGGATCAGGCCTTTAATCGTGTTAATGTGGGCCTGTATCGAACGGGGCGAGAGGTTCCGCTCATACTGAAGGTAGGCCACATACTGTTTCAGATGGGCTACCAGCGGCGCGGCTTCCTGACGGGCACGCCATTCAAGAAAGGCATTCAGACGGCTGACATAAGCCCGCTGAGTGTTAGGGGCCATGCCTGCCACGTAGGTCAGCTTAGCCTGTTCAAGCAGGTCATCGGGGCGCGATGCAGGAGTAATGGCATTTGGGTTGTCCATCAATGCGAACGACCTCCATGGGAGAGATCACTTCTTGTGGTATGATAGCCAGCCCCCAGCACTTTGGCTAGAGAGAGATTCTCTCGACGACTCATCAGCTTTTTTGCCTCACAGACAAAAAGATGCTAATACCATTGCTTGCCCTAGGTATCCCAGCGAGGCAAGAGGAACGTGAAGATCGGTATCCTTTCCGACACCCACAACCACCTAGAAAACACCGCCCGTGCGCTGAGCATCTTTCGCCAACATGGGGTGGAGCGGGTTATTCACTGCGGGGACATCACCACGCCTGCCGTAATCGAAACATTTGCCGGCTGGCAGGCTGACTTTGCGCTCGGCAACATGGATCGCAACATCAGCGACCTTAAGGCGGCTGTCAGGGCACTGGGGCTTGGCTCAGTCGGACACACCTGCACAATTGAAACGAACGGGAAGCGGCTCGTTGCGTGTCACGGTGACAACGCGCGAACCCTAACTGAGTTCATCCACTGCGGCCTGTATGATTACGTCTTCCACGGGCATACCCATTCCCGCCGTGACGAGACGGTCGGACGAACACGGGTGATTAACCCAGGGGCACTAGGCGGAACTGCACGGGAGTCCCGCTCCGTCTGCATCGTAGATTTGGAGGCAGCACAGGCGGTCTTTGTGGAGCTGGAGACAGGGTGAGCGTCACATTGCGGGGGTCAGCCGCCGCCGCGCGGCATTCCACAGCAACTTTACCTCTTCTACCCCCATCAGCATAATCAGAGACAGGTAAGTCCCAGCCCCTGCCGCGCTTGGCACAACGACCATCAGCACTTCTGAAAAAACTCCCGCCGGCGCCAGCATCTTGATCACACTCAGACTGCCATAGGTAACCAGCCCCATTGCCATTGCTCCAACAAGCACCGCCCCCAATGTACGGTAAATCCCATAACCGCTTAGAGGGCCTACTTTTCTACGCAGGAAAAGGGCTGAGATGCAAGTATGCAGTAGATGTTTAAACGAATCAGCGATCATCAGGCTGAACAACCCCAAGCGGGGGAGGAGCAGTACGGCTGTCAGCAGGTAAACAAGGATCGTCCCAACGCCGATTAGGGAGGGCGTCAGCGTGTCCTGCCGCGCATAAAAGGCAAACACCAGCAACAGGTCTACTGCCGCAAAAGGCAGTCCCAACAGGTAGAACTGTAAGGCCCGTGCCGTCATATGGGTATCATGAGCTAAGAAGTCGCCATGCTCATATAGGAGCGCTACGGTTGGACGTGCCAATAGAAACAGCCCGACAGTAGCCGGGATGATCAGCACCATTACCAGACGAAGCCCATGTGCCAATGTTTTGCGGAACGAGTCGCCATTGCCGTTGATCCGCTCGCTGGCCGCATGACTTGAAAGCGTCGGGAGTACAGCCAGCGAAATGGCAGTGGCCACCAGCCCCTGTGGTAACTGGGTTAAGTAAGTGGCATATCCCATCCAGGAAATGCCTCCTTCGCCTGTTTGGGATGCCAGACTATAACTGATTGGCCGGCTGATCAGGATGTCCACTGCCAGGGGAAGCAGGCTTGGCATATACAACAATGCAATACGTCGAAGTCCGGGATGCCTGAAGGTGAACTTCAGGTGCAGGCGGGCATCTCTAAGCCCTGGCATCTGCAACGCGACCTGCATCATCGCGCCCACCAGCAGTCCCAGCGCCATGGCTGAGATATCGAGTTGCCGGTGGAAGATCAATGCCAAAGAGACGATACTCCCATTGAATACCGCCGCCGTGAAGGCCGGGTAGCTGAAGCGCTTGAGAGCATATAACAGACCCGATAACACCCCCGACAGGCTTAGAAAGAGGACTGCCGGGACAGTGATGCGCAACAGGCGTGTCGCCAGTGCGTGAACTTCTGGGGAGGAACCACTGCTCAGCAGATAGACAACCTGAGGAGCAAACAGCTCAACCAGCAGAACAAAAACAGCCAGTACGACCACCGTCAGGTTGAGCAGTACACTGACCAACTCCCATAACCCCTTGCGGTCTCTCTCGGCATATTCGCTGAAGACAGGCACCAGCGCGCCGTTGACCATCCCTCCGATCAGCAGATCGTACAACATGGTAGGTACAATCGTGGCAACGCCAAAGGCATCCACGGCACCGCCCGCCCCGAAAAAGTGTGATTTGACCGTCTCGCGGATCAGACCGAGCACACGGCTGACAATGTTTCCCAGCGCCAGAATGCCTGCCGCCTGAGCAATGCGACTCGTTTCCTGCAAGGACGGTTGGGGAGCTGTACCATCCGGCGAAGCAGAAGGGGTGCTTTCACTGAGAGGCGAACCAGTTACCATACTTTCCCTGTGGACAGCGAAGGGCAGGTTTCAGCCCTGCCCGAATAGAGCCGATTTTACTGCTTGCTACGGGGCGCGGCAAACCAACAGCACCGCGATCAACGTTCCCAAATCATCAACCGCATCATACACTTTTCTGTGTTATCATGGAGGGCACGGATAGAAAACCTTGCTGTTTACCAGAGGATGGGAGTGAATATGTGCGGGAGATTCGCATTTGCGGTTGATTTAGAAGAGCTACGGGCAACGTTCCCGTGGCTGAATGTACAGGGTCAGGTACTTCCCCGTTACAATATTGCTCCCACCCAGCAAGTACCCGCCGTTGTCAATGACGGACTGACCACACTTACCTCCCTTCGGTGGGGGCTGATCCCCTCGTGGGCCAAAGATGCGGAAGTCGGTAACCGAATGATCAACGCGCGGGCCGAGACACTGGCTGACAAACCGTCGTTCCGGTCGGCTTATCGGCAACGCCGCTGTCTGATCCTAGCCAGCGGATTCTACGAATGGAAAAAAGAGCCAGCCGCAGATGAAAAGGGACGCAAAACACCCCTGTATATTCGGCTCAAATCGGGGAAGCCCTTCGCATTTGCCGGCTTGTGGGAGAGCTGGAAATCCCCGGATGGCGGAGCGATCCTCTCCTGCACTATCATCACAACCGCCGCGAACGAATTACTGGTGTCAATACATGATCGGATGCCGGTCATTCTGCCGCCAGAAACGCATCCATTATGGCTTGACCCCGCCGAGCGACAGCCGGAAGAGTTGAATGAGCTGCTCAGGCCCTACCCCGCCTCAGAGATGGAGACATACGCCGTCTCGACACTGGTGAATGACCCGCGAAACGATGTGCCTGCCTGCCTTACACCTGCATGAGGCTTGACAGGAGCTGACTTCATCAAGGAGCAGAGGTGGGAATGAGAGAAGGATTACTGGGGCGGATCGCCATAGCCTGCCCAAGCGCCACGAAGTGATCGGCTTCCCCCCCCAGCTCATCAAAAACAACCTGAAACGGCTGGGACTGCCCCGGCTCCAACCGTACCTCTGCCCCCAGATCGAAAGTAGCAAAGCCCACTACCTGATTCTGGGCATTATAGATTGCTACAACAATCTGTACATGATGTACCGGCAACAGATTGTGGTTAGTCACTCGCCCTTGTACCACCAGTTGCTGGTCTGCGAAGCCGGCAACCGAATCCAGCCCCAAGTCGCTGACATAGAAGGGATTCATCTGGGCCGGCTCGGCGCTCGCTTGGGCTGAGCACACAGTCACATCTGCCGGCAGGTTTTCCAGAGTGAGCGAAAATGGATTTGAGCCTCCCTGCCTAACGCGCTCCAACGCCGCCGGCTGGACCGCCTCAGCAATGACCACACCGATATTGTTACAGAAGGCGATCCGCACCTGGACAGCGGTAATGTCAGAAGGAGAGGCATTATACACCTCACCCATGTAGTGCGTCAGGCCTGCCTTATCGCGCCACAGGCTGGTGTTGACAATAGCCAGCTCAGCAGGATTGATGGCCGCTACACGTGTGCCCCACGTTGCCGATGAGTCTACACTAAAGCTGGAGGCCATTGTCTCCAGCGCACCACTCAGATAAAACGTATCCTTATCAGACAGGAAGACGCGCAAAGCAACAAAATATACTCCCACCTGCTCAATAGTCAGCGTTTCCCGCCCAGAAGCCCCCCGATTGTCGTTGTAAAAGAAAACGACCTGCAAGCGGCCATCCGGCAACTCGGCCCGGTTGACCTCTGTGTAGCCCAACTCAGACGCATAGTGCAGATGAATGTAGCTCTCAGCCAAGTTGCGCACTTCCTCTGCAGAGAGAAGACCTTCGTTGGTGATGTCCACTGTGACGCGACTGCCAAAGCCTATGGGAGGAATAAGCCGGGTCAGCAAACGCCGCTCATTTGAGTCGTCCAACGTCTCCCAGTCATCCGGCAAGGAGATCATAAACACACCTGTTGGATGACGATAGGTGACAAAAGTACGCAGTACCTCCGCAGGCACGGGGGTCGGCGCAGGGGTCGGGGGAGGCGGCGTAGCAGTGGGGAGCGGAATCGCTGTAACCGTTGCAGAGACTGCCGGTGGCGGGACGGTTGGCTCCGGGCTACATGCCCCTAACGCAATTCCAGCCAATAAGAGAAGTCCCAACGACCTGAGAAAGCGACTGTGTAAAGGTTGTCTAAACATGTTTACTCACGAACCGGAGGCCTGATCGGGAACATGATCCCGAAGTTGTTTTGGCCGTTCGGCGATCACAAACAGATGCGGGCTTGTCTCTTCGTAAGGGCTGAAATCATAATCGCCGCACAGCTCGACAAGGTGCAGACCGGCCCTTTCCAGCAACAACGTCATCTCTGATGCCATCGTATAGCGCATGACAAGCGGGACAAGGTCACGACGGACCATACCGTCCGGGCCAATCAGATCATAGACCCACGTTAAATTCACGATCTGGGAGGCTCGATCTACCGTAGCCAGCGAAAACTGCATCACCGGCTGGCCGGTCTGCGGATCAATAAACGTGCGTTCCAAGATCAGGCTGGGCACGTCCTCAGCCCGAAACATCTCGACCGGGTTGGGCAACGCGATTGCCAGCCCGCCGCCGGCGTCTAGGTGCGCACAGATGCATTCAAGCGCGGCGACCTGCCGGCTTTGGCTGGTCAAGTGCATGAATCCATGATAAGCAAACACAGCCAACCCAAAGCGCTCTTCCAGCATCAGCGAGGTCACATCGGCCTGCAACCATGTTAACAACGAGGGAGGAACGCCCTCCCGCTCTGTCCGTTCGCGGGCGCGGCCCAGCATAGCCTCTGAGATGTCAATCCCTACGACGCGGTGGCCATGCCGTGCCAGATAGATAGCAACGCGGCCTGTGCCGCAACCTATATCCAGCACCGGCCCGCCGAAGCGCTCGGCCAGCTCCAGATAGGCGGGAAGATCATCAGTGAAATGAGCGGTTTCAGCGTCATAATAACGCGCCAAACGGGCGTAGGGATCGTCCAGCGTGAGCCTCCTCAGGAAGACAGATGCTGTCGTCCGGAACGGGCACAGTGTAGCACAGGGGGATACGGTTCACAATTCCCCTGAGAGGCAGGATTCTACCAGCCATCAGCCTAACAGCACAAGGGGCAGGCAGGAGCCTGCCCCCTTGCGCTCAGTTAAAGGGACGAAAAGACAGCTTGTCTATCAGCTCGACGACACAGTGGTAAAGACGGTCACCGGCTCAAGCTCAAGCGGAGGATATATCTGCCCCGGCACGGGCGGCATCGAGTTATATACCCAGTCTACATCCAGCACGCCGCACCGGAATCCACCTATCGAACGAATCCCCCTGTATGTGCCGCGTACCAGCACATCTTCCATGTTCAGCGTCATACCGAAGAGGGCCATCGGCACGCCTTCCGGGATGACAGCCAATTCATCACCATAGGCTGATGTTGAGAAGATGATCCGCTCACTGCTGGCGGCCTGAGCCTGAATGACCGGAATGATGAGCGGATAACCATCGTCACTGATGTAAGCCATGAACTTGAGGTTATCTACTTTGTTCATCAGCTCCTGCGTCCAGAGGTTCAACACAGGGCGAGGCGCCGGCCTGCGGGCCAGATTCCGAGCGATCATGGTCTTGACAGCGGCCTGAATGATGTTCCCCATGGGCAGGTTCTGCTTGCCGTAGTGTTCCACCAGATCAAGGTAGTAAACCGTGTGAACGCCGAAGTAGGCGTTATAACGGAACATCGGGATGTTGTTGTACATCTCGTATTCTGGGCCGCTCTTAGCCGTGTGGGTAAAGGTCGCCTTGCCGCGCCATACTTCCTTTTGGAGTGTCATGATCAGGAAAGCTGTTTTAGGGTTGCGTTTGATGAAACCCTTGCTCAAACCTTCGGTGAACTGCCCGAAGGTCAATTGGGTCGGCGAGCTGGCTTGCAGGCTGGAAAGCAAGGTTAGATGAGGCAAACCTTCATCGTTGATTGTCGCCAGCATACCAATCTTCATCGCCGGCTTGAAGCTCTCAATATCTGAGGCAGAGAATGTCTTGTAGATCATCTTGGCGGTCATATCAAACCCTCATCATGTTAAAGAGGCTATTCCGTCTAATCTTCAATGCGTGCAGCCCCCGTCGGGAACACAAGTGCCGGGTTAACGCCCGAAGAACGGGCATAATCAGCCATCTGAGCCAGCTCCGCCCTGCTCATCAGCGGCGTACCAGCATAATGCCATTCAATGCCCAGCCGTTTGTATTGATCCCGGCACAGGTTGTTAAAGGCGCATAACTCCCAGCGCTCCACCACATCTGCAAGATGTTCTGCGATGAACTGTCCGATCCCGGTCAGGTTATCATAGGTCGCCGTTGCGTCGGGGATAAGCGGGGTACGAATCCACAGATGGCGGGGAAGCTCTCCAGCCAGCATCCTGTCACGGATGGTCAGCAGGTTGCGGAGAATGATCTCGTTAGACTGGCCGGTGTAGAGACGGTGTTTCTCTGGGTCAATCAGCTTGATGTCAAACAGAACCAGATCGGCATAAGGCAGTACACGGTTGAGAGCCTCGTCCGAGGCCAGCCCGCAGGTATCGAGAGCCGTGTGAATACCTGCCGCCTGCAAGCGGCTGAACACCGCCGCTGTGAATCCGGGTTGCATCAGCGGCTCCCCTCCTGAGAATGTCACACCGCCGCCAGACTGCTCATAATAAACACGGTCTTTAAGCAGTTCAGCAACCAGTGCCTCTATGCCGATCCGCCGGCCAAGCAGTTCAACCGCGTTGGCCGGACACTTACTCGCACATGTCCCACACCCTTCACATCGCTCTCGATCTATTTGCAGGCCTGCTGGGGTCATCACAAGGCATCCGCGCGGGCAGGAGTTCACACACGTCTGGCATCCCAAACATCGACTCTCAAACCACTGAAGCTCCGGCTTTCGGGAGATGCTCTCCGGGTTGTGACACCACCAGCAATGCAGAGGGCACTGTTTCATGAAGACAGTGGTACGGATGCCGGGGCCGTCTTCAGTGGAGAGGCGCTGAAGATGCAGGATCAGGCCTTCCACCTCTCTGGCAGGTGCGGTGATCATCGCCGTCTCGGTAACCATCTTTCCCTCAACCGCCGTCACATACTATGCATCTCACGGGCGATGATCTCGTCCTGCAACTCTTTGCCAATGGTGGTGAAGTAGGCATTGTAACCCGTCACCCGTACCAGCAAGTGGCGGTAGTTTTCGGGGTGAAGCTGGGCATCACGGAGCATATTGGCATCAATCATATTGATCTGGAGCGCCGTTCCTCCGTTCTCGATGTAGCTACGCAGGAAGGCTTTGAACTTCTCCCGATGCTCGGCATCACGGATGAGCGAAGGGTTGAAAGTCATGGTGTGACTGCCGCCATTGGGGAGCAGGTTGTAGAAATTATCCCAGTCGCCGCCCCCATTGCTTGACTTGCCTCCCAGCACCTTGCCCACTGAGTTGGCATTGGCAGTCGGGCCGTTAATATCTGCGCCGTTAGAGGGGCAGAGCGCATTTGACAGGAACTTGCCCTTAGGGCGGCCATCCGGGCTGGCAGGTAATATGTAGCCGTCCGAGATCCAGTAGTTCCAGCTCAACATGCCGGGGCGGAATTGCCGGTTCGTGGACTTAGTTTTATGCTTCCATGTTTCCTCAGTCCACACTTCCATCACGCGGCGCCCCATTGCGTCCGCCTCATCGTCATCACGGCCATACTTGGGGGCCTTGTTGATCGCTCTAGCCTGAAGGACCTCATGCCCTACCCAGTTATCCTTCAACGCTTGGATCAACTCAGCCATCGTGCAGACCTGTTCGTCAAACACCAGATATTTGACCGCCAGCAGAGAGTCAACGGTCGTAGCATAAGTGACCGCCTCGATGGTGACGTAGTTCAACTCCGGGCCGCCCTGAGTGATGTCCAGCCCCTTTTCAGCACAGCCGCGCACCAGACAGGAGAGGTAGGGAGTCGGTGAGAAACGCGCCCGGACGGCCTCAGTCCGCTCATACAGATCAACGATCTTTTGGACAATGAAGCGGGTCTGCTCAACGTAGGCATTCCAGAACTCATCAAATGTCTTGAACGTGGTCGGGTCACCGGTCGCAAGGCCATAGCGGCGCGGGGGATCAGTTTTGCCTGTCATGGGGTCAGTAAACGGCACCATATCGTAGCCATCGGTCAGCGCAAACTCAACTGCCTTAAGCAGGTTCAGGTTGGCATCCACCGTGCCGGAGCGGTCATTACCGACCATCGTATTTTCGAGGCAACCGACCGGAGCGTAATCAAACACATTGTTTTCATTGATCAAGTGCTCCACACCAGACTTACGGGCCTGAAGGAGCAACCCTGCCATTGAACGCTCATCGAAGTTGAGCAGGAAGGGCGCTCCCTGACTGCTGGCGATCATATCCACAACTTTATCCAGCAGTTCGTCGGGTGTGCCGCGATGCAAACGGACATTGGGTTTAGGCTCCAGGATGGGCGACATTTCGTCAATGACTTCCAGCATGGCGTAGGTCAGGTCATTGGTCATGTCCCGGCCCCCCGGCCCCATTCCAGACAGTGTCAAAAGTTGACCATAGCCGGCGGTGATTCCCTGATTGCCGCCTGTGCGGATCATGGCATCATAAGCCGTATTGCAGTGAATCCAGAAGCACTTCAGGATTTCCTTGCCAAACTCGCGATCCATACCCTCAGCGAGCGACTTCTGCCAGAAGGGGAACAGATACTGATCAATGCGCCCAAATGAAGTGCCGGGGCCGGGATAGTTTTCGTCGCTCATCACCAGCATATGGGTCAGCCAGAGAGACTGCACAGCTTCCCAGAATGTCTCAGCAGGCTCCCAAGGCACCCGCTTGAGGATACACGCCATCTCCAAGAGTTCAGCGCGGCGCGTGCGATCTTGTTCCTGCCCGGCTAGTTTTTCACACAGAGCGCTGTACTTGGCGGCCAGATCACGAGCCATTGTGGAAGCGGTCAACATAGCCCGCAACTGAGCACCCTTAGGGCCGCGCCTCTCCTTATCCGAGAGGGCCTCATAGCGGGCCTGAAGGTCGGCATGGATTCCTTTCCATCCTTCCTTGAGCACACGGGCATAGTCGGGAATGAGATGTCCGCTGGTTGCCCCGACATTGCCGTAGCCGTGATTGTGGAACCACAAGATCGCCTCACGGGTGCCGCCCTTCTCATATACCAACCTGCTGTACTCCTCCGCCTCTTCCTTAGTCAGGCAGGTAGAGGTTACGATGTTAAAGCGTGCCCCTGCGATCAGGTCGCCCGGCAGGATTTCCTGCGGCAGATAATTCACCATCACCTCTTTGACGAACCATGCTCGGCGCTCCGGCAGACTCCAAGTCCAGAAGTCCGGATGTAATGCCACAGGGCGGGCAGTCTGCTTAAACGCCGCCCGGAAGGTGGGGAAGAAAGCATACGTTTCCGGCACAATATAAAAGCTCAATTCCTGAAATTGAAAGTCCCATGGCGTGCCGGTCGTCCACGAGGTGAACTCGTTGTTCCATGTCCGTCTGACACCTTCAAAGTAGTAGTCGCGGAGCCATTTAATGCGCGGGGAGAGATTAGTAGGAGCTTTAATGGTATATCTAGGGGCACAAGTTGCGGCAGTTAAGTTTGTATCTGCGACAGCCATAGTGTAAACCTCCCTGTTAAGCTGTCATATTCTGATAAGAATCCTCTAGGCGGGCGGCCTTCAGTGCGGCGCCAGCAACTTTTGTGCGCCATGATTGAGCATCTCAACCATGACAGCCGCCGCGGCCTCCTCGTCCCTGTCAACAATAGCGGTCACCAGCCGGCGGTGGTAACCGTAAACCTCATCAATCGTTGCGGCATCCTGACAATAGCGGGTGAAAAATTGGCCGGTCAGGTTGGTATAGACGCTTTTGAAAGAGTTCATGATGAGCGGGTACATCGCATTGCCAGAAGCCAATGCAACGTGCAGATGAAAAGAAAAATCTAACTCAACCAGCCCGCGGACGTTACACCGATCAGATGCCTGTTCCTGTTCGACGATCTGGTTGAGCTGCTGAAGCTGTTCATCAGTGCGATGTAAGGCCGCCAAGCGGGCTGTTTCCCGCTCGATCAACAACCGCACATCTATCATGCTTTGCTTCAAAGCTGGGTCGAGGTCGCCCTCATGATAGGAAAGCAGTGAGGTCAGCAGTGCCAGGGAGCCGTTGGTCCTGAAATCATTTACAATGACCCCCCGCCTAGGAACGATGCGCACCAGCCCTCTCGCTTCAAGCTCAACAATTGCCTGATGAAGCACAGGCCGGCTGACATCCAACATGGCGGCCAATTGCCGCTCCGGCGGCAGGCGGGTGCCAACCTTCAGATCGCCCGACAGGATCAGCCGCTCCAGTTTCTGGATGCAGGCTTCTTTCAGACTGTTGACCTGTACTGGTTCCAGTATCAAGTCCATAGCAAGCCTCTCTGTTGATGCGTGGTAAAACCACCAGCCACCCTCATCATAAGCCAAATATTGCTCTGAGTCAATAGATGCCGCAAGAAAGATGGGGGCCGGGTATCTTCTGGCAATTCGCGCAGGGGCAGGCTATGCTATTGGCAAACCATGAAACTTTGGAACAGCGGAAGCAATCATGTGGCAGACTATTAAACGCTGGGGTCTGTTGGTCATTGTCGGTGGGGCAGTTCTTGGCCTTGATCAATGGGCTAAATGGCTCGTTGTCAACCGTCTGGCATTGGGCGAATCATGGGAGCCTATTCCCGCTGTCAGCGGATTCATTCGGGTCACCCGTAGTTACAATACAGGCGCCGCCTTTGGGATGCTCCCCTTCGCATCGGACTTCTTCTTACTGCTTGCTCTGATCACCATAGCCATCTTCGTGATCAGCTATCCGCGCCTGCCTTCCCACGCTTGGCTCTCGCGGGTGAGTGTCGCCATGATCAGCGGCGGGGCGCTCAGCAACGCTGTTGACCGTATCCGGCTGGGGCAGGTCGTAGACTATGTGCACGTTCAAATCACCCCTACCTTCTCAAACATCTCTAACTTTGCCGACCATGCTATCACGGTAGGCGTGATCCTGCTGCTACTTGACCAGTGGCGGGCAGAGCGGCAAGCCGTATCGTCCCTGCCGGCGGAAGAAGCCAATCCTGATTCAGAGAGGGCAGGCAGTCTGAGCAGTGCCGAGAGCGAGGAGACCGTCCCCCCTGAACAAGACTTGGTCACAGGAAGAGGCCGGCCAGATCAGTTGACAAGCGCCCCTCCAGACGATAAGCTATAGACAAATTCTAAATCATAACACGTTGAGCGGGACGAGTATCTGCACAGCAGATGCCCAGAGAGAAGAGACCACAGGCTGAAAGTCTTTTCCATCAGGCCGCAGAGAAAACCCCCCGCGAGTGCACCTCTGAACGAGCAATCTAGTAAGGGGTGACGGCTTGGCCCCGTTACAGGCCCATGAGATGACCTTACGGTCAAGTTGGGTGGAACCGCGTGCAGCCCCCCACGCCCCAATCAGCGTGGGGGGTTGTTTTATTGAGCGAGGAGGATGTAAGACAACCATGGCACAGACAGTAGAAGAGAAAGAAGAAGTCCCTTACAAGGAATCCAAGCTATACCGTATCCGGCATTCAGCGGCCCACGTTATGGCTCAGGCTGTGCTGGAGATGTTTCCAGAGGGCAAAATCGCCATAGGGCCGCCCATTGACGATGGGTTCTACTACGATTTCGACCTGCCGCGTCCCCTGACCCCCGAAGACCTGGAGCAGATCGAGAAGCGGATGCGCCAGATCATCGCGGGCAGACACCCCTTCATTTACCGGCAGGTCAGCGCGGAGGAGGCTCGTCAAATCTTTGCTGATCAGCCTTATAAGCTGGAGCTGATAGAGGGCCTGGTCAAAGGTGGAATTGACGAATACGGCGAGGAGGCTGATGAACCCCCTGTCATCTCCACCTACAGACATGATCACTTCGAAGATTTGTGCCGGGGGCCGCACGTTGAGCATACCGGCGAGATTCCTCCAGACGCTTTCAAGCTGATGAGCGTGGCAGGAGCATACTGGCGCGGTGATGAGCATAACCCCATGCTCCAGCGCATCTATGGCACGGCATGGAACAACAGGCAGGAGCTGGAGCAGTACCTCCATATGCTGGAGGAAGCCAAGAAACGCGATCACCGTAAGCTGGGGAAAGAGCTGGAAATCTTCATCTTCGATGATGAGGTTGGGCCAGGACTGCCGTTATGGCTGCCGCGCGGCGGCGTGCTGATCGAGGAGCTAGAGAAGCTCGCCAAAGAGATGGAGGAGAAAGCCGGCTACGTGCGCGTCCGCACCCCCCATCTGACGAAGGAGGACCTGTTCCTGCGTAGCGGCCACCTGCCCTATTACGCCGAGAGCATGTACCCGCCAATGGAAATGGAGGGCGTGCGCTACTACGTGAAGCCCATGAACTGCCCAATGCATCACAAGATATTCGCCAGCAAGCCGCGCAGTTACCGTGAACTGCCCCTCCGTCTGGCCGAATATGGCACCTGCTACCGCTATGAGAAGAGCGGTGAGTTGTTCGGCCTGATGCGTGTCCGCTCCATGCAGATGAATGATGCTCACATCTACTGCCCGGAGGAATTGTTCGAGGCAGAGTTCATGGCTGTTATCAGGCTTTACCAAGAATACTTCAAGATATTTGGCATTGAGAAGTATGTCATGCGCTTGAGCACGCACCACAAGAAGGGTCTGGGCAAGAAGTATGTAGATAACGAGCGTCTATGGCTCAAAACTGAGGAGATGGTACGCCGGGCCATGAACAACGGCGGCATCCCCTTTGTCGAAGTGCCGGACGAGGCGGCCTTCTACGGCCCTAAGATTGATGTGCAAATCTGGAGCGCCACAGGCCGCGAATTCACGCTGGCAACCAATCAGGTGGATTTTGCACAGCCGGCCCGCTTTAACCTGACCTTTGTCAACCGCGAGGGGCAGGAGGAGACTCCGCTATGCATCCACCGGGCGCCGCTCAGCACGCATGAGCGCATGATCGGCTTTTTACTTGAACACTATGCAGGGGCGTTCCCGGTGTGGCTGTCACCAGAACAGGCACGCGTGATCCCCATCACGGATGGGCACAATGAATATGCAACTCGGCTGGCAGGACGCCTGCGGGATGCCGGTATTCGCGCTGACGCCGATCTCAGTTCTGACCGGATGAACAACAAGATTCGACAGGCCCAGCTTATGAAGATTCCGTACATGCTGGTAGTCGGTGACCGGGAGACGGAACAGAACACGGTTGCATTGCGCAAGCGGGACGGTACCCGGCAGGATGGTATGCCGGTCGAGGAATTCATCGCGCTGGTCAGGGAACGTATTGCTTCCCGCTCAAGTGAGCTGTGATGCAGAATACTCAACCAGCCCTATAAACAAATCGGAGCGCACCCCCTTGAGAAATGAGCCGGCGGGTGCGCTCCTGACTATAGATTGCCCAGACCTTAACTCTTTCCGAGACTGACGCCAGTATAGATGGCCGGAATATAGTTCAACTCGCGTGCCTTGGCCTCCAGCTCCTCACGGAACTTGGGGTGGGCAATGCTGATGAGTGACTGCGCCCTTTCGCGGATCGTCTTGCCATGCAGGTAGGCAACCCCATATTCGGTCACAATGTAATGCACATCATTCCGCGAAGTGACTACCCCTGCACCCGGCTTTAACTGCCAGACAATGCGGCTCATGGTATCGTTCTTAGCAGTAGACGGTAACGCGATGATCGGCTTGCCCCCCTTGGAACGGGCCGCGCCGCGTACAAAGTCAACCTGCCCGCCTACACCGCTATAGAACTTGTGCCCGATGCTGTCAGCACACACCTGTCCGGTCAGGTCAACTTCCAGCGCCGAATTGATTGATACCATTCTATCGTTCTGCGCGATCTTGAAAGGATCATTGGTGTACTCCGTTGGGTGCAGTTCGACGATAGGGTTGTCGTGTATGAACTCGTAGAGCCTCTGAGTTCCCAGCACAAAGCCGGCAATGATCTTGCCGGGGTGGAATGTCTTAGCTTCGTTATTAATCACACCGGCATTGACCAGATCAATTACCCCGTCGGAAAACAGCTCAGTATGGATGCCCAGGTTCTTTTTGTCGCCTAGATACTGCAACACAGCATCCGGAATCCCGCCAATGCCGGTCTGGAGGGTACTGCCATCCTCGATCAAATCAGCGATATGCTTGCCGATTGCCTGCTGGATAGGCGACGGCTCACCCATTCGGACTTCCGGCAGGTAATAGTCTACCTCAACCAGATGGTCTATCTTGCTGACATGGATAAAGCTGTCGCCCAGTGTACGGGGCATACGGGGGTTAACCTCAGCGATCACGATTCTGGCAACCTCAGCCGCTGTCTTGGTGACCCCTACCTCGACGCCGAAGGAGCAGAAGCCGTGTTCGTCAGGCGGCGAAACCTGAATGAGCGCCACGTCTATGGGCATCTCCCTTCGGAACAGGATAGGTATCTCCGAGAGAAAGATAGGGGTAAAGTCTGCACGTCCCTCTTGAACAGCCTGACGCACATTCTCCGAGACAAACATGGAATTGACCCGGATATGCCCCTCCATCTCTGGCTTGACATACTCGGCATCCCCAATGACCAGTACCTGTACGATCTCTACGTTAGTCAGATCGTAAGCCCGTTCTACCAACGCGTGGAGAACCTTCTGCGGGACCGAACAGTTTCCGGTCAAGAAGACCCGATTGTTTGACTGGATGGCCTGTACGGCCTGCTCTGCTGTGCAACGCCGTTCATGGTAAAGCTGTGCCCAATGCGTCATTTCTACGCTCCCTCAACCAAGGCCGCCAGAGGCCCGCTGTAAATCTGTCCATTGTGGAGAGCTACTCCACGCCCCAAAGCTGGATCAGCCTCAATGGCCGCCTCTGTGCCCATTCTGGCCAGCCTCTGGATGTAAGGCCATGCCGCATTCAGGTAGGCATGAGTAGCGGTACGTGCCACTATACCCGGCATGTTGGGCACGCAGTAATGAATCACGCCCTCTTCGATAAAGACGGGGTCTCTATGGGTCATAGGCCGGCTGGTTTCAACACACCCGCCCTGATCAATGGAGATGTCGAGTATCACACTGCGCGGGCGCATCGAGCGGACCATCTCCCGTGTCACCAGCACGGGAGCGCGCTCACCAGGGACTAACACAGCCCCGACCAGCACGTAAGCCCGCTTCACAGCACCAGCTATGTTGAAGTCATAGGAGACCATTGTAGAGACGCGGCCCTGAAAGCGCTCGTCAACGTAGCGCAGGCGCGTCAGATTTTGATCCAGTACGGTGACCCGCGCCCCCAAGCCCAGAAAAGCCCTCGCGGCACTGATGCCAACTACACCTGCGCCCAGAATACACACGTTAACAGGAGGATGACCAGCTAACCCGCTGATCAGAACCCCCCTGCCTCCCCCGTCGTTCTGGAGCCAGCGGGCGGCAATCTGGGGAGCCATGCGGCCGGCAATCTCACTCAGAGGGCGTAACACTGGCAGGTCCCCATCGTCGGTCTGGATCATCTCGTAGGCTATGGCTGTGATACGCTTCTCCAGCAGAGCCGCTACCAGCTCCCGCGGGCGGGCCGCCAGATGCCACAGAGCGCAGATCGTCTGCTCCTCACGTACCAGCCCTATCTCGCTGGAGGTCAGACTACCGATCTTCAAAACCAAGTCAGCCCGCTGATACACCTCCTGAGCACCATAGACGATCCGCCCCCCTGCGCGTTCGTACTCTACATCCTCAAAACCTGCCGCCCGGCCTGCTCCCTGTTCGATGTAGCAACGATGCCCGGCTTGGGTTAACAGGCCGACAGCTTTGGGCGTCACACCGACACGGTATTCACTGTCCTGCCGTTCAAGAGGTATCCCGATCTCCATTGTATTTATTCTCCTCGTCGGAAACTTCTTAATCAGCTTGAGGACTATTCAGCCGATCAATCACTGCTCGTACTCCCGGAACCCGAGAAGCCACTGCGATGGCGGCCACACGCTCCTGTTTGCTGTTGACCTTTCCGTAGAGGGTAACTGTGCCCGCGTAGCTGGAAACGCCAATCGGAGATGGGATTGTTTTCAAAGTGGGGTCAACTGCCAGAGCCTGTGCTACAGCTATCTCTAGACTCTCATCATCGTAGAGGCGGTCAATCACCTTCTTTACACCGGCGGTAGTAGATGCGGCATACAGGATCATGCGACGCATTGTGTCGGTAAATACGACCCCCTCTAGAGTCACCACCCCGTCTTTCACATTTACTTCGACAGGCACTCTCGTTTCACGTATGGGGTTAAACGACTCGATGGCATCAACTACCGCTTCGTAAATATCTAGGTCGGTCAGAGATTGTTGTTCTTGAACCATGAGATTCTCAGCCACATTCACCTCCTCATACAGAGCAGAATGTCTGCTTCATCATGCCACAGCTTAATGATAGTAGTCAATGAACAAAGTGCGAAACGAAAGTTCCTTTTGTCACAAATAAAACGCAGGGCAGATGCGCCATCACAATTGGAAGAACATCCCCAAATCAGCCTGACAGAAATAGGCCCTGTAGGCGGCGGCCTCCGCTAACAGCGCTCGGATGGCGTCTTGAAGGGCTTCCCTCTCAGCCTCAGCCGTGTTACCGTTGGTGATGAGGTGCGCCCGGTCGGCATCCAGCCATTCAATGGAAATGTGCCCTTTGGCGGCCAGCCATTCTAACCCCCGCCTGACTGCGATCTCACGCTGAGCAGTTGCACTCGCCAGCTTCAGGATAGACACTTCACCGGCATAGTTATTCAACGCGTATTTCACCAATCCCCCCAGACGCTGTAGGAAGGCTCTAGGATGACCCTCTGGCTTGTGCCGGGCAATGACATACACGGTATGCGGCTGGGTGACCCCAAGCATCTGTTCCAGCTCCTGAGGCCCCGGCGGAACTGTCCAGATGGCTAGCACAGGGCATGGGCAGGCTGTGGCGCGGTCAAGACGGCGTATGCTGGCAGGTATCCCGCCGGTACTGGCATCCGCCCCCTCGACCCATACTCCTGCCCCCGTGCCTAACTCCTCCCATGCGACTCTCTGAGTGCGCCAATCCACCAACCGATAACGCGGGCCGGCTTCCACTTCGACCACTGCGCCGGCTGTAGGCCGGCTGGCCACCCATTCTAGTTGTAAGGAACGCCTCCCCCGATAGTCGTTAATGCGGGGAATGTAAAGCAGGTCAAAAACGGGGGGCGGGAGAGAACACTCGCTCCCCTCCCACCAGATGAGGGGGTAGCTTCTTCCCTCTCCATCCTCAACAATCAGGCGGCGGTGTTTGCCATTCGCTCCAAATGCCGTGTGCGCCGCGAGCCTTAAGCCGGAATCCATCAGGAGTACCGGCGGGTTGGCGGCCCCAAAGGGAGCCAGCCGGTTGAGTTCGTCAGCCAGTTCCAGCGAGAGATCGGCAAGAGGGAGGATCGCATCAATAGCATAGCCGTCTACTGCGCTGTGATCCCATATCTTCTGAACAGTGTTCGACAGCCGCCGCCGAAACTGCGGGATCAAGTCGGCGTCCAGCCGCAAGCCGGCGGCGCCGGGATGCCCCCCATACCCTAGCAACAGGTCAGCATTGGCGGCAATGGCCGCGCCGATGTCCACACCCGGCACAGAACGGGCCGAGCCGCGGGCTATACCGTCCTCAGCAGGGGTCAGCAATACCACTGGTTTGTGATACTGCTCAACCAGACGAGAGGCAACAATACCGATCACGCCGGGATGCCAGTTAGGACCTTCCAGCACCAGTGCTTCAAAAGAGAGGAGCGATGGGTCTCTAGCAATCTGCTCCTGTGCCGCCCCGTATATCTGATCTTCGATCTGTTTACGGCGATCATTGAGCACCTCAAGCTGGGCCGCAATTTGCTGGGCCATCACTTCATTGTCGGTAGTCAATAATTCAACGGCCAGCCGCGCTTCATCAAGTCGTCCCAGCGCATTCAGGCGCGGCCCAAGCTGGTAGCCGATCATATCTGCCGACATGTTAAGGGGGTCTATACCTGCCGAGCGCATCAGTGCCAGCAGACCAACCCGCCGCGGGAAGCGCAGGGCCTCAATCCCAAGCTGAAGCAGATAGCGCGTATCATGACGCAAAGGAGCTACGTCTGCCACTATCCCCAGCGCGACAAGGTCAAGAAACTGAAGCGCCTCATCCGAGCGGCCAGCCAGCGTATACATCTGGCGGGCCAGCATGAAGGCCACGCCCACGCCCGGCAGATCACGCAGAGAGTGGCCAGCCGGAAGCCGCTGTGGGTTGACAACGGCAGGGGCCTCAGGCAACCGTTCGGGCAGGGCATGGTGATCCGTAATCAGCAGGACAGCATCGGCTGTGCGGGCTATATCTGCCGCCTCATGAGCGGCTACGCCGGTATCACATGTGAGTATGACCCGAAAGCCTTGCCCCAAGTAGTCCTTCAAGACATCCGGCTGAACGCCATGACCATGCTTCAGACGGTGGGGAATGTGGTAGGAGACCCGCCCGCCAAGCCGGCTCAGCGCGTCCGTAAGCAAGGCGGTCGAGGTCTGGCCATCTACATCAAAGTCGCCCCATACCAGAATGGGTTCGCCCCGTTGGATGGCATCAAGCAGATGTTCTGCCGCCGTCACAAGGTCCGGCAACTCAGTTGGCGGGGAAGGAGAATAGCGGGCCGGATCAAGGAAGGCCAGAGCGGCTTCGGCCTCACTGAAGCCGCGCCGTGTCAAGATGTCAGCTACGAGCGGATGGCCGCCGACTGCTTCTCGGAGTGCCGCGCTGGCAGTTATGTTGGAAGGAAACAACCACTTCATTGTCTTTTACTGACCTGCCCCGCTGTGGTACAATTACAAACATAGACTATTTTTGTCCGCATAATCTTTGGTTCATAAGCTCCACATTGGGTATGTATCTGACCTCAGTATAAATACATCGTGAGGCAAGATGACCATCTCAGAACGGAAAGCCGATCCATTTGGTGCACGTGTGCCGCTTGAAACAGGCAACGGCACAGTCTCGGTTTATCGCCTGAACCGCCTAGAAGAGACAGGCATTGGCACTGTATCCCATCTCCCCTATGTGATCAAGGTCCTATTGGAAGCGGCGCTCCGTCAGGTTGACGGGTTTGCCATCACGGAAGAGGATGTGGTAGCCCTGGTGGAGTGGAAGGCTGACCAGCCAGAGAGGCGGGAGGTCCCTTTCATGCCTGCCCGCGTGATCCTCCAAGACTTCACCGGTGTACCCAGTATAGTTGATCTGGCGGCCTTGCGCTCGGCTATGGCGCGCCTGGGCGGTGACCCTGCCCGCATCAACCCTATTGTGCCGGTTGATCTGGTGATTGACCATTCGGTTCAGGTAGATCAATTTGGGTCAGCCTTCGCCCTATTCTATAACGCCAGCCGCGAATTTGAGCGCAACCGCGAGCGGTACGAATTCCTACGATGGGGTCAGAAGGCATTCGATAACCTGCGTGTAGTACCTCCAGCTACAGGCATTGTTCATCAGGTCAACTTAGAATATCTGGCAAAGGTTGTGCAGGTCCGTCTAGTCAACGGTGAAGAGACTGCCTTCCCTGACTCACTAGTCGGAACAGACTCACACACGACGATGATCAACGGGCTGGGCGTGGTAGGCTGGGGAGTAGGCGGCATCGAGGCGGAATCGGTCATGCTGGGCCAGCCGATGTTTATGCTCATGCCGGAAGTAATTGGATTCCGGTTGTCCGGCGAACTGCCAGAGGGGGCGACAGCCACCGATCTGGTATTGACCGTCACGCAGATGCTGCGGGCACGCGGAGTGGTCGAGAAGTTCGTTGAATTCTTTGGCCCCGGTGTGAGCAAATTGAGTCTGGCTGACCGTGCCACAATTGCCAACATGGCACCAGAGTATGGCGCAACGATGGGGTTCTTCCCTGTGGATGAGGAGACCCTGCGCTATCTGCGCAACACCGACCGCGGCCCAGCGCTGGTTGATCTAGTTGAGCGATATACCAAAGAACAGGGCCTCTTCCGCACTGATGACTCCCCCGAACCGATCTACACCGATACACTCTCCCTCGATCTAGGCTCGGTCGAACCAAGCCTTGCCGGCCCGAAGCGTCCTCAAGATCGGGTGCCGCTCCGCGAGGCACACCGATCTTTCCGGCAGGCCCTCAAAGAAGAGTACAACAAGCCTGAGAATAACAAGGCGGTGATCCGCTTCAATGGAACGCAGGCAGAGCTTGCACATGGGGCTGTAGTGATCGCCGCGATCACAAGCTGTACAAACACTTCAAACCCATCGGTGATGCTGGGGGCCGGCCTGCTGGCTAAGAAAGCTGTTGAGTATGGCCTGAGCGTGCCTCCCTACGTCAAGACCAGCTTGGCGCCCGGCTCAAAGGTGGTCACCCGCTACCTGAAAGATGCCGGCCTGATGCCCTATCTGGAGGCACTCCGCTTCCATGTGGTAGGTTATGGTTGCACAACCTGCATCGGGAACAGCGGCCCTCTGCCAGAAAATGTAGCCACTGTGATCAAGGAGAATGACCTAGTGGCCGCCGCTGTCTTGAGCGGAAACCGCAACTTTGAAGGGCGCATTCATCCGCTGACACGGGCTAACTACCTGGCCTCTCCTCCTCTTGTGATCGCTTATGCCCTAGCAGGAACGGTAGATATTGATCTGTACAACGATCCAATTGGCCGCACGCCGGCGGGTGACCCTGTCTATCTGCGGGACATCTGGCCCTCTCAGGATGAGGTCCGTGAAGCCATCGAGACAGTGCTCAGGCCTGACTTATACCGGGCCGAATACAGCAATGTGTTTGACGGCAACCCGGACTGGAATCAGCTTGATGTCCCAGAAGGTGATCTCTATCAGTGGAATCCGGAGTCTACCTACATACAGGAGCCGCCATTTTTTGTATCCCTTTCTCCCGATCCACTGCCGCCATCCGACATCACAGGGGCACGGGTACTGGCTTTGCTGGGCGACTCGGTGACCACCGACCATATTTCGCCTGCCGGCTCTATTGCTCCCAACAGCCCGGCGGGCCGCTATCTGCTTGAGCGCGGTGTGCAGCCTGCCGATTTCAACTCCTACGGTTCGCGGCGCGGCAACCACGAAGTCATGATGCGCGGGACATTTGCCAACATCCGCCTCAAGAACAAGCTTGTGCCGGGGGTTGAGGGCGGCGTGACCATTCATCTGCCAGAGGGCGAGCAGATGAGCATTTATGATGCCGCCATGCGCTACCGCGCTGAGGGCGTCCCCTTGATCGTGATCGCAGGCAAAGAATACGGCACCGGCAGTTCACGTGACTGGGCCGCCAAGGGGACTGCCCTGCTTGGCGTGCGGGCTGTGCTGGCAGAAAGTTTTGAGCGCATACACCGCAGTAATCTGATCGGCATGGGAGTACTACCCATTCAGTTTAAACCGGGTGAGAACGCCCAGACACTCGGCCTGACAGGCACAGAGGTCTACAGCCTAGAGGGGCTTACTGATCCGCACCCCAAGCAGGATGTGGTCATACGTACTCGGAACGCAGAGGGAAGTGAGAAAGTCTTCACGGCGACTGCACGCCTCGATACACCGGTAGAGATCACCTATTACCGCAACGGCGGCATTCTCCATACTGTCTTGCGGGCTATGTTGAAAGCGCCGAAGCAGGGATGATCGGGGCAAAGGGCTGGGGCGTTGTCTCTCATTCAATGCCGGCATAAGATGAGACCGTCAGCAGGCGCTCTGGCCGCCTTGACCAGCAGGTTTTACGTTCGTCAGATTGGAGAGTCTGAAAGGGAACTTGTTTATGGCAACATTGGTCACCACTGTCCGCGAGGCCGCTCGTTACAGAGGAAAGGAAGGGCAATTGGCATGGATCGGTCACCGGGTGGCCGGGCTGGGCACACTGCTCTTCTTCATCCTGCATGTGATTGACACGTCGTGGGTCTACTTCTGGCCGCAGGGGTATGCACATGCTATCGCGCTGTACCGCTCACTGCCATTCCAGATCGGCGAGCTGTTGCTGGTGCTGGCCGTGATCTATCACGGCCTCAACGGGCTACGGATCGCCATCATGGACTGGAGGCCCCAATTGTGGGCTTACCAGCGGCAACTTACCCTGGCGACCTTTGGCCTTACCGCATTGCTGTATGCACCCGCTTTTATCATCATGGGCAGGCATGCGCTGGAAAATCTGTTACTAAGATAGAGGAGCGCGTCATGGCAACTCGATCTCTACCACGCGGCATCAACCGCTTTGAGACTCTAGCATGGCAGTTCATGCGCTGGTCAGGTGTGCTGATCATCCCCCTTGCCTTCATCCACCTGGGGTTTATGCACCTGATCAACAGCGTCTATTCCATTGATTATCACTGGGTGATCGAAAAGCGCTGGGCTATGCTGGGCTGGCGCATTTACGACGCGCTGTTGTTATGGTTTGTCGGCCTGCACGCGTTCAACGGCCTGCGCCACATCATCAATGACTACCTGCATCACACAGGGCTGAATCGGCTGGTCAAGGTTGCGGCGGTTATCCTCCTCACCGTAGTTTTGGCTCTCGGCTCTATTGCGCTGATAGGAGCACCGTTCCAGCCCGACCCCAGTGTTATCCGTGCCGCTGAGCAGTAAGGGCGGGGGTAGGCATATGCGAATCCACCAGTACGAGGCTGTCATCGTAGGAGCCGGCGGGGCGGGGTTGATGGCCGCCTTATATGCCTCACGCCGGGTCAAAACCGCCGTCATCAGCAAACTCTACCCCACCCGGTCACATACCGGAGCCGCTCAGGGAGGCATCGGGGCGGCGCTAGGAAACCACGAAGAAGATCACTGGGAATGGCACGCCTTTGACACCGTCAAGGGATCAGATTATCTTGCCGATCAGGACGCCGTTGAAGTGCTATGCCGTGAAGCCGTAGATATGGTGCTGGAGCTGGAGCACATGGGACTGCCGTTTGACCGCACCGAAGACGGCCGTATCGCCCAACGCCGCTTTGGAGGACACACCAGCAACTACGGCGAGAAGCCGGTCCGGCGTGCCTGCCACGCGGCTGACCGCACCGGCCACATGATCTTGCAAACGCTCTACCAGCAGTGTATTAAAAACAAAGTCACCTTCTTCGATGAGTTCCATGTCGTTGACCTGATCATGAATAACGGGCGGCCTGCCGGCGTGATTGCCCTTGAATTAGGGAGTGGGGAACTCCATGTCTTCCAGGCTAAGGCTATTCTGTTTGCAACGGGCGGATGGGGCAAGCTGTGGCAGATCACCAGCAACGCTCACACCCTGACGGGGGACGGAAATGCCGTTCTCCTGCGGCGCGGTATCCCCATGCAGGATATGGAGTTCTACCAGTTCCACCCGACAGGCATCTATCGGCTGGGCATCCTGATTACGGAAGGCGTGCGGGGCGAGGGAGGCATCCTGCTGAACGACAAGGGCGAGCGGTTTATGGAACGCTATGCCCCGCGCATCAAGGACTTGGCCAGCCGCGATGTGATCTCGCGGGCTATCTACATGGAAATCCGCGAGGGGCGCGGCATTGGCGGCAAGAACTACGTTCATCTGGACGTGACCCCTAAGACGGTCAACAAGTATCTAGCTGAGGCCGGCGAAGATCGGCGCGTGGACCGCCATTACATCGAGAGTAAACTACCGGACATACTGGACTTCTGCCGAACTTATCTGGGCATTGACCCGGTTGAAGAGCCTATGCCCATCCAGCCGACCGCCCACTATGCAATGGGAGGCATCCCGACCAACGTCAACGCTGAAGTAGTCATTGACGAGCGTAATACGGTACTGCCCGGCTTGTACGCGGCAGGGGAATGTGCCTGTGTGTCGGTCCATGGGGCTAACCGGCTTGGGACTAATTCGCTGGTTGATCTGGTGGTGTTCGGAAGGCGGGGCGGGATGGCCATGGCTGAGTATTGCCAGCACGCCGATTTTGAACCCTTACCCCCCAACCCGACAGACGAGATCGAGGCTGCCCTGGAACGCCTGCGCCGCTCAGATGGCAAGAGCCGTGTATCAAAATTGCGCGAAGAAATGCAACAAACCATGTCAGAATGCGTGGGAGTCTTCAGGGATGCTGGGTGCATCCAGAGTTCTATTGAAAGCCTGCGCTCTTTGAAGGAACGTTATCAGACGGATCTCTGTCTGGATGATCGAGGGCGTGCTTTCAACTCCGACCTGCTGGAGGCATGGGAATTGGGCAACATGCTCGATCTAGCGGAAGTCACAGCGGTATCAGCGCTGGCTCGTCAGGAGAGCCGCGGCGCCCACACGCGAGAGGACTTCCCCAAGCGCGATGATGAGAAGTGGCTGGTGCATACGTTAGCCCGGCGCACTGATCAGGGCGAGGTTAAACTCTCCTACAAACCTGTTGTGATCAAGCAATACCAGCCAAAGGAGCGTGTGTACTGATGCAAGTCAAACTACGCATTCGGCGCTACAACCCCGAAGTAGACTCTAAGCCATACTGGGCTGAGTACACACTGGACAACGTGGATCGGACTGACCGCGTGCTTGACCTGCTCCACCGCGTCAAGTGGGAGATAGACGGCTCGCTGGGATTACGCCGCTCGTGCGCACATGGTATCTGCGGCTCCGATGCTATGCGTATCAACGGCTCAAACCAACTGGCCTGCAAGGCACTAGTCAAACAACTGATCAAGGGGGAGAGCGGCACGATTCAGGTCGAGCCTATTCTGGGGCTGAAGGTGCTCAAAGACCTGATTGTGGACATGGAGCCATTCTTTGAGCATTACCGTTCGGTGATGCCTTACTTTGTCAACGACGACATACCTCCAGAACGTGAACGACTGCAAAGCCCGCAGGATCGGGAGCGTTACGACGAGGGAACTAAATGCATTCTGTGTGCGGCCTGTACGACCTCCTGTCCCTCGTTCTGGGCCAACGGGACGTATGTAGGCCCAGCCGCCATTGTACAAGCGCATCGTTTTATCTTCGACAGCCGCGATCAGGCAACCGAAGAGCGGCTGGCCATCCTGAGTGAAGAGAATGGTGTATGGCGTTGCCGTACAATCTTTAACTGTTCACTGGCCTGCCCGCGGGATATACCCGTCACGCGGCTGATTGCCGAAGTCAAGGGAGCTATCACGCGGGGCAAGAGGGGCTGACAGCAGGCCGCTGAATACAATCACGCGAGAGGGGCAGGGGTTAACGGCCACTGCCTCTCTTTTTAGCCCTCTTTTTCAGGTTGGACTGGGGCAACTGTATGTGTTACTATCAGACAACCTGAGGGCATTTATTCATGCATGGCTCCCGCCGTGCCTCACCTATTATGGGGATCATTTCATGTTTGGGGTGCTTTTCTGGCTATTTGTCATCGGTATACTCTATACCTACGCTGGCTATCCGCTCATCCTGGCCGTGCTGGCCCGCCTGCGCCCCAAGCCTGAATCCTACCCTCAATCGTTCCCGCCTGTTACCTTGTTGATCGCCGCTTACAACGAGCAGGCTGTTATTCAAGAGAAGATTGAAAACAGCCTGAGCCTGAATTACCCCCGCGAGCAGTTGCAAATCCTGGTCGCCGCTGACGGCTCCACAGACAGCACGGCTGACATAGTGCGCTCTTTCAGCCAGCAGGGGGTCGAACTGAGCTACAGCCCGGAGCGGCGCGGCAAGATGGCGGCGATCAACCGGGCCATGCCGCTGGCACGGGGAGAAATCGTCGTCTTTTCTGACGCCAACAATCTGTATGACCCTGATGCCCTGAGCGAGCTGGTCAAGCCATTCGCTGATCCCACTGTAGGCGCGTCCAGCGGGGCTAAAGTAATCATTCGCAGTAACGAGACACTGGGGGAGTCAGAAGGAATCTACTGGAAATACGAGTCCTTCATCAAGAAGCAGGAAACACGGCTGGGCTGCTGTACCGGCGTTGCAGGAGAAATACTGGCACTACGGCGTGACCTTTTTATTCCCCCTCCCGACAGCATCATTAACGACGACTTCTACATGGCCATGCAGGTGATCCGGCAAGGGTATCGTGTAGTGTATGTGCCTACCGCAATCTCCAATGAGCCGCCTTCGCTCTCTGCGCAGGATGAGATCACCCGACGTTCACGGATCATAGCCGGGCGCTATCAGGCGATCATGCGGGCGCTTGAATGGCTGACTTGGCGCCGCCCGCTGGTCATTTGGCAGATCGTATCTCACAAGTTTCTGCGCCCAATGGTGCCGCTGGCTATGGCCGGAGCGTTAATAGCCAATATTCTAGCTGTTGTTTTTCCGGCACAGGCTGGCCATCTGTGGGGCAAGCTGATCTTCCTCGCCCCGCCCGCAGGGTGGATCACGCTTGGCCTGCAAGCGGCCTTTTATGCTCTGGCTTGGATAGGCAGATTTATCAGCCGGGGGACTACAGCCGGCAAGTTATTGTACCTGCCCACTTTCCTCGTGAACAGCAACCTGGCGGCTGTCATCGGCCTGTACCGCTACTTGACTGGCCGCCAGTCTGCCGTCTGGCAACGCGTCAGGCGCCGCGAGGCCAAACAGCTCTGATGCCGGCTTAGGGGTGTTCCCAGCCGTAAATCAGCATAA
>DAOTYH010000059.1:0-9507 GCA_034435015.1 Anaerolineae bacterium | reverse complement strand
GGGGTCACAGGCCATGTAGGCACAGCGGTCGGGAAGCGCTGGAGGCCCCGCCCTCCTGAGCCGCATCCCGCCAGCAAAACAGCCAACCCCCAGCTCACCGCCAGCGCCAGTGTCCGGCTGATTGTCCTGTTGAGTGCCGGCAAGGTCTCACCCTCCCTCATGCCTGACTGGTGTGCCGGACAGCCTGCCCTCTCTATCCTGCGTCTGTGATGGGCTGGATCGCCTCCCGCGCTGAGAGGGCTGTCTCGTTGGCCGGGTTCAGAGCCAGACACTCGCCGTACAGCTCAATAGCCCGGTTGGGCTGTCCGATCTGACAGTAGGCCAAGGCGAGATTAAGCAGTGTCATCTCCCGCAGGCCGTATGCGCCGTAGTCCAGCAGGAGGGGAGTGCGCCATCGTTCCAGTACCGGATGGGCATCCAGATAGGCCAGATGGCGTTCCAGCGCCTCGATGGCGTCCCCAAAACGCCCCGCCTTGATATAGACCAGCCCGTCGGTATAGTGCCTCAGCGCGATCTGGCAGGCCAGCCCCCGATACAGCAGAACCAGCAGGAAGCTGACGATCAAGCAGATCACCGCCCCGTAGCGGATGCTGGCCGGCCTCCCTGCCGGGAAGAGGGTATCCCACAGCCCCGACGCCGCCCCTGCTATGAACATCATTAGGAACACCAGCAGGTTGGCGGTGGATTGGATCATCGTCACCTGCAGGGCGCGCTGGCTGTCCTTCCCGCGGTTGAGGTAAGGGTCCATGCTTCAGCGCACCGTGCCCGAAACCTGCAATATGCCGTTCTCAAGTGACAGCACCGAGAGGTTCACACGGCTCTGGCTGTCGTTGCGGGCGCCGGTCAGCGCCTTGTGGACCGCGTCGCCAAAGGCCGGCAGGAGGTCATCCGGGATTTGCAGTGAGCCAAACTGACTGCCCTGCGGGTTCAGGCGGACACGGCCTGCCGCATCCAGCGTCGGCTGGAAGGTGACGGTCCCCTGCCCGAACGCACCGGTAGTATCCTTCAGCCCGACATCCAGCCTGATTTGGCCTGATGCCAGCGTGGCGTTCCCCGCCAGCACAATCTGATCAAAGCCCCCAAGCTGAATGGTCTGGATGATGTAGTCGGCCACTTGCCGCTCGGTGGCTGTCACGGTAAACGGTGAGCCGCTCGGCAGGGCGTACACCAGCCCCCACGCATGGGCCAGTACCTCGCTGGGGTCGCCGGTTAGATCGTACAGGTTGGGCACTTCGGTAGGCGAGGGTGTCACGGCGGGGATGAGTGTCTGCGCCAGATTGCCGGATGCAACCTGTGTGGCGGCGGCGTTGAGAGTCGCCACGTTGGCATCCAATGTGCCGTCACAGCCCGCCATGAGAATCAGAACCAGCAGAAGCCCGCCTGACAGCGCCGGAAAGCGTTGATAAGTCATCGTCTGAACCTCGATTGGTTAAAGGTTGGCAGGGGCGCCGGATGACTGCCCCTGTACATACCCTATTACTATAGCCGATCCGTCCGCAGAGCAACAGAGGGAGGGGGAAGATGATGTCCACCCGTGTGCCCCGCCGGTTGGAGAAGGCAGAATAGCTTATGAGAATGGTAGTTCTCGAAACTAATGGGCGCTGTCGGTCATCTTGTTTTGTTGTCAGGATTTTGTCAGACAGTTATCAGATTTATGTCAGCGGCCTGTGAGTCATCTGTAAGCCGTGCGACAGGTAAGGGCTGTGAAGGCATGGTATGCTGAAAATGTGGTGGCGCAGGGTTTATTGGTAGCCTGGTCTTTACTGGTAGAGCTTGGCCGAGTCTTAGTGGTAAGGTTGGTTGGGACGGATGAGGTTCACGCGGCCTATTATCTTATTGTGAGTGAGGGGAACGAACTGCCGCGGCCTCCCGTAACCGGGCGGTCACCTGCCCGCCACCCCACAGGAGCGCTTCTCGAAAGGGAGGCGCTTTTGTGTTCTTAGAGAGAGCAGAGACATACGCCGCCTTAGAGGATAGGCGGCGTATGTCTCTGTCTCGGCGATCAGCCGCGTGCCAGCCCCGCTGAGAGCACTTCCTCACGGCCCGGCTTGATGAACTGGAGTGACAGCACAAACAGCACCGCCAGCAGGATGCCTCCTGCCAGAAACGGCGCAGTAGAGCCAAATACCTGGAACAATCCCCCCATGATCAGCGGGGCGACAGCGTTTGCCCCGCTCAGGAACGAAGCACTGAGACCCAGTATTCCGCCTACCTCGTCTGGTTCTGAGCGCTTGGTCAACAGGCTGTTGATGGCCGGTTGCAGGATGCCCCCTCCGATTCCAGCCGGGATGACCGCCACTACCAGCCAGGCCAGACCCAGCCAGCCGGTGTGTGTGTCAGGCGGGAGGGGGATGGCGATGCTCTGGGTGGTCGGGTTTTCGTGGGCGCGCATACCGCCTCCGCTCAGCTCCTGAGCCAGCCTGCTTTGTGAATACCACGCCACCGGTTGGCGGGGAGTGAGCGAGGTCAGGATCAGGCTGGCGGCCAGCGCGGCCAGCCCCAGATAGATCAGGCGGCGCTCGCCCAGCCGGCGGCTCCATCTGCCGACAAAGTATCCCTGTACCGCGACCACAATGATCCCCACAAACACAAACAAGCCGGAGTTGTCTCTGGCGTTCATGCCCAGCCGATTCAGAGTAAACAGCGACAGAAACTGCTCAAAGCCGCCAAATGCGATCTGCTGGGCGGCCATGAGGACCAGCAGGATGCCGATGCCGGGACGTCCCAGGGCGTTGATCATACCCCTGATGGACAAGGCCCCAGCCGCCTGGCCCTGCCGGCGGGCCGCCAGCTCAGCCCGTTTTTCGGCGGGCAGAGACTCAGGGAGCCAAAACCATGTCAGCAGGATGGAGAGCGCTGAGAAGCCTGCCGCCACGAAAGCCGGAACATGATAGTTATTCCCGCCCAGCGCCAGCGAGACAAAGGCAATGATCGGCCCGATGATGAAACCCAGCCCGAAGGCCGCGCCGATCAGGCCCAGCCCCTGCGTGCGTGTCTTCTCGTTGGTGTTGTCGGTGATGACTGCCTGCGCGGTTGAGATGTTCGCGCCTGACAGGCCGTCTATGATGCGGGCGATGAACAGGAGGGGCAATGATCCGGCCAGCCCCAGAATGATGAAGCCTGTAAAAGTCCCCAACTGGCTGAGGATCAGCACCGGCTTGCGCCCGAACCGATCAGAGAGCCGCCCCAACAGCGGCGCCCCAATGAACTGCATGACCGGATAGGCGGCCCCCAGCAGGCCGATAGTGAACTCGCCGGCCCCGAACGATACCGCATACAGCGGCATCAGCGGGATGATGATCGTCAGGCCCAGCAGATCGATCAGGACGATCACGAAGACAGGCAGGATTTTTTTGAAGTCGAGCTTGTCTTCGGCAGATGATACGGTTGGAGTGTTGTCCATGCTTCCCCCGCTATAGACGGAATACCCAGCGGTCGCCGCTCAACGTGAAGACACCAACCACCACCAGCAACAGCGAGACAAGGACAGCGAGCAGGGTGTTGCGGTAGCGGACTGCGGCGGACTTGCTCTTCCAGATAGCTGGAAGGTGAGCTACCACTGCCGCAATAATCATGACGGCTAGATGTTCAATGCGTTGCCTGGGGAAGCCTGCGCCCGCGAAGCCGCTCCACAGGAAGTAGATCAGCCCCAGCACAACCTGCAAGTCCATCAGGCCGCTGAAAGCAGAGGTAAGACCGCCGCTCATCTTGTCGAACTCGCGTTTGCCCGCCAGCCCAATGAGATATTTGGCGATGGCAATGGCCGCCGCCAATAAGATCAGCCAGCGCAGCCATGAGTGGGCATAGAACAAAACCTGTAGCATATGGGGTATTCTCCTTTGCCTTGTTTGTGGATAGTCAAAATTGACTAATCAGGTTTGATTATATTGAGCAGGGAGGCCGAATTCAAGCCCGTTCGGACATGAGGGAGGAGTCCGTCGAGGCCGCAGACTGCCATCACAACGAGGGGCGCACGTCGTGCGCCCCCCTGCTTAAGTGCGGTGCGACAGCCGGCCCTGGCCCTCCGTTAGGGGTACATTCGCCTGAGGGTGCGGGGGAAGGGGACACATTCGCGGATATGCTCGGTGCCGGTGATCCACGCCACCGTGCGCTCGACGCCCAGCCCGAACCCGGAGTGCGGCACACTGCCGTACCGCCGCAGGTCAAGATACCATTCGTAGGCCGCCGGATTGATCCCGAAATCCTGCACGCGCTGCATCATCAGGTCGAGGTCGGCGATGCGCTGACTGCCGCCGGTGATCTCGCCGTAGCCCTCCGGAGCCAGCAAATCTACCGACAGGCATACCTCCGGGCGGCCCGGAACCGGCTCCATATAGAAGGCCTTGACTGCTGTCGGGTAGTGATAGACAAAGACCGGCTTGTCAAACTGCTTGGTCAGCTCGGTCTCGTGGGGTGAGCCGAAGTCGTTGCCCCATTCAATCTTGAGCAGTTCCTTGAGTTCGGGGTCGGTGGTTTGCTCGCGCAGTTTGCCCAGCATCTCAATCGCCTCATCGTATGAGATGCGCGGGAAGGGCGGCACGACCCGCTCTAGGGCGCTGGTGTCGCGCTCCAGCAGTTTGAGTTCGTTGGCGCGTTCCTTCAGCACGGTCTGGACGATGTAGGAGATGAACTGTTCTTCCATCTCCATCAAGTCCTCCAGCGTGAAGAAAGCCATCTCCGGCTCGACCATCCAGAACTCGGTCAGGTGGCGGCGTGTCTTGGATTTCTCAGCCCGGAAGGTCGGGCCGAAGCAGTACACCTTGCCGAAGGCCATGATGTTGGCCTCGTTGTAGAGCTGGCCGGTCTGGGCGAGGTAGCCCGGCTCGTCGAAGTAGTTGACCTCAAACAGCGCGGTGGTGTTCTCGCCGGCGGTGGGCGTGATGATGGGGGTATCAAGGCACAGGTAGCCGTGATCGTCCAGCCAGTTGCGGATGGCCTTGATCACAGTGGCGCGGACGCGCAGAATAGCCCACTGGCGCGACGAGCGGAGCCACAGATGGCGGTGATCCATCAGGAACTCGATGCCGTGTTCCTTTGGGGTGATGGGGTAGGGGGCGGCCACCTGAATCACCTCCAGCCCGCTGACGCCGATCTCAAAGCCGCCCGGTATGCCCGGCGCACGCGGGTCCGCCCGTACCGTGCCGGTGATCACCAGCGAGGACTCCTGCGTCAGCGCCAGTGCCGCTTCGAACTCGGCCTCGCTGACTTCCTTCTTGAACACGACGCACTGGGCAATGCCTGTTCCATCGCGCACCAGCAGAAATTGGAGTTTGCCTTTGTCGGTCTTGTTGTACAGCCAGCCGCGAACCGTCACCTGCTGGCCCTCATAACGGGCAATGTCTTGAATCTGGATGATCTGTGTCATGGTGCGCCTCTCCTCAATGTTGTGATCTGGCGGGGATAGGTGGATTGTAGCACACCGTAAGAGCCGGTCAAGACGAAGCAAAGAGGCAGGGGGCGCCCCCTGCCTCGTGTGTCATGGGTCCTGAGCGATTCCTGCCGTGCCGGCGGCGGGGCTACTGCTTATACTTGGTGCCGGTGGCCTGTTTCAGCAGGCTCATCAGATCGTCTACCGGCAGGCGTCCCTTATGCAGGACTCCGATCACGCTGGGCAGTCTTGCCATCTGGTGCGAGCTGTCATCCAGCGCCGACAGCAAGATGATAGGTATCTTGCGATGGTTGGGGTCGGCCTGCAAACGGGCAATTGTCGCAAGGCCGTTCATCACCGGCATCATGATATCCAGCACGATCACTGCCGGCTGTTCCTGCCGGACAAGCTGAAGGGCCTGTTCGCCGTTGGCGGCTTCCCGCCCGGTCAAGCCGACGACTTCCACAATATCCAGCACCAGCCGCCGCACATCCGGCTGGTCATCCACTACCAATACATATCCCGGCGCGTCCATTGTTTTACCCCCTGCCCTCTATAGAAAGGCGGCACAACTGTACTGTATCAGTCTAGAATAGGATGAAGCCGGTTTAAATAGGAAAAAGGAACTGTATCCCCAGCCGTTGAATGCTCCTAGCCCTGACCGATACAATCCTATCATGAACAACCTGCCTGATGCAAGTACCCCCCTGCCGGACGGCTCGCTGGCCGGCCAGTGCCGTGATCCACTGCCGCCCCGCGCCCGCGAGGCGATCCGGCTGTTTAACGCCGGCGAATACTACAAACAGCACGATCTGCTTGAAATCCAGTGGCGGGAAGAGCGCGGGCCGGTACGCGACTTGTACCGCGCCGTCCTTCAGGTGGGCATTGCCTATTATCAGATCACGCGCAACAACCGGCGGGGCGCGCTCAAAATGCTGATGCGTGCCGCCCGCTGGCTGAACATCCTGCCGGATGTCTGCCAGGGGGTGGATGTAGCCCGCCTGCGTGAGGATGCATTGCAAGTCCGCCGACTGCTGGAGCAGATGGACTCCGACGATCTCACCGGCTTTGACCGGCGTCTGCTGAAGCCGGTGCGGCTGGTCGAGTGACCCCCATCCGGGCAGGTGTGCCGGCAGGCGATTGGTGATTCGAATATACTACTACCACGAATACCGGCGCGGGCCGTTTATCCTGCGGGTTGGCGTAGCGGACTTTCTTTTGTTAATGAAGGGGGGTACTGGTATGGACCTTGAGTCCCTGCTTAATGTTGCGCTCAACACGAGGGGCAGACTTCTGGGAAGGAGGGGGGGGCAGGTTACGAGTGGGGGGATGTCTGTTTTCCCTGCTGGGCCTGATAGCCGTGGCGGCATGCATTGGGATCGTCGCGTTTGGCATTACTTCTGCCTTCCGCTCCTCCGATGTGTATCAGGAGGCCCTGCGCACGGCCCAGAACGATCCTGCTGTGAGGGCGGCACTGGGGTTGCCGGTCGAGGCGGGCTGGTTTGTCATGGGGTCGCTTGAGACCAGCGGCCTGTCCGGTGAAGCTGACCTGACGATACCGGTTCGCGGCCCTGAGGGGAGCGGCACGCTCTATGTGCAGGCCCGCCGCGAGAGCGGTGTCTGGCGCTACTACACGCTGGCTGTAGTCGTTGATGGGAGCGGCCAGACCATTGATCTGCGTTAGCAGTTTGTCTTATAGAAGCAATTGATCATGAAACCGGGCTGGCGGAGGCGCACCTCTGCCAGCCCTCTCTCTGCGCGGGGCAGGGCCGGCTCAGTAAACCCAGACCGGCTTGCCTGCCAGAATGTCCCGCAGATGGTTTGGAAAGTCGCTGGCGCGGATGGGCTTGCCGAGAAAGCCGTTGAAACCAAGCCGGCGGGCCTCATCAATCTCGCTGATATGAACCGTATAGGCAACTATTGGGACACCATGCAGGCGCGGCTCGGCCCTGAGGGCACTCAGCATATCCCGGTAGTCATGAGGGGGCATCTCTAGGTCAAGGAAGATCACATCTACCCTCTTGAGGCTGTCGAGGGTTTGGTGTACCTGTTCAAAGGAAAGGAGGGTGGTACAATCCGCTCCTTCAGCCTGAAGCAGCATGGCCAGCACATCCGCGTTGGACGGGCTGTCGTCAATCACAAGGGCATGCAGGCCGCACATTCTCACTCTCTCCTGACGTGTACCTCATGGGGTAGTGTAATTCGGACTGCCAGATACAGCCCTCAATTGTTCCAGCGCCCGACGGGCGCGTTCGCGCACGTGGTGATTGGCATCATCCTGATACTGCCTGACCAGCTCAGCGGCGGACGGATCGCCAATCGTGCCCAACGCCTGAATGATGGTGTAGCGCAGGGTGTCATACCCTGTTGAGACCAGCAGGTCCATCAGCGGCCTGACGGCTTCCCGGCTTCCGATCATCTCCAGCGAATGGACAATGCTGACCTGAACCACCGGCTGGCAGTTGGGCAGGGCCGCCGCAAGGGGAGCGACCGCCCGCCCGCCGTAGCGCCGCAGAGCGCCGGCGGCCACTTCAGCCGCCAGCAGGTTGGGCGAAGCCAGCATCTCGACCATCAAGTCGAAATGGCGGGGGTGTTCCATCTCTGCGACCAGACAGGTAGCGGCATAGCTGACGGCAGGGATCGGGCTTTTCATCGCCTCTGCCAGTTGGTCCAACGCGGCGGCTCCCGCTCCGGCAAGCTGTCTCCGCGCCTCAAGGCGAACCTCGCTGTCTGGATGTCCGAGCGCTGTTACCCATTGCTGAATCTCGTCTTGTTCCATATGGGCCGCTTTCTGCTCACAGGACGCGCCAGACCGCTTCCCCTTTGATGATTCGTTCCAGCAGATCGGGGAAGGTGGTGCTGTCCAGCGGTTTGCCAATAACGCCGTCGAACCCATGGCGGCGCAGACGTTCGATCTCGTCTTCCATGACGCTGGCCGTCAAGGCGATCACCTTGATATGCCGGAAGTCCGGGTCGCGGCGGAGGGCTTCCAGCATAGCAAAGCCGTCTTCGGGTTGAACGTAGATGTCCAACAGGATCACGTCGGGGCGGGGGGTGAGCTGTTTGAGCCGCGCCATGAAGTCCGTGCTGTCCTCAAACATGACCAGGTTCTTGGTGCCGACGACGTATTCCATCAGCATCTCCATTACATCGCGGCTGAGGGGATCGTCTTCCACATAGAGGAACGCTGTCTTGTCAAGCATACCGGCCCTCCTTATCATTCCCTGTTGACGTGAGCGCACCTCCGAGGCAGTACGGCGTAAAACGCCGACCCCTTGCCTGCCTCGCTCTCAACCCACAGCCTTCCCCCATGTGCCTCAACCAGATGTTTAGAGATGGCCAGCCCCAGCCCGCTTCCGCCGGCATGGCGGATGCCGGTTTCGGTCTGGACGAACGGCTCGAAGATTGTTTTTTGACGGTCTTCAGGGATGCCCGGCCCGGTGTCGCGTACGCCGATCAGGATGCCCTCATCGGTCTGGCGGACGGTCAGGGTGATGCTCCCCTCTTGAGTGAAGCGTGCGGCGTTGGCCAGCAGGTTGATCAGAATCTGGCGGATGCGGCGCCGGTCGCCGGAAATGGGCGGCAGGTCCTCCTCGATTTCTTGGATGAGCGTAACGGGCTTCCCGCTTAACAGCGGCTCGACCGTTCCCAGTGCGATCTCTATCTCTTCCTGCACAAGCACGTTGTCTTCCACAAACAGGTTGAGCATCCCTGCCTGCATCTTGTTGATGTCAAGCACGTCGTTAATCAGCGCCAGCAGATGCCGGCTACTGCTCAGTGACTTCAGCAGGACATCTCTCTGCCTCTCATTGACCGGCCCCAGCACACCCATTGCCGTCATCTCAGTGAAGTTCAGGATGGCGTTGAGCGGCGTGCGCAGTTCGTGGCTCATGCTGGCCAGAAACTGCGACTTGATACGGTCGGCCTGTTCAGCCCGTTCTTTGGCAAGGCGCAGGGCTTCGTTGGCCTGTTCCAGCTCTCTGGCTCGTTCGGCTAGCTGGGCGCGGGCTTCCAGGGTCTCGCGGTAGGACTCAGCGGCGGCCTTCAAGGCCCTGCCGAAGAACCATTGGCTGATCACGACCAGCGCGATGGCAATGCCCAGCCCCACCCCTTCAGTGGCGATGGGCGGCAGGGTGGTG